>CACWHK010000028.1 GCA_902760755.1 uncultured Lachnospiraceae bacterium | reverse complement strand
ATTTTCCGTATGCAAAGGATTATTTGCTCGAAAATGGTTTTGTTAGGGGAACAAAGCTTTAATTTTCAGGCGAAAATATGTTCGAAACACGGTTGAAGTTTCTCTGACGGTTTGATATAATAGGTACATCCCTACGTTCAGAGGAAGAACAAGATGAAAGACATAAAATATATCACGATCCAGGGAGCGCGTGAGCACAATCTGAAGAATATCGATCTTCGGATCCCGCGCAATCAGTTCGTTGTTTTCACGGGCCTGTCCGGCTCGGGAAAATCCTCTCTGGCATTCGATACGATCTATGCAGAGGGACAGCGTCGTTACGTGGAGTCCCTCTCTTCGTATGCCCGCATGTTCCTCGGGCAGGCAGATAAGCCGGATGTGGATAAGATCGAAGGCCTTTCCCCTGCGATCTCCATCGACCAGAAGTCCACGAACCGGAACCCCCGTTCCACCGTCGGAACCGTGACAGAGATCTACGACTATCTGCGTCTTCTCTTTGCAAGGATCGGTGTCCCCCACTGCCCGAAATGCGGCAAGGTGATCGAGCGCCAGACCGTGGATCAGATGGTGGATCAGATTATGACCCTGCCGGAGCGGACGAAATTCCAGGTCCTGTCCCCGGTGGTCCGCGGGCGGAAGGGCGAGCATGAGAAGCTTCTGGCAGCGGCCAAGCGGAGCGGCTTCGCCCGCGTGATCGTGGACGGAAGCCAGTACGATCTGGATGAAGAGATCAAGCTCGAAAAGAACAAGAAGCATAACATCGACATCATCGTGGACCGCCTTGTGATCAAGGAAGGGATCGAGAGTCGTCTGGCCGGATCCCTGGAGACTGCCCTGAAGCAGTCGGAAGGCTTAGTGAAGATCGACGTGGTTGGAAATGCCGGAGAAGAGGACCAGGTTCTTTCCTTCTCGGACAGCTTCTCCTGCCCGGACTGCGGGATCTCCATCGACGAGATCGAGCCCCGGTCCTTCTCCTTCAACAACCCCTTCGGAGCCTGCCCGGTCTGCACCGGTCTCGGCTTCAAGCAGGAATTCGACCCGGATCTGATGATCCCGGACAAGACCCGTTCGTTAAATGAAGGAGCCATCGCGGTCATGGGATGGCAGTCCAGCGGCGATAAGAAGAGCTACAGCCATGCCATGCTGGAAGCCCTCTCCACCGAGTACGGCTTCTCCCTGGATACCCCGTGGCGGGAGCTCTCCGACGAGGCAAAGGATGTGATCCTGAACGGTACCCGCGGACGGAGAGTGAAGGTGTATTATGACAGCCAGCGCTCGAGGAGGAGTGTCTTCTTCTACTCCTTCGAGGGCCTGATCAAAAACTGCCAGCAGCGCTACAAGGAGACCTCCTCCGAGGCCATGCGAGCAGAGTATGAAGAGTACATGACCCTGATCCCCTGCGAGTCCTGCGGCGGAAAGCGTCTGAAGCCGGAATCCCTGGCCGTGACCATCGGGGATAAGAATATCTTTGATGTGACGGAATTCTCCGTGGATCAGCTGCGGGACTACCTCTCGAAGACGGAGCTGACCGACCGGCAGACCATGATCGGAGAGCAGATCCTCCGGGAGATCGGAGCCAGACTCCGCTTCATGTCGGATGTGGGTCTGAATTACCTGACACTGAGCCGTCCCACAGGAACTCTGTCCGGTGGTGAGGCACAGCGGATCCGCCTGGCAACCCAGATCGGATCGGGACTGGTAGGCGTTTCCTACATCCTGGACGAGCCCAGTATCGGTCTGCACCAGCGGGATAACGACAAGCTGATCGCGTCCCTGAAGAACCTTCGGGACCTGGGAAATACCCTGATCGTCGTGGAGCATGACGAAGAAACCATGCGGGAAGCGGACTTCATCGTGGATGTGGGACCGGGAGCCGGCGTGCACGGCGGAGAGATCGTGGCCACCGGAACGGCTGCGGATATCATGGCCTGCAAGGAATCTGTTACGGGCAAATACCTCTCCCATGAGCTGGAGATCGCCGTTCCGAAGCAGCGCCGCGAGCCCACGGGCTGGCTTACCATCCATGGCGCGCGTCAGAACAACCTGAAGAACATCGACGTGGAGATTCCCCTCGGGATCTTCACCTGCGTAACCGGAGTCTCCGGTTCCGGCAAGAGCTCCCTCATCAATGAAATTCTGAAGAAGCGGCTGCTCCGTGACCTGAACCGTGCCCGGGTAAAGCCCGGCAAGCATGACGCCATCACCGGCTACGACGAGCTTGACAAGGTGATCGATATCGACCAGTCGCCCATCGGACGGACCCCGCGCTCGAATCCTGCAACCTACACCGGTGTATTCGACCAGATCCGCGACCTCTTCGCCAGCACCAGAGATGCCAAGACCTTCGGCTATAGTAAGGGACGCTTCTCCTTTAACGTGGCGGGAGGACGCTGCGAAGCCTGCAAGGGCGACGGAATTGTGAAGATAGAAATGCACTTCCTGCCGGACATTTACGTGCCCTGCGAAGTCTGCGGCGGTAAGCGCTACAACCGTGAGACCCTGGAGGTTCACTACAAGGGGAAGAACATCTACGAAGTACTGGACATGACCGTGGACGAAGCCTGCGACTTCTTCGACGCCGTGCCCTCCGTAAAACGCAAGATGGAGACCCTTCGCGATGTGGGCCTCGGCTACATCAAGCTCGGTCAGCCCTCCACCACCCTGTCCGGTGGTGAAGCCCAGCGAATCAAGCTGGCCACCGAGCTCTCCCGAAGGAGCACCGGCCGAACCATTTACATCCTCGACGAACCTACCACCGGCCTCCACTTCGCGGATGTCCAGAAACTGCTGGACATCCTCCAGCGCCTTGCTGATGGCGGTAACACCGTGGTCGTCATCGAGCATAACCTCGACGTCATCAAACAAGCCGACTATATCCTGGACATGGGTCCTGAAGGAGGCGACGCCGGCGGCACCCTCGTTGCGAAGGGAACCCCCGAGCAGGTGGCGAAGGTCCGTGGCTCGTACACGGGTAAATACCTGAAGAAGATGCTATAGGGTTTGACATCACATGCCTCAGGCAGTATAATTGTCTCATAAGCGCATAATGGTTAGGGACTTATGTGTGCACAAAATACGTTAGAATTGGAGGGGAACCATGGAGAAGAAATTCGACAAGAAGGTAAACGCACTGCTGAAGGAACTCGACGACCCGGCTAAGGTAGCCGTAAAGGACGAACTTGATAAGCTCGTTGAAGGCAAAGTCGAGAAGATCGTCAAGAAGCGTGTCAAGAAAGAAGTAAAGCAGAAGCTGAAAGCTAGACGGAAGAAGTTCATCCGCCGCGTTGTATTCTTAGGCCTGATCGCAGGCTTCGGTTACTTCGCTTACACACATTCCGAGAATGTAAGAACGAAGGTTAAGACCGTAACCAGCAAGATCGACAAGGATAAGATCAAGGAGAAGGCTGTCGGTGCCGTAAAGACAACCAAGAAGAAGATCACCTGCTTCGGCTGCAAGAAGAAAGCGGCTGAGCCGGAAGTGATCGAGATCGTAGAAGAAGCAGCAGAAGCATAAGAACTGCATAACGCTAAACTGACCCCGGGGACATCCTCCCCGGGGTTTTTATTTGTGGCTACAGAGCATGCCCCGTCCGGACCTTCGGGAAGCATTCGTGAAAGACGTAGAAAAAACAGTTTCCAAATACAGGGAGACGTGTTACAATGAAACGTGTACGGAAATTTGAAAATTGAATGAAAAGGATTACATAATCAAATAAGGGAAAGAAAAGAGGAAGACACTTGATCGTTACAGTAACCTTTAACCCGTCACTGGATTATATCGTGACAGTCCCGGACTTTGCGACGGGAAAGACCAACCGGACCAGCTCGGAGCTGATGCTCCCGGGCGGAAAGGGCATCAATGTTTCCATCGTGCTCTCGAATCTAGGGGTGGACGCAACGGGAGACCTGCTGCTGAATGTGCTGGAGTATAAGCCCTTTCTGATTAAACCCAACAATCACGAGCTGGGAGAGCTGTTCCACGTCACTCTGGATACCCGGGAGAGCGTGGTACCCTTTGCTAAGAAGCTGCAGGAGCTGGGTGCCCGGAACGTGGTGGTCTCCATGGCAGGCGAGGGGGCAGTTCTGGTGGCAGAGGACGGAACCGTGGTTCTGCAGGAAGCACCGAAGGGAACCCTGGTGAACGCAGTGGGTGCGGGAGACTCCATGGTGGCAGGCTTCCTGGCCGGCTGGGAGGAAGCGGCGGGAACGGAAGGAGAAGTAACCGCGGTTCATGCATTTCAGATGGGAGTTGCAGCCGGGAGCGCAAGCGCATTTTCAAAGTACCTGGCAACGAAGGAAGAGATACTGGAGGTTTATCGAAGGATGCAAGAAGAAGGAGGACGCGCATGATTATTTATGAGGGGAAAGCGGTTTTTGAGGGGATTGCGATCGGAAAGCTTTCGGTCTACAAGAAGAATGAAGAGACGGTAAAACGCGAGAAGGTGGAGGACCCGGAGGCGGAGGTTGCCCGCTACGCTGAGGCACGTGTCGGTGCGGTGGAGCAGCTGCAGGCCCTCTACGAGAAGGCTGTGAAGGAGGTCGGAGAGGCATCCGCTGAGATCTTCGAGGCGCACCAGATGATGGTGGATGACGACGACTTCGTGGAGTCGGTGGAGAGCATCATCCGCACCCAGTCCGTAAATGCAGAGTACGCCGTGGCTGAGACCGGCGACAACTTCAAGAAGATGTTCGAGGAAATGGACGACGAGTATTTCCGCGGAAGAGCGGCGGATATCAAGGATATCTCCGAGCGGATCATCCGCGTGCTGCAGGGCGATACCGGCGCGGGAATCGAGTCCGATGACCCCGTGATCGTGGTGGCGGAAGACCTGGCACCGTCGGAGACCGTGCAGATGGATAAGGACAAGATCCTGTCCTTCGTGACGGTTCACGGCTCGGCCAATTCCCACACCTCCATCCTGGCGAAGACCATGAACATCCCGGCCATCATCACCTGCCCCATCCCCCTCACCGACGAGGTGGACGGTAAGGAAGCCATCGTGGACGGCTTCGAGGGCAAGGTTTACGTGGAGCCCACCGAGGAGATCCTGGCAGAGAAGCAGAAGATCCTGGCTGTAGAGCTGGAGAAGAAGGCCCTCCTTGAGGAGCTGAAGGGCAAGGAAAATGTAACGCTGGACGGACAGAAGATCAACCTCTATGCAAATATCGGAAATACCAAGGACCTGGGCCTTGTCTTAAAGAACGACGCAGGCGGGATCGGACTCTTCCGCTCCGAGTTCATCTACCTTGGCTCCGACGACTATCCGACGGAGGACGAGCAGTTCGCCATTTACAAGCAGGTGGCTGAGACCCTGGCGGGTAAGAAGGTGATCATCCGTACCCTGGACATCGGCGCGGATAAGCAGGCGGATTACTTCAAGCTTCCGGCAGAGGAGAATCCGGCCATGGGCCTTCGTGCCATCCGTATCTGCCTCACCCGTCCGGAGGTATTCCGTGCGCAGCTGCGTGCCATCCTCCGTGCATCCGCTTACGGTAAGGTTTCCATCATGTTCCCCATGATCATTTCCGTGGATGAGGTAAAGGAGATCCAGGAGATCCTGGCAAAGATCAAGGCTGAGCTGGATGCAGAGGGCATCCACTACGATAAAGACATCGAGACCGGTATCATGATCGAGACACCGGCATCCGTCATGATGGCGGAGGAGCTGGCGAAGGAGGTGGACTTCTTCAGCGTGGGTACCAACGACCTCACCCAGTACACCCTGGCCATCGACCGTCAGAACCAGTCCCTGGACAAGTTCTACGATTCCCACCATCCGGCCATCCTGAAGATGCTGAAGATCGTAGCAGACGCAGCGCATAAGTACGGCAAATGGGCCGGCATCTGCGGGGAGCTTGGCGCAGACCTCTCCCTTACCAAGGAGTTCCTGGCCATGGGCTTCGACGAGCTGTCCGTATCTCCGGGACGCATCCTTCCCATCCGGAAGATCGTTCGCGAGACGGATGTGGCTGCATACAAGGCAGAGAAGTAAACCTTCGTACGAAAACAGAAAAGTGCTTGCATCCGGCAGGCACTTTTCTTATAATGACGTTGTAAACGATTACAACGATATTGCAAAACTATCCGGAAGGGGACGATCATATGAATGAGATTATGGACGTATCAACCATGGATTGGATGAAGAAGAAACGCTGGGACAAGACCTTTCGTGAGAGGCTGGAGCCCAGGTATGACGAGCTGAAATGGCTGTACTCGGAGCTGTATCAGGGGGATATGCAGGCATTTCAGTATTTCTGTGAGATGCTCTACGCCTGCTACAAGGCGCGCAGCAAGGAGCTGAAGAAGTGGGATCTGGGCCGTGAGGCCATGCCGGAGTGGTTCTCCGGAAATGAGATGCTGGGCATGCTGATGTATACGAATGCCTTTGCGGGAACCCTCTCGGGGGTACAGTCCCATCTGGACTATATCGAGGAGTGCGGTGTGAACTACCTGCATCTCATGCCCCTTCTTTCCAGCCCCAAGGGACGCTCCGACGGGGGCTACGCGGTGTCGGACTTCCGCGAGGTGGAGCCCGCTCTCGGCACCATGAAGGATCTGGCGTCTCTGGCGGAGGCCTGCCATTCGAGAGGCATCTCCGTCTGTCTCGACTTTGTCATGAACCACACCAGTGAGGATCATGCATGGGCGAAGCGGGCGCGGGCAGGAGAGAAGGAGTTCCAGGACCGGTACTTCTTCTATGACAACTGGGATATCCCCAATGAGTTTGAGAAGACCGTGCCGCAGGTATTTCCCACCACGGCACCGGGGAACTTCACCTGGTGCGAAGAGGCGGGGAAGGTGGTCATGACCTCCTTCTATCCCTACCAGTGGGACCTGAACTACCGGAATCCGGTGGTGTTCAACGATATGACGGAGAACATGCTTTACCTTTGCAACCAGGGCGTGGACATCATCCGTCTGGATGCAGTGCCTTACATCTGGAAGACCCTGGGCACCAACTGCCGGAACCTTCCGGAGGTACACTCTCTGGTGCGGATCATGCGGATCGCGGCGGAGGTGGTATGCCCCGGAACCCTGCTTCTCGGGGAAGTGGTGATGGAGCCCTCCAAGGTGGTTCCCTACTTCGGAACCGTGGAGAAGCCGGAGTGCCACATGCTCTACAATGTGACCACCATGGCCAGCACCTGGCATACCGTGGCTACGAGGGACGTGCGACTCTTAAAGCACCAGCTGGGGACCGTATTTGCCCTTCCGAAGCAGTATGTGTTCCTCAACTATCTCCGGTGTCATGATGACATCGGCTGGGGCCTGGACTATGCCTACTTAAAGCAGTTCGGCGTGGAAGAGGTGGCCCATAAGAAGTATCTGAATGACTATCTGAAGGGCGCATGGCCGGGCACGGATGCCCGGGGTGAGCTCTACAATGATGACCCTCGCCTCGGGGATGCCCGTCTCTGCGGCACCACCGCATCCCTCTCCGGCATCGAGGCTGCAGAGTACGAGGGCCGGGAGGATAAGCTGGACCGGGCCATCCGTCTGGACGTGATGCTGCATGCATTTCTTTTCACCCAGAGCGGGATCCCCGTGCTGTACAGCGGGGATGAGATCGGGCAGCGGAATGATTACACCTACCATGAGAACCCGGAGCGGGCGGATGACAGCCGGTACCTGCACCGCGGGGATCTGGACTGGGACAGCGTGGCACGGAGGAAGAAGAAGGGAACCCGGGAGGAGCGTGTCTTTGACGGCATTAAGAAGCTTTCGGACCTTCGGAAGAAGCACAGGGTCTTTGAAAATGAAGCGGACACCTGGATCGTGGAGACCTGGAATGACCATATCCTGGGCATCGGAAGGTACTACCGCGGAGAGAAGCTGATCGCCCTCTTCAACTTCGGAGATCAGGATGAAACGGCCTGGATCAATGAGGAAGAGGAGTATAAGGACCTTCTCACCGGAAAGAAGCGGGAAGCGAAGGCGGTGGGAGTTCCGGCACAGGATTTTGTATGGCTGATCACAAACCTTTAGTAACGACGGAGGTTAATTATGACGATAAAAGAAGTTGCAGAGCTGGCGGGAGTTTCAACAGCGGCGGTGAGCAGGTATTTTAACGGCGGTTCCCTGAGCGAAGACAAGAGAAAGCGGATCAAGAAGGTGGTGGAGAAGACGGATTACTCCCCGAATGCGGTGGCCCAGACCATGCGCACCGGGAAGAGCGGGAAGATCGGCGTGATCATTCCCAGGATCCAGTCCCACTCCATGTCCAGGGTTCTGACAGGCCTCATGGAGAGCCTGGAGGGACGGGGGTATCAAATCATCCTGGGTTGCACCTTCGGGAAGAAGGAATCAGAGGCACAGTACGTGGAAGCCATGCAGAAAGGCGGTATGGAGGGGATCGTTCTGATGGGAACCTCCCTCACCCCGGTGCTGCGGAGCGCCATCTCGGACTGCCGGATTCCTCTGGTGGTGACGGGACAGAACTTCAAGGGAGTCCCCTGTGTCTACCATGATGATGAAAATGCCATGCATGACATGGCTTCCCTGGTTCTGGCAAAGCGGAAGCAGGTTGTATATGTGGGTGTGGACGAAAATGATACCGCCACCGGCAAGGCGAGAAAGAAAGGAGTACAGAAGGCCTTCCGGGAGGCCGGACTGGACCCGAATGCCATGCCCTACATTTTATCGGACTTCGATGTGGAGGGCGGTTATATCGCAGGACAGGAGCTTCTGAAGAAGTATCCGAAGGCGGACGGCGTAATCTGCGCCTCCGACCATATCGCCCACGGGGTGATGCGGGCCCTGAAGGATGCGGGGAAGAAGGTTCCGAGGGACGTGAGCGTCACCGGGGTGGGTGACAGCTGGGCGGACCTGATTACGGACCCGACTCTCACCACCGTATCCCTCTATTATGAGGAGTGCGGGCGGGTTGCAGGCAGGCACCTGCTGGATCTGATCGATGAACCCGAGACCACCCACGCGGTGGATCGGATCAAGCTGGCGTATGAAATTGTAGAAAGGGGGTCGATCTGACAGATGAAGCTGATCTTTATTGACATCGACGGAACCCTCACCATTCCCGGTGAAAATGCTCCGCCGGACAGCGCCCTTGCAGCTATCCGCGCATCCCAGGCCAAAGGAAACAAGGTGTTCCTCTGCACCGGCCGGAATCCGGACATGTTAAAGCCACTTCTGGCTTACAACTTCGACGGGTATGTGGGCTGCGGCGGAGGCTATGTGGTGGCGGAGGACGAGGTGCTGTTTGACTGCCCCATGACGGATGAGCAGCGGGAGATCGCTCTCCGGACCCTGCATGACAGCGGAGTTTTCTGCACCGTGGAGGCAAAGGACGGCTCCTGGGGGGACGAGAATCTGGGAGACTTCCTTTCGGGGCAGCAGGGCGAGGGCAACAGCGAGATCGAGCGCTGGCGGAAGGCCCTGTCCGAGAATCTGGGCATCCGTCCCATGCAGGAGTATGACAATCGCCCCATCTACAAGGTGGTTATGATGTGTACCTCCCTGGACCAGCTGGATGCCTGCAAGGCAGAGCTGGAGAAGGATTTCCGGTTCGTGTTCCAGGAGGTAAAGGCCTACAGCTGCATGAACGGTGAGCTGGTGAACCGGAAGTTTGATAAGGGCCTGGGAGTCCGGCTGATCGCAGAGCACTACGGGGTTCCCATCTCGGATACCTACGGCTTCGGTGACAGCATGAACGATCTGGAGATGATCGAGACCGTGGGAACCAGTGTCTGCATGGAGAACGGTGCGGATGCCCTGAAGGCTGTCTCCGATATCATCTGTCCTTCCGTACAGGAGGACGGACTTGCGAAAGCATTTTCGGACCTGGGGCTGGATTAAGGAAAAAATGTAAAAATCTTAGGATCATAGCAAAATAATGCTTGCGGAAATGTTACGCAGGCATTATAATGAAACATAAGTGAAAACGATTACAAAGCAATTTCATTTCAAAGGAGTAAAGGAGGACAAGGGATGGCACTGGATTACAGGAAGTGCGCGGAAGAGATCGTTGCCAATATCGGCGGTCGTGAAAACGTAGCTCAGGCTGCGCACTGTGCAACCAGACTCCGTCTTGTGATCAAGGACAATGACAAGATCAACAAGTCGGTACTTGAAAATGTAGATGGTGTTAAGGGTATGTTCGAGAATAACGGACAGCTCCAGCTCATCATCGGAACCGGAACCGTCAACAAGGTATACGATGAGTTCCTTGCAGTTACGGGAATGTCCGCAGCAACAAAGGATGACGTCAAGGCAGCCGCTGCGGCAAAGCAGCCGGCATGGAAGAGGGCTCTGAAGTCCGTGGGTGATGTATTCGTCCCGATCCTTCCGGCCATCGTTGCATCCGGTCTTCTGATGGGTGTGGTTGAGGCCCTCGGTAAAGTATCCGACGACTTCGCCAGCACGGACTGGTACGCATTCCTGGATATGGTGGCGAATACCGCATTTGCATTCCTGCCCGTTATCGTGGCAGTCAGTGCGGCTCGCGTTTTCGGCGGAAATGTATTCCTGGCAGCCGTGATCGGCCTTATGATGGTTCATACGAGCCTGCTGAACGGCTGGAATGTAGGTAGTGAGGAGGCAATCAACAGCTTCTTCGGCATCACCACAGGCAAGATCCCGACCTGGAATCTGTTCGGTAATCTGCAGATCGGAGATTATGTGGTGGGATCGGTATCAAGGCAAGGCTATCAGGGCCACGTCATACCGGTCATGATAGCCGTCTGGCTCATGAGTAAGATCGAGAAATGGCTGCACAAGCATGTGCCGGAAATGATCGATCTCTTCGTGGTTCCGATCACCACCGTATTCCTGACGGCCCTCATTACATTTGTAGCCATCGGCCCGGTCTTCTCCCTTATGGAGAACTACGTGCTGAAGGGAGCAAAGTGGCTGGTACAGTTCGGCCCGGGTGCTATGATCATGGGTGCCCTATACCCACTGACGGTTGTCATGGGTCTGCACCATATGTACAACGTGATCGAGGCTGGTATGCTATCCTCGGTTGGATTAAATACGTGGATGCCCATTGCGTCCGCGGCCAACTTCGCACAGTTTGGTGCCTGCCTTGCAGTAGGTATTAAGTGCCGTCAGGCGAAGTTGAAGACAGTTGCGATCCCGTCCTCCATGTCTGCAGCTCTCGGTATCACCGAGCCTGCGATCTTCGGTGTCAACTTCCGTTTCATGAAGCCGTTTGTATGCGGTATGGTGGGAGGTGCTGCCGGATCACTGTTCGGAGCCCTGACGGGCATAGGCGCGACAGCCTACGGTGTAACGGGTATACCGGGGTATCTGACCATAGACAATGCAGGGCTCTACACGGTTCTGCTTCTGATCTCCGGCGGTATTGCCTTCGGACTTACCATGTTTGTCTGGAAGGAAGAAACGCCTGAGGCAACCGGAGCCGTGGCAAAGGGTGCGGCAGCCGGCGAGAAGATCGCCGCGGATGCTGCGAAGAAAGTTGCTGCAGGTCTTCCGGATACGGCAGACTTCGATCAGAAGGTTGTGATTAAGAGCTCGGCAGGAGAGATCTTCCAGCCCACACCGGGTACCGTGATCCCGTATACTGAGATCCCGGATCCCACATTTGCGGCAGGAACCCTTGGAGAAGGAATCGGCGTGCAGCCTACGGTGGGCGTGGTTTACGCTCCGTATGACGGAGAGATTTCCTCCGTGGCTGACAGTAAGCATGCGATCGGTATCACCGGCGCCAACGATCAGGAGCTTCTGATCCATGTGGGCGTGGATACCGTGGAAATGAACGGCGACGGCTTCAATACGCTGGTTGCGGAAGGTGACCAGGTGAAGAAGGGCCAGAAGCTGATGGAATTCGATATCGAGAAGATCAAGGCAGCGGGCCATCCGGATACGGTAGTCGTGCTCCTGACCAACAGCGATGATTATGAAAATGTAACGATTGGGTGAGTGTCTGAGGCCGAAGGCCGAAGAATCCCGTCACTTTGGTAAATCAAAAAAAGGAGATAAACTATGAAAGAATTCAAGTATGTGATCACAGATGAAGTAGGTATCCACGCACGTCCCGCAGGTCTTCTGGTTAAGAAGGCGAAGGAATTCACCAGCACCATCACCATTTCCAAGGATGATAAGAGCGCAAAGGCAACTGCGCTGATGAAGCTGATGGGCATGGGCATCAAGAAGGGCGATGAGGTTACCGTTCAGGTTGAGGGCGATGATGAAGAAGCAGCTGCAGCTGCAATCGAGGCCTTCCTGAAAGAGAATCTGTAGGTCGGGGATCCGTGAAATGAGTGGCTGTAGCTGACGGTCGGATGCGCGTGAAAGAGACGGCCTGAGCGGATCATAGGACAGGATGGGCGGTTCAGGGAGCGTTCGTTTTGAACACCCGGGGCCGCCCTCTTTTTAGAGGTGCGGTCATGACGGAGTCATGACATAGGGATCGCACCGACCGACGCGCCGCCGAGCGGATGCGAGGGGGCAATACATATATGAGGAGGATGCGAATGAAGATAGGAGCATTGGAAGCGGGCGGAACCAAGATGGTTTGCGCCATCGGCGACGAGAACGGGCAGATCCTGGATCAGATCTCCGTTCCGACAACGACACCGGATGAAACCATGCCGAAGATCATAGAGTATTTCAAGGATAAGAACATCGAAGCTCTGGGAATCGCCAGCTTCGGACCGGTGGACGTGAATAAGAATTCGCCTACCTATGGCTTTATCGTAAAGACACCGAAGCTTGCGTGGGCCAATTACAACATTGTAGGCGTGATGCGGCAGGCAATGAATGTGCCCATCGGCTTTGATACGGACGTAAATGGATCGCTGCTCGGCGAGGTTACCTGGGGCGCTGCGCAGGGTCTGACTGACGTGGCATATATCACCATCGGAACCGGCGTGGGCGGAGGCATCCTCTCCGGTGGTAAGGTGGTGCACGGCATGCTGCATCCCGAGATGGGACACGTGAAGGTGATCCCCGTTCCGGGGGATACCTACGCAGGGAAATGCCCCTTCCACGGCAACTGTCTGGAAGGCATGGCAGCAGGTCCGGCCATCCGCGACCGCTGGGGTGCGCCCGGCCATGAACTGGTGGATAAGCCGGAGGTCTGGTATTATGAAAGTGATTATATCGCACAGGCAGTGGTCATGCTGATCCTGACCGTTAGTCCCCAGAGAGTAATCCTGGGTGGCGGCGTGATGCATCAGCTGCATCTCTTCCCGCTGATCCGCAGGAAGGTAGCAGAGAAACTGAACGGATATCTGGAGACCAGGGAGCTGGCGGATCTGGACAGCTATATCGTCCCCGCGGGCTGCAATGATGACCAGGGAATCATGGGTGCCGTGAAGCTGGGACTGGACGCACTGGCAGAGGGATAGAGATTCTTCAGCCCTGATGGGCTTCAGAATGACATGCCGTCTCATACAGGAGGGGGGAGTAGCATGAAGGAATGGACGAGAGAAGAGAAGTATAGGTATCTCAGGGATCCGCAGGAATTAACGGAGCTGTATGGTCGTATCAGGGAGTCCACGTATCGCCAGACATTTCACAATCAGGCCGTCACGGGGCTCATGAACGATCCCAATGGCTTCGTGTGGTTCGATAACCGCTGGCACCTCTTCTATCAGTGGTGCCCCTGGGGCGCTGTCCACGGTCTGAAGCACTGGTACCATATCGTCTCCAAGGACCTGGTAACCTGGAAGAACCTGGGCGTCTGCCTTCTCCCGGATCAGGAGGACGGCTACGACAACAAAGGTGTCTATTCCGGTTCTGCCATGCCCATCGGAGACAAGATCTATCTTTACTACACCGGAAACCACCGGGATGCCGACTGGACCCGCCATGCGTATACCTGCCTGGCCCGTCTCGGAAATGATGGCTGGCCCGAGAAGTATCCCCTTCCCTTGTTCGGGTCCCACCCGGACTACACCGAGCATCAGAGAGATCCGAAGATCATCTGCGGTGTGGAAGAAGGAACGTATTACATGATCATCGGGGCCCAGACCAAAGAGAAACACGGCTGTGCCCTGATCTATAAGTCGGAAGACCTGCAGCACGGATGGCATTTCGAAGGAGAACTGAAGGTTCCGGGCTTTGAGGCCTTCGGGGACATGTGGGAATGCCCCTCCATCGAGCATATCGGAGGCAGAGATGTACTGCTGCTCTGCCCGCAGCATCTGACCCTGCCGGGACGAGGCGAGAGTCAGAACCACAACGGATATATCATGGGAAGCATGGACTGGGAGACACTGACATTTACGCCGGACGGGCAGTTCCATGTGCTGGACTTCGGCTTTGACTCCTATGCTGCGGCCTGCGCCAACAACATCGAGGATGCAGATAAGGCCGTGCTCATCGCGTGGATGGGCGTGCCGGATGTAAGCTATCCCACGGACGAGGAAGACTGGGCCGGGTGCCTCACCCTGCCGAGAGAACTCACCGTCCGCGGCAGACGCCTCATCCAGCAACCCCTGCCGGAACTGAAGAAGCTCCGCGAGGAGAAGATCGTCCTCGCACCGAACGTAAACGGCTGCTGCGACCTTCCGAAGGCAGCAGAGCTCGAGCTCGACTGTAGGGCAGGCCATGTACGTGTACACCTCTTTACCGACGAAGCAGGCGAAGGCGGACTGCACATCCTTTACAACGACGTAAAGAAAGAGATCACCATCGACCGGAGCGGCCTTCGAAAGCAGTTCAATGTGCAGGAAGGCACCGATCGGACCCGTCCCCTGGAACACGGCCTCTCACACCTTCGAATCTTCATCGACAGCAGCTCCGTGGAAGTCTTCGTCAACGACGGCGATGCCGTCTTCACAACCCGCGTCTTCCCCGAAGACACGGAACACTACTTCCGTATGGAGGGAGACCTCTTCCCGCGTCTTTGGACTCTGCGATCCGCGGTGAAGGAAGAGTTCCTAATTCCAGTCCGGACACGGTGCTGTTTTCGGGGTCATTTCGGGTCTCGGTTCTTAGCAATCCACGAGTGCGAAGCACGAAGTGGGAAGCTTAGAACCGCAAGGGGCACCCGAAACTAAGGCGCGAGCCGGGCCCCGAAAATAGCATCCGTGGCGAAGGACCAAGCGCCGTCTCAATATCTGGTATCATCTAACGCTTGACAGATTTGAGACATTAGGTGAAAATGGATTCACTTGGCAACGATGGCGGTCGGGGCGAAAGCACCGGCCGCTTTCATTCTGTAGATTACATGGAATCGAGGACTCTATGAACAAAGATCAATACGGAAAACAGCCCCGCGGTCTGAGAAGCCCCCTCGGCGCCCTTCTGACGGTAGCCGTCATCCTTCTTCTGGTGCTTCTCATCACCGACTATTCCGAAGCAGCCGAAGAGGAAGTGACCACCGGCAAGGGCGGTTGGGACTGGACCTTCTGGGGAACCGGGCAGGAGAGCGACACCGGCCGCTCCCGCGCCTACGGCCGCGTATATAACCGCGAAACCGGCGAGTATCTGAAATCCGGCTGGTACATCGTGGACGGGGCATGGTACTACTTCACGGCCAAAGGCTACACTGTGGATCAGTTCCACGGCGGCTGCAAGATCGGCGATAATCCGGGCCTCGGCGTCTGCGACGCGGAGGAAGATCCGGAGCACTACCGCTGGAAGGAAACCGACGACGGTCACTGGATGTATGTGGCATCTGACACCGGCGCGGCATTAAAGGACCGTCGGGCATGGATCAGCGGGCGGCTGTACATTTTCGATGAGAACGGATACCTTCCGAAGGTCGGATGGTATAATTGGCCGGGGGATGACTGCTGGTATTACATCCTGCCGTCCCAGGCCTGCACTACGGGCTGGAAGAAGCTCGGTGGCAAATGGTACTTCTTCGACTATACCACCGGGCAGATGGCACAGGGCGGAAGCTATGACACAAGCGCTCCATTTGCGGCAAAGAAGCAGTATTATATCTTCAACGCCTCCGGTGCCATGCGGACCTTCGAGGGCTGGTACCAGGCGGAGAACGGGGACTGGTTCCGCTCCGATGTCGAGGGCAGAGCAGTGCTTGGCTGGGCAACCATCGGCGGAAAGGACTACTACTTCGAGCCCGCGGTGGGCGGTATCATGGCAGAGAGCCGAGAGGGACTGGACTGGTTCCAGGGTGGACGGTATATCCGGACCGACGGAACCGCGACGCCGAAGCGCTATGGCTGGCATGCGGACGGTGACCTCTGGTGGTTCGGCCGCGGCAGCTACTATGCAGCGGATGAAACCGTGATCATCAATGGCTGGGCGTACCATTTCAACAGCGACGGATACTGCGAGTATGGGATGAAGCTTAACTCCTCCGATGAGATCTATTACATTCACGAGGAGGACGAGAGCGTGAAGCAGTGGGATGAGTCCATCAACCTCTCCGAGCAGGACTTCTACCTGCTGGCAGCAACGGTTTACACCGAGGCCGGAAGTGAGGAGTATGAGGGACAGATCGCCGTAGCAAATGTACTGCTGAACCGCCTTCGCTCCGGAAAGTACGGAGAGACGCTGGAGGATGTGGTCTATCAGCCGTATCAGTTCAGCGTGACGGGCTCGCGCAGCTTTAAGAGGAGTCTGATCCACGGCGGGTCCTCCACGGCCATGCAGGCTGCCAGAGAGGCCATGCAGGGAAAGAACGTGATCGGAGGCTTCGACAGCTTCCGGATGCATAAGGGGTACGACCTCTCCCGGCTGAAGTCGGAGTATTACATCCTGGGAAGCCACGTGTTCTACTCTGAGTGGTAATTGAGTGGTAATTAACCGAAAAACCGTATGGCGCAAAGCTACATCATAGAAATGTTGTACTTTGCGCCATACGGTTTTTATTACCCATTTTGACAAATTCGATGTGAATTCGGTGGGATTTTTGACAGACCCTTGATTATTGAGCTTCCGTCTCAGGAGCTTCCGTCTCAGGAGCTTCATTTGACACGGGATTCATGCTCCCGCTTCGGTAGCCTGCCAGGTCCAGAGTGACATATCGGAAGCCGAGGCTTTGGAAATGCTCCACCAGAGGTTCGCGGACACCCGGGGCTGCGAGGCGTTCCAGGTCCTGCGGCTCCACCTCGATGCGGGCGATCAGGTCGTGGATCCGCACCCGGTACTGCCGAAGCCCCAGGGATTTCAGATACGCTTCCGCCTGTCCCACCATGGAGAGACGTTCCTCCGTGATCTCGTCTCCGAAGGGGAAGCGGGTAGCCAGACATGCAAAGGAGGGTTTGTCCCAGGTGGACAGGCCGAAATGTCTGGAGAGTGCACGTACATCCGCCTTCGTCAGGCCTGCTTCCCGAAGCGGGCTGCGGATCTTTTGCTCCTCCAGGGCGCGAAGGCCGGGACGATAGTCGCCCAGGTCATCTACATTTGTACCCTCTGCCACGTAGGCATAGCAGGATTCCTCCGCGTACCAGCGGATCTCGCGGAAGAGCGCGGTTTTGCAGTAGTAGCAGCGGTCCTGCGGGTTCTCCTCAAAGCAGGGAAGACCCAGAGGCTGGAACGAGAAGACATGGTGTATGATACCATGTTCCGCGGTAAAGGCTTCCGCTTCGACACCCTCGTCCTCGGGGAAGAGGGGAGAGGTGGCCGTGATGGCAGCGGCCTGCCCGCCCAGCACGCGGTGTGCCATGTAGAGAAGAAATGTAGAATCAACGCCGGCGGAGAACGCCACGGCAACGGACTCCATCTTCCGGAGGATATCCTCCAGCAGGTGGAGTTTTTCGGTCAGTTCCGGGGAAAGCTCCCGTTCTTCAAGTGCTGTATCCATAATTGTTCCTTTCACGAAATGCGTGCTTTGTTTCGCCGGCAGGCTTAGTCCTCCGGCTGATCCAGGATCGTCCGAAGCTCGTCCAGGCTGATGCCTTCCTTCGCTGCGACCTTAGCCAGATCGTCATACTCCCATTTGCTTCTTGTGACACCGTACCCCTCGGAAAGCTTCCGGCGGATCGGGCCATAGGGGGTTTCCACGGTTTCAATCTTACGCTGTAGGGTGTAGCGGCTTAGCTCCTGTTCCCGGATGCCCAGGGTGGTGGTGTGAAGGAAGAGAAGCCGGACCATATGCTCCCGGTCCTTTGCGTCGCAGATCACCCGGAGCAGGGTGCCGGGGCGTGACTTCTTCATGCCCACGGGGATCGTGAAGACCTCTCTGGCTCCGCCGGCAAAGAGCTGCTCCATGGCGAAGCTGATCTCTTCCGCAGTCATATCATCCACATTGCAGGAGAGCTCGAGGACGGTGCCGTCCGGAGTGAACGTTCCGGGAAGGATTCCCGGTTGCGTTGTCTCATTTGCGGTATCCTTATCCGTAGATTGGTTCCCGAGGGAGACCTGTTTCGCAGTATCCTCGGTATCTCCGAATAGTGCACGCACGCAGTTTGCCACGGGGAAATCCTTCTTCCCCATGCCGTAGCCGATGGCTGTAGTGCGAAGCACCGGCATTTCTCCGAAGCGGGTGACAAAATGCTTCAGCAGGGCTGCACCGGTGGGGGTGCAGAGCTCTCCGTGAAGCTTCCCGCCGTAGATGGGGATGTCCCGCAGGATGTAGGCCGTGGCCGGTGCGGGAACCGGAAGGATTCCGTGGGCACAGTGTACATGCCCGCTTCCCACGTGGATCGGAGAGGCGATGATCTCCTCCGGAGCCAGCTCGTGCAGGAGCAGGGCCACCGCGGTTACATCCGCTACCGCGTCCCAGGTTCCCACCTCATGGAAATGTATCTCCTCCACGGGCTTCCCGTGCACATGTCCCTCTGCCTCTGCGATGGAGGTGTAGACCGCCAGGATGTCCGCGCGGACGGATGCCTCGATGGGCAGCTTTTCAACCACCGCCCGGATCTCTGCAAGCGTGCGGTGGGAGTGATGATGCCCATGCTCGTGGTGGTGCTCATGTTCATCATCATGATGGTGGTGATGGTGTCCGTGTTCTTCGTCGTGATGATGGGGATGATCATGTTCATGCTGTTCAGCGTCCTCATGGCAGTGCTCATGATGGTGATGTTCGTGCTCGTCATCGTGATGATGATCATGGTGGTGATGCTCATGCTCCTCATCATGATGGTAGTGTTCACCGCATCCCTCTTCCTTGCCGTTGATCAGCACCCGCACATGAACCCCGGTGATGCCGCATTTTACGGCTGGCTCCATCCGGTATTCCACATCGGGAATCCCCAGTGCATTGAGTCGCTCGATCATTTTCTCGGGCTCCGGCAGCAGCGAGAGCAGCGCGGCCGTGAGCATATCCCCTGCGGCCCCCATGCCGCAGTCCAGGTATAGTGTTTTCATATCCTTCCTCCTATGGCTACTGCAGGCAACGGTGCGCACAATACGCCGCTCCGAATCCGTTGTCGATGTTTACCACGCTGACGCCACCGGCGCAGGAGTTCATCATGGAAAGCAGGGCGGAGAGTCCCTCGAAGGAGGCTCCGTACCCCACGCTGGTGGGCACCGCGATGACAGGGCAGTCCGCGAGACCGCCGATGACGCTGGCCAGCGCACCCTCCATGCCTGCAATGGCGATGATGACGGAGGCCTGCATGATCTCCTCGGTGTGGCTGAGCAGCCGGTGAAGGCCCGCCACACCCACATCATAAAGCCGGTTCACCCGGTGTCCCAGATACTGTGCCGTAAGGGCAGCTTCCTCGGCCACGGGGATGTCACTGGTTCCGCCGGTGGCGATGAGGATGGTTTTATCCGCAGCAGGCTCCGGCAGCTCTCCCAGGATCGCAATCCGCGCCTCCTTATGATAGGTGATGGGAAAATGCACCGCCACCGCTGCAGCTCCCTCCTCCGAAAGGCGGGTGATGAGGATCCGTTCCTCTCCTCCTTCGGTAAGGGCCTGCAGGATCCCTGTGATCTGCTCCGGTGTCTTTCCGGCACCGTAGATCACCTCGGGCACTCCCTGACGGACCCTCCGGTGCAGGTCTACCTTCGCAAAGCCCAGGTCCGTAAAGGGCTTTTGTTTTAAGAGGAGGAGGGCATCCTCCACGGAAAGCTTTCCGGAGCTTACCTCCTCCAGCAGTGTTCTTGTATCAAGGCTCATGGAACTTCCTTTCCCGACCGGAGCTTACATGGATCCATAAACTGTGGCATGTCTCCGGTGATACATGTAAAAAGAGCGGCCCTCAGAGCCTGAGGACCGCCACCATCTTAGTTGGTCTTCTTGAACAGTGCCCGGCGAACTCTGCCTCTCGGATCCTTGATCAGAAGGACGATCAGCCAGATGATCAGGGCCAGGGCCACGACGGAAAGTCCGAGGAAGCTGTCATTCAGCATATCCTTCAGGGAGGGAGAGAAGTACTCAGCTCCCAGCTCCTTATATTCGAAGATCGCATCCACCAGCCACATGAGGGATGCGCCCCAGAAGAGCCAGCAGAGTACGCCGACCTTCATGTCATCCTCCGGGTTTCTGCGGTACCAGATCACGGTACTGATCACAGCAGCAAATACGGTAATAAGCAATGTCATGGCAGGCCTCCTAATTCTTTTCCGTTTCGGGTTCGCTTACGATGGCGCGCTTCTCCATCACGGAGGAGACGGCTACCATGCAGCCCCAGACTGCGGTGACAAGGATGGCCATGGTGACACCCACGGTGGACATTTCGTTGAACATTTCCGAAAGATCCTCCGGGTTTTCCGCTGCCGTAAGGAACGGGAACCAGGGCGTGATCTCTCCGTGCCAGAGATGCTCGAAGGCCAGCAGCCCGGAGCCTCCCCAGAGGAGACGGTTCAGCCATTTCATCTTGGAGGAGAAGGGAAGACGCTCAGCGGTCTCCACGGTTGCCTCGTCCACCTGAACAGATACCTGCTCAGCCTGCTTCGCCGAGGATTTCTCCTTCTTCTGCATTACCTTAGTTACAATGGTTGTTACAACAGCTTCCGCTGCCGGAACCAGAAAACATGCCATAGTAAAACCCCCCTTTTCTGTGGTTCCCATAAAGAATCTATCTCAACTATATCATAAAACGGTACATTTTCAAAACGAAATCATACACTTTGCCCATCAATGTATGAAATTCCCGCGCATAAGTGTGAAATGTCACAATTGCAAAACAAAATTAATTGTTGTATCATGGTGAACAGTTATTTGACCATGCATGAAATTAAGAAAGTTAAGTGCAAGCCCCCGGGCTTTGCACATGCAACAGGAGGCATACTATGGAGAAGACAAATGTACCCGAGCTCTTCGGTTCTCTGGTGTTTGATGACCGGGAGATGAGAGCCAGACTGTCAGCGGAGGTTTATACATCCCTTCGGAAGACCATCGACGAAAATGTGCGTCTGGACGAGAAGGTGGCTGAGGCAGTGGCAGATGAGATGAAGGAATGGGCCATGGAGCATGGGGCAACCCATTATACCCACTGGTTCCAGCCGCTGACCGGTATGACCGCGGAGAAGCATGACAGCTTTATCACCCCGTCCAAGGATGGCAGCGTGATCATGGAGTTCTCCGGCAAGGAGCTGATCAAGGGCGAGCCGGATGCATCCTCCTTCCCCTCAGGCGGTCTTCGGGCTACCTTCGAGGCAAGAGGCTACACCGCGTGGGACCCTACCTCCTATGCCTTCATCAAGGATCATACCCTCTGCATCCCCACGGCGTTCTGCTCTTATTCCGGAGAGGCACTGGATAAGAAGACACCGCTGCTTCGTTCCATGCAGGCCGTGAACCGTCAGGCACTCCGGGTGCTCCGGCTCTTCGGCAATGATGATGTACACTATGTAAAGACCAGCGTGGGTCCGGAGCAGGAATACTTCCTGATCGATCAGAAGATGTTCGAGAAGCGGACGGACCTGGTATATACCGGACGGACCCTGTTCGGCTGCCGTCCTCCCAAGGGACAGGAGATGGATGATCACTACTTCGGTGTGATCAAGCCCCGTGTAACCCGGTTCATGGAGGAGCTGGACCTCGAGCTCTGGAAGCTGGGTATCCTGGCGAAGACCGAGCATAACGAGGTGGCTCCGGCTCAGCACGAGCTGGCCCCCATTTATACCACAACAAATGTGGCTGCGGATCATAACCAGCTGACCATGGAGATCATGCAGAAGGTGGCTAAGCGCCATGGCATGGTCTGCCTGCTGCACGAGAAGCCCTTCGCAGGGGTGAATGGCTCCGGCAAGCATAACAACTGGTCGGTTTCCACGGATACCGGTGTGAACCTGCTTTCTCCGGGGGAGACGCCCTATGAGAATGCACAGTTCCTCTTGTTCCTCTGCGCCGTGATCCAGGCCGTGGATGATTATCAGGATCTGCTCCGTCTTTCCGTTGCGACGGCAGGCAATGATCACCGTCTTGGCGCAAATGAAGCACCTCCGGCCATCATTTCCGTCTTCCTTGGCGAAGAGCTGACCGGAATCCTGAATGCCATCAAGAACGATACTCCCTACGCGGGCATCGAAAAGGTACAGATGAAGCTGGGCGTGCATGCCCTGCCCAGGTTCTCCCGTGATACCACGGACCGGAACCGTACGTCACCCTTTGCATTTACGGGAAATAAGTTTGAGTTCCGTTCCCTCGGTTCCTCCAACAGCATCGCCTGCGCCAACATCATGCTGAATGCAGCCGTGGCCGAGAGCCTCCGGCAGTATGCGGATGAGCTGGAGAAGGCGGAGGACTTCCAGGTGGCACTGCATGATCTGATCAAGCGTGTGATCCTGGAGCATGAGCGGATCCTCTTCGACGGCAACGGCTACGGTGAGGAGTGGGTGAAGGAAGCCACAGAGGTGCGCGGCCTGTCCAACCTGAAGACCACCGCGGACGCCATGCCGAAGCTTCTGGATAAGAAGAATATGGAGATGCTGATCCGGCATAAGGTGTTCAACGAGGCGGAGATCCATTCCCGCTGCGAGATCATGCTGGAGAACTACGTAAAGACCGTGAACATCGAGGGACTTACCATGGTGGATATGGTCCGGAAGGATTACCTGCCGGCTATCGAGGAGTACCTCTACACCCTGTCCCGTGCCGTGGACTCCATGAAGTCCGTCAGCGCTACGCTGAAGTGCCGGTATGAGATCTCCACCATCGAGAAGCTGACGGATCTGACGGATAACATCCTCACCTCCGTGGAGGCTCTGGAGCAGGCCCTTGAGAATCTGAAGAGCTGCAAGGATATCTTCGACAGTGCCAATACCGTACGGGATGAGCTGCTTCCCTGCATGTCCACCCTGCGTGGCTATGTGGATGCAGCGGAAATGCTCACCTCCGCAAAGTACTGGCCCTACCCGAGCTACGGAAAACTATTATTCTCTGTACAGTGAGAGCGAGTGACGAGCCAGCCCGGCGACGAACGGACCGCGTGCGCGAAGCGCACGGCACCGGCGCAGAGCCAACGACGTAAAATCAAGACGCGCCGTCCCGAATTCGGGGCGGCGCGTCTTGCTAGTTTCCTCTATTTATGATACTATTTTCTGAGGATTAAACGGTAGATGAGGAACCCGATGGCAGCACCTATGGTGTTGGTTATGAGGTCATCTACATCGAAGCATCCGAGATGGGTGATCAGCTGTGTCGTCTCGATGGCAAGAGACCCGAGAAGCCCCACGGGGATGGTGGAATACCAGTGCCGCATGGGCCGGAACAGCCGCGGAAGCAGGTAGCCAAGGGGAAGGAAGAGCAGTACATTTGCAATCACCTGATAGAGATTGGTACGGCTGAGTATCGTGAAGCCGTCGTTCCAGCCGATGGCGTTCCGAATGGTCTGGAAGGGTGTAAGGAAGGTGACGGCCTCCTGGCTGCGGGTACGCACCAGCATGGTAAAGAAGATTACCGCGAAGAGGTAGATGCCTGTGATCAGCCACAGGACGGAACGCTTCTTCGTAAGCTTCAGCAGGATGATGGATAGTACGATAAAGCCAAGGGACATCAGAACCTCCACGCCTCCGTCGGAGCCGGGGAAGAGAGTCCAGACCTGATCATTTGCGATGGGAACTATGGGATTGTGTAAAAATGTCCACATGGCGCTTCCTTTCCGCGATTCTTATCAGGCCCCACAATTCGGCCTGAGATATAGAATGTACCATACCGGACGGAAAAATACAATCCGGAGATGAAAAAGAATACGAAACGAATGAAGGAAGGATATACATTATGAAGATCGGTATCATTATTGCGATTCAGAGAGAACTGAAGTCCTTTTTGGAAAGCGGTTCCAAGATCACGGAGGAAAAGATCGGCGGAAGAGTGATCTACCGCACGGAAATGTACGGCCACGAGATATCCGCGGTGCTGTCCGGTTACGGAAAGATCGACGCGGCAGCGGCAACCCAGCTGCTGATCACCCATACCGGTTGTGAGGTTGTGATCAACTTCGGCGTGGCCGGAGCCATCGTTCCGGGCCTTCGGGTGGAGGACCTCTTCCTGGTGGAGAAGGTCTGCAATTATGATTATGATGTATCTCCCATCGATCCGGTGAAGAAGCATCAGTATGAGGAGTACGAGGACGAGTTCATCCCGACGGATGCCGGGCTTCGGGAGCTGGTGCTGGAGAAGCTTCCCTCGGTCCGGACCGTGGCGGTTGCCAGCGGGGACCGGTTTGTGGAAGAGACGGAGGATAAGCAGGCGCTGGCGTCGCTCGGCTGTCAGATCTGTGACATGGAGATCGCAGCCATCGCGCGGATCTGCCTTACCAACGGGGTTCGCTGCCTTTCCATCAAGTGCATCAGTGATACCTTCGAGGGGGATGGCGGTGATTTCAATACAAATGTAGTCCGCAGTGCCAATCTGGCCTTCGGTATGCTGCGGGAGGTTCTGCAGGTGCTGTAGGAGGTGTGCGGAGCCTGTTCCGGATTCAGCGGAATTCCGATCAACCTGGTGAAATCCGTGAATCCTTTGACAGAAGGGAGAAGAAGAGGTGTCAACTTCGGAAATAAATGCACTGCCGTCCGTGATCTTCGATATGGACGGTGTGATCTTTGATACGGAGCAGCTGTATATCGACTGCTGCAAGGCGGTTTCGGAGAAGTACCATATGGGAACCGATGAGGAGGTGGAAGCCCTCTGTCACCGGTGTATCGGGGTGACCAGCGCCATCACACGGCGGACCATCCTGGATACCTACGGGGAGGATTTCCCCATTGAGGACTATTTCAAGGATTCCATGAAGGTCTTCATGGAGCGGTTCGGTGACGGAAAGCATATGATCAAGCCGGGAGTGCATGAGCTCTTTGCTTATCTTAAGGAAAAGGGCTACCGGATCGCACTTGCGTCCTCCACCAAAACCGCGGTTCTGACCGGAGAGCTGGATGACGCGGGACTGCTGCAGAACTTTGATGTGGTCGTGGGAGGAGACCAGGTGACCCGGAGCAAGCCGGCACCGGACATCTTCCTTCGGGCAGCGGAGCTGCTCGGAGCAGAGCCTGCAACCTGTTATGTGATCGAGGATTCCTACAACGGAATCAATGCGGCCGGGGCTGCAGGGATGCATCCGATCATGGTACCGGACCTTCTGCCTGCCAACGAGGAGATGCAGGAGAAGGCGGAGGTGATCCTCGGATCGCTGAATGATGTGATAGAGTATTTAGAACAAAAAGCGTAAGGGATCCTTCGGGCAGAGCGAAGAATCTCTCTGTGGGGTTTACACTATGACATATTGGAGAAGAAGTTTATTCGGATATCTTGCGGATTCTCTCATGGCGTCGGATCAGTTTGCATCCGGTGCCCGAGCCAGAGAGGATTATTTTGCTGACTCCATGTACCGTCAGTATTCGAATCAGGGGTATCCCAACCAGGGGTATCCGGGTCAGGGGATGGGTTATCCCAACCAGGGCTACCCGAATCAGGGGTATCCCAATCAGGGCGGTCCGTATCCCCAGGATGCACCTCCGGATATCAATACGGCTTACGCCATCAGCAGCTCTCTTGCCTACGCGAATGAGATCAACGACCGGCGGGGCAGTGTCTACCCGAAGGAGGCCATGGTGCGGCTTTCGGAGCGTCTGCAGGGAGATTATCTTACCTTCCTCGGTTACCTGCATGACCCGGACAGTGCGGATCCCATCCGTCAGGTTGCCATGGTAAATGAACTGCTGGGCATCAACATTACCCCGAAGCGGTTCTTCCAGCTTCGGAATGAGAACAGCCTCGGTCCCGACATTTTACGGAAAATACCCACATCCCTCATCTACTTTGTGCGGGATGATCTGTCCGGACGGGTCCGGCCCAAGGATTCTTCCATGTCCATGTCCCGGTTTCTGGTGAATACCTTCCGGGATCTGGGGCTGGAGTATATCGCCTTCGGTGGTGTCAGTGACGTGGAGATCCAGCGGCTGACGGACTATATCACCATGATGAATGATTACCTGAAGAAGCACGGGCTTTACTATACCCAGGATCCCTACCGGAGAGGGGGGAAGGGTGATCCCACCTTCGGAATCCCGGGGATGAAGAGTGAGATGCCGGATACCTCCGTGGATCTTACCCATGCGGCTTCCTATTTCGAGGATGATCCGCCAAGGCCCGAGGCACCCTGGTGTATCGATGCAAGTCCTTATCCCGACGCAGAGGATGTGCGTCCCGGAGGAATCGACTTCCCGGAGGGGAAGGGCAGTGCAGCGGGCAGTGTCTGCAGCTCCGGAGGCTCCGGCGTCCGGAATACCGCCGCAAGGAATGCGAAGAATCCGGCAGCGGAGCGGGACAGCTTCCGGGGAGAGCTGGGAGTCCGGGGCAGAGGCGCTGCAGAGGCGTACCCGCAGCCGGAGGAGTATGAGGCAGACCGGGAGCTGGATGGTCTGATGGATCAGCTGGATCATCTGATCGGTCTCTCCGGCGTGAAGAAGAATCTGAACAATCTGATCAATGTGATCCGGATCCGGAAGATCCGGGAGGATATGGGACTGGCGCAGCCCGCCATGTCCATGCATCTGGTATTCTCCGGGAATCCGGGAACCGGCAAGACCACTGTGGCCCGTCTTCTGGCGAGGATCTACAAGGCCCTTGGAGTTGTGAGCCAGGGACAGCTGGTGGAGGTTGACCGGGCAGGTCTGGTGGAAGGATATGTGGGTCAGACGGCACAGAAGACCAACGAGGTGATCGACAGCGCCATGGGTGGTGTGCTCTTTATCGACGAGGCCTACACCCTGACGAATCAGAAGGAGAACGGGGACTACGGTCAGGAGGCAGTGGATACCCTGCTGAAGCGGATGGAGGATGACCGCGACAGCTTCGTGGTGATCGTTGCCGGATATTCGGAGCCCATGGAGGAGTTCCTGGAGTCCAACCCGGGACTTCGGTCACGGTTCAGCAAGTTTATCGAGTTCGAGGATTACTCGGATGAGGAGTTAAATGAGATCTTCACCACCATGTGCACCGATCAGGATTATCACCTGACGGATCAGGCAAAGACGTACCTGAAGGAACATTTTCATAACATGGTGAAACAGAAGGCGGAGCACTTCGCAAACGGACGTGAGGTCCGGAACTTCTTCGAGCGCTGTATCGAGCGGCAGGCCAACCGGCTGGCGAAGGAGGAGAAGATCGACCGCGCGGAGATCATGACATTTACCATGGACGACGTTACGGAGTCCTGGGTCCGCTCGAAAAACTGATTGTGTAAAGCCGGAAAGTGTACTATAATGGGAAACGGTTAGTAATGGCCCACGGGCCGTATGTATATTTTACAAATGGAGGTAGACATATGTTAGTATCAGCTACAGATATGCTGAAGAAGGCAGTTGAGGGTGGCTACGCAGTAGCTCAGTTCAACATCAACAACCTGGAGTGGACCAAGTCCATCCTGCTTGAGTGCGAAGAGCTGAAGACACCGGTAATCCTTGGTGTATCCGAGGGTGCAGGTAAGTACATGACAGGTTTCAAGACCGTATCTGCTATGGTTAAGGCTATGGATGAGTCTCTGGGCATCACCGTTCCGGTTGCTCTGCACCTGGATCACGGCTCCTATGAAGGCGCTAAGGCTTGTATCGAGGCAGGCTTCACATCCATCATGTTCGATGGTTCCTCTCTTCCGCTGGAGGAGAATATCGAGAAGACCAAGGAACTGGTAGCAATCTGCAACGAGAAGGGTATCTCCCTGGAGGCAGAGGTTGGCGGTATCGGCGGTGAGGAAGACGGTGTTACCTCTGCAGGTGAGTGCGCTGATCCGGAAGAGTGTGCAGCAGTGAACGCACTGGGCGTAACCATGCTGGCTTGCGGTATCGGTAACATCCACGGCAAGTATCCGGACAACTGGGCAGGTCTTTCCTTCGATACACTGGCAGCAGTGAAGGAGAAGGTTGGCAACACTCCGCTGGTTCTCCACGGTGGTTCCGGTATCCCGGATGAGCAGATCAAGAAGGCCATCTCCATGGGCGTTGCTAAGGTAAATGTAAATACCGAGTGCCAGCTGGTATTCGCAGCAGCAACCCGTAAGTATATCGAGGAAGGCAAGGATCAGCAGGGCAAGGGTTATGACCCGCGTAAGCTCCTGGCTCCCGGCGCACAGGCTATCCGCGATGAGGTTAAGGATCGCGTAGCTGTCTTCGGTTCCGCAAACAAGGCTTGAGTAACGCAGGAGTAACATGCTTTTAGCGATTGATTTCAGTCAGATCTCGGGGCAGGAAGAGGCACCAATCGAATAAATGTACATTTACGGCAGCTTCGGAAACGGAGCTGCCGTTTTTGGTTTTCGTTACATTTACGTAAGAATTTCATGGAAAACGCTGATGCATCGGAGCGGCATTTGTGCTATACTGTTCTCATCGGGTATTTTGATCGGAAGGATGGTTTTGGCGTCGAATGAGGAACCTGATTTCCGGAGAACGGAGGCGACTCCGAAAAAGGAAAAAGGAGGAACTATATGAGGAAACGAGGGTTACTGAAAACGGGCCTTCTGGTTGCGTCCTTTGCAGCCATCATCCCTGCTGCCAAACTGGACGCAAATGCGGCAGAGACGGATGTGGCAGAAGTGGATGCCGTGGCTGAGGTAGCGGAGGCTGCCGAGGCAGAGGAGGTTCAGGAAACAGACGTTGTTCAGGAGGTTACAGCTCCTGCAAACGGATGGCAGAAGACCGAGGACGGTCGCTACATGTACTATGTGGAGGACATTAAGGTCACGAATCAGGTGATGAAGATCGATGGAGCATACTATGGCTTTGACTGGAATGGCTATATGTATGACGATGCGACCTTCAGCTTCTATGATTACGAGACAGGTACATCCACCAACTACCGTGCAAAGGCAGGAGGAAAGCTGTACGCCGGAGAGTGGTATAAGCAGGACGATTATAACTGGTATTATTATACCAAGACTGCGAAAGCTGCGGATGGTGTAGTTAAGGTCGGAACCAAGAGCTACCTCTTCGGTTATGCCGGAAGACTTCAGATGAGCTATTATGGACAAATTGACGGAAAGTGGGTTGTTTCCGATGCTGACGGTGTTGCGACGGTGCTCAGCGAAGGTGATGGCTGGAAGCAGGCCAACGGTAACTACTATTATGTGAAGGACGGAGAATTAGCCACAGATAAAGTCCTTAAGATCGGAAAGAATTACTATTATTTCAACCATGTCGGTGTTATGGCAAAGGGCTATGGCTTCAGCCGCTACGATTATGATCTTGACAAGTCCTTCTCCTATCGCGCAACGGATGATGGCCCTCTCTATGTGAATGCCTGGTACGAGAATAATAATGGCTGGAGCAGTACATGGCACTACTACGGCGCGGACGGAAAGGCAGCAGAGGGTTTGACCACCATCGGCGGAAAGAAGTATATCTTCCAGACGTACGATAACGGTATGTATACCGATCAGGCTCTGTTCTCCGAGGGAATCGCTTATGTGGTCGGGGAGAACGGTGTTGCGAAGGAAGCAAAGACCGGCTGGAATCAGGCAGGGAAGAAGTATTATTATTTCACGGGTGAAGAGTTCTTCAGAGGAACCGTGATGCAGATCGGCTCGGATTACTACGGCTTTAATGATGCCGGCGTCATGTATGATAATGAGACGTTTTCCATGTGGGATGAGAACTACGAGACGAAGTATCCGAAGTATTACCGTGCAAAGCCCGGTGGAAAGCTCTACAAGAGTACCTGGTACTATAATTATTACTACAGCAAGGACGGCTCTGCACTGGAAGGGCTGAGAACGGTTGCCAAGAAGCAGTATTATTTCGTACAGGGTAAGGCTCTGCAGGGTGAGTATTTTACCCTTAACGGAGAGCTGTACTTTGCAAATGCAAGCTGCATCGTTTCCAAGGTGACAAAGGACGGCTTCTACTATCACAATGCGGTAAGAGACAAGATCTCCTATGTATCCGGAGGAAAGGTCCTGAAGTCTGCATGGAAGAAGGTTGGCGGACAGTATTACTACTTTGATGCAGATGGATATGCTGTGGTCAACGATATCTACGAAATTGACGGAAAGATGTATCTCTTTGATCTTGACGGAACCCTGGCAGGAACCAAGGGCTGGAAGCGCGGAAATGAGTTTTATGTGACCGGTTCCGGTGCGCTGGCAGTCGGAGAAAAGAAGATCGGTAATGACTACTACTACTTTAATGAAATGGGTTACCGTCTGAGCGGTCTTATCGTGATCGACGGCGAGAAGTATCTCTATGGTCCGGATGGCAAGTATATCGGCAAGGCATCCGGTTCCGGTTGGAATGAGATCAAGGGAACCTACTACTATGTAAAGAAGGACGGAAGCGTTGCAGAAGGTCTTCTGAAGATCGGAAAGCAGGAGTATTACTTTGGCTATGACGGAAGGATGCTTACTGATACGATCCAGTATATCGATTATCAGGGAACAGCCCTTTTCAAGGCAGACGGAAAACGACTGCAGAATGGCTGGTACCAGATAGATGGAAAATGGTACTATGCGAAGGACGGATTCCTGGTAAACGGCGGAATCGTTACCATTGACGGTAAGGATTATATGTTTGATTACAGCTACCGTCTGGTTACAAGAACGAATGTAAGAAGTGATAAGCTGGTTTCGATCAATACGGCAGGTGCGATCACATCACAAAAGAAGATGGCTGACGGCTGGACACTGGCAGACGGAAACTATTACTATTTCAAGGACGGAAGTCCTTACACCGGATGGGTAGGAAACTACTATATCTCCGGCGGTGTCATGAGACGGAACACCACCTCGCCTGACGGTTACTGGCTGCGCTATGACGGACAGTATCAGAAGACCCAGGGATGGGCGGTTGCCGGTACCGGAAAGAATAAGTATGAGAATGGCTACTATGTAAAGAAGAATGGCAAGCTTGCTAAGAATGAGTGGCTGGAGATCAGCGGAAAGTGGTATTACTTCGGTGATTATTACAGCCGTTACACCGGCGTTTGCCAGATCGATGGCGTATGGTACGTCTTTGATTATGAAGGTGTATACCTGAAGGAGATCGGAAAGACACTTCCGAACGGCTGGGTAGAGGCAGGGTCTAACTACTATTACTTCGAGTCCGGCGATTTCGTCGACGGAGAGAAGAAGATCGGCGGAAAGACCTATACCTTTAGGGATAGTTTCATGGTAAAGAACGATCTCCATACCAACTCAAACGTAGGTGCTTATTATTCGGATTCCAATGGCGTAGACCAGACAAGCTATAAGGGCTGGATGAGAGTAAACGGAAACTGGTTCTACTTTATGGACAACAACAAGGCGGACAGCTATGGCTGGACTGTTCGCGGTACATCCCAGTGCTATATCTCCTACGGGGCAGTGACCGGTGACAGGGTGATCAGCGGAAAGCTTTATACCTTTAATTCTGACGGCGTTCTTGTAAAGGAGCATGCGGTTCAGAACGGCTGGTATAAGACCGGTGGAAAGTATTACTATTTCAAGGATGGCGAAGCAGAAAGATCAACTCTGGTTACAGAAAAGGGTAAGACCTATCTGATCGGCAGTGACGGAGCACTGGTAACCAATAACAGTTCCTATGCGACGGATATGAACTACAGTGGCGGAATCTATTACGCAAATGCAAACGGTGAGATCGTTACAAATACCTGGAAGAAGGTAGATGACGAGGATCGTTACTTTGGCGAGGATGGCCGCATGCTGACCGGCATCTGGAAGATCGGCGGAAAGGTATACTTCTTCGACTGATCCTGAAAATGCTTAATAATTTGCCCGCAAATCCTTGTGATTGCAGGTGAAAAATGCTACAATATATCGTGGACTGCTTTACGGTGGTCCACGATATTTTTTTGTGAATGTGTGTGGGAGATCATGGCAGAAGAGCATATCCTGATCGACGATATTCTGAAGAATCAGACGGAGCGGATGCTGTACCTGAAGAAGTACTATCCGTTTTTTGTGCTACAGGAAACCACACTCAGCCAGTATAAAGAGGGAAGATTCCAGGAGCTGGACATGGGCTATATCACCATGGCCCTGCTTCGGTATCTGATCCAGGAAAACCAGATGAACGGACGGACAGTTTCCTATCCGGAGGTGGAGAAGTTCCTTACCGCCGTGCTGCGGCGGGACTTTGAACTGACCATTCCCCGGGAGGAGGAAGCAGAGCTGGTCCGTTTTCTCTTTGATAAGATCCGGAATGACGGAAGACCCTTTATCTTTCCCTTCTACGATCCGGAAAAGCACGCCCGCTGTCAGGGCTATGTCCGGCTGGTGGAAAGCGTGGTGCGGGACGGAGAAGTGACCTACAGCATCACCGCGGACGGGATCGAGTTCTACCTTTCCACCAAGGAAGTAAGAGACGAAAGCAAGATCACCACGGAACAGCTTCTGCTGGAAAAGATGATCCGCACCGAGAACTTCCGGGGTGGAATCGACGTGGTACGCCGGATCAACCTGGAGGTCCTTCGCCTCCGGAAAGAACGGGAAGCCGCCGTTTCCCTGCTTCGGACCGATATCCGCGCCGGTGTCCGCGCCTGCGAGGACTACATGGCGGAAATCTCCAAGTGGTTTGATCAGGAACGAGAGTCCTTCCGGAAAAACAAGGCGTTGGTGGATAAGGCCGTTGCCCGGCTCGCGGAAATGTCCGCCGCGGGAGAAAGCGCACCCGGCGTCGGAAAGGATATCGCAAACCTGGAGACCGAGCTGAAGAAGACCATCGAGAGCCACCGGCTGCTGATGGAAGAAGCCGCAAGCCTCTCTCGTATGGCCGATGAAATGGTGGAACGCTCCAAGGTACGGCAGCTTAGACCTGCATTTGACTTCCTTACCGCCCTTCGGACCATGCAGGAACGGGATGATCCCGCGAAGATGGAACTCATCCTGTCCCCGCTTCTCCTTCCACGGCGCAGGAAAACCCTGTCCGTCTTCAGCATCGATAAGCTGGTCAGCGAAGCCCGGGAGGAAGAAGACCTGACCGAGCGCCGCGAACACGAAGCCCCGGACCTCGGTTTCGAATACGAAGACGAACGCCTGAGCCGCATGATCGGAGAAAACTTCGTCCGACTGCTGCGCGAGCTCCTCAGCCGCCTGGAACGCTGGGACACCGTTACCCTCCCCGAATTCAACGCCATCCTGGAGATCAAGTTCGGCAAAGAGATCTACCGGAACCGCGACTACTACGCCTTCCTCGTCCACCTGGCGAAGAAAGACCGCTACGTCTGGAAGGAAAGCTTCGAAGAACCCGAAACCTTCCTCGAAGCCTACGCCGGCAAGCACTTCACCGACGAAGAAAAACACCGCTTCGAGCGCATGACGCTGACGATTACTTATGGTTCCGACGAGGTTGAGTTGTTTGACGAGACAGACACTCCCTTGGGCACGGTTCGTACCATGACCTTCTCCTGTGGAGAATCAAATAAGTAATAATCCCTCTTTGTAGTTTAAACGATAACTAGTAAATTATTAACGCTTTACCATTAGAGGCGCTAGCTGCTTAGGTTAAGTTTGATTTAGGCGTGTTGTTTACAGGCGCGCCCAGTCCGGACACGGTGCTGTTTTCGGGGTCATCATGGGTCTCGGTTCTTAGCAATCCACGAGTGCGAAGCACGAAGTGGGAAGCTTAGAACCGCAAGGGGCACCCATGACTAAGGCGCGAGCCGGGCCCCGAAAATAGCAGCCGTGGCGAAGGACCAAGCGCCGTCTCAAAAAAGGACTAACAAAATCCATGGAAGAAAAAATACTCTCAAAAGCGATGGAAATATTCAGCATCCTGATGTCCGGCGACGAAATCTCTAAAAACCGTCCCGGCACTTCGGAGCTCTACCAGTCGTACTACGCGAACGCGGAAGTCTATGAGCTGGTTACGAAGCTCCTCGCCCGTCTGAACATTTCCGTCTACGAATACAACGAAACCCTCTTCGTCACCGCCGGCGAAGGCAACAAAGTCTTCGGCTACACCAACGACGACCTGAAGCGGATCCTCGGCCTTCGCAGAAACCGCGAGCTCTACCTGGTCTACTTTATCATGTACCAGGCCCTGCTCTTCTTCTACACGGACTCCGCCACCTACCAGGTGAAGGAATACGTCCGCCTCGAAGAATTGATGCAGCTGGTAAGTCAGGCAGCGGAGCAGATCGTGAAAGAGAACGAAGTCTTCAACCAGACCTCCGCAGAGCAGGAAGGCTTCCGCTCCGTGGCGCTGCTCTGGCATGAGCTCCCTCTGATGACCAACGAAGATAAGGACCGGAATAAGGCCAGCCGAGGATCCCGCATGGGCTTTGTAAAGCTGACCATGAACTTCCTGCAGGGAGAGAAGCTCTTCCTGGCAGTGGAAGACCGGTTCTATCCCACGGACCGCTTCCGTGCCATCGTGGAAGGCTACTTCGAAGACGGTAAGGGCCGGATCTACCAGCTGCTGGGAGCGTCCGAGGAGACGGGAGCAGCGGAAACAGCAGAAGAGTGAACGGCGATACATTTGACATAGATACCGGAGGTTTGGAACATGCCCAGCATCAATCGCATTCGGGTGAATAACGTAAAATACAATTTCGGGACGCAGGCCTATGATGACTTCACCATGCGTCTCTACGGGCAGAACACACTCTACGACCTGGCAAACGGAGGCGGAAAGAGTGTTCTTATGCTGCTTCTGATGCAGTGCATGATCCCCAACTGTACGCTGGATGATAAGCAGCCGCTGGAGAAGCTCTTTCGGGAGAACTGCGGGAATACCACCATCCACTCCCTGATCGAGTGGAAGCTGGACCCGGCGGACGTAAAGGACGGTATGCGCTATATGACCACCGGATTCTGCGCAAGAAAGGCCAGAGACCGCAGCGAGGATGAAAGCCGCGAAGTTGCGTCGGTGGAGTACTTCAATTACTGCATCTTCTATCAGGAATATAACAAGCATGATATCGTGAACCTTCCCCTTTCGGAAGGATCCGAGCGGATGACCTATCAGGCACTGAAGAACTATCTCCATGATCTGGCAAGAAGAGAGAACCGGATCGAGGTATTCGTCTTCGACCGGAAGGGAGAGTATCAGCGGTTCATCAGCAAATACGGCATCATCGAGAGTCAGTGGGAGATCGTCCGGGGTATCAATAAGACCGAGGGACATGTCCGGACATACTTTGAGACAAACTACCGCACCACCAGGAAGGTGGTGGAGGACCTTCTGATCGAAGAGATCATCGAGAAGGCCTATCTCGTGAAGACGGAGCAGGAGGAGAGTCAGGAGCACTCGGCTGCGGCCCTTCTTATGAGTATCCGGGAGCAGCTGAGGCAGCTTGCGGAGAAGAAGCGGGATATTGCAAACTTTGACCATGAGGCTGAGCTGATCGCACTGCTTCGGGACCGGATCGAATCCTTCTCCGGACTGTACGCGGAGCGGGCAGAGTTCCTGAAGGGCATCGGAGATGTGTATCTTACGCTGGATGCAGCCCGTGCCAGGAGGGAGGAGCAGGCTGAGACCCTGCAGAAGGAAGTGGAGCAGGCTGAGGCAGAGTCCGACACCGCCCGGGCAGCCGTGGAGATCTTAAAGACCACGAAGCTGGAGCGGGAGCTGGAGGGACTTCGAAACAAAGAGAATGCCCTCAGGGAAGAGGTACGTGCAGCGGAGCAGGAGGCATCCGTACGGCAGGAGAAGCTGAACCGTAGACGCGCGGAGCTGGACTATCTGGACCGGGTGGAAGAGGATAAGAAGCTGCAGAGCCTTCTGGCAGAGAGCCAGGGAGAAGAGGTGACGGATATCGCACCGGTGGTGGCAGCCATCCGGAAGCTTCTGACAGAAGAGGTGATGCGGACCAGACGGCAGGAAGAGTCCGTGGAAAAGGAACAGGTCCAGCTGGAGAAGGAGCTGGCCGAGGCAAGGAAGCTGACACAGGATGCCAGGATCGAGCTGGCGGTGACCGAGCGGGAGCTGGCTCTGGCAGAGACGGAGCGAAGCGCAGTCCGTGACCGGGTCAGCGCCGTAAATGCCACGCTGGAAGCCCCCTCCCTCACACCTCCGTCCCTGCTGCTTACGGAAGCAGAGAAGGAGCGACGGGAGATCCTGCAGAGAGTTGCAGAGCTGGGTCGTGGCAGAGAGAAGATGGAGATGGAGGTGGCAAACCTCCGGCAGCAGCTGCTGGAGAAGGAATCCGAAGCCGCAGAGCTTACCAGGCAGGCAGAGCGCTGGAAGGCGGAGGAGGATGCCCGAAATGCAAGGGCAGCCAGATGCTCCGAGCTGGCACGGATCTACCATGCGGAGGAAGAGGATCTCCATGATGCCATCCTAAAGAAGCTCTCCCGGGATATCGCCCGGCTGTCGGAACTGGAGCGGGAGCTGCTTACCATCGAGAAGCGGAGTAAGCGGGTCCGGGAAGGACATTTGATCGATGATTCCGAGGACGTGGCAAAGGTCCTCTCTTATATCACCACCCGCCATGGCGTAAGTGCCATGTTCGGCGCGGACTATCTGGCACAGCTTCCGAAGGAGGAGCGTCAGGAGCTGCTTACCGCAAATCCTGAGCTTCCCTACGGTATCGTGACCAGAGACTATAAGAAGCTTGCGGCGGATGAAAACCTACGCACCCTGGAGACGGAGCATACGGCTGTCCGGATCTATGATCTGGAGGAGCTGCAGGAAGCAGCGGAGGTTTCCGAGTACTGGTTCTACGTACATCCGGGGAGGGAGTATTTCCTTTCCGAGGAGACCGGGAAGCGGCTTCTGGCAGTGCTTTCCGAATCTGCCGAAAATGCGCGGACCGAGCGAAGCTTTCTGGAGGATGCAGTCCGTACCCAGCAGGGAGATCTGGAATTCCTGATGCGGGAGGAAAGCGCTCTGCACAGCGTGAATCCGGAGGAGGAGCTTTCCATCTGTCAGAAGGAAGCCCTGGAGCTTCGGAAGGCTCTGGAGAGTGCGGAAGGTACCCTGGCAGCAGGCAGGGAGGAAGAAGGCGCACTGGAGGATCGCCTTCAGTCTCTGGAAACAAAATGCGGGGCGTTGAAGGAGCTTGCAGGTCTGCAGGAGGAGCTGGACCGGCTGGAGGCTTCCATCCGGGAGCATAGTCAGACCGTGCAGCGTCTGCAGAAGGCCATCACCACCCGCAGCGTGGAGGAGGAAGAAAAGGACCGGGTACTGCACGGACTCCGGGAATCCCGCCAGCAGCTGGAGGTTGTGATCGAGCGGACCGAGATGACCTGGAAGGAGCAGTACGAGGCTTACGAGCAGCCGGGAGTTGCCCCCGTGAAGCGGGGAACCCTGGAGGAGCTGACCGGTCAGTTCCGTCGTTGGAAGCAGACCATGTCCGGCGTGGAGGAGAGTCTCGCGAAGCGGCAGATGCTGCAGGATACCCTGACCCAGAGCATGAAGCGTCTGGAAGCCTCCATCCTGGAGCGGGGACAGTCCCTGGAGGAGCTGGAAGCTGCCTACAAGAAGGGAGAGATCCTTCCGGGAGAACGGGCAGGACTTGCAGGTGAAGAAACACTGCTTCGGGAGGTAAGAGACCGCCTGAAGGTAAAGCAGGATGAACTGGCAGAGCGTACGGCAGCGGTGCAGCATTTGACGGGAAGCATCGAGTACGCCATCGAGAATATCAAGGCAGCCTACGGAGAGTACACGGCGCAGCCCCTTTCGGCAGAGGAGCTGGAGCGGGCTATCCCCGAGGCAGAGGAGCGGAAGAAGACCTCCGGCAAGCGTCTGGCAGAGGCGCGGGAAGCGCTGAAAACCTTCCAGAAGCAGAGCCAGGAGAGCGAAGGACTGTACCGGGAGGCAGGACGCCTTACGGAGCGGTACCGGATCGACCTCTCCGGGGCAGAGGTTCTCTCCTGTCCGGAGAATCAGCTGCACCGGGATTTCGAGGAGCTGCTGCTACGGCTTGACCGGAATGATAAGAGTCTGGAGAAGGCGAAGAGCCAGATGCTTCGGACCAAGGGGCAGGTTACCCAGACGCTGATGGATCTTGGGGCAGCTACCCTGTCCGTTTCCATCCGGGATGATGCGGAGCTGCCGGGTTCCAAGGCAGCGGCAGAGTCTCTGGCAAAGCGCCTTACGGATATGGAGGAGCTGATCCGTCTGGAGCGGTCCCGCGTGGAGCAGGGCCTCTCGGATATGGAGAAGCTGAAGGAGAATTTCGTGGAGCAGTGCGTGGAGCGCTGCCTGGATGTACGGACCGAGCTGGATAAGCTGCAGAGCCTGTCCCAGATCAAGATGCGTTCCTCTCTGGGAGGCACAGAGGAGAAGGGCTCCGAGGAAATGGTCCAGATGATCCGGCTTTCCATCCCGTATGTGAAGGATGAGTTCCTGCGGCAGCGGATGTCGGAGCATATTGACCGGATCGTTGCGGAAGCCGACGCGAAGAAGACGGAGGCGGAGCAGCACCGGTATCTGCAGTCCGAGCTGGCCTTGAAACGACTCTTCGGCGTTATCGTTACGGATATGAATAAGATCCGCCTGCAGCTCTACAAGCGGGAGAGGATCAGGGAGCAGAGCCGGTACTTAAAGTACGAGGAGGCTGTGGGAAGTACGGGACAGTCCCAGGGTATCTACATCCAGTTCCTGATCTCGGTGATCAACTATATCTCCGGCATGTATTCCATGCAGGACAGCGGAAACCGGACGAAGACCATTTTTATTGATAATCCCTTCGGTGCCGCAAAGGATATCTATATCTGGGAACCGATCTTCGAGCTGCTTCGGACCAATCATGTGCAGCTGATCGTGCCGTCCCGCGGGGCGACGCCGGAGATCACGGGCCGGTTCGATGTGAACTATGTCCTGGGCCAGCAGATGGCCGGAGGCAAGGCCCTGACGGTGGTTACCCAGTACAGCAGCCGGACCTCCGAGGAGGCCGTGGAGTATCACGCACTGGAGTATGAGCAGGCAACATTTGATTTTATCTAAAGCCTTCTGATTACCCAAAGGACAGCCTCCGGGAAGGGCGTCCGGACGTTTGGGTATGAAAAGGAAGGATTTATGAGGATGGGGAAGGAGAAGGCATGCATATCGTAGAGGTGAAAACCATACTGACACCCCAGAATGGGATGAACATCTACCGCGGGGTTACGGATCACTGTATCGTGTCACCGGTGCGGGCCAAGACGGCCCGCGTGGAGAAGCCGGAGGACGTGGAGGTAAAGAAGGATGCGGCTGCGGTGCTGGAGCACTCGCTCCGCCGGAAGCGGACCCGGGGAATGATCTCCGTGGGCGGACTTTCCGATCCCTACAATCCGCTGGAAGAAAAGTTCGGGATCATGCGGGAGTGCCTCCGGGTACTGGACCGCTGTGATTTCGGCGTGTGCATCACCACGCGGTACAGCCTGCTGCTCCGGGATCTGGATATCCTGAAGGAGCTGGCAAGGAAGACCAAGGTGGTGATCTGTATCCCCCTTCCGACACTGCAGACCGAGCAGTTCCGTCTGATCGAGGGAGAGCTGGGCGTGTCGGAGCGGATCAAGCTGATCGAGGAGCTGGCCAAGGCGAAGATCGAGACCATCCTCCTGCTGGATCCCATCATCCCGAAGATCAACGATACAACAACCACACTGGGCATGCTGCTCCAGATGGCGAAGGATTACGGCATCCGCATGGTGGATCACCGGGATCTGAAGTGCCAGCTGCAGAACGGCAGCCGGGAGTACTTTTATAAGGAACTTTCCCGCCGGGACCGGGAGCTGGCGAAGGAGCTGCTCTCGATCTATGGAGAGGAAAATGAACTGATTCCCGAAAAACAGAAGGAACTCCTTGCATATCTGTTTGACAGTTGCAAGTCAAATGATATAATATGCGACAGGAAAGAAATCCTGACCTACAGCCGGAAGTATGAAAACCGGACGGAAGGAACGCAGATGAACCTGTTAGATCTACTGTAAACCGGGAGAATGGATTTTAAGATCACCGGCAGATATAGCAGCAGACTCATATAGAGAAAGGAAAGAAAAATGGATTACAACAAGTTAAGTCTCGAGATGCATGAACAGAACCAGGGCAAGCTGGAGGTAGTTTCCAAGGTCCGGGTGGAAACCCGCGACGACCTCTCCACCGCCTATACACCGGGCGTTGCAGAGCCCTGCCGGAAGATCCACGAGAATCCGGAGGATGCATATAAGTATACATGTAAGGCCAACACGGTGGCTGTCGTATCCGACGGTACCGCAGTTCTGGGCCTCGGCGATATCGGACCCCTGGCAGCCATCCCCGTTATGGAAGGAAAGTCCATCCTCTTCAAGCGCTTCGGAAATGTGGATGCCTTCCCGATCTGCCTGGACACCAAGGATCCGGAGGAGATCATCGAGACCGTAAAGCGGATCGCACCGTCCTTTGGCGGTATCAATCTGGAGGACATTTCCGCACCGCGGTGCTTCGAGATCGAGCGTCGTCTGAAGGAAGAGCTGGATATCCCGGTATTCCATGATGATCAGCACGGAACCGCTGTGGTTGTCTGCGCAGGCCTTATCAATGCATTTAAGCTGACCGGACGGAAGTGGGAGGACTGCTCCGCCGTGATCAGTGGTGCCGGTGCAGCCGGTATCTCCATCTGCAAGCTGATGCAGCGCTTCGGCATCGGAAATGTAGTGCTGGTATCCTCGAAGGGTGCGCTCTGCCCGGGTGAGCCGTTCATGAACCCGGCACAGGCAGCCATGGCTGAGGTGACCAATAAGAATAAAGAGCGCGGAAGTCTGGCAGACGTGATGAAGGGCAAGGATATCTTTATCGGCGTTTCCGCTCCGAATATTGTAACTGCGGAAATGATCAGCACCATGGCCGAGAATCCGCTGGTATTCGCCATGGCGAACCCGGTTCCGGAGATCATGCCGGATGAGGCGAAGAAGGGTGGCGCAAATATCATTGCCACCGGACGTTCTGACTTCCCGAACCAGATCAATAACGTGCTGGTATTCCCCGGAATCTTCCGCGGAGCCCTGGATGCCAGAGCAACAGCCATCACCGAGTCCATGAAGGAAGCAGCTGCACGTGCCATCGCAGCCGTGATCCCGGAGGAGGAGATCACACCGGAGTACATCATTCCGGATGCCTTCAATGCTGAGGTTGCGAAGGTTGTGGCGAAGGCTGTGGCGGATGAAGCCGTTCGTGCGGGAGTCACACGATAGAGATCTTTCATCCTGAGGGAGCCAAGCGACCGAAGGATCCTGTCACTGAGTCAGGGGATTCTTCGTCCCTTCGGGACTCAGAATGACATAAAATAAGGGTTACGAAAGACTGCGAACAGACGGTACTCATGGATGGGGATGTGTGCCGGACGTGGAGGTGCTACATTTGTCTTACGTAGAATATGAAAAAGCGAAGAAGCTGGGCGAGAAGGCCGCAAAGGAAGCAAAGCAGGAAGGAAAGTCTCCGAATCCTGCGGTGCTGGACGAGGTGCTTCAGGGCGCTAAGATCCGCGGCGAGGTGAACCTCGGGCTTGTGACGATCCCCCTGGACCGGATCGTCGGAACAGCCACGGCCGGAAGGGCCAATTCCTTTGCGTGCAATTTCATGCCGATCCTGGAAAAGGATACGGAGTTTGCCATGAAATGGTCCGCCCTCTGCGATGCCCATATGGAAGAGGGAATTCATGATCCCATCAAGGTGTATGAGTATCTCAACTATTACTATGTGCTGGAGGGGAACAAGCGGGCCAGCGTGCTGAAGTACTTTGATTCGGTAAATGTCCCGGCCCTTGTGACCCGGAAGATCCCGGTGAAGAGTGATGATCCGGAGATCCGCATCTACTATGAATTCATGGATTTCAACCGGAAGACCGGTGTGAATTTCATCTGGTTCTCCAAGGAGGGGAATTTCCACCGACTGCTGGAGGTGACCGGAACCGATATGTCCGCCCCGGAGCTTACCTGGACGGATGAACAGGTGCAGAACCTGACCTCTGCCTACTATAAATTCTCCAAGGCCTACGAGGAGAAGGGCGGAAAGAAGCTGGAGAATATCACCACCGGGGATGCATTTCTCCGGACCATCCAGGTGTATGATTATGAGACCGTGGTTGGCATGAACATCGCCGAGATCAAGACGGTGCTTGCGAAAATGTGGGAGGAGTTCCTGATGATGAATCAGGGGCAGGAGGTGACAGTGACGCTGGACCCGCCCACCACGAAGAAAACACTGCTTTCAAGGGTGCTGCACTCCGAGCCCTCGGAGGAGAAGCCCTTAAACGTTGCATTTATTTATGACCGGGATCCTTCCACCTCGGACTGGCTCTATTCTCACGAGCTGGGACGGAATCATATCAAGGAGGTCTTCGGCAACAAGGTGAATACCCTGAAGATCACCACGGCGGATACCGAGGAGAAGACCATTCTGGCCATGGAGGAGCTGATCCGGGACGAGGGGACGGAGGTAATCTTCACCACAACCTCCCAGATGATCGAGCCCAGCCTGAAGGTGGCGGTGGAGCATCCGGAGGTGCGGGTGCTGAACTGCTCCCTCAATACCAGTCACCGGTATATTCGGACCTATTATGCGCGCCTGTATGAGGCTAAGTTCCTCTCGGGCATGCTGGCCGGAATCCTGACGAAGACCAACCGAATCGGGTATCTGGCAGATTATCCGATCTACGGTGTGACAGCAAATATCAATGCATTTGCCATCGGCGCACGGATGGTGAATCCGGAGGTGCAGGTCCTGCTGGAATGGACCACACGGAAGGACGACATTTCCAAGGATGCGCTGTATCAAAGCTTCTATAACAATGGCGTGGATTATGTGTCCGACCAGGATATGATCACGCCGCGGCATGCCTCCCGGAAGTTCGGTATGTACCGGCTGACCGAGGGCCAGCCCGTAAATGTGGCCATGCCCGTGGTCAACTGGGGCGTTCTATACGAGAGGATCATCCGCCTCATCATAGACGGGGCATGGGAGAAGACCGACACGCCGTCGGATGACAAGGCCATCAACTACTGGTGGGGTCTTTCCTCCGGCGTGATCGATGTGATCCTGTCCGAGAAGACACCGGATCCGACTGTAAAACTGATCGAGCTTATGAAGAAGTCCATCATCGATGAGCGGTTTGCGCCCTTCACCGGAGAGATCCGGGATCAGGAGGGTGAAGTCCGCTGCAAGGAGGGGGAAGCACTTACGGCGGAGGAGATCATGAAGATGGACTGGCTTGTGGACTGCGTGGTGGGGGAGATCCCTGTCGTGGAGTCCCTGAAGGAGAAAGCAAGAAACATCGTAGAGTTAAAGGGCGTACGTAAAGATGAAGATGAGGATCCTGGCGATCGCTGATGTAGAATCCAAGTACTACTGGGACTACTTCGAGAAAACTAAATTAGAGGGGATCGATCTCATCATTTCCTGCGGAGATCTGGCACCGCAGTATCTGTCCTTCCTGGCAACCTACGCCAAGGTTCCGGTACTTTATGTGCACGGGAATCATGACGGCTGTTATGATGACACGCCGCCGGAGGGGTGTGAATGTATTGATGATCAGATCTACGTCTATCGTGGGGTCCGTATCCTGGGACTCGGGGGCAGTATGAAGTATAATTACGGCCCGTACCAGTACTCGGATGCGGAAATGAAGCGCCGGATCCTGAAGCTGAAGCTGAAGCTCCAGCGAAAGAAGGGCTTCGATATTCTGGTGTCGCACTCGCCGGCTCTCGGAATCAATGACGGAGATGATATCCCGCACCGTGGCTTTATCGGGCTGACCGAGCTTCTGATCGATTACAGTCCGACGCTCTTTTTGCATGGCCATGTGCACCTTAATTACGGACGGGGTGTGAAGCGGGAGGAGACCTATATGGATACCCGGGTGATCAACGCCTATGAACGGTATGTCTTTGATGTGGAGATCCCGGATGACCCGCCGAAGCGGGGGCTGTTCTTTAAGAATCAGGAGGGTCAGCCGAACCGGAAGGACCGGAAGCAGGAGAAGCATAAGATCACCACGAAGGTGCTGGAGCGTAGAGCGGCGAAGGATGCCGCGGAGCGGGAGGAGTTTGAGAAGGCCGCCGCGCGGCAAAGGAGGGATAATCAATGATCAACAGCGACGAGATGAATGATCTGGTCAATAAATATGTGGACTTTTGTGCGGATGCGGGACAGATCGATCAGCGCCTGTATTCCCAGTATGATGTAAAGAGAGGCCTCCGTGATTCCAACGGAAAGGGCGTACTTACGGGCCTTACCGAGATCTCGGATGTAAATGGTTTCCGGATCGAGAACGGGGAGCGGATCCCCATCGACGGCGAGCTCTACTATCAGGGCTACAGTGTAAGAGACCTGGTACGGGGCTTCCATGATACGAAGCATGGATTCGAGGAAACTACATTTCTACTGCTGTTCGGAGAGCTTCCGACGGAGGAGCAGTTACAGGAGTTCATGCATGTGATCGGGCAGCTGCGTCCGTTACCGGAGAACTTCAACCGGGACGTGATCATGAAGGCACCCAGCCGGAACATCATGAATGTGCTGCAGCGCTGCGTGCTGACACTTTACTCCTATGATGAGAATCCGGATTCCATCGAGGTCCGGCATATCCTGGAGCAGTCCCTCAGCCTGATCGCCCGTTTCCCGGTGATCGCGCGGATCCGAAGTATACCGAGCTGGAGGCCAAGGTTCTGGACATTTGTCTGGTGCTGCATGCGGAGCATGGTGGTGGTAACAACTCTACATTTACCACCCATGTTATTACCTCCACGGGAACGGACACCTACTCCACGGTGGCTGCATCTCTCGGCTCCCTGAAGGGACCGCGGCATGGTGGTGCGAACCTGAAGGTACAGCAGATGTTCGCGGATCTGAAGGCAAATATCTCCGACTGGGAGAATGAGAAGGAGCTTCGGACCTATCTTCAGGGGCTTCTGAATAAGGAGGGCTTTGATCATTCCGGTCTGATCTACGGTATGGGGCATGCGGTTTATACGCTGTCCGATCCGAGAGCCGTGATCCTGAAGGAATATGCCCGGAGGCTGTCCGAGGAGGAGGGCTTCGAGAAGGAGTTTGCCCTCTATGACCGTGTAGAAAGGATCGCGAAGGAGCTGATCATGCGGAACCGCGACATGAAGAAGCCTGTCTGCGCGAATGTTGATTTTTACAGCGGTCTTGTGTATACTATGTTGCGTATTCCCATGGAATTCTTTACGCCGCTTTTTGCGATCGCCCGGATCTCCGGCTGGTGCGCGCACCGGATCGAGGAGATTGTCAACAACGGAAAGATCGTGCGTCCGGCGTACAAATACGTGGGTATGCATAAAGAGTATGTTCCCATGGAAGAAAGACTGTGGGACGAAACTGAGTAAGGGAAAAGAAAGGGAAAGGTTAAAGGATGGGACTGGTAGTTAAGGATTTATTCAAGCAGTATGGAAACAAAGTGGTTGTGGACCACATTTCCTTTGAGTTGCCGAAGCCGGGCGTATATGCGCTTCTGGGGAGCAACGGTGCAGGAAAGAGTACCACGATCCGTATGACCCTCGGCATGCTGGAGCGTAACGGAGGCGAGGTGAGCTGGAATGGAGGACCTCTGAACTTTGATACCTGCAATATCGGATATCTGGCTGAGGAGCGTGGCCTCTATCCCAAGTATATGCTGATGGATCAGATCCGGTATTTCGGCGAGCTTCGAGGCGTGACCGGAAAGACACTGACCGACCGGATCGCCAGACTGGCTGAGCGACTTAAGGTTGAGGAGTATCTATATCCCGAGAAGGCGGCTCAGATCGAGACGGCTGCCGGTGTGCGGGTAGATTCGGCGGCCGGCGGGAAGAAGCTGAAGAAGCCGAAGGCAAGAACCGCGGATATGCTGTCCAAGGGTAATCAGCAGAAGATCCAGTTCCTGATCGCCCTGCTTTCCGATCCGGAGCTTCTGGTACTGGATGAGCCCTTCTCCGGTCTGGATCCGGTGAATGCCGATATCCTGAAGGATGTTGTCCGGGAGCAGATCGCAGCGGGCAAGTACATCATCATGTCCAGTCATCAGATGGAGGTCGTGGAGGAGTTCTGTACGGACATCACCATCCTGCACCGTTCCAAGGTAGTGGTACAGGGCAATCTGAATGATATCAAGAAGTCTTACGGTCGTGTGAACCTGATCCTCAAGACGGAGCAGGATGCTTCCGCAGAGATCAAGGCCGTGGGCGCAGAAATCCTTACCGAGAAGGAAAATGAGTACCGGATCCGTGTGACCGGCGACGATCAGGCACAGCAGCTGCTGAAGCGTCTGATCGAGAAGAATATCCCGGTTGTAAAGTACGATCTCTCCGAGCTTTCCCTTCATGAGATCTTTGTAAGAGAGGTAGGTGACGAAGTCAGTGAATCAAACCAGTAAGGAAAATATCTACAGTCTTCAGGGCTTCGGCAAGGTCTTCCGTTTCACCTTCAGGCAGACCATCAAGAATAAAGCATTTCTTATTACGGCAATCGTCATGATCCTGATGATGGCCATGATGAAGCCGCTGATGTATCTGATGAGCAACTCCAGTGAGTCCACCCGGAAGCGGAACGAGGCTTCCATCGAGAATGTGGAGGCTGACAAGCTGTACATTTTAAATGAGACCACATTTGCATTCGATAAAGAAGCAGAGAATATCCCTTCGATCGGAAAGGTGAAGGAGGGCCATCTGGATCCGAAGAATATCAGTATCTACAACAAGGATGAGGTAAAAGAGGATGATCTGATCACGGGTCTCACCGGGAAGGATATTCTGGTGGTCATCCGACTGGATGCTATGACCTATCATGTTGACGGGATCATAACCGACAACTCTGAGGTTTCGGTGCGAAGTCTGGACCGTGCCACGGAGTATGTTGAGAAAATCTTCGGTGAAACCAGAAAAAGCCAGATGTCACTGGATGATCGATCCCTGAAATCCATCAGCGCAGGTGTCACCAGAGACGAGGTTATGACTGCAAAAGAGTACGTGGAGGAAAAGGATCATACCATATCCAAGACGGAATACAGCGGTCTTCTTATGGGATTTGCCCTGATCATCATGGTCGTGGCATCCCTTTCATCCTCCTATATTATCTCCTCCGTAAATGAGGAGAAGACTTCGAAGCTTGCGGAAACTCTTCTGGTCAGCGTGCGCCCCATGGCGCTGCTCCTCGGAAAGGTTCTGGGTATGCTGCTTTTCGTTGCTGGAACTATCGTATGCGGAATCCTCCTGTCCTTCCTGGTATCGGATGTCCTAATGGAGAATGTTCTGAAGCTTGATATGTCCGGAATTACACAGCAGGGAGGCCTGAATCTGGCAATCTTCACCGGCTACGGTGTAAAGGGTCTGGTGGTCTTCCTTGCGGAAATCCTTCTTGCACTCTGTTCCTTCGGTATCCTCAGCGGGATCATGGGTTCCGCCTGCAGTAAAACAGAGGATCAGCAGAATGCAACTACGTTGGTAACCGTGATCACCCTGATCGGATGGATGGGATGTACGTACGTGGGAATGAAGGGCGACCTGTCTGCGATCGGCGCCCTGGTTCCGCCGTTCTCCTATTTCATGGCGCCCGAGGCATATGTGGCCGGACGTATCGGTATCGGTGTCCTGCTTCTGTCCTTTGCGATCCAGATCGCAATCCTGATCGGACTTCTGATCATTGGGGCAAAGACTTATCGGAATCTGCTGCTCAGTGATTCCAGCAAACCGAAGCTGGCATCCATCTTCGCAGCGGCAAAGAATTAGGAGGTGACGGAAATGTTTAAGAATTTCGGAAAAGTATTCAAGTTCACCTTCCATAACCAGACATCTCAGAAGGGCTACAAGGCGCTGACCTTCGGTATGGGGATCGCCCTCTTCGTGATCCCGATTGTGATCCTTCTGCTGCTTACGGCCAGTGCAAAGAAGGATTCCGAGAAGAAGCTGGAATCCTGCGGCGCGGATAAGATCTACATCGTTAATGAAGCCGGAGATGTGCAGGATTACAGCCTCCTGAAAATGATCGATGGCGAAGGCTATGCGGATATCACCTATGTGAAAGCGGCAACCGTGGACGAGGCGCTGGATACCATCAAGAGCGCAGGTGAGAAAAAATCCTTTGTATTGCATGTGACCAAGGATGAAAATGAAGAAATGTCCGCCGGGATCATCCTTCCGGACGATTCATCCATCGAATCGAAAAAAGCAAAGAATTTCTATGATGCCATCGGTAAGAATGAGGAGGAAATGATGTTTGTCATTCTCTTCCGCGGCCTCAGCATGCAGGATATGACAGAGGTAAAAAAGACGATTTCCACAGACGGCTATGACGTGACCGGATGGAAGAGCGGAACCAGTCTTTTTGCGGATAAGAAAAAAGCGGATGAACAGAATAATGAGAGGATCCAGGATATTTTCAGTGTGATCATCACCATGCTTGTCTGCATGATCATGTATTTCGTAGTATTGGCCTATGGTAGCAGCATTTCCAAGAATATTGCCATGGAGAAGACGTCCAAGCTGATGGATACGCTGCTGATCTCCGTGAAGCCGGAGTCACTGATCTTCGGAAAGCTGACAGGTGTTCTTGCAGCGGGACTGATCCAGTTCTTCTTCTGGATCGCCATGCTTGTGATCGGTGTGATCGTGGGAGTCGTCCTTTGCGGACAGCTGATGCCGGGTGTAAGTGCACCTGTGATCATCTTCCTGAAGAGTCTTAGCTCCATGAATCTCTTCCAGCCTTTGCAGGTAATCCTGGCCTTCGTGGTTCTGATCTTCGGAATCCTGATGTATTCTTCAATGGCAGCATTTGCAGGTTCGGTTGCGAATACACTGGAGCAGGCAACGAACAATAACGGAATCATTTCCATGTTCCTGGTTGCATCCTACTTCCTTGTTATGATCAAGGGAATCGATATCAATGCGGCTCCGGTCTGGCTGTTCCTGATCCCGTTCACGGCAGCGATGATCCTGCCCACCGGGCTTCTGCTGAACAGCATCAGTACAACGGTGGCACTGTCAGGCATTCTGATCCTGGTCGTGCTTACCCTGATCCTAGTTGTTTTTGCCGGCCGTGTATATAAGGCGATGGCACTGTACAAGGGAGACGGAGGAATGAGAAAGGCCTTCAAGGTCCTGTCACTGAAATAACGGACAGACGGTGATGGCCGGAGGATAATACTATGTGGATTGCGGATCAATGGAAGGATTATGAGGTGCTGGACTGCTCGTCCGGCGAAAAGCTGGAGCGGTGGGGAGAGTATACCCTGCTCCGGCCGGATCCGCAGGTGATCTGGTCTACGGAGAAGAAGCTTTCGCAGTGGAAACGGCTGAACGGACACTATCACCGGAGCAAATCCGGGGGAGGAGAGTGGGAGTTCCATGACCTTCCGAAGGAGTGGACGATCGAGTACAAGCTGGGGGATTCTTTGGTTTCCCAACTGCAAAAGGAACGTGAGTCTGTCATCCTGAGCGAAGCGAAGGATCTCAAATCATCGACGTTGGTATTCCATCTGAAGCCCTTTGCATTCAAGCATACCGGACTCTTTCCGGAGCAGGCTGTAAACTGGAGCTGGTTCTATCCCCTAATCCGGAAGGCGAAGGATGCCGGCCGCGAGGTCCGGGTTTTGAACCTCTTTGCCTACACCGGAGGAGCCACCATCGCAGCGGCTGCTGCCGGTGCAAATGTAACGCATGTGGATGCTTCCAAGGGCATGGTTACCTGGGCCAAGGAAAATGCGGTTTCCAGTGGCCTTGCCGAGGCTCCCATCCGCTGGCTGGTGGATGACTGCATGAAGTTTGTGGAGCGGGAGATCCGCCGGGGAAAGACCTATGATGCCATCATCATGGATCCGCCGTCCTACGGACGCGGTCCGAAGGGGGAACTCTGGAAGCTGGAGGATCTGGTATTCCAGCTGCTGCAGCGCTGCAGCGAGCTGCTTTCCGACCGTCCCCTGTTCTTCCTGATCAATTCCTATACCACCGGCTTACAGCCGGCAGTACTTTCCTACATGCTGCACACAGCCGTGCTGCAGCCCTGGAGGGAGAGAGTGGGGGCTGGCTCGAAAGAGATGAAGGAAGCAGATCGTCAGACGGAGGATAAGAAATCTGATGTGGCAACTGTCACGGCGGAAGAGATCGGCCTTCCCGTCACAGCCACCGGACTGGTGCTGCCCTGCGGCGCGAGCGGGAGGATTGAGTTCTGAAACGATAGATTTGACAATGAATAGCATAATGAAGAGGAACGGTTACAACTTCAGTAACTGTTCCTCTTTACTAATACTATTAAATCACTTCGTTGATGATTAATTTCTATATTCATCACAGGGATCTGGATATAAACGATATAGGGGTCGGACAGATCCACCGCCTTTTCCGTTCATGTTTTTATCGCCAATCCAAACCTCAGGGGTTAGTGATTTGTCATTGATACAAAGAAGCCAAACTTCAGCATAGCCGTACCCTGCATCCTTAAGGAATCTAAAAAGCATGGTTTCATCAGAGTAACCGTCAAAACCTTGTGACGATCGGCCTTCCTTTGGATAGTAAACAGCGTCAACTGCGCTTCCATGCAGTAAGTTCTTAAGAAATTCATTTGTATAGGCTCTTTGTTTTGCTCCGCCTGGTTGGTCATCTAATGTACTTTTGAATTTTGCGTTTTGCCATTCGACACCAGTACGTGGGGGACCATTATAGTTTAACCCTCTTCCCCATGCAACAACTGATATGGAGTATGTATCTTTTTTTGCTTTGTAATCTTTCTCCAGGCTCTTGTTATGACCGGCTTTAGTTACCTCTGTTCTACCAACATTACTCGCTTTTGCGGTCATGGTCCAACCTTCAGCTATGTCGTCATCGTAAGAAGCAGAAGCGAGATTGGCGGCTTCAAAGATGGCTTGAGCTGTTTCGATATCAATCGCTTTTCTGGATTTATCAATATAGCGAATGATGGCTGGCGCTATGGCAGCTGCCAGAATGGCAATGATAGCCATTACGATGACTAACTCAGCGAGTGTGAATCCATTGTTCCCATTTTTATGATTCTTTTTTTCTTTTTCAATGACAGCGGACCAGAAGTCCATCATATTGATCCCCTGATTCACTTTCTTTTTCTTTCTTTCCATTTTGGCCACCTCGCGAATCTAAATGATTCGATGAAAGGGCAGCTCGTCAGACAAAGTAAATGCGTGCCGACACTACTCCTTGTAATGTATTGTATCAATTATTTTATCATGTTTAGAATTCAAGTTCAATATAACTTATGAAGAAATTGTAAACAAATGTAAAAATTCTGTGAACAAAGTGCACAAAAACGACCTCTGTGCATAGTTTTCCACTCTTCTTATAGGTAGAATACGGGAGGAACCTTAAATGAACCTTAAAAGCGGAACCGAAAATAGTACGAAAACTCGTAAAAAAAGTACTTGCATTCCGGAAACTGCTTTGCTATAATAGCGTTTGCTGTGACGTTGATAGCGTGGAAGCGGAGGTTGCCATAGACGCGTTCGACAGTCTATGGGTTATTTCGTGGAGCGAATGTCAAGTTCAGAGAAACTGACGACAAGTCACTGTACCAATAATCATCCGGAGGAATCCGGAAATGACGTGTGGACAGTTAACTATTCGCAAACGCATGGGAACGAGTGAGTCCCCGTGCTTGCACATGGGGGCTCAGTCGTTCTCATGTGTCCTGCAAAGCAGGAACATCCCTTTTCGCAGCCATAAGAAGTTGCGAAGCAGCGACAGACGCGCTGAAAGCGCGGGTGAATGGCTGCTGAAAGGGATAGCGAATAGTTGTATTGTAGGCTCAAGTTCAGGACACACCCGGCACCGTGGAAAACCAGGCTGAATCCTCCTGGTAGACTGCAAGACCGGAAAGGGTACGAAGGCAGGATCATTTCCTTAATAAAAGGAGAGGCCAGAGCCTTCGATCTGATGGGTCCAGGCACGACACACACGGGAACGTTGTACAGTCACCGCTTGTCGTACTACTTACAAAAGTGCGAAAAGGAGGCGGCTTTTTTTATGGCAAGTCAAGTAATGAGAATCACACTCAAGGCGTATGATCACAAGCTCATCGACCAGGCTGCAAAGTCCATCATCGATGCAGTTAAGAACACAGGTGTTAAGGTAAGCGGACCGGTTCCGATGCCGACCAAGATTGAGAAGGTGACCATCCTTCGAGCTGTTCACAAGTATAAGGACTCCAGAGAGCAGTTCGAGCAGAGAACACACAAGAGACTGATCGATATCATTGCACCGAATCAGAAGACCATCGATGCACTTCGTAAGATGGACGTATCCGCTGGTGTGTACATTGATATGAAAATGAAGTAGACGCGTTTCTACGAGCGGTGCCGGACGGATTCGGCAGACGACTGACGGGAACGAAGTTCACAGTCAGGAGAATGACGAAGGCGGACGATAGCGCGACAGCGCGATCATGAGCATACGCGAAGCGGATGCGAATGAGGCAGCGCAGAACATGCAGTTCAGCAACGGAGCATTTCCTTATATAAAGAGGATTCAGGAAACCCAGCGCTGAATGATGCGATTTAGTATGATTGGCAAGTCCAATCCGCTGTAAATTCATTTAGGAGGAAAAAGAAATGAAAAAGGCGATTCTCGCTGAGAAGATCGGCATGACCCAGATCTTCAACGAAGACGGTGTTCTGACACCGGTTACGGTTCTGAAGGCAGGACCGTGTGCAGTATTACAGGTTAAGACCGTAGAGAACGATGGTTACGAAGCAGTTCAGGTCGGATTCAAGGACGTGAAGGAAAAGGTAACCAGCAAGGACGGATCAGGAAAGAAAGTGATCAGAAATCCGCATGGTGCAACGAAGGCAGAAGTCGGCCACGCAAAGAAGGCCGGTGAAGCTCCGAAGCAGTTCGTTAAGGAGTTCAAGTTTGAGAACGCTGCTGAGTATGTTGCAGGAGAGAGCGTGATCAAGGCTGACATCTTCGCTGAGGGCGACAAGATCGATGTAACCGCTCGTTCCAAAGGTAAGGGATACGCTGGTGGTATCAAGCGCCACGGCCTGAAGTCCGGTCCTTCCGGACACGGTTCCAAGTATCACCGCCATGCAGGTTCCAATGGTTCCGCAACCACACCGGGTCGTGTTATGAAGGGCAAGAAGATGGCCGGACACGCAGGATGCGAGCAGGTAACCGTACAGAACCTGGAGATCGTTAAGATAGATGCAGAGAATGATGTGATCCTGGTGAAGGGTGCAGTTCCGGGCCCGAAGAAGTCACTCGTGATCGTTGCAGAGTCTGTAAAGGCTAGATAATCACGATAAGGAGGATTAGAAGAATGGCAACTTTAGCAGTATACAACACCGACGGAAAAGAGGTTGACAAGATCGACCTTTCCGACAACATTTTCGGTGTAGAGATAAATGAAACACTGGTTCATAAGGCAGTTGTTACCTATCTTGCAAACAATCGTCAGGGAACACAGAACGCACTGACACGCGCTGAGGTTTCCGGTGGCGGAAAGAAGCCGTGGAGACAGAAGGGAACAGGACATGCACGTCAGGGTTCCACCAGATCTCCGCAGTGGACAGGCGGTGGCGTGGTATTCGCACCGAAGCCGAGAGATTATTCCAAGAAGATGAACAAGCGTGAGCGTCAGATTGCACTCTTCTCCGCTTTAACCTCCAAGGTTCAGGACGAGAAGATGATCGTGGTTGACGAGCTTACCATGGATGCACCGAAGACGGCTGCATTTGCAGAGATTTTGAAGAACCTGAAGGCAGAGAGTGCTCTGGTAGTAACAAAGGATAAGAACGACAACGTGGTTCTGTCCGCACGGAACATCCCGGATGTTGCAACAACCATCAGCACATCCATCAATGTGTATGATATCCTGAAGTATGATTCTCTGATCATCACCAAGGATGCTGCACAGGCGATCGAGGAGGTGTACGCATAATGGCAGATTTAAAGTACTATGATGTAATCAAGAGACCGGTTCTTACTGAGAAGAGTATGAACGCAATGAGCGAGAAGAAGTATACATTTCTTGTTCATCCGGATGCGACAAAGAATCAGATCGCTGACGCAGTAGAGAAGATGTTCGAAGGTACCAAGGTTGCAAAGGTCAACACCGTAAATGTAGACGGCAAGACAAAGCGCCGCGGCAACACCTACGGCAAGACCGCGAAGACCAAGAAGGCATACGTTCAGCTGACCGCTGAGAGTGCTGATATCGAGCTCTTCGAGGGACTGTAAGATCAAGAGTTGAGTTGAAAGGAGAATTAAAATGGGTATCAAAACATACACCCCATATACACCTTCAAGAAGAAATATGACCGGTCTGGACTTTGACGTGATCACAACGGATCAGCCGGAGAAGTCCCTGCTGGTTTCCAAGAAGAAGACCGCTGGTCGTAACAACCAGGGTAAGATCACGGTTCGTCATCACGGTGGCGGAAACCGTCAGAAGTACAGAATCATCGACTTCAAGAGACGTAAAGATGATATCCCGGCAAAGGTTCTTACCATCGAGTATGATCCGAACCGGACAGCAAATATCGCACTGATCTGCTATGCAGACGGTGAGAAGACCTACATCCTTGCTCCGGCAGGACTGAAGGTTGGGGATTCCCTGATGAACGGCGAGAACGCTGACGTACGTGTAGGTAACTGCCTGCCGCTGACAGCAATCCCCGTTGGTACAGAGATCCACAACATCGAGCTTGTTCCGGGCAGAGGCGGTCAGCTGGTTCGTTCCGCAGGAAATGCTGCACAGCTGATGGCTAAGGAAGGCAAGTATGCGATCCTCCGACTTCCTTCCGGCGAGATGCGTATGGTACCGATCATTTGCCGCGCAACCATCGGTACGGTAGGCAATATCGAGCATGGACTTGTAAACATCGGTAAGGCAGGACGTAAGCGTCACATGGGCATCCGCCCGACAGTCCGCGGTTCTGTTATGAACCCGAATGACCACCCGCACGGTGGTGGTGAGGGTCGTGCACCGATCGGTCGCAGTGGCCCGTCCACTCCTTGGGGTAAGCCGGCACTCGGTCTTAAGACCCGCAAGAAGAACAACAAGTCCAACAAGCTGATCATCAGAAACAGATCAGGCAAGAACGTTAAGTAAGGAGGAAGAACATGGCTCGTTCATTAAAAAAAGGACCGTTTGCAGATGCAAGCTTATTAAAGAAGGTTGATGAGCTGAACAAGAAGGACGCTCATGAGGTCATTCGTACATGGTCTCGCCGTTCTAC
>CACWHK010000027.1 GCA_902760755.1 uncultured Lachnospiraceae bacterium | reverse complement strand
CTCTCCAACAATTCCATGGAGATCAAAAAACGTTTTGAAGAGATCCTGAAGGCAGAGGGTCTGGAGGATCAGGTTACGGTTAATATCGTAGGCTGCTTCGGTTTCTGCTCCCAGGGTCCTTTCGTGAAGATCTATCCCGAAGATACCCTCTATCGGCTTGTGAAGATCGAGGATGTGGATGAGATCGTTCATACCGATATCGTGAACGGCACGGTGGTATACCGCCTGCTGTACGTGGACACTGCCACCGGCAAGAAGGTCACCAAGCAGGAGGATATCAACTTCTATAAAAAGCAGCGTCGCGTGGCTCTGCACAGCTGCGGTGAGATCAATCCCGAGGACATTAACGAAGCACTGGGTGCAGGCGCATTCCAGGGCCTGAAGAAGGCTCTGTCCATGACCCCGCAGCAGGTCATCGATGAGGTACTGGCATCCGGTATCCGCGGACGCGGCGGTGCAGGCTTCCCCTCCGGCAGGAAATGGCAGTTTGCCCGCAACGTGGAAAGCGATGAAAAGTACGTGGTCTGCAACGGTGACGAGGGTGATCCGGGTGCATTCATGGATCGAAGCATCCTGGAGGGAAATCCTCTGGCCGTCATCGAGGGTATGATGATCGCCGGCTATGCCATCGGCGCTAAAGAAGGCTACTTCTACGTGCGTGCGGAATATCCCATCGCAGTAAGCCGTCTCCGCAATGCCATAAAACAGGCCCGGGAAGCAGGTCTGCTGGGCGAGAATATCCTGGGCACCGGATTTTCCTTCGACTGCCATCTCCGCCTTGGTGCAGGTGCTTTCGTCTGCGGCGAGGAGACCGCACTGCTTAACTCCATCGAGGGCAAGCGCGGCATGCCCCGTCCCCGTCCGCCATTTCCGGCAGTGAAGGGACTCTGGGAAAAGCCCACCATCATCAACAACGTGGAGACACTGGCCTGCATCCCCTTCATCCTCCGCGAGGGTGCTGAAGAGTTTGCAAAGGTGGGAACCGAGAATTCCAAGGGTACAAAGGTATTCGCCCTGGGCGGAAAGGTCAACAATGTCGGTCTGGTAGAGGTACCCATGGGTACCACCCTCCGCGAGCTGATCTATGATATCGGCGGCGGTATCCCGGGCGGCAAGAAGTTTAAGGCCATCCAGACCGGTGGTCCCTCCGGCGGATGTCTTACCGAGGAGTTCCTGGATGAACCCATCGATTTCGATAACCTGGTAGCCAAGGGCTCCATGATGGGCTCCGGCGGAGCCATCGTCATGGACGAGGACAACTGTATGGTGGACGTAGCCAAGTTCTACATGGAGTTCATCTGCGATGAGTCCTGCGGAAAGTGCTCCCCCTGCCGCATCGGAACCAAGCGTATGCTGGAGATCCTGACCCGCATCACCGAGGGTAAGGGAACCATGAAGGATCTGGATCAGCTGGAAGAGCTGGCGAAGACCGTAAAGACCAACTCGCTCTGCGCGCTGGGTCAGACGGCTGCCAACCCCGTAACGTCCACGCTGACACATTTCCGGGATGAGTATATCGCTCATATCCGCGACAAGAAGTGTCCGTCTCACGTCTGCAAGAACCTGATGGAGTACGTGATCGACAAGGAGAAATGCGTTGGCTGCGGTCTCTGCTCCAGAGGCTGTCCGGTAAATGCGATCCAGAAGACCGCTTACACACCGGAAGGACATAAGCTGCCCTCCTACACCATCGATACCTCGAAGTGCATCAAGTGCGGTGCCTGCATCAGCACCTGCCGCATGAGAGCTATTTCGAAACAGTAGTAAGGGAGGAGGAAAGACTTATGGCTAAGATCAACATCAAAATCGAAGGAATCCCTTACGAAGTCGAAGAGGGAATGACTATTCTGGAGGCTGCAAAGAGCTGCGGGTATGAGATCCCGTCCCTCTGCACCTTCAACCACGGCGAGTGCAACCTGGGCTCCTGCCGCGTCTGCCTCGTAGAGGCCACAGGCGCAAGAGGTCTGGTAGCCAGCTGTGTATACCCGGTATCCGAGGGCATGGAGGTTCGTATCTCCTCCCCCGCTGCCGTGGAAGCAAGAAGAGAAAGCGTGGAGCTGCTGCTGTCCAACCATAACAAGAACTGCCAGCAGTGCGAAAAGAATGAATACTGTGAGCTGCTGCATGTGGCAAAGCTGACCGGAGCACGGGACGACGCCTTTGCAGGCTCTCACTCCAAAACTTATCTGGATCAGCTGGCACCGGCCCTGGTACGGGACACCTCCAAGTGTATCCTCTGCGGTCGCTGCGTAGCCCGCTGCCAGAACGCACACGGTCTGGGAATCCTGGGCTTCGAGAACCGCGGCTTCAACACCGTTGTATCTCCGGCAGAGAACCGCAGCTTTGCGGATTCTCCCTGTATCCAGTGCGGCCAGTGCGTAAATGTATGTCCCACCGGCGCTCTTATGGAGCACTCCGAGATCCCGCTGGTAGACGAAGCCTTTAAGTCCGGCAAGCATGTGATCGTGCAGGCAGCCCCTGCGGTTCGTGCAGCTCTGGGCGAAGAGTTCGGCTATCCGGTAGGTACACCGGTCACGGGCAAGATGATCGCAGCCCTGCGTCGTCTTGGCTTCGAGAAGGTTTATGACGTAAACTTCGGCGCAGACCTTACCATCATGGAGGAAGGTCACGAGCTGATCAGCCGCATCCAGAACGGCGGGATCCTTCCCATGATCACCTCCTGTTCTCCGGGCTGGGTAAACTATGCAGAGTACAATTACGAGGATCTGCTTCCGCACCTTTCCTCCTGCAAATCTCCTCACGAGATGCAGGGAGCCATCATCAAGTCTTACTGGGCAGAGCAAAACGGAATCGATCCGAAGGATATCTTCGTGGTATCCGTTATGCCGTGTATCGCCAAGAAGTTCGAGCGTCAGCGCGAGCAGCTTAAGGTGAACGGTATTCCGGATGTGGATGCTGTCATCACCACCCGCGAGCTGGCCAAGATGATCAAGCGAAGCGGTATCATGTTCACCCGTCTTCCGGAGGAGGAATGGGATCAGGATATCATGGGCGACTACTCCGGTGCCGGCGTAATCTTCGGTGTCACCGGCGGTGTTATGGAGGCAGCACTCCGTACGGTTTACTTCAAGCTCACCGGTAAGGAGAAGGACAGCATCACATTTGAAGAGGTTCGCGGCCATGACGCAGGTATCCGCGAGGCAACCCTGGACATCAACGGAACCACCGTAAATGTGGCCATCGCTTCCGGCATGAAGTCCGCGAAGGTCCTGCTGGATGAGATCCGTGCAGGCAAGTCCAAGTATCAGTTCATCGAGATCATGGGCTGCCCGGGCGGGTGCATCAACGGTGGCGGACAGCCGTATGTACGGCCCTGCTTCCTTCCGAACGAGGATGATGATATCATCGATACCTATAAGGAGAAGCGCGCAAAGGCCCTCTACTCTGAGGATGAGAAACAGACGGTTCGTCAGTCCCACAACAATCCGCAGATCGTGGAGCTTTATGATAAGTTCCTGGGGGCTCCCAATTCTCACAAGGCACATAAGTTATTGCATACCACCTATGCTGCCAGAGAAGGCTTTAACTAAACAGGCATAAACCGAACTAACACAAACAAAAACAGCATGCCACTTTGTAAAGTGACATGCTGTTTTATTCTTATGCTTGTTTTATTCTTCCTGCTGTTCCCGCTTCTTCCTCAGGAACTCCAGATCCCTTCGAACCTGAGAATCCACATCACTGACACCGATGATCAGCTTCGGTCCGGACTGCTCCTGCACCTCTGCTGCCTTAAGGCAGACGTAAGAGGGCTTCCCGTCGATCATCAGACGATAGTTGATCAGGAAGACACCGTTCTCCTCAATCTCCGCGTACACCCGTTCCTTCGTGAACATTTCCCGGAACAGCTCCTGATCCTCCGGGAAGATTGCCCGGTAACTGTCCGTTATGGAATTGGCGAAGAAGTCCTTCCCTTTCTTGGCAATATCCAGTCCGTCATAGTCACTGGTTGCCGCATACTCAGAATACACTTCCGTCTCCGGATCCACAACATAAACCGCGATATAATTCCCGGACAGAGCCGTCAGTCTGGTAAGAGAGATCCGCTCCTCCCGCAGCTGCTTTAAGTCCTCCTGCGTCTTCATCTGGGCGTCGATATTGCTGACACCGATGATCAGATGGTTCGGGTCCCGGCTCATACGAACCGCCTTCATATGCACATACATCGGAGGCCTCTGATGTACCCGAAGCTGGTAGGTAATGGTAAACGCACCATTCTCATCAATATCGTGCAGCACCTGCGCCTTCGTAAATGTCACGCAGAACCGCTCCAGATCCTCGGGGGCTATGGCGCCCACCGCATCCCGAAGACTCGCTTCAAAGAAGTCCGTTCCATGACGTTCTACGGTCAGATCCGAGTCTGTGGAATTCGGAGCGTACTCCGTGAAGGCCTCCGTCTCCAGGTTTACATAATATAGATACAGATAATCCGATGAAAGGCTGTTGGCGATATCCGCATAGGTGACGCCCTGTCCCGTATCCCTGATCACACCAAGCACAACCACGTTGCAGGCAGTAACGCCGGTCACCGGATTCGTTGCAATCCTCCGGATCATGGCATGGATCGTGGTATCGGATGTAAGACGTTCATCCACAAAGGCCTGATTTCCGTCCTTTGCACACTGAAGCACTGCCCGTCCGAAGGCCGAACCGACGCCATTCCGGAATTCTCTCATATCCGCCGGAGTCTCATCACTCACCTTCTTAAAGGTATCCATCATGAACTTCCGATAGGCGCTGTTGCACCGGTGTATGGACACAATGGAGCCCTGCACGGAAAGAACTGCCATGGGAAGTGTATTGAAATACTGACCGGGTGCCGTCAGATCCTCACTGGTCATAGTCGTAGCATCATAGAGATTGATCCGGCCCAGAGCTCCGTAGTACTCAGACTCCTCCGGGTTCTCGAAGCCGATCTGCCGTCCTTCTTCATTTCTCTTAATGATCTCTGCCAGCGGAACCGGCTTGCAGTAGTAATATCCCTGCAGTCTGGTGCAGCCAACCTCAGACAGGAACTGCACCTGATCCTCACGCTCCACGCCCTCGGTCACCGTCTCGATCCCGAGACCGAAGGCCATCTTCATCAGCTCCGTAATGATCACACGGCTCTTCTCATCATTGTTGAACTGCTTCATGAACCGCATATCCAACTTGATCACATCAAAATGGATGTTCTGCAGCACATCCAGGGAGGAATAGCCGCTGCCGAAGTCATCCATCCAGACACGAAAGCCCTGGCTGCGGAACCGCTCCACCTGCTTCTTCATGAATTCGAAATCACTTCCGACAACGCTCTCGGTTACCTCGATGGTAAGAAGTCTTCTGGGAAGGCCGGAGGCATCCACACGTTTGCAGATCTCCTCCACCATATCACAGGCATCGAAGTCCGTCCGTGACAGATTCACGGAATTCGGCACCAGATAAAAGCCTGCGGCTGCCTGATCCTTCAGCTTCTGCAGGACCAGATCCACCATGCGAAGATCCACCTTGTAGATCAGCTTGGCATCCTCCAGCACCGGAATAAACTCCGCCGGAGAAAGCATACCCTTCACCGGATCGATCCAGCGGGCCAGAGCCTCTTCGTCACACACCCTGCCGTTGGCAGTCCGGACGATGGGCTGGAAGTACGCCTGGATCCAGCCCTCCTCCAGGGCCTGATCCAGATGATCGATCACGTACTGCTTATTGGTTTCCGATTCATGCATGGACTGATCAAACCGGACATAGGCCGAATGGTTCAGATCATGGATGGTATTGCAGGCATACTTCGCACGGTCACAGGCAAGACTCGTCTCCACGACACCCATGGTATCCGGGTAAATGCCGACGCGAACGGATACTCCCCGCTTCCCGGTCATTACCTCAAACTCCATGATAAGACTGTCCAGCGTCTTCTCCAGATGGTCCGAAAGCGCAAAGAATACATAGTTATCCTGTGCGATCCGGCAGGAATTCATCTTACCGAAATACTTGATCAGAAGATCCGCGAAGAGCTTTAAGAGCCGGTCTCCTTCCGCAAAGCCGAACTTCTTGTTGTAATAGCGCATACCGTTCAGATTGGCAAAGCAGATCGAGCAGTGCTTCGACGCCGCATGTGCCTTGTCCCGCGCTTCCTTCGCCAGCTCATTGAAGTAGGTCATGTTCGGAAGGCCTGTCAGCGTATCATAATTCGACTGTCTTTGCAGCGAAGACTCATACAGCGCGATACTGTAATTCTTCGTCAGGGAATCATCATGGAATACGTCATTTCCGATATACGGGCCTTCATTCACGTACCAGATCTGGAGGAGATGCACACCCTCCTCCGGACAGAAATGCCGTCCGATGGCATGGATCACATAGTAATCCCCGCCGATCCGGATACGATAAGCCACGTTGTAGACCTCGTTTTCACTTTCCGCAAAGCGAATGGCCTCTTCCGAGATACGCGCCACATCATCCGGATGCACATCCCGGTACATATTATTATCCATCAGCGCATAGGCATCCTCATCCACGTCCAGTTTGTACGCACGAAGAAAGCCCTCGGACAGGAGAACCGTAACGATCCTCTTATCCAGGTACTGATAGATCGCATATGGGATCATGCTGGCTGCAAGCACCGCATGCTCCGTTGGTTTAAAATGGTATCTCTCCATATAATTCTCCAAAAGTGTAAAATCACCCACATTTATTCTACTATAATCCCCAAGTAAGCGCAATCTTTTCGTTTGCCAATTAGTCTCTTTTCCGTGGCAAACACGTTCGAATTCTCCATGTAGACGGAGACGAAGGGGACGTATAAAATAGTGGTATATAAGAGATAAGCTCTGCGTGGAAAGGAACCCTGATGCGAACGCTGATCAACAACGGATGGGAATTTGCGGAATGCGCGCCCGGCTTTGCGGCCGAGGCGGTTCTTGGTATGTCCGAAACCATGCCTAACGGCGACGCCCCCTTGTTCCGTCCCGTGGATATCCCCCATGACTGGATGATCACAAACGTAAATGATCTCTACCGCTCCTCCGTCGGCCTCTACCGAAGGGCCCTGACGCTGGATGCATCCAGGTCGAATTCCGTCTTCTTCGAAGGCGTTTATATGCGGACTACGGTGTATCTGAACGGTGAGAAGATCTTCTTCTGGCCCTACGGCTATACCTCCTTCGAGGTAGATCTTACCCCGTATCAGAAGCAGGGCGAAAATGTTCTGCTCATCCATGTGGACTACCGCAGTCCCAACACCCGCTGGTATTCCGGTGCCGGCATCTTCCGGGATGTATGGCTTCTTTCGAAGGATCCGATGCATATCCCCGAAGGCGGTGTGTATGTGCATGCGGAGCCGGTGACCGAGACCGGGAATCCCTCAGGCGAAGACACCACAGTGCGGAATGGCATGCCCTTCCGCCTCACCATAGACACGGAGGTTACTGCCTCCGAAGACGCAGCGGTGGAGGTCTGCCACGTCCTTAAGGACGCAGAGGGAACCATCGTTGCAACCTCAGCTTCTTCCGATATCCGGGAGGCAGGCGTTCCCCTCCTCAATTCAAGTGATCCGAACAGGGTCCTGAACACCCAGGTTCTGAACCTTGATGGCGCCACCTGCTGGGATATCGACAACCCCTACCTCTACACGCTGGAATCCTCCGTACGGTGCTGTGGTACCGTACGTGATTCCGGCACACAGAGGATCGGCCTTCGTACCATCCGATTCACGCCGGACGAGGGCTTCTTCCTGAACGGAAGACATCTTAAAATCAACGGTGCCTGCATGCACCATGATCTTGGCGCGTTGGGTGCCGCATTTAACAGGAAAGCCGCGAAACGGCAGCTGGAGAAGCTGAAGGGCCTCGGCATCAACGCCATCCGCACCAGCCACAATCCGCCGGCTGTAGGCCTTATGGAGCTCTGCGACGAGATGGGCTTCCTGGTCAACTCCGACGCCTTCGACATGTGGGAGCAGCCGAAGACAGAGAACGACTACGGCATCTTCTTCCACGCGTGGTGCGAGAAGGATGTGGAGTCCTGGATCCGCCGGGACCGGAACCATCCCTCCGTCATCATGTGGTCCTGCGGAAATGAAATCCCCGACACCAACAACCTCTCTGCCGTTGCCATCGCAAAGAGGCTGGAACAGGCCATGCGCCGCCATGATCCGCGGCACAACGCCTATACGACCATAGCGTCCAACTTCGTAGCCTGGGAGAATGCACAAAGGTCCCAGGAGGTCTTCGAGCTCTCCGGCTACAACTATCTGGAATCCGTCTATGACGAGCATCATGCGAAGTTCCCCCACTGGTGCATCTACGGAAGTGAGACCGCGTCTACGGTGCAGAGCCGTGGCATCTACCACTTCCCGAAGAGCAACCGGCTGCTGACCTACGAGGACCGGCAGTGCTCGAGTCTTGACAACTGCTCTACCAACTGGGGTGCGAAGAGCGTGCACCGGTTTATTACGGATGACCGGGACCGTCCCTTCTCCGCCGGACAGTTTATCTGGACCGGCTGGGATTATATCGGTGAGCCCACTCCCTACTTCTCGAAGAATTCCTTCTTCGGACATATCGACACCGCCGGATTCTACAAGGATACGGCCTATATCCTGAAGGCTGCGTGGATGTCCTGTGAGGCGGACCCCTTCGTGCATATCTCCCCCTACTGGGACTTCAACGAGGGGCAGATGATCGACGTGGATATCTATTCAAATGCGCCGCGGGTTGCGCTCTTCTTTACCCCAGCCGGAGATTCCGCAACCGATCACGGAGATGCCGAAACTGATCATGGTTCGGCAGCTTCGTCCGGGGCAGAGCATGGAACCATTCAGATTGGGGAGAAGACGCTGGATCAGGCTCACGATACCGACTTCTCGGCACATTTTCGGATTCCGTATCAGGCCGGAATACTTCGGGCCGAAGCCTATGACGAGGACGGAACCATCCTGGCAGCAGAGGAAACCGGCAGCTTCGGAAACCCGGTATCCATCCGACTGGATGCGGAGTATAGAGACATCGCGGCAGACGGTGAGGACCTGCAGTTTGTGCAGATCTCCGTGCTGGATGCGAAGGGGCGGGAGGTTCGAAATGCAAGAAACCGCATGACCGTCTCCGTCGCCGGACCTGCCCGGCTTGTAGGCATGGATAACGGTGACAGCACCGATTATGATGAATATAAGACCAATTCGCGGAAGCTCTTCTCCGGAAAGCTTCTGGCGATCCTGGCTGCAACGAAGGAACCCGGAGAGGTTACTGTCCGGGTGACATCCCCGGGGCTTATGCCCGCAGAGCTTACCTTCCCTGCGGTTCCCGCAGAGGGACGGGAGGGCATCTGCTGCAGCTACCGTGTTCCGGATGCAACTACCCCGGACGGTACAAGCGATAAAGCAGACGAAGCAAACAGAGTGTCGGACAAGCTTCCTGCAGATGAATACAAGAACGAGGTTCCGATCCGAAAGCTTACCCTCACCTGTGCTCCCGCTTCTCTGGTAGGGCAGGCACTGACTCCGGAGCAGCCCGTAGCTGAGCTTACGGCCCGGATCGAACCGCTGAACGCAACCTACAACGACATAGAATTCAGGGCAGTAACCCCCGACGGGATCGAAAGCCGTGCGGTCACTATCGAAAGAATTCAAGAGAATGACGTGACAGCCGGACAAAACCCGGCGAACCATGCGTCCATAGATTGCGGACCCGATCTGACATCCGGCCTGAACCCGGTAGACCAGCCAGCCTTAGAGAACGACACCACCAACCGGAAAACGTTCAGGGCCCGTGTAACGGCGGTCAGTGACGGTGCCTTCCGGCTTGTGGCTTCCGCAAACAACGGCAAGGACCACCCGGAGATCCTCTCGGATCTGGAGCTTTCCGTCACCGGCTTTGGGTCCGCCACACTGGATCCTTACGACTTTGTCCACGGCTGTGAGTTCGCGGAAAGCAGTAAGGAAGCGCTTCTTTCCTTCCGTGGCAGCGTGAACTTCGGAGATGATACCACGATCCGTTTCGACAATGTGGACTTCGGAGACTATGGTTCCGACCTGCTAACCCTCTCCCTCTTCTCCTTCCGGAACGAAGAGGCAGTGGAAGTATGGTCCGAGGAGGAGCTGCTCTTCTCCGGCACCTACTCCGTTCCTTCGGAGTACAACGTGCTGCAGGAGGATACATTTACACTAAAAAAGAGACTGCGTGGCATACGCAGCCTCACCTTCCGGTTTGAACACGGCCTGGTACTCGGCGGCTTCCGGATGACCCGGCAGGAGAAGGCCTACGGACTCCTTCCCGCCACGGAGCACGGCATGATCACCGGAGATACCTACGAGGAACGGGAGGACGGAATCTACGCCATAGGAAACAATGTGGATATCGAATTCCCGGGCATGAACTTCCGGGGCGGCGTCTCCTCTGTCTCCATCACGGGACGGGCAAGGAAGACCGTGAACCCGATCCACATCCGCTTCTTCACCGAAGATACCGTGGTGAAGCAGGTGGTGGAGTTTCCCGTCTCCGACGAGATTCAAACCCTTACCTTCCCGATCGAAGGATTTCAGGGTGATGGTAAGGTGAACTTCATCTTCCTCCCCGGGTCGGATTTCGATCTCATCTCCTTCCGCTTTCAAAAGGAATCTGAATAACAACCTGTCATCGGCCTCATCCCCCCGGCAATGACGGGTCCCCCTCATACAAAAAAACGCCCGCCGATCACTCGGCGGGCATTCTTCATCCGGTTGTTATTTAATCTTCAGAGACTCAAGCACAGCCTTCGCCTCAGCGCTGTCAAACTTGAAGCCTGCGCAGGAAACGCGTACCGGCTTGTTGTTTGCCTTTGCGTAAAGCTCGAAGCCGTATCCGCCCCAGCCATCACTGTACTGGAAGCCGGTCCAGTCGATATCACCGTACTTACCGGAAACATCCACCTGCTCGTTGGTGTAGGTTGCCTTGTTCTGCTCATACTTCTTCATGTAGAGATCTTCCTTCTCCATGGTGAAGCTGATATAGGAGAAATCGGACTTCTTTACGGAGCAGCAGGTTGTATCTGTGTCACTGAATGCATCTCCCTTACGGAATGTCCAGCCCTCCGGAATGCCTACAGTGTAATCACCCCAGGTCTCGGTAGATGCGATGGTAAGACCGGCCGGTGCTGCTTCCGTAGCCGGAGCCTCGGTTACCGCGCTGGTTGCTGCCTCAGTTGCACCCGTGTTATCGGACTTGCTGTCACCGCAGGCCACAAGGCATGCACCCATGCAAAGTACAAGAACTGCAGATAATACTCTCTTCTTCATAAAAACCATCCTTTCCTTTCCGTTGTTAAATGAAAATCAGAGCATAGAAGATTCTACCACACATGCTCTGATTTTACAAGAAATCCGATGGTTATAACGCGAAAATGTACATTTCACGTGGTTTGTCTAATAGCCTTAATCCACCCGAAGACAGGGCTCGTAGCGGACGCGAAGACGCGGCAGCTCTGCCAGCTCCGTGTAGTAATCCGTGGCCCAGTCTGCGCGGTCTGACTCCGGGTTTTCTCCGTCTGCCGGAGGTGCGAAGACCAGGATACTGATCTCATCCCCTGCGGTAACCGGCTTTGCGTCCCGACCGAAGAAGGCGGGCATGGCATCGATCACGGTAACGCCGGGAGCCTTGTAGAACCAGCGGTCATTCACCGAGAACATGAGGTTCGCTTCCTTCGGAAATGCCAGCTCGAAGAACACGGGAGTTCCCTCCATCCGGACCTTCATCTCGATCCCTTCGGAATCCTCCGCACTGCCCCAGCGCATGGGAATCCTTTCTGTCCCCTCCAGGACTTCGATCTCCCGGATGCCCGGCCGGAAGAAGGGACGCTTCATCACACTCTTATAATCCTCCATCAGAGGCTGCTCGATGCCCACCTCCGGATTGTTCGGATCCTCGATCTCCAGACCCAGACGTCCGCGGTCCCGGAACTGATACATGGAGAGACTGAACATCCAGTTCGGACGCTCCTTCTCCATATAATCCGCAAATCGGAGCAGGCTCTCGCCCTGTGCCACCGGTCCGGTCACATCTCCGTCGATATTGAACTCGCTGGCCGAGAAGGGACGCTGTCTTCCGTCTCCCACCTCGATCAGCTGCTTCACCGTCTCTTCCACATGCTCCAGATACACGTCAAGGGGCTCTGCCACAAAGGTCAGGTCTCCCTTCTCGCAGATATCGAAGGGCCAGCCAAAATGCAGGGCGAAGTACTTATCCGCAGACCATACATCCGCGATCCGGTATGCCTCACGGAATTCCTCCTTGAAGGGGAGCTCTCCCTCCGGATCCACGATGCCGGAGCAGAATACCATGCTGACGTTCGGCGCCTCCTCCTTCACGATCTTAGAGAAGCGTACGAAGAAGTCTCCCACCTCCTGATAGGAGAAGCGGCGGCTGTGGGTGAACCAACGGCCCGCGCACTCATGATTAAGACGAAGACGCATGCGTCCGAAGATCCGAAGATCCCGCGCCACTGCCCGGATCTGCTCATCCGTAAGGGAGCAGTCTGCAGTAAGGGTCAGAGTCACATCCTGCCCGTGCCTGCGGATGTCCCGCATCTGCTCGAAGGGCTGTCCCAGGAGGCTTCCGCCAATCCCGCCCGTATAGGGATAATAATCATCATAAGGATAGTCCCACTGTCCGTGAACCTCCATATCAGGGTAGGCCTCACTGCTGCGCGACGGCCATTCCTTGTCATTCGGATAGTAGGTATACATGAGACCGATATTCCGGTGGGGCCTGCCCAGCCGGTTCAGGATATAATCCTGATTCACATACTCTCCGCGCTCGCTTCCGTCCCCCAGATCCAGCGCACACTGCGCAGGGGTAAGCTTCACACGGCGGACTGCCGTCACAGCCTCACGGTCAAACCGTCCGGTATCAACATTTATCTTTCGAAGATCCATAACCAACTCCTCTTTATGCTTCTTAGGAAATGCTCCGCCCGAATAACGGACATCTTCAGAATAGCGGAAGAACCACCCTCCCGTCTATCAGAAAAATACCACATAAACTACCGACAAAATCGGACTATGGATCCCGCATCTTCCGAAGCTCCGAGATAGCCAGGGGCATGGCCAGGAAGATGGAGCAGACATCCGCCACCGCCTGTGCGATCTCCACGCCGGTCAGTCCGAAGAAATGCGGCAGGATCAAAATCGCAGGGATAAAGAAGATCCCGCTTCGGGAGGAGGATGTGATGGATGCCTTCACGCCCTTTCCGATGGACTGAAGCATCATGTTGATCATGACGATGGGGGCAAGAAGGGGCAGGGTTGCAGCCTGGTACCGGAGGGCCACGCTTCCCACCTCCACAACATCCGGATCATCCCGGAAGAGACTGACCACCTCAGGTGCGAAGATGATACAGAGCAGCGCCAGTCCCGAGAGGACTGCCGTGCCCCACCGGAAGCAGAACCAGAAGCCCTGCCGTACCCGATCCTTCCGCCCGGCTCCGTAGTTGAAGGAGCAGACAGGCTGATAGCCCTGACCGAAGCCGATCATGGCAGATACCATAAGCATGAGGACACGTGTAACGATGGACATACCGGCGATGGCTGCTTCCTGTCCGTACTGCCCGGCTGCCCGGTTCAGAAGGATGGAAGCGATGGCTGTCATGCCCTGACGGATCAGGGAAGGGATACCGCCGTTCAGTACCTGCAGGATATAATAGCCGTTGATCTTTACATTTCGTATGCTGAGCTTGATATTCTCGCCTCTCCGGCTTCCTGCCAGCAGGATGAAGAAGCTGATCACCTGACCGGAAATGGTTGCGATGGCCGCGCCTGTGACGCCCAAATCCAGTCCCAGGATCAGCAGGGGATCCAGTCCCACGTTGATCACCGCGCCGGCCACAAGCCCCACCATGGCGTAGGTTGCACTTCCCTGGAAGCGAAGCTGGTTGTTGACCACGAACTGACACATCATGAAGGGAGAACCGATCAGGATGATCCGTGCATACTGCATGGTAAGGTCGATGGTCTCACCGTCCACGTCACCGGAGGCCAGAAACTCTGCCATGGGGCGGAGGAAGATCTGTCCGAGGGCCATCACCAGGATACCGCAGATCAGCGCCAGGGCGAAGCCGGTGGAGGCCATCTCCGAGGCTTCCCTCTTCTTTCCTGCGCCCAGCATGCGTGCCAGAAAGTTTCCGGAGCCCTGACCGAACATGAAGCCCAGAGCCTGGATCACGGCCATCATGGGGAAGACGATCCCCACGGCTGCGGTGGCCATGGTTCCCTTGTCCGGAATCTGCCCGACGAAGTAGGTGTCCGCCATATTATAGAGTCCGGTGACGAGCATACTGATGATCGTCGGTATCGCAAGCTTCGTTATAAGCCCGGGAACCGGCGTCTCCGTCATCATGGTATAGCGATCCTGTTTTCCGTTTACTTTCATGGTTCTTCTTCTCTTTGACGGGATTCTTCGTGCTGACGCACGCAGAATGACATACAGTTCCCGGTATCAAGTGAAAAACGCGGGCGGATCAAATCAAGCATCCACCCGCGTATTCCTATTCATTGATGACGTACAGCCCCGAATGGCTGAGCCATTTACGTTCCTTACTCCTCCGCGTCAACCAGAGATGCGGTGTAGCGTGCACTCTCCTTTCGCACTTCCTCGTCACGGATCGTAAAAATATCATCGAAGTTCTTCAGCATGAGCTCTACGATATAGCCGGAAACCGCGCCCTTCTCGATACTCTCTGCCAGGGTCTTCATAACCGCTTCCTTCTCCAGGCTCTGACGGTATGCACGAACCTCTCCCAGTGCGGAGAAGATATCCGCAACAGCCAGAATCTGTGCGCCCATGGGGATGTCCCCTGCCTTCAGACCAAAGGGATATCCGAAGCCATTCAGCTTCTCATGGTGAAGAGCAGCCCAGCGTCCGATCTGCTCGAAGCCCGGTACATCCTTCAGAAGAAGGTTGGTGTAGTATGCGTATTCCTTCACGATATTGAACTCTTCGTCGGTCAGCTTCTCGCCCTTCTCCAGGATGGACTTCGGAACCTTCAGCTTTCCGATATCGTGTACGTAGCCTGCGATCAGCATCATCTTGCACTCATCCTCGGACATGCCCATGATCTCTGCAAGACGTACGGAAGAAACTGCCACGCCCACGGAGTGTGCTGCCGTATAGGAGCTGCGGAAGTCGATGACACGGGACATAAACCGTGCCAGCTCGATAGCCTCGTCCAGGGAAAGATCCAGCCCGCCGGGGATATAGGTAAGAACAACCTCCGGCTGATGCAAAAGATCCATCCAGATAAACTCGATCTTTGCCACGCGCAGGAAGCACTCAACAGCCCAGGAGTTCAGCTCCTTTCCTGCCAGGTTCGAGATGGTCTCACAGATATCCTCCACCTGGTTCAGTGCCGCATCATCCTGCCGAAGCAGCTTGGATACTCTGCGGGAGAGATCGATGATCTCCGAGAAGCGAGCCTCCTTGGAAAGCACCTCATATGCAGGATCTCCGCCCTGCTCTGCCTGTCCTGCCTGGAACATGCGGCGCACAAACTGCAGCTGCTGCACATCACCGACCATATTCAGTCCCGCGGCGGAAAGCTCCTGAAAGCTGTAATCCTTTCCCTCCGGAAGGATAACACTTCCCACATCATACATAAGCGCGTCCCAGATGATCTCGATCCGGTCTTCCTCCGAATATCCGAGCTCATTTGCCATCCGGTACGCGAGATAAGCCGTCTGCTGCTGATGGTAGGGAGTACCCTCTGCCAGAAGGTTCAGTGCATTTGCAAATACACTCGCTACCGCGCGCTTACTTGTAAACTTTTTCTCCATATATGCCCCCTTATACCGTTATTTTTTCCGAACAAATACCTCTGCTTGATATTATACCAAAAAATGTATGAATATACACTCTTTTTTTCTAATGACATAAAATAAAGGAACTCAGTCTCAAACCTTCGGACAAAGGAAAACCGGCCGGGAACGGTCCCGGCCGGAAAAGGGGGGTTATAATATTTTCTGCCTCTATACGCTAGAGGGCTCTTTTCTTCTGTCTTCTCTTCAGCACCACAGACTGCAGGATGATGAAGAAGCAAAGCATACCACCGGTGGTGATACTCTGCCACCACGGATCATTCAGACCACTGGATACAACGATCTTCTTGATGGTGGTAAGTGTCATAGTTCCGAAGAAGGTTCCGATCACACTTCCGACACCACCGGTAAGGAGGGTTCCGCCGATGATCGCCGAAGCGATGGCGTTCATCTCCATACCTGCCGCATTCGTTGCATTTCCTGCGCCGGTATGCATCATGAAGCAGTAACCTGCGATACCGCAGAGAAGTCCGCTGATCACGTAGCTGAGGAACCGGGTTCTCTTAACATTGATACCAAGCATCATAGCGCTGGTCTGATTTCCGCCGATGGCGTAGAAGTTACGGCCCAGGCGGAACTTCCTGAGCAGGAAGAATACCGCAATAACACAGAGGATTGCCACGATGACGCCGATCTCGATGGTGAGCGGGATATTGTTTCCGTTATTCGCCGTATATCCCATCCAGGGAACCGAGATCTTGGAGCTCATCAGGGACTTGAAGCCTTCATGCTCCACCTTCAGCGGGTTATCCGAAAGGATGGTCGTCATGCCCCGGGCGAAGAACATACCCGCCAAGGTTACGATAAACGGCTGGATCTCCAGATAACTGATCAGGAAGCCCTGTACCACGCCGAAGGCCAGGCCGATGCCAAGCGCAAGCAGAATAGATACGAAGATATTTCCGCCGTTGTTCAGGTACATGACACAGCTCATAACAACGAGGGAGGTTACCGCGCCTACACTGATATCGATACCTCCGCCGATCATGACGATGGTCAGCGCGCAGGCAACGATGATGAGACTCGTATTGTCATTCAGAAGATCCCCGATCTGCTGAAAATGCAGGAAACCGCCCTTCAGAAAGATCATGGCAAGGATATACATGCCAAAGAAGATACATATGGTGATCGTCATCAGGAGCTTTGTGTCGGAAAATGGTTCTCTTTTTTTGATCTTAAAGTCTTCCATTCTTTATGCAGCTCCTTTCTCCGAGTTTTCAGATCTTGCAGCTCTTTTCCTGCGAAGATCTCCGACAAACTTCGAGAATTTCTTCTTTACGACCGGAGAACCGATCACTACCAGGATTACGATCACGATCGCCTTATAGGCTTTTACATCGGTAGAAGGAACCTTCATCGCATAAAGAGTGATGGTAAGCATCTGGATAACATAGGCTCCGATGATACTTCCGCTGAGTCGGAACCGTCCACCGCCCAGGCTGTTGCCGCCGATGGCTACTGCAAGGATCGTATCCATCTCCACATCCAGAAGCAGCGTTTCGTGGTTGATGAGTCCCAGACGGCTTACGCCGATGGTTCCTGCCACTGCCACGCATACACCCAGGATGATAAAGGAAAGTAGCTTGATCCATGTTGCATTGATACCGTTCAGCTTTGCAGCGCTTTCATTGATACCTACCGACTGTGTGAACAGTCGAAGTGAGGTAAACTTAAACAGCAGACCGAAGATGATCGCCATAAGGATTACGATCAATACCGGTGTCGGGATCGGGATTCCGGGGATAAAGCTTCCCCATGCTTTGATGATGGGACTTTCCACGGATGGTGTCGCACCGCCGTTGATCCAGTAAGCGATGGACCGTCCACAGGTATATAGGATCAACGTGGCTATCATCGGTTGTATCTTGAAGATCGCAACCAGTGTTCCGTTAAATGCGCCGAATACCATGGCGATCAGGCATGCACAGATAAATGCAAGAACAACGGTTCCACCGGAGATGGACTCTGCAGACTTCAGGATCTTTACGAACATACTTCCCGCGATGGCTGCCGCAGCGCCGACGCTGATATCCTGTCCGCCGCAGGCTGCCGTAACGATCGTCATACCCATGGCCAGGATTGCAAGCTCGCTTGCACCGTTGACGATACTGATCAGGTTTCCGGCAAGCACCGCATTTCCGTCATTATTATGCTTGATCACGATACTGAAGAACTCCGGATCGCGGATCAGGTTAAAGATCACCAGGATACCGATGGCGATCAGAGGGATGGCCAGAGGCCCGAGAATCTGACCTATGCTTCTTTTCTTACTCATTATTCTTAGCCTCCCCTCCTGCTATGGTCTTCATAACCTGTGCCTGATTCAGATTGCTTCCCGTCAGCTCCCCGACGATATGCCGGTCACGCATGACGATAAGCCTGCTGCAGGTACGCAGCATCTCTTCCACCTCGGAGGAGATAAAGGTTACGCTCACACCGTCCTCTGCAAGTTTCAGAACCAGCTTCTGGATCTCCAGCTTGGTTCCGACGTCGATTCCTCGCGTGGGCTCATCCAGGATGAGATACTCCGGATGGGTGAGCAGCCATCTTGCAAGAATAACCTTCTGCTGATTACCACCGCTGAGGGACCCGATGGGAGTCTCCCGGCTGGCGGTCTTAATGTTCAGAGCCTTGATATACTCATCCGCAAAGGCTTCCTGCTCACTGCGGCTGATAGGTCTCCAGAACCCCTTCATAACCTGCATGGCAAGGATGATATTCTCACGGACACTGAGCTCGGAGATAATACCGTCCCGCTTCCGATCCTCGGCCAGATAACCGATCCCGTTCTTCATGGCATCGATGGGTTTGGTGATCTTCACGGGCTTGCCCTTCACCTTTACGGTTCCGCTGTTCACCTTGTCCGCACCGAAGATCGCTCTTACGCTCTCGCTTCGGCCGGAGCCCAGAAGTCCGGTAAAGCCGTTTACTTCACCCTTTTTGATGGAATAGTTGAACGGGAAGGACGCGCTGCTGGAGAGGTCCTCTGCCTCGTAGAACGTCTCCCCTGTGGCACTCTTCTTCTCTTCCGTCTCCGAAAGGCTGTTCAGCTCTTCCAGCTCCTTACCCATCATTTTCGCAACCAGCTGTACCTGCGGAAGATCCTCCACCAGATACTCGCCCACCAGCTCTCCGTTCCGGAGAACCGTGATCCTGTCGCAAACCTCATAGACCTGCTCCAGGAAATGTGTTACGAAGATGATCCCGACTCCTCTCGCCTTCAGGTCCCGCATCAGGGAGAAAAGCATATTAACTTCCTTATCGTCCAGAGAAGAGGTGGGCTCATCCAGGATCAGAACCTTACACTGCATGTCCACCGCACGGGCGATGGCCACCATCTGCTGTACGGCCAGAGAGCAGTTGCCCAGCTGCTGGCGGGCTCTTGCCGGAATCTGAAGCTGACTCAAGATCTCATCCGCACGCTTCTCATAATCCTTCTGCTTCACCATAAGGCCCTTGTCGCGGCCGATATACATATTCTCTGCAACCGTCAGGTTCGGACACAGTGTGATCTCCTGATACACCGTACTGATACCGTTATTCTGCGCATCCTGCGGAGAGGCGATATGAACCTTCTTTCCCTCTACCGTAACGCTTCCGCCATCCATGGGGTAGACACCCGTCAGGATCTTGATCAGCGTGGATTTACCGGCGCCGTTTTCTCCCATAAGCGCATGGATCTCACCGCTCCGAAGGGTGAAGTCCACGTTATTCAGTGCAAGGACACCGGGGAATCTTTTTTCTATACCCCTCAGCTCGAGCAAGCTGGCTTCCTGCATATCCTTATCCTCCTCTTTTCGACTAAAAAACCTCTCATTTAGCCGCAGAAAGGGCGCAGTCCGCTGTCATATAACTATACAGCCTGACTGCGCCCTCCTTAGCTAATCAGATATTCAGATCAAAAATATATTAGTCACCAAGACCGTAGGTGTCGATATCTGCCTGTGTAATGGTCTTTGCATCAAAGCCCTTCTCTTCGTTGATGATGATCTTGGAAGAAGGAGCCTTACCACTCTTGATCATATCGCTGATGATCTGAGCCTGGAACGGGCTGCACTGTCCATCATAGTTCCACTTGCCTGCAAGGAGCTCACGAAGTGCCCACTTGTTGCAGTCGAAGCCCATAACGATAACCTTGCCGTCAACACCGTGGGTGATACCAGCCTCGTCAAGCGCTGCTACGGCACCCTTAGCCATACCGTCGTTCTCTGCGTAGATTACGTTGAAGTCTTCACCACTGTTGATCACGGACTCAACAATCTTCTTTGCCTCTGCCTCGTCCCATGTAGCTGTCTGCTGAACAACCTTCTTCATCTTGCCGGATTCGAACTGCTTGTCAAGAGCGCCTGTACGTCCGATCTGAGCGTCGCTGGCCATAGCACCCTGGATATGGATTACATTGTACTCGGAAAGATTCTGATCAAGGAGCCACTGAACTGCGGTATCGCCTTCCTTAGCCATATCAGAAACAACCATTGCCTCGTAGAGATCTTCGCTTACATCGATCTTACGGTCGAAGATGTAAACCTTAACACCGGCTTCCTTAGCCTTCTTCAGAACCTCGTCCCATCCGGTTGTCTCAGCTGCGGAAACAAGCAGATAATCAACGCCTTCTGTGATGAAGCCCTGAGCTGCCTGAAGCTGCTCATCATTCTTTAAGCTGTAAGCTGTCTTCAGCTCATAGCCGTTCTCCTTGGAGAATACAGACTCCATGTCCTTAACGTTTGCTTCACGATAGCCGGACTCTGACGGCGGGTTGTTAACCACACCGACCTTGATCGTCGATCCACTCGGTGCCGGTGCCTCAGTAGCTGCTCCGCCGCCACTGGAAGCTGTTGTTGATGTGGAATCAGAACCACATGCAGCCATGCTGAACATCATAGCACCTGTCAGTACCGCACATGCTAACTTACGAAACTTCTTCATTTTCACTCCTCCTTAAATGTAAGAACTACGACCCCCTCAAGGTCACCTCTGTAATTAGGAGTGTACTCTGAACTCTCTTTAAAGTAAATCAACGATCATTTTGACTTGGTTCAAAATGATTTTGAAAATTCTGTGAACGTTAAATATTTTTTTATTCCGGTTGAATATTATTTTGTGACCGGTAATCGGACGGTGTCATACCCACATTTTTCTTAAAAATGTAACTGAAATAGTGTGCATCATTGTACCCGGTTTCGTGAGCGATCTGGGAGCTTCGCATATCCGTGGTCCGAAGCAGCTCCTTCGCCTTATTCATCCGAAGGAAGAGAAGATACTCCGTAAAGGTCTGCCCGCTCTGCTGCGAGAATACCGTGGAAAACCGGCTGTTGCTCATATTCACGGCCTTCGCCACATCCTGCAGCATAAGATTCGAATCACAGAAATGCTGGGACATATAGACCTTCGCCTCATTGATCACGGAATGCATGCCCGCATCCCCTGCCGAATCACCCATCTCACGGACACCCAGGATGAGAGACGTTTCATCCGGCCGTTCCTCCAGTATATGGCGAATATGCCTTGCAGTCTTAAAGCTCTGCAGAATCTCGGAGGGCTGCTCCACGATATCACCGATTCCCACCCGGATCTTCGTGCAGCCTGCACGCTCCAGCTCCGTCACCAGGGAGGATGCAAAGGCGTAGGCCTTCTCCTCCGCGTCCCGGGCAGAATCCCCGAGGGTCAGAAGTCTGGTACCGGTGCGGCTTCCGGAGGTGTGCACCACGCCGCCGCTTCCCTCCGCCAGCACTGCCGCTGCCTCCCGTCCGGTCTCCACCGGGGAGAAGGCCGCATCGATCACGGTGTAGTGTGAAGCAGTCAGCGGACTTCCCATGGCCTGCAGCTGCTTCATGGCATTCTGGGCATCCTCCTCCATGGACTCATCCGAGAAGAGGGATCCGATCAGCTTCTCCTTTAAAAACCGCCCATCGGTCCCTGAGCTGCCGGTCATCCTGGCCCGAAGACTCTCCACATGCTCCCGCTGCTTCTTCTCCTCCTGCAGCTGCGCACTTACCTTGTCCAGCGCCTTTCGAAGATCCTCCGCATCGATGGGCTTCAGCAGATACTCCCGTACCCCCAGCTGCAGACACTGCCGCGCATACTCGAACTCATCATACCCGCTCAGAATTACGATCCCGATCCAGGGCATCTGGGTCCGAAGGGTCCGGCAGAGCTCGATCCCATCCATGAAGGGCATCCTGATATCCGTGATCACGATATCCGGATTGGTATCACGGATCATGGGAAGAGCCATCTCCCCGTCCGGAGCCTCCCCCACCAGGGTGTAGGGCGTATCCTCCCAGGGAAATGACTCGCGAATTCCTTCCCGGATCACAACCTCATCATCAACCAGAAATACTTTCATTTTCCGATATCTCCTCTCTGGTCCTGCAGGGTACCCGGAAGCTGACCGTGGTACCGGTCTCATCACTTACGATCTGCAGACCTTCCGTCTGATTATAGTAAAGTCGAAGGCGAAGGTTCACATTTACCAGGCCGAAGCCGCCGGACCCCTCGCTCACCGCGGACTGCCCCTTCTTCATCCGGTCACGAAGCTCTGCCAGCTGCTCCGGCGTCATCCCGTTTCCGGTATCCGAAACCGCAAACTCCAGCATGCCGTCTGTCAGCCGTCCCGTGATCCGGATCACACCGCCTCCGCGGGTGGTCTTGATCCCGTGGTAAAGCGCATTCTCCACCAGAGGCTGCAGCAGCAGCTTCAGGATATAATACTCCCCGATCTCATCCGGGATGTCGATCTCATAGCGCATGATATCCCTGTATCGGGTCTGCTGGATGGTAAGATATCCCTCGATATGCTTCCGCTCCTGGCGGATGGGAATCCAATCCGCGCCGGAGGAAAGACTGATCCGGAAGAAGTTGCTGAGGGCGTTGGTCAGCTGGATAACCTCCGACTTCTCCCCCGCCTCTGCCTTCCAGATGATGGCGTCCAGCGTATTATAGAGGAAATGCGGATTGATCTGGGCCTGCAGGGTACGAAGCTCCGCCTTGCGGAGATTCCGCTCATCCTCATGGCTCTTATTCATCATATCCTCCAGCCGGTCCGCCATGGTATTTACCTGCAGCGTCAGGTTCCGGAGCTCGGTCACATCCGTCTCTCCGAGCCGCGCATCCAGAGTTCCCTCTGCCAGCTTCGCGGTAACCTCCTCCAACCGGTCGATGGGCTGCTTAACAAATGCGGCAGTATTCTTCATGGCCCTGGTCCGGACAAACCATGCCAGAACTACCACGAAGCCCTCCAGCACCGCAGTAATCAGGATCAGGAACCTGAGAGTGGAGCTACGCTCCGCCGTGGATTCGATCTCTCTCGCGATATAATCATTTAACATACTGTCCACCAGACTGGCCACGTCCCGGACTTCATTCAGGACTTCTTCATTCTCCACCACGGGACGTCCGGCTTCGATATTATCCCGAATCTGGTTTACATAATTCTCGAGTGTCTGCATGGTACGGTCCGCAACCACCAGGGACAGGCGGTCATCCTCGTCTGCCTCCTCCATGATCTCACTGATGGTATCATGTACGCCGTGAATGGTGGCGTACACCTTGCTTCCCGTCACCGTCTCTCTGCCGCTGACGATATCCCAGACACTTTCCGGGATCTCCACGGAGACAACATTTTTCAGATTCGCTATGGTATCCATGCGCCGGATGGCATTGTGGTACCGTCCCGCATACACAAGCATCAGCACAAGACTGACGAAGATCGGGAATACCAGCATGATCACCAGATGCTGGCTCATGTTGTCGATCTTGCCTATGATACTTTTTTCATTCCTGATCCTGGCCATATGCTATCCCTGCAGCTTCTTAGTATCCTCTGGGTTCGAGATTCGAAAGATCCATCTCATCACTGAAGTACTTCTCCTCCGGGTGGATCTCTCTGTCAACCGTCTCGCCGTTCTTTAACTTCAGCGCCGTATCCATCAGCGTGCTTCCCAGCATGGGGGTGCACTCCACGATACAGTTGATCTTCCCTGCCTTTAAAACATCCATGGCTTCCTGTCCGCCGTCTATGGAAATGATCATGATATCCTTCCCCGGCTTGTAGCCCGCCAGCTCGATCTCCGACAGGGCCCCGAGGGTCATCTCATCATTGTGGCTGTACACCACGTCGATATCACTGCCATAGGTCTCCAGCAGCTGCCGCATGCACTCTGCTCCGCGGCTCTTTAAGAAGTCACCGTTCACGCTGCTGATCACCTCCATCCGGCTGTCGGACCGGATGGTATCCATAAAGCCCGCCTGACGCTTCCGCATGGGCGTGGAATCCTCGGTTCCCGTGATCTCCACGATCTTCACATGCTCCAGTCCCAGGGCATCCGTCTTCCGGATCAGGTACTCCGCTGCCATGACCCCTTCTTTATAAAAGTCCGCACCGATGAGGCACGTGACCAGTCCGCTCTCCTTCGTACTGATATCCCGGTCCACCAGGATCACGGGGATCCCCGCATCCTTCGCCTCCCGGAGCACATTGTCCCAGCCCTCTTCGACGATGGGCGAAAATGCGATGACATCCACCTTATAAGCGATAAACCGCCGGATGGCCGCGATCTGGTTCTCCTGCTTCTGATTCGCATTCTCGAACATGAGACTCACGCCGTACTCGACAGCCTTCTTCTCGATATCCCTGGTATTTCCGATCCGCCATGCACTCTCGGATCCGATCTGACTGAATCCCAGCAGGAGCTTCGGCTCCTCCACGCCCTCCTTCGAGCCGCAGCCCGAAAGAAGCACCGCAAGAAGTGCGGTAAGCAGGAAACCGCAAACCAGTAGTCTGCAAATGTGTTTCCGAATCTTTTTCACTTTCTCCTCCGATCTCACATAAAAACAACGTGGAAAAAACGCCTATCGTGGAATAGACGCTTTCTCCACGCCATGTATAGAATCCGGGTATCTCACCCAAGAATTCAAGTCATAGAATTGTTGTCACCCCACGCCCGCATTATACCATATTCAGGACTGACTTGCCACAGTTTATGCTTGGTTGGCCACTGTCAAGTAATCGTTGGTACGATTCCTATCACATGAATAATCCTCGGCGCTGTGTTCTTCGCCACCGATGCATTTTCGAGGACCGGCTCGCGCCTCTCATGGTACGCACAACGAATCAACAGATTTTCGGTTCTCTGATAACAAGTTCCTCAGGCTCCACATGACATGGAAAAAACAGTATCTCCACTCCTGCCGCTGCAGCCTCTTCCATGGCCTCACCGAACTCCGGGTGCATCTCAATGTTCGGGCGAACTTCCTTCACGCCGTCCATCTGGATCACGAAGGCCAGAGCCGCATGGTAGCCGGCTTCTTTCGCGTGGATCAGTTCCCGGATATGCTTTACGCCTCGTTCGGTAGGTGCATCCGGGAAGTAACCGATCCCGTCCACCTCCAGGGTGCAGCCCTTCACCTCCATCAGGTACTGCTCCTCACCACGTTCCATGTAGAAGTCGATCCTGGAATCTCCGAAGGTGTATTCCGGGATGACCTTGCTGTAATCCTGTGTCTCCAGCCATTCCTTCATCACCTTATTAGGCGCCTGACTGTCGATATTGAATAGTACACCTGTGGATTTCCGTACCGCCACCAGATCATACTTCGTCTTCCGGCCCGGTGTTCCCGGAGCCGTGAGCCATACCTCTGCGCCGGGGAGCAAAAGCTCTTTGCACCGGCCGGTATTCTTCACATGCACGGTCTCTATCCTGCCATCCAGCTCCACCTCTGCAACAAAGCGGTTCGGACGGCGGAGGAATATGGCTTTCGTGACATTTCCGTATCTCATCGCATCTCCCCCACATCGCAAATCTGAATCCACATGGGATAGGTGATCCCCTCCGCCCGGTTGAAATCCCAGCGAAGGAACGAGGATGCCGGGTTATAGTGCAGTTTCACATCCCGGATGCACTGGAAGGCACCTTCCACCGGCCGGTCGGGCATATGCTCATTTCCGAAAATGACGTACTTCCCGGCAGCTTTACAGAGGGCCTCATTGATGACCGGAATGATCTCGTAATCCATATGGCAAAGCTTCGCGGTCACCTCCTCCGCCAAGGCCTCCACACCGGGCAGGACGTCCTCCAGACTGTGGATCAGAGAACGGATGAAGAATGACAGCGTGGTGAAGAGCTGGCTGTGCACGCCGCAGCAGACCAGAATATCGGCATCCGGAAGTGCCCGGCTGAGTGTATCCACGTCTTGATCTGCCACCTGCTCCAACATTTCATCCAGACGGCACATCAGCTCCGCGCGGAAGGAATCCGTGGTGAGGCTTCTTCCGGCAGACCGGACGTAATCCAGCATCCCGTCGCAGAAGGTGTCCATATCCTCTTCCGTGATTCCGGTGAGCGAGAGGGTTTTGCACTCCACCTTACAACGTTTCTGCTCATCCAGGGAGTTAACCGCTTCCTGCATGGCATCCGCATCCACATCCAGAAGGTACACTTGATCAGCATATGATGTAAGACGTTCCAGATCTATATCATTGCATCTTCCGGCCCCGACAATGGCGATACTTTTCGGAGAAGCCTCCTTCGTCCGATCTATGATCACGTCCGTCAGGCACTTGCGATACTCCGCCCAGTCCTCCCGGGCATTCTTCATTATGAACTTATCCTTGATCTGTTGATAGACACCCATCCTCCCCTTGTATTCAGAAATTTTTCCTATCGTAGAATTGCATCGCATGAATATATTCCTCTTTCGTCAAGTCGGTTCTTTCAACCTTAGGATCAGAATATTTTACCCCTCTTTCAGCAAAAATTATATTTGTCATAATCTTCTTTATTAATCCGCCAAACAGTTGAAGCCCCGGGAATCATAACATCATATAATACATACCATCCCACATCGAACAGTTCTATCACATCCCTGTCATGCAAATGGATTTCTTTTCTGAATCTAATAGGCATTATACGTCATTCCATTGCTCATCTTCGCAAACATATCCCCACCCATTCATAGTAAACAGCTTTTTCTTCATTCTGCACCACCGCCAGGTAAAACCCGGTCTTCGCAATACGATTTTTACCTGATCCACTTGCAGGCCGGGGTCGGGACTCCATAACCCCAGTCTTCATCTGCATGGGCAACAAGTTCAAATCCGTTCTTTTTCAGGACCGCAGCGGATGCATGATTCTCTTCCATGGTGCTGGCGGTAATGATCTCCATCCCCGCTTCACCGGTGAGATAAGTCATAAGCAAAGAGAGGGTCTCCGTGGCTATACCCTGACCCCAGAAACGTTCCAAAAGGCGATATCCTACGCTGACCTTTCGCAGTTCCTTATTGTAGCCGTACATCTCCGCAAGTCCGGCGAATTCACCGTCCACGTATATCCCCAGGATCAGGGAATCCTGCAGACACTCGGTATAGAGGTGGTCGATCACATAAGACACATCCTCGTATTTCTTCTCATAAAGAAATGTGGGCAGATACCGGTATACCGCTTCGCTTTTCACCATTTCCCGAAGACCGTCTTCATCCTCGGGCGATATCTGTTTCAGTGTTACTCTGCTTCCTTTCAGATGCGGGATCACACTGAAGAATTCCTTTTTATCATTTTTCTCTTTCACGATCGAGATTACGACGAATACCATCAGGATAAAGGGATAGATCAAAAACGGGATCATGCTGAAAGCGGCCAGTCCGGACAGATTCGCAGCCACCAGCAGCTGTGCACCGTAAGGGATAATTCCCTGCGTGATACAGGAGCAGGTATCCATAAGTGAAGCCACTTTCCTTGGTTCCACGCCGTATTCCCGGCTGATATCCTTGGCAATAGGCGCGGCTATGACGATGGCTACCGTATTATTTGCCGTTGCCACATCCATAAATGCAGTAAGAAAAGCGATTCCGAACATGCCTCCCCGCTTCGATCCCGCTTTCTTCCTGATCATGGCCAGAACTGCCTCGAAGCCCCCGTTTTCCTTGATCAGCGCTGCAATGGAGGCAACAAGTATCGTTACGATCATGGTTTCAAAGATCCCGGAGATCCCATTTCCCATAGAGGCCAGGGTTGAGGAATACGTAAGGGTACCCGTGAAACATCCCACGATCGTAAAGAGCGCACATCCCGCAAATAGCACGATGAATACATTGATTCCGATCACGGACAGGATCAGCACCGCAAAGTAAGGCAGCGCCTGCCAGATATTATACTTATAGACTCCGGCAACCGTCTCGTCACTGACGATAGCATAGATGATCAGGATGATCAGCGTAATCGCCGCTGCGGGAAAGGCCACACGAATATTCGTCCGGAACTTATCTTTCATTTCAACGCCCTGAGTTTTCGTCGCAGCTATGGTCGTATCGGAAATGAAGGAAAGATTGTCTCCGAACATGGAGCCGCCCACGATGACGCCCACACAAAGAGCCTTGGACAGCCCGCCGTTATCCGCAACTGCCACCGCAATGGGTGCCAGCAGCGAAATCGCACCCACACTTGTCCCCATGGACATGGAGATGATACAGGAAATAAGGAATAACCCGGGAACGGTAAAGCGACCGGGGATGATACTGAGTAGAAGATTTGCCGTGCTGTCGGCTCCACCCGCAGCACCGGCTATGCCACTGAACGCACCGGCCAGGATAAAGATGAACAGCATGATCACGATGTTGTCATCTCCTATCCCCCTGGCACAGACATGAATCTTTTCATCAAAGGTAAGGGATCTGTTTTGCAGAAAAGCAACTATGAGTGAAATGGAAAATGCAAGAACAACAGAAACCACATAGAAGCCCATAACGCCTTCTGTCGGATTGATGTATTGAAAATAAATCCCGTTTCCGAGATACAGGATCAGGAAAAGGGCGATGGGGAATAATGCTTTAAAGTTTGGTTCTTTTTTGGTCATGGCAGGGCCTCCTTGTCGGTCACATAGCACTTATCCCATTATAGCATTCTTCATCATTGGTTTATTCTTTGTCTTTTTTATCGGATCCGTCCGGATCATGCATCCAAGCAGGATACCTGCTAATCATTTCTTGTTCATACGCTTATTCTCCTTTATAACATCAGGTATTTCGGCATCAGCAAAACGATTGCCGTTAAAACCTGTCTTATTATATCATGGGGCAGCGCTTATTGAGAAGTCCTGATGTAAGCTTTGAACTACCCCGTGAAATGTATTTCGAATTTCTACTCTCAAGTCTCTCGGTAGAATTTAGTCATGCATAAGTAGAAATAAAACATTCATATTTCCCTGTTGTTATCTTCCCCATTTCCCTATACGCTTTACATGGTACCCGGTGGCGGTAAAGGAGGTATGCTATGTCAAGAATGATACCGGGTAACCATACACATCTGACACTTGAGGATCGTGTTTATATCGAAGAGGCTTTGAACGAACGCAAGTCTTTCCGGGAGATTGCAAAGTACCTTTGCAAGGATCCATCCACCATTTCCAAAGAGGTCTGGAATAACCGCATTGTAAACACTTATCATCGTGGCAGCTTCATAAACCCACACAACTTCTGTATACATCGCTTCAGGTGCAAAAAGATCAATGCATGCAATAAGATCGAGATCTGCGACAGATACTGCAGATCCTGTCTGAGATGCAATCTTGTCTGCCCTCGTTTTGAACGAGAAGCATGCAGGCAGATAGAACGCGCCCCTTACGTCTGCAATGGTTGTGATAAAGCACGTAGTCGGTGCTCCATCCAGACGAAGTATGACTATAACGCAAAGGCTGCTGACCGAAAGTACAGGGAGCGTCTTGTAGGTTCCCGTTCCGGCGTGAATCTCACCAAAAAGGAACTCCATGCATTAGATGATGTTGTCCGGCCGCTGATCCTCCAGGGTCAGTCTCCGTATATGATCATTGCGAATCATCCGGAGCTGGGCATCTCTGTGAAAACGCTCTACAACTACATTTCCCAGAACATTCTGCTCACAAGAAATGTGGATCTGAAACGTAAGGTGAAGTTCAAACCCCGCAAGTGTCATAAGACGCAGATCACCGACCGCGAAGTTTTCGTCAACCGGACATACCGGGACTTTCTCGATGATTGTTCCCTGGAAGGCGAGCACTGGCAGATGGATACTGTAAAGTCTGCGAAAGGCTCCTTAAAGTGCATCCTGACGCTGTACTATCCCGATTTTGAGCTGTTGATCGCTCGTCTGATGAATCGTTGCACTCCCGGCGCTGTAAAGCTTGAATTTGCTGCGATCCAGCGGTCCCTGGGGGATGCCTACGAATTCGCATACGTCTTCGAATCCATCCTGACCGATCGAGGTGTTGAATTCGGGAAACCGGATGAACTTGAGTCGGGCGGTCCGGACTTTAACCGGACACGCATTTATTACTGCGATCCCATGCGCAGCTGTCAGAAAGCCGGGATTGAAAATGTTCATACGATGCTTCGCATGATCCTTCCAAAGGGAACTGTGTTCGAGGATCTGACGCAGTGGGACATACGGAAATGTGCCGATCACATTAATAATTCACCACGAAAGAAACTGAACGGCCGTACCCCGTACGAAGTAGCACTGGATTACTTCGGCAAAGATATACTGAAAAAGCTACAGCTTCGGTATATAGCGCCAGATGAAGTAACGCTATCCCCGAAGCTGCTGCGTAAATAAACCTATGAAAACCCGCCACCGGAGTATGAAATCATAAACCCTTATACCGGCCTGTAGAAATCACCTTTTCACACACACATTTCTAGAGGCTTGTTAGTCATGCTCCGATTTATGGAATTCCCATCAATTTCAAGGACAGTTTACCACAAATGGTTAAATGGTTATATTTAACCACAAAAACCTTTTAATCTCCCGCCGTTTTGAGGGGGACATAGAATCTACTCGTTCATACCGAGTTTACTTTTACTATTCAGGGTTTTTTACGGTGTTCTTCAGGGAAAAGAAACAGCACGGAATCCCCGCTTGTTTCGGGAGATTCCGTGCCTATTTCCAAACCTGGAATAAACCCTGTTCTGATTACTCAGCAGCGCTAACTTCCGGCTTAACGTCCTCAGCGATCTCCTGATCATCCTCAAAGAAATCATCATCGAAATCGTCATCGAACTCATCAAAATCGTCAAGGTAATCCGGTGTCAGATACTTGTAAACTGCAACGGCGATACCAGCAACGATTGCAACGATACCAACAATGATAGCGATTGTCAGGAACCAATTACGCGCCTTCTTTACCGGGGTTTCCTCTTCTACTACAGTTACTTCTTCCATGATTTGAACCTCCTACTTTTAATGGTTTTTTGCTATGTAAAGGATTATATCATATCTTTTTCAACTTCGCAAGGGAGGCGAACATTCTTTTTTCGCCTGCGGCATCAAAATCTACGGTCACTTCATAATCGTTACCGCCGCGTACCATTTCCGTTACAACTCCCCGGCCGAACTTAATATGTTTAACCGTATCTCCCACCTTATAATCAATCTCCGTGGCTGCCGGAACCCCTTTTTGCATGGTTGCCTTTGGCTTAAACCCGCCTGCCATCCCAAAAGCGGAAGGAGACGCCTTCTTCCGGAAGGTTGTGCCCTGCCACTCGTCGTAGTACCGGTCCCCTCCGTATCCGGAGGTTCTTCCCCTTTGCCCGTAGCTTCCGTAACCGCCTCCGAAGCCCGCATCCGCAGGAGCCTCTGCACGACCCTCCCGGATCAGAAGATTCTTCGGTATCTCATCGATAAATCTGGATACCGCCGGATAGGTCACCTGCCCGTTCACCATGCGCCTTGCCGCTGCACTGAGGAACAGGCGAAGCTTGGCCCGGGTGATCCCCACATAACAGAGCCGCCGTTCCTCCTCTTCCGCATCCGGGTCATCCGAATCAAGGGACATACCGCTGGGGAAGAGCCGTTCCTCCATACCTACCAGGAACACATAGGGGAACTCCAGACCCTTGGCACTGTGCAGTGTCATCAGCGTCATCCGCTCTCCTGCGTCATCCGCCGTATCCGTATCTGCCACCAGAGAAATCTCCTCCAGCAGCTCCACCAGAGACGGCTGCTCCGCCCGAAGCTCATATTCCGAGATCTTATTTCCCAGCTCCTGCAGGTTCTCGAGCCGGCTCCTGGATTCATCGGTCTTCTCTGCTTCCAGCTCCACACGGTACCCGGTCTTCGACAGGATATCCGTATATAAAAGAGAAAGGTCTCCCAGAGCTGCAGTCTCCCGGAAGCTCTCCATCAGATCCGTAAACTCCCGGAGCTTCCCTGCCGCACGGCTGACTCCCGGCACCGCTTCGGCATCCAGAAGAGCGTCATACAGGGAGATTCCGTTTTCTGCAGCAAAATCCCGAAGCTTGCTTACGGTGGTATCTCCGATCCCCCGCCGCGGAACATTGATGATCCGAACAAGCGATATATCATCCGCCGGATTGGCGATACATTTCAGGTATCCCACCAGATCCCGGATCTCCTTCCTTGCATAGAAGTTGGTTCCTCCCACCAGCTGATAAGGGATATTCTCCCGGATCAGCTGCTCCTCCAGAACACGGGACTGGGCATTGGTCCGGTACAGCACCGCGATATCCTGCAGGCTTCCGCCCTCCTGAAGGATGGAAAACACCTTCTTGCAGACGCCCACCGCTTCTCCGCGGTCATCCTCATAGCGGGTAAAGAGCACCTTCTCTCCCTCCCCGTTCTCCGTCCAGAGGCTCTTATCCTTCCGGCCTTCGTTATTGGCTATGACGCCGTTGGCCGCGTTCAGGATGTTCGAGGTGGACCGGTAGTTCTGCTCCAGCTTTACCACCTTGGCATCCGGATATTCTTTCTCAAAGTTCAGGATGTTATAGATATTCGCACCCCGGAACTTGTAGATCGACTGATCATCATCCCCGACAACACAGAGATTCCGATACTTGGCTGCAAGCATCTTCACCAGAACAAACTGTGCATGGTTCGTATCCTGATACTCATCCACCATGATGTAGTGGAAGCGCTCCTGATAGAGCTCCAGTACATCCGGATGCTGCATGAAAAGATCTATGGTCCTGCAGATCAGATCATCAAAATCCAGCGCATTGCTGCTGCGAAGCCGCCTCTGATACTCCCGGTAAACCTTCGCAATATTCTGATCCCGGTAGTTTCCCGCTGCCTGACGGTCATACTCCTCCGGAGAAAGGAAGTCCTCCTTTGCCTTGGAGATGGCTGCCAGCATGGCCCGGACGGGATACTGCTTCTCATCAAAAGAAAGCAGACGAAGCACCTCTTTTACCGCTGCCTTCTGATCGTCTGCATCATAGATCGTAAAGTTATTCTTTCCACCGAGCCGTTCATGGAATCTCCGGAGGATCCGCACACACATGGAGTGAAATGTACTGACCCAGATTGACTCCGCCCCGAAGCCCACGATAGCGTCCACACGCTCCCGCATCTCGCCTGCAGCCTTGTTGGTAAATGTAATCGCCAGGATGTTATAGGGATTCACTGCCTTTTCATTTATCAGATAAGCGATACGGTGTGTGATGACACGGGTTTTTCCGCTACCCGCGCCTGCTAAAATAAGGAGAGGCCCCTCGGTATACGAGCAGGCCTCTTCCTGTCTTGGATTTAATCCGGCCATATTACTGGGCAGATGTCTGTCCGAGTTTTGCCTTCAGTGCTGCAAGCTCATCCTGTACGGCTGCATCGGGAGCTGCATCATATTTTGCCGCAAGATTCTCAACCTCAGAGGAAGCAGCGGTCTGGTTCAGCTCAGTCTCGGCATTTGCAAGATCCAGCATAGCGTCTGCCTTCGCTTCCATACGCTCAAATGCAGCGATGCTCGCACTGGAGTCACCGACATTTGATGTCATCTGATTGATCTTCTGCTGTGTCTTAGCCACTCTGATCTTAGCCTTGATGGCATCCTTACGATCATTCAGGGCATTGATATCGTTCACCAGCTTGTCATGCATCTGGCGCATCTTCATGGCATTCGCCGCAGCAACATCATAGGTCTGCTGCAGGGACTGCTGCTTTGTCTGGAGTTTTGCCTTCTCGGTCAGGAACTTGGTTGCATCTGCATCATTTCCTGCCATTACGGCCTTCTCAGCATAGGTCTGCATCTTAGCGATCTCAGCGTTCACTTCATCCAGCTGACGCTTAGCGCGCTGCTCATCAGCCATAACCGCTGCGGTCTCTTCCTTAACCTTGCCCAGATCTCTGGTCAGGTTCCGCATGGTCTGGTCGATCATCTTCTCCGGATCCTCAGCCTTGTCCAGAAGCGCGTTGATGTTCGATGCCATAATGTCTTTAAATCTTGTCAAGATACCCATAACTAAACTTTCCTCCTTTTATTCACGGATGTCACAGTTCAAACGCATCCTTTTCCAAGGGTGTCCCCCTGCCTTGTACTCGACATTACTATTATACATAGATTCCCTTCAATTTACAAACAAAACTTTTCGGAATCTACCGCAAAATCTCCAAAATCACGGAAGTCTCTTCCGGTTTCTTTTCGGAAATGGTGTAGGCCGCAAGGAACCGCTCCTTTGCAGCCGGAAGGACACTTTCATCCTTCGTAAAGAAGATGGCGATGGGTTCTCCCTTTCTTACGGGATCCCCCAGCTTTTTCAGGATCAGGATCCCGGCCAGCGGGTCGATCACATCCTCCTTCTTCGCCCGGCCTGCTCCAAGCATCACGGAAGCCATTCCCACCTCCGCGTTATCACAGGCAAAAAGGAATCCATCCTCCTTTGCATAGACCGGTGTCATGGTTTCAGCCATAATGGGAACGGTGGGAACGGTCACTGCCTCCAACGTTTCATCCCCGTCCATGGTAACGGGGTATTCCTTTATATTCCGGAATGCCTTTTCCAGATACTCCGTATCTCCGCCTGCCGCGCGATAGAAGGCCATGCAGCGCTCCATGGCAGCCCCGGACCGGATCACCTCTTCCACCGCTGCTTTCGCTTCTTCTCTGTCCTGCCTTGCATGATCGGAAAGCTGCAGCATCTCAACGGCGATCTCCATGCAAAGGGTCCGAAGCCGTTCCTCGCCTCCGCCGGATAGAACCTCCAGGGCCTCCAGAACCTCCACCAGGTTGCCTACCGCATGTCCAAGAGGCTGGTTCATATCGGAGATCACGGCAACCACCTTCCGTCCTGCCAGGTCCCCGATCCGGATCATCTGCCTTGCCAGTGCCACCGCAGATTCCCGGTCCTGCATAAATGCCCCGCTGCCGCATTTTACATCCAGAACGATCCTGTCTGCCCCGGCAGCCAGCTTCTTACTCATGATGCTGGATGCTATGAGGGGAATGCTGTCAACGGTGGCAGTCACATCCCGTAGCGCGTACAGCAGCTTATCCGCCGGTGCCAGCGCCTTCGTCTGCGCCGCATCCACGAATCCGACATCCTTCAGTATCCGGAGGAATTCCTCCTCCGAGAACTCCGAGCGAAGTCCCGGGATGCTCTCCAGCTTGTCCACGGTTCCCCCGGTGAACCCGAGCCCCCGGCCGCTCATCTTGGCTGTGGGTACTCCCAGTGCCGCAAGGATCGGAGCCACCACCAGCGTGGTCTTATCGCCGATTCCTCCGGTGGAGTGCTTATCCACCTTCGTCCCGGGAATCGCGGAAAGGTCCAGCATATCCCCGCTCCTTGCCATGGCCATGGTAAGGTAGGTGGTTTCCTCATCGGTCATCCCGTTAAACCAGACCGCCATCATCAGGGCGGACATCTGGTAGTCCGGAAGTCTTCCCTCCGTATATTCCCGGATCATCCAGCGGATCTCCTCCTCCGACAGCGGATCCTTCCGTTTCTTCTTTTCGATCAGATCATACATCCGATATCCCATACGTAACCCTCCGGTATATTGTCTTAGTTTTTGAACCTTGCATAAGGATCCGCCGCTATTAAAGGATCGACTTTCCGATGGGCAGCTCCTTTACGCCGAAGAGCTTCCCCACGGTTGCTCCCATATCCGCAAAAGTGTCCAACACTCCCAGATTCCGCGGCTCCAGCTGCTTCCCATACAGCAGCACCGGAACATACTCCCGGGTATGGTCCGTACCCTTATATCCCGGATCACATCCGTGATCTGCCGTAAGGATGAGAATATCCTCCTTCGTCATGGCCTCCAGGATCTCCGGAAGTCTTTCGTCAAAGGCTTCCAGCCCTTCCTTATAGCCCTTTATATCTCTCCGGTGTCCCCAGGTGGAATCAAACTCTACCAGATTCGTAAAGATGAGTCCCTCCTTCTCTTCCCGCATGGCAGCAAGGGTCTTATCCACTCCATCCATGTTGCTGATGGTCTTATTCGCCTTCAGGATCCCGCAGCCGGTGAAAAGATCATAGATCTTTCCGACGGAAATGACGGGAACCCCCGCCTTGCCCAGGTAGGCCAGGAGGTTTTCCTCTCCCGGAGGAACCGCATAATCATGTCGGTTCACGGTCCGGACATAGGAGGTCTTTCCCCAGTCTCCCTTTCCCCGGACAAAGGGCCGCGCTATGACGCGGGCCATCAGATTCTCTCCCGTCAGCTGACGTCTTGCCACCTCACAGATCTGATACAGACGTTCCAGTCCGAAGGTCTCCTCCGAGGCCGCGATCTGGAAGACCGAATCCTGCGAGGTATAAAGTATGGGCTTTCCGGTCCGCTCATGCTCTTTGCCGTATTCCTGAATGATGGCGGTCCCTGAGGCCACACAATTTCCCAGAACTCCCGGAATCCCGGCTTCCCGGATAAAGGGCTCCACGATCCGGTCCGGAAATCCTTTTGGAAATGTCTGGAACGGTACATCCGTACGGATACCGATCATTTCCCAATGTCCGGTGACGGAATCCTTTCCGTCCGAAACCTCCGCAGCCTTTCCGTAGACTCCGGTGGGATGTTCCACCGCACCTATAGCCGGGTCCGCTCCGTCAATACACCCGAGTCCCAGCTCCCGAAGATGGGGGATTTTCATATCCGGATAGGTACGGGCTATGGTTCCGAGGGTATCCGCACCCGCATCGTCGAACTGCTCCGCATCCGGCAGAGCCCCGATCCCCACACTGTCCAGTACGATCCATATGACTCTCATTTGCTTCCCCTCCTTACTTCTCTTAACCTTCCCATGATCCCTGCCGGATCATGCTTCCTCCATGTTCAGCGCCTCTGCTCCCGGAAGGACGAAACGTCCGTCCCGGATCAGATCCTGCTCCCTTCCATCCGGATAGACCGCTGCGATCCGTCCGATCTCCTCGTAAGGGATCGTAATATCCGTATGGCAGTTGAAGTAAGCCTTCGCCGGATCCTTATCCCGCATCAGGGAAAATGTATTCTCCCTGGATACGATCTCCTTTCCGTCCGGATTAAAGACCGCCGTATCCTCCGCATGACTGTAGCAGGTATCTCCCACTGCGAAATGCGGTCCGGTCTTCTCCACGATCAGGATCGGCAGCTTGCCGAGTATATCAAACTTCTTCGCCATCCGATAGGCCGGCACATTTGTCCCGATGGCAAATTCCCCGATGGGAAGGGTCTCATGATGGAACAGGATATTCTCCCGGATATACCGGCGTCCCGCTTCCGGATCCTCAAAATTGCCGCAGGAATAATCCGTAACGCAGCCGTCCTTAAAATGCATCTCCAGATCCCGGAAGAAGTACCCATCCAGGTAGACTCCGCTCACATGCAGGATTCCTTCCGTTCCCTCCAACACCGGAGATGTAAATACCTCCCCGAGAGGGATGTTCACATCCGCCACACAGTTTTCAAACTGAGTTTCCTTCTCGGGCTTCTCCAGCTTCCGCATCTTCACCTTCATATGGGTCCGGTTCGCTCCGCCTCCCTCCACCAGGATATAGTCCGCCGGATCCATGGCGTCGATCAGACGCTGCTGCAGCGGCAGATATACGGAATTCTCCAGGGTATTGATCCGGACGGTTTCACGGAAGATCTCCTCAAACTGCTCCCCGATCTCCGGACTGGGATAGGAAATGATGGCAAAGCTGTAGTTGCTTCCCGGAAGATACTCCTCCAGCTGCTGTCCCTGCTGCCCTGTCAGCTCCGTGGAAAGCTTCTGCTGCTCCTCCGAAAGACGGATACAGCTGTCCTTACCTTCCGGAAGGAAGGTATCCTCTCCGAAGGTCCAGATCGCAGCCGGTCCCGCATACCCTGCCAGGGAATCCGTGATCTCCTCGTAGACTGCCTTTGCGGCAGCCAGCTTCCGCTCCATGAATCTTCGTCCGAGGAACAGTGCCTCATCCATCCGGTGATCATACTCAAACTGACGGGAGGGGGGTGTGGAAAGCACACCCTGACGGATCACACCCTTCCGGGTGATCCGGCTCTCTGCCGGGCGGTACAGGATAGGAGAAAGCCCCAGGTCCCGGAAGCGCTCGATGATCCTCCGTACCATCCGTTCCTGTCCTATGGCGTAACGGACCGCAACGGATTTCTTCCCTTCCCAGGGAATATTCATGGTTTCAAAGCCACGCCGGAAGCCCTCCGTAAGCGTCCTCGCCATGGCGTCGATCTCTTCCTCCGAAAGTGTCTGAAGAAACTCTGCCGTACGGATCTCATTTTCAGAGATATACTCCCCGTACTTGTAAAGATAGCGAAGGTCCGTAAGGTCCTCTTCACATACGATCCGGGTAAGGAGATTCTCCTTTGAAACAAAGATATCCTTCGTCCGGTCCTCCACAAAAAGCTCCGCATAATCCTCCGCATAGTAGGCAACCGCCTCCCGGAGATTTTCCTCCGCCGGAGCGTAGTCACCCTCCTCCGTAAGCTTCCCGTAAAGCTCCAGGAAGAGCTCCAGAAGGATCAGGGTCTGCTCCGTCTTTCCGTCGAAAATGTACTTCGGAAGGCTGTACATTTCCGCAAGCACAAAGGAAAGCACCTCTCCGTAGGTGCCGAGCCGCAGCGCCACATCCGGATTGGAAAAATCCTGCTGATAGGCTCCGTCCGCCAGCGGCAGGTATAGACGTCGATTGATCTCCTGCCAGTCCGAAAGCGCAAGGTCCTCCGTTCCCTGCTCCAGCCGGTCCATAACAAAAAAGCAGGAATCCAGATAATCACAGACTGCCTTCACGTATGCAGTCAGTGACGCTCTGATTTCTGCCGGTATCTTTGCGGAGAATACATCTCCTTCACAACGAAGCTCTTCAATTCTTCCTCTTGCCAGCTGGAATCGTTCCAGCAGTTCCTCTTTTCCCATGCCAGTCTCCCATACTCTGTTTGTCTATATCACTTACGAACCGCCTGCTCTCCCGTCACAAAATGAAAAGGATCAGGAGAAGCACCAGCGCAACGATCGAGAGGATCACGGTCATCCGCTTGGTGTTGTTATCTCCTTCCACAACCCGGAAGGAGTATAATCCGAAGCCAAGCCCCGTCAGGGCCATGATCAGGGACATGAGAAGCAGCACTCCGATCCGGTCGGAGATCTTTCCGCCCTTCGCAGCGCTGTAAATAAGACACCCCACGGTAAATGCGATAGACATGGTGGCAAAGATAAACGAGATCAGCGTATCCGTTACCACCATATCATCCGTGAATCTGTATTTCTTTCTCTTTCGTCCCCGAAATATCCTCAAACCAAATTCCTCAATCTACATACATTTTCTGATCTCATCCAGAGACGAAACGCCCTGTTCCTTCATAAAGGTCTCGATCCCGCGGATCACCTCTTCCGTAGCGAAGGGATTCCGGAAGTTCGCGGTTCCGACCGACACCGCCGTGGCACCTGCCATAATGAACTCCACCGCATCCTCCCAGGTTGCGATCCCGCCCATTCCGATGACGGGAACCTCCACTGCGTGACAGACCTGATAGACCATCCGTACCGCGATGGGCTTGATCGCCGGTCCCGAAACTCCGCCGGTCCGGTTGGCCACCGCAAAGGCACGCTTCCGGATATCGATCTTCATACCCGTCAGGGTATTGATCAGGGACAGTGCATCCGCACCGCCGGCCACTGCTGCCCGCGCCATCTCCGTAATGTCCGTAACATTCGGGGACAGCTTCATGATGATGGGCTGCTTTGCCTTCTTCTTCACCTCGGATGTAATATGCTCGAGGGCCTTCGGATCCACGCCGAAGGCGATCCCGCCCTGCTTTACGTTGGGGCAGGAAACGTTGATCTCCAGAAGATCCACCGGTTCACTCTGCAGGCGTTCCACAACTCCTACATATTCCTGCTCGGAGTGTCCGCAGACATTCACGATGATCTTCGTATCCTTCTTCTTCAGGAATTCAATATCCGTCTTTAGGAACTCCTCGATCCCAGGATTCTGAAGGCCCACCGCATTCATCATTCCGCCGTAGGTCTCCGCGATCCGCGGTGTGGGATTTCCCTCCCAGGGTGTCAGCGCCACACCCTTGGTGGTCACTGCTCCGAGCTTGCTTACGTCCACGAATTCATCATATTCGATTCCGGAGCCGAAGGTTCCGGATGCCACGGTGACCGGATTCTTCATGGTCACTCCGCAGATTGTAACGGATGTATCGATCATCAAAGCTCCACCTCCTCTGCGTAGAAAACCGGTCCGTCCTTGCAGACTCTCCGTGTTGTTACCTTGAAATGGGAATCCACCTCCGCAGTCTTGCAGACGCAGGCAAGACATGCGCCGATCCCGCAGGCCATATGCTCCTCCAGAGAAAGCTGTGCCGGATAATCATTTTCATAAGCATAGCGCTTGATGGCCCGAAGCATGGGCGTCGGACCGCAGGCGAAGATCATATCTCCGATCACATTCTCGGATCTTGCGAGATCCACCACATTTCCGTGGAAACCGATGGCCCCGGTATCGCTGGCAATATGAACCGTAGCGAACTTCTTAAACTCATCCGCCAGAAATGCAGTGTCACGGAAGCCCAGGATCACATGCAGATGCTTCTTTGCAATCCCCTGCTCAGAGAGTCGCTTTGCCAGCTCCAGCATGGGCGGAATACCGATCCCGCCGCCCATCAGCACCGGTTCCTTACATTCCAGATGGAATCCGTTTCCGAGGGGGCCCATCACACGTACCGTATCGCCGGAGGTATAGCCCGAGAACTCCTCGGTTCCCGCTCCCACAACCCGGTACACCAGGCGGATCGTTCCCTTATTCTTATTGACCTCGCAAAGACTGATGGGACGGGGAAGAAGCCGGGAATTGTCGTTCGTATATAGCGAAACGAACTGTCCCGGAACCGCATCGGCAGCAATCTCCCCTGCCTTCAGTACCATGCTGTAAATATCCTCTGTAATCCTTGTCTGGCTAACGACTTCCGCCGTGAGCATATGCTTACTCATAAAACTCTCCTGCTTACTAACGTTCTCTTCTTATTTTGCTTCCAGGGCTCCCCGGATATCCGCCAGCATATCCTCTACGGCCTGACGGGATGCCTCTGCAAAATGCTCTTCTCCGAACTTCGCATACTCGGACTTGGTGTGTGCCGCGATGATTCCTCTGGAGGAGTTCACGATGGCACCGAGACCATCCTCATTGAAGAAGTCCACCAGATCCTTCCCCTGTCCGCCCTGGGCGCCGTAGCCCGGCACCAGGATATAGGTCTTCGGCATCAGCTTCCGGAGGATCCGTCCCTGTTCCGGATAGGTAGCGCCCACAACCGCACCTACATTGCTGTAATCGCCGTCCATGGAGGATTCTCCCCACTCTGCAACCTTCTCACCCACCAGCTCGTACAGCGGACGTCCGTCCACCTTCTGATCCTGGAATTCACCTGAAGAAGGATTGGAGGTCTTTACCAGTACAAAGATTCCTCTGTCATTTTGATTGCAGACATCGATGAAGGGCTTTACGCCGTCGGAGCCCAGATACGGATTCACGGTTACCATATCCTCATCAAATGGGCAGAAGTTCTTATTTCCCACCTGAACGGTTCCGATATGGCCGATGGCATAGGCCCCCGATGTGGAGCCGATATCACCGCGCTTGATATCTCCGATCACGATCAGACCCTTGGACTTTGCATACTCCACGGTCTCATGAAATGCCACAAGTCCGGAGACACCGAACTGCTCATACATGGCGATCTGCGGCTTTACCGCCGGGATCAGGTCATAGGTTGCATCGATGATCGCCTTGTTGAAGTCGAACACGGCAGCAGCCACTGCCTCAAGGGACTCGCCGTATTCCTTTACGGCCGCCTTCATCAGCTTCTTCGGAAGGAATCCGAGCTGCGGATCCAGTCCTACGACGATCGGTGCATTTTTCTTCTTGATCTCTGTAATCAGTTTTGCGATCATTCTCTTGTTCTCACTTTCGTTTATGTATTCTATCAGGGATGTCCCCCGTAATTACTGCTCCAGGCTGTAAACAACCTCTCCGTTGCAAATCGTGGTGGTAACTTTTCCCACCAGGGTTTTCCCTGCGTACGGCGTGTTATGTCCTTTGGATCTGAACTTCTCCGGCTCCACCGTCCAGACCATGTTCGGATCAAAGATTGCCACATCCGCCAGTGCTCCTGCACGGAGAGTTCCACGCTCCTTATCCATGCGGATCACCTTTGCCGGATTTGCACTCATCAGCTCTGCCATGCGGCTGATGGTAATAAGACCCGGTGCTACCAGAGCCGTAAAGGTAAGAGCCGCGCTGGTCTCCAGTCCGACGATACCGAAGGGAGACTGAAATCCCTTCTTCTTTTCCTCATCTCCGTGGGGTGCATGATCCGTGGAGATCACATCCATGCTTCCGTCCCGAAGTCCCTCGATCAGGGCCTGAACATCCTCCTCGCTCCGAAGCGGGGGATTCATCTTCCAGTTGCCAAGATCTCCCGGAATATCCGCATCCGTCAGAGTGAAATGATGGGGGCAGACCTCTGCGGTCACCCGGTATCCCATGCGCTTTGCCATCCGCATCAGCTCCACGGTTCCCTTTGTGGAACAGTGGCAAAGATGCAGCTGCACGCCCTGCTCTGCTGCCATGAAGATGTCTCTGGCTGCGATCACGTCCTCCACTGCATTTGTGATCCCCGGAAGTCCCAGCTCCCGCTGCTTCTCTCCCGCATTGATCACACCACCGGCCACCAGATCCTTATCCTCACAATGGGACATCACTACCCCGTCCACTTCGGCGATCTTCCGAAGGCCCTCACGGAACAGTGCCGTATCCATCACGCTCTTTCCGTCCTCGGAGAAGGCAACGGCTCCGGCTTCCTTCATGGCCCGGATGTCCACCAGCTCCTGATTGTTCTCACCGACGGTGATGGAGGAAAGCTGTTCCACACGGATCTTCGCTTCCTTTGCCGCCTTCTCCAGCACATACTTCAGGGTTTCCACGGAATCCACCGTGGGATTTGTGTTCGGCATGGCACAGACGGTAGTTACGCCACCGGCAGCCGCCGCAGCGGCTCCGGTAGCAATATCTTCTTTATAGGTCTGACCCGGATCCCGGAAATGTACATGCAGATCGATCAATCCGGGCATCACATACTTTCCGGAGGCATCGATCACTTCCTCCTCTGCATCCTGCTCTCCGGGGATATAGTCTCCCAAAACCACGCGCTCCACACGATTTCCGCGGATGTATAACGTTCCGACCCCTTCCAGGTTCTCAGCAGGGTCCACCAGGATCCCGTTCTTTATGATCATACTGTCATCCTCCCGGCTAAACTAAAGTCGTCCCCTATTGTACCACGGTTTTGCTTCGCAAAACCATGTCCGGATGACTTCGTCATCCGTTTCCGATGTTCGCTTTGCTCCATCGGGTATCCCTCGCTCTGCT
>CACWHK010000026.1 GCA_902760755.1 uncultured Lachnospiraceae bacterium | reverse complement strand
GCGATATCTTTCTTTTTTTCGGAATCATCCCATTGGATAAAAGCCCGTACAGTTAAATAAGTGATAAAGGATAGAATATATAGCAGAATTAAGTTTATGGGGAGCTTTATCAAGTATTGTGAAAGAAACACTTCAATGGCCAGGAAAAGCAACAGAAAAGCTATGGTTGTAGTATCTGCAAAACTAGCCAGTACATCTCGTAATCGTGAGATTATCTTCCACATCAAGAATAGGACTAATGAAGTGACTAGTCCACAGATCAGAGATTTCAAGGTCCAGTGCCAATTTGATGCAATATTCCAAAGCCATATTTCCATGCCGGATATTACCTTCCAAATCGATACAACAAAATTCCTAAATTCCGAACGAAAGGCATCTGAGAGTATCGCAAAGAGAATAGTCGTAACGAATCCATAGCCGAGAGATATATAAAGCGGAATATTGTGAATGATTCGGATCTTTTTATATTCAGCAATAGCCTTCTTTTTTACTTCTTCATTGATTAGCCCTTCCCTTCTGTTTAGTTCGCTTTCTTTATCCTTTGCGCGTTTTTCTCGGTCAGAGACTCTTTCGTTGGCCTTTCTTTCAGCGTTCTCAGCTTCATATCTAGCCCAGCTGGCATCTTCCCTTGCTTCTTTAGCAGCGTCTCTGTCTTTAGAGGCTTGGTCCAGTATCTCTTTCTTTTCTTTCTGCCATATTTCGTTCAACTTCCGGGCTTCCGCTAATTGTATGTCGCTCTCGCTCAGACTCACGATCTTTTCTGTTAGCTGTGCTACAGTCTGTTTTAGCTCTGATATCTGCGAGAAAAGCGTCAAATTTAGCTCTTTCGTCTCTTGCAATTCCGCCTCTTTGTCCCTGAGTTCTTGTTTTAGCTGATCCCGCTCCATGGTTAGTTCCTGAATGCTCAGCAACACCGAGGGTTGCCTTAAGGGCTGAGATGAGGAGTTCTGCGATGCATCTGAGGAGTGCTTCGGCTTGTCCTGCATAGAATTCATCGAAGGATCCTTGGGCGGAGTCATAATTACCAATCGCTCTCTTATATTCATAAATCAATTCCTCCAATCCTAAGTCAAATGAGAATACCCGGCTAAGGTTGTTATGCCTTAAGGTTTTGCCGGCGGTATTTCTGAATACAATATGAGTCTTTTTTTCATTCCAGCTGACGATCCAGCCACGGTGTTCCATTTTTATGAAGAAGTCATCAGCGTTGGTGCAACTTGGAATGGTTTCAACAATAGCTGAAGCGCAGTCAACCATGTAGCTGTCCCTTTCTTTATTCGTCAGAACCTGATACTTGTCCTTGCTCCAAGCTCGAATCTCGCCGGGTTCGATGTCGGTTCCGTCGAAATGCTTGCCCTTTTCAGCAACGGTCAGCCCCATCTGAAGGCAGAGATTATTCGTAAAATCCTTTTGCCGTTGAAGATCATGCTTGGTCTGATGCAGTTTTCTCCCGTCAATGAAGGAAACTGTATTAGTGACCATATGTACATGAAGGTGTTCCCGGTCCTGATGCACAGCAATCAGAGTCTGGTGATCGGGGAAGAAGCGTTCGCAAAACTTCTTCCCGATATCCAGGCACATGGCTGGGGTGATCTGCTCATCTTTATGGAAGCTGATCACGTTATGAGCATACAACCGCCCGCTGTCCTTTCCCCAAATCTGCTTTTCATCCAGAAATGCCTTATACACTCCATCCACTGAGATTTCGGAGGGAGCATAAGGACCGGTGATCGTTACATATCCTTCTGTGACCTTCTTATCCTGAAGAACATAGTTGATGATATATCTCATTCTTCCGTGGGTCTGTGGTCCGCTGTTCTTTTTTGATTTGTTAATAACCTTATTGATCGCCATGCGTCTTCACCATCCTTTCGATATTTTTCGACTTGCTCATTGATCATTTGAAGGATTCGCTCTTTTGCAACTTCTCCATTGCTGTTAGCCCAATGAGCTAGTTGGTTAACATTTGTGCACAGCCCCCGAAGCTGTACGTTCATTTCGTAGAACTGCTGATTTGTTTTTTTCAGTTCCCGAAGACCGTCAGATGACATGAGAGTGGCTCCTTGAATTGCACCGATTACAAAAGCCTGCTGAGTCAAACCGGTTTCTTCCAGTTTTTTCATGAGAGAATCGTACTCCGCAGCAGTCATCCGAATCGTGACAGCCTTGTTTCTTTTTCGATTGACCTTTTTGTTTTTTTGATTGACCTGTATATTTTTCATGTGTAACACATCCTTTCTGTATGGTAATTGGTGAGTAAATTGGGGGTTCCAAGGGGCTAGCCCCTGGCAAGTCCGGGCTGTGCCCGGGCGTTGTGGCTTGCCACAAGGCGAAACTTGCCAATTTACTCTAGGGTGGAATGACAGAGGATAAATACTATCCAAAAAGAACCTGCTGCAGAACGTGGTCGTCCGTCAGATTCTCATATCTGTCAGGACTTCGGTACTCCAGACAAGACTCAGCGATAACATATGTTGCTGAGTTCACTATGAACCTATGGGGGTGAGAAAGAAGACGGATGAGTCCTTCCCTCGTCATTAGGGTATGCGGATGATCTTCCCATGTTCGGTCTGAATATGTACCTTTTCGGATTGTAAAATTCACTTCATAACTCATAGCGGTGTTCCTCCTGATACAATTATTGATTACTTTCCAAATGATTGATCTTTTCCAATGTCTCCTCGATGACTTCCCGGGGGAGCATGTTTTCCTGCCGCTTTGATCTTGAACAGTTCTTCCAGTCGGTTATGGTAATGGTGGATATACCCCAGGAATTAACCTTGTTAACAACTTCGGACTGACGTAACCCGTCAAGTGCAGGGATCGAATATAGTCCGGAACGGTATCCCATTAGTATGGAAAGAAGTGTTTTCCGTGGAAGATCTTTCCCGATATAACCCTTTGTCTTAACTGTGGACTTTACCTTTACGCGTTCCAAATCGGCAGTTACTTTGACACAGTCTTCGTTGTGCATGGTGTTTCGATAGTTTAGGAATTCCTCTGCGTCATGGAATGGACGGGTGTCATACTCTGCAATGATTGTGTCGACGGTGTACTCGCCGTTAGCACTTTCGTAATGGACAGGAGTATCAACCGCTGTTTCAACGATAGGGCAGCGCTTGTAGTCAAAATTCATGGAGAGCTGCCGGATGCATTCCGTAACATGGAAGTCATGCTTTCGTTCCACAATCTCAGAAAACTTGGTCCATACATTGGTCGAACACTTCAATCTGCCTTCTCGTGACAGGACTGCAATGATGTAGGCATCCCGATCCGCACGGCTATCCTTTACTTCGCCAGTCGTGTAGGAGTTATGTGCAAGTACACCAGAATCATTTACTGCGACATTTCCCCTGGTTGTAATATTGAGGAAGGTGTCATTAAAGTGTTTCGGTTCCCATACCTGATTTGCTTCGCACTCAGCTGTGGTCTGATTTAATGTATATCGACCGTTTTGGAAGATTTGTGCAAACCCATGGGCATCGAGATTACGAACAACATCTGTGGGAGCATCTGTGATAAAACCGTCCGTAGTGACGGAATATACGTGATACCCCATATCATGGAGTTGGTTGATACAGGCAATCAGCATGCATCGTACAAGTGCTGTTGTATATGTTGCGTGATAAGGGCTAGTGACCGTAGACGGTTCAGCATCGACGCGATCCATGATTTTTGCGTTATATCTTGTTTTAGGGCTGACATTCTGAGCAGTTTTTCCGTAGCAGGAGTTCACCATTGTTTTTAAGCTCTTCTCAACAAGAGGATTCTCTTTATACTCGATTTTGGCTCTCATTCTGTCCTGAACAAGATTTGTGACCGCATAGGCAAGGCATTGCGAAGGTTTACCGTCTTCTGTTTCGAGCATCATGCAGGTGAAACCTCGGAAGATTTTGATACGGGCACCTAAGCGGAGCGCCAGATACATGTCAGGACCGGACATATAGACTTGACGCCCGTGTCGAGGATATATCTTCATACCGCCTTTGACAGGAACCGGGATGTTAGGGCAGTAGCATGTGTCAGGAAAATCAAAATCACCAACAGCCACGGTAGGAATAAGTGGGTTAAAGAGATCCTGCTTGGTTAGTTCATAATTGCGAGGGAAGTCTCGGACGTTTTTTGACCAATCGATATCGATGATGCTGGCCATCGCGGTTGGGTATGCGTTCTGGAGATCAAAATCTGTGGTCTTTTCGGTAATCCATCCAATAAAGAATGAAGCGTTGAACCCACCGGTGTACGCCTCTTCAAAGTACTCAGATACAAGTTTTGCATCTGGATTATCACGAATTGGTACATATCTGGTGGCTTTCAAAAATTTCAGGCATTCATCTTTGGATGGGATAATTCCTTCATCTAACATCTCTAATCCTCTATAAACCCGATCATAATCAGCTTTTCTTACAACTCCGAAGTAGTTCTTGATGCTGCCGTACATTGATGATGCGGCTGCACTTGATAATGTCATGGGCACTGAGTGATTGCATTGGAACAGCTCGGAGCAAAAAGAGACCACAATATCGGCATCGTTCACGGCATATCGGTAGTATTCAACAGGGTTTCTGACTGCAAATGCGGTCATATGCTCGATTACATTTTTTGGAAGTTCGATTTTCGGACGGCCTATTACTTTCCCGAGAGCTTTAAGTGATTTATTGTCAGCGGGAGTAAGACCTAAAGTGTCCCTTACGCAGAGATTGACTAACCAGTAGTAGTTGTATCCGGAATCATTCTCGGCGCGGAATCGTACGTTCTCCGTTGTCATCCATCCACCCTGGATCTCTCCAAGCTTTCGGAGAAGATCAATGTCATACTTTGACCTTCGGAATACAGATATATCAGCCTTTCCGGTATGACAAATGATGGTGATAGGAATCACGCTATCCTTCATTTTCTTGAAATCGACAATCTTAAATGGTTCATGATCCTTCCACTTTCGTTCTTTGAAGATGAGATTTTCCTTCCTTACAAGAGGGAAGTCCGGGAAATAAGTGGTCTTCAAGTCTGAAAGGATATCAGCAAGGCAGTATTTCAAGGGAATCCTTCCGCCATCAGGAGTGACCTCCTGATAAAGGGGATTCACCAAAAAGAAATACCTGATCAGGTTTTCGCCTATATTAATAGTCATTTGGAGAGATAAAACTCTTCGTTTCTTATCAGAATTGTCCCTGTAATCTTGAAATTCAGTATCAAAACCGATGTTCAGGCTAAGACTATCCGATTGGATTACTTTGAAAGAGGGGATAACCTCAGCTATACTACCGGCTTTCTGCACATCCAATGGTGCGAGAAATGGTTTGCTCGGCTTTTTTGCTCGAGTAGTGGTGTCATTTGGTACTACCGCGTCGCATAAAGGCAAAATGACACCACTGCTTTCGGCCCTTTTGTTATTAGGGGTTAAGGGTTTTGAACTCTGACGGAAGTTTTGAAGTTCCGTCAGATGATTTGAAGATGACACTTCTTTGAGCAGGGTGTATTCACGTCTGTAATTTACACGAGCACACCCGTACTTCTGTAACTCATCCAAAATGTAATAGTACTGATCCTGCGACCAGGGACTGTCTATACAGTTTTGGGTTATCTGTGTATTGGTTCCAAGTTCGGGAATTGATTTTAATGCGAGAGATCCGTTTATCATGATTTCCCCTCCAATCTTAAAAAACACCGAACTGTTATCTGTAATTCACTTTTGCGTCCCCGGTAAGATGTGTCTCTGGTGAATGTAAAAGTGGTCAGATTCAAACAGTTCGATGTGTAGCTAAGATTGGAAAACGGGGCATGAAGGAAGTCTTTCCACCGGACATGCAAACTCCGTTGGTGACATGCTGATCCGGCTGGAGACCATGGTGCTTTCTGCGGAGGATCTGCCGCTTCGGGCAATCCGGCGGAAGATCGCATCCGCGCTGGATATCGTGATCCATCTCGGGAGGCTCAGGGATAAGAGCCGCCGGGTGCTGGAGATCACAGAGGTTGTGGGAATCGAGGGGGAGGAGATCATGTTAAATCCGTTATTTCAGTTTGAAGATGCCGGAGAGGTCGGAGGACCGGTGCAGGGGCATCTGGTACAGATGAACCGGCTGGTCCGGGTGGAGAAGCTCCAGATGGCCGGATGCATGGGGGAGTATATGGCTTCCCGTGCAGCTCATGTGAGAGATGGCGCTGCAGTCATGCAGTAGCTGAGGCGAAGAGGGAGGAAGCAGGATGAAGGAACGAATTCTCCGGGACGGTCAGGTGCTGCTGCTGGTTGCAGCGGGGACGGTCTTTCTGGGATGGCTGTTCTACAACCGTATCCTCGGGCTGATCCCGGCTGCACTGGCAGGAGCCTACATCGGAAGTGTCTACCGAAGGTACCGGGAACGACGGAAACAGAAGAAGAGACGGGAACAGTTCCGGCGACTGCTCCTGTCCGTGGAAACGGCACTGGAGGCGGGCTATTCCCTGGAAAATGCGCTGTCCGTGGCAAAGGATGATCTTGGGCTGGTCTACTCCGAGAGGGAGGAGATCTGTCTCCTTGCCACAAAGATCAGCCGGCAGCTGACCCTCGGAGCTCCTGCGTGGCAGGTGCTCCGGGAGTATGCGGATCAGGTGAAGATCGAAGAGGCGGAGGAATTCGCCGAGGTACTCCGGATACAGCAGCGGACCGGAGGAGACCTGATCCGCACCGTCCGGCGGGCAGCGGGACGACTGCAGGAATCCCTGGAGCTGCAGCAGGAGATCGAGAAAACCCTTTCCGAGAAGCTGCTGGAGCAGAGGATCATGACGTTGATGCCGTCCCTCATGCTTCTCTATATGCGGCTGATGAACGGTGCCTATCTGGCCCCGTTATACAACAGTTTAGGCGGGGCGGTGATCATGACATTTGCGCTTGCCGCAAATGTGGCAGCAGATGTGATCGCAGGCCGGATGCTGAAGAAGGCCTTCCGGGAGTAGTATCCCGGAGGAATGAAGGAGTTGGTGTATGAAGCTGGTAGCCATCCTGCTGGTGCTTCTGCCGGTCGTGGCAGTGATCGCGATCCTGGTCAGACGGCATTTCAGTTTACATAAAGATGGGTCATGGGCTGTGCCGGAGATTGCCGGGCGTTTGCAAAAACTGGAGGTACTGTATGGAAGATCGCTGGAAGATGCGACAGCGCAGTACGTAGAGCAAAGGTTCCGGCAGTTTCTTGCAGGACTGGGGATGCTCTGGATCCTCGGACTGGGAGTCCTCTTACTTCCGTCTGAAGATAAGGACAGCTCCGGAATCCAAAGACCGGCTGCAGGAGAGGATGCAGCCGGGATCACGGTACAGCTGACCGACGGAGATAAGGAAGAGGAGTTTACTCTTTCCGTCGGTTCCAGACAGATGACGGAGGAGGAGTTTGAAGCAGCAGTCTCCTCGGCCGGTGTCAGTCTGGAGAAGGAAATCCTCGGCGGAAACAGTTCTTTGGACTTTGTGACGGAGAATCTGGTATTTCCGAAGAAGGACCCTGCGGGACTTCTGAAGATTTCCTGGGACACGGATGCACTTACGATCATAAGCCGTAACGGAACCGTACGAAGAGACAATCTGGAAGAAGCCTGCAGTGTAACCATCAGGGCAGAGCTCTCCGACGGTATCCGGGAGCGGACGGTGTCGTTTTGTGCAACCGTTGTTCCGAAGAGTTATACGGAAACAAAGGTGGAACGGGTACAGCGGATTCTGGCCGAGATGGAGGAAGGCAGTCGGGCTGATGAAACCTTCACCCTTCCGGATCAGGTAGATGGCGTTGTTGTAAAGGAAAAGAGCAATACTGCAGGGAAGATGATTTGCAAACTCTATCCGGTAATTGTTCTTACAGCCGGGGTGTTCTTCTTTCTCAGAGGAAGCAGAGAGAAGGAGAAGCTGAAGCAGCGGGAGGAGATCCTGCAAAGTGTATTCTATCGCTTCGTAAAGCGGCTCACCCTACTCATTTACGCCGGTGCGTCCCTCGGCGAGTCGCTGCTTACGGCAGCGGCTGTGGAGGAACAGTTCCTGACACCGGAGGTCAGATACGCAGTGAACCGGATCGGAACAGGATCTTCCGAATCGGGGATCTATGCGGAGCTGGGCAGGCATATAGGACTTCGGTGCTATATCCGGCTGTTTTCGACCATAAGCACCGCGGCTCCGAGAGGAAGCAGTCAGCTGCTGACTCTTCTGGAGCAGGAGGTGCAGGATGCAGAGGCAGAGACGAAGGAGGCTGCCAGAAGAAAGGGAGAACAGGTGTCGCAGAAGCTGTTATTACCGATGATCCTTTTGTTGGCTGTAGTTGTTGGCATTGTGCTCTATCCGGCGATTGCCGGTATGTAGCACCAAAGGAAAAAGGAGATGCACTATGGAGAGAGAGAAAACGGAATATGAAGTAGCGGATCCCGTAGAGGATACGCTGGCATCAAAGGTTACGGGCTCCATGCGAAATGACCGCGGCGTGGCGACCCTGGAAATAATTCTGATCATTGTCGTTCTTGTGGCACTGGTCGTTATATTCCGGGATCAGATCGTATCGCTTGTAACCACTGTCTGGAAGAGCATCAACGGAGACGCAAACGACCTTCTATAATTTTAGCAGATCATAGGGTGCAGGGAGGAGCATATGGGACAACGGGGATATATAACAGTATTCTTAACACTTCTGATCAGTGCACTGCTGATCCTTGTGACCACTCTGATCGCGGTTGTGGACCTTTCCTCGGCAAGAGGCAGATCGGCGACTGCGCTTCGGAGCTCCATGTCCAGCGTGCGGGCAGAGTATAACAGATATCTGTTTGAACAGTACCATATGCTCTTTCTGAACCTGAATCCCGAGGGGGAAGGCTCCGGGAAGCTGGAGGCTCTGGTGGAGGAGCGCCTGGCGGAGAATCTCGGGGAGGATTATACGGTCGGAGAGGTCCAGCTGACCGGTGTTACCGGTGTTATGGACGAGGGCTGCTATGAGTTCCGAAAGCAGATGAAGGATGCATCCCTGTATCTTGTGGCGGATAAGGGAGTGGACCTCCTGAAGGAGAAGGTGGGAAATGATACGCCGGTGACGCAGGAGGAGCTGGATGACCTGGATATGGAACGGGACGAAGGGAAGGAACATGAGGGGGATAAGGATCCCCGGAAATCGATCCGTGCGGCACAGCTGGCAGGAATCGCATACCGGATCCTGCCGGAGGATGTAACCTTCAGTGATGAGGTGATCGATCCGAAGAAGCTTCCCTCCGAAGGAAAGAAGGGTATCTCGCTCCTTGCCATGAATTCAGGCTTCAATGATCTGTCCCGCCTGAAGCAGGAGGTGAGTAAAACCGGTGGCTGGATGGATTCAGCCTCGCAGGAAGCGGCCGGACTGGTGTATGCAGCCAACTGCTTCAACTGTCTTACGGACGAGGTGCAGGAGGATACCGTCCTTACACTGGAGACGGAATACCTGATTGCAGGAAAGCCCACGGATGCGGAAAACTACAAGGCAGTGATCGATCAGATCCTTGTGATCCGGACGGCCTGTAACTTTGCATACATTCTGACGGATGCGGATAAGATGGCAAGAATGTCGGCGCTGGCCACCTCGGTGACCTGGTATTTCCCGCCGGCCCAGCCGGCCGTAAAGTACCTTCTGGCCGGGGCCTGGTCCTATATCGAAGCGGTGGCGGATGCGTACCGTCTGGTACGGGGGAAGAAGGTTCCGTATCTGAAGTCCGGGGAGAACTGGATTACGGATCTGGACGGGTTGTATCGCCTGGAGGAGCTGGAGGATCCGGAGGAGGATGAGAGCGGTCTGGATTATGAGGACTATCTGCTGATCCTGCTTGCGACCCGTATGACCACGGCGTATTACCGGATGCTGGATATCATGCAGCTGAATGTAAACCGAAATGTGGGAGAAGACGGGGTCTGCTTCGAGCTAAAGGATGCCATCACGGCATTCGGGATGACGGTGGATGTGAAATATGAGGGACATACGATCCGGCTGACGGAGGAGATCGGTTATTGATTGCATTTGATCATGGAATGGACTTCGGAGGGTATACTTCCGTATTCATATAATGCCCAATAAGTCCTCTTCGGGAGCACAGGGAGTGTACCTTCCGAAGTTCATTGCAGATAGGAGGAGCGGATGCTTGAATGGAACGGCATACGGAAGGATCAGAAGGGATCCGCTGCGATCGAAGCAGCGATCGGGATTCCGATCTTTCTCTTCCTTCTTCTTTTCTTCTTTCATCTGATCCAGGTCCGGGCGGTTCGTCAGGTGGTCTATGAGGCAGGGATCGAGGCTGCGGAATATGCGGCAGAGTACGCCTACCTGACCAGTGAGTTTGAACTGGCAGAGGGTGATACCGAGGGCCTGATCGACAGTGCAACACTTCTTGCGCTTGCCGCACATAAGCTGCAGGAGGGACTGGATGATCCTTCGATGGTTGCAAGATATGTCAGTGGCGGAGCCTCCGGGATATCCCTTCTCGGGTCGGAGTTCTCCGGACCCGACGAGGATCTGGTGCTGCACATCAGCTATACCATTTGTATCGATACGCCCTTTCTTCCGACGGTGTCGCAGCGCGTGGAGGAAACGATCCGTCAGAAGCCTTATACGGGGCATGTGGAACGGGATACGGGGGATACGGAGAGTGATCCCTATGTATACATCACGGACAACCGGGAGGTCTATCACATAAGCCGCGGATGCACCCATCTTACTCTTAGCATACACACGATGGTGAAGAAACAAGCGGAGTCGAAGGGGTATAAACCCTGCTACTACTGCGGAAGGATGGCAGGTGATTTTGTGCTGATCGGTCCGGAGGGGGATTGCTATCACGGATCGGAGAACTGCCGGGGGCTGAAGCGGACGGTACACCGGGTGCGTCTCAGCGAGGTAAGTGATATTCCGAGATGCTCCCGCTGCGGAAAATGAAGCTGAGCGCGGGATGAGTGCGACGCAGGATCCGATTCGCTCCATATGGTATACACCAGAGGAAATGGAGGAGGAGATGATCGAGGCAACGAGTGAAAAAAGCAGGAAGAAGCGAGACGGAAGAGGCCGGAGAGGCAGGGACATGCGGGACCGTGGGTATATGACGCTGGAGGCCTCCTTCCTGGTCCCCATCATTTTACTGCTGCTTGCCGGTGCGATCCTTCTCTTTCTGACTGTCGGAAAGAAGGAGATCCGGCGGGGAGCCATGTATCAGTCCCTGTATCAGATCACGATGGAAGAGGAACAGGGCGGTGCACCGCTGAAGCAGGAGGAGGCGATTCCCTACATTAACCGGCTGGCTGACATGGGAAAGGGCTTCTTTCAGACGGTGTTCCACGTGACTGTGGAGCGGGCTCCGGATGTATGCGGAAACAGACTCAGGAGATGGCAGTTCTATGGAGATATTACGGAAGAATAAAGGATTAAGTTCATATTATGAGATACGCGTGGGTGCCTCCGGGAACGGCAGCTCCTATACGGAGGCCATGCTCTGCAACAATAGCTTCTCTTCTCTGGCACCGCTCTCCCTGCAGTGGGTGGACGGAGAACGGCTGCTGCTATACAAGGCGGATGGGCTGGTTAGCATCGCAAGAAGATGGGGAACCCTGGGCCCGGACTGGGCAGGGGTTCGGGAGCTGCTCTTTGAGCTGGCGGACTGTATCCGGGAGCTGCAGGAGTATCTTCTGTCACCGGAGGGGATCGTCCTTTCCCTGCCGTACCTTCTGTATGACGGGACGGAGGGGAAGCTTCGTTTTCTTTACGTTCCGGACAGCGGGTGGTTCTTTGCGGATTCCATGAAGGAGCTCTTTGAGGAGATCATGCCCATCCTGCAGCATGGGGAGGATCCGGATACCATGCTGTTTTATGACGTATACAGCCACTTTCTGGACGGAAGCATTACTCCGGAGCTCTTCCTGCAGATGACGGATGAGTGGCGAAGCAAAGAGCAAAGGAGCAGTGATACGAGGACTGTACCGAATCGCGCGGAGATCATAAGAAAGACTGCGGAAATGAACAGCCCGGTCAGACCGTATGGACTACCGGCACCGTCTTCTCCGGGAGCGGCAGAAGGAGCTGCTTCGGAGGCATCATCTTTCCCGGGAGTGGCAGCGGGAGTGGGACAACGGAAGGAAAAACGGGATCACAGGAGGGATATCATCCTGTATCTTGCGGGTGCCGGGATCCTTGCGGTTGCGGTGCTGCTGTATCTTCTGTTTGGCAGCGGATCCATCCGGATATCTGCGCTGCTGGGCGGTGCATTTGTTATGTTCCTGATCTGCAGGATCGTTCTGGAGGACGGGAAGGCAGGGAAGGAGAAGGCTGCGGGAGAGTCTGTGTACGATGCTGCCGGGGCGGATTTCTCCGGGAGTTTCGGGGCCATAGGTCCGTCGGGGGCGACCCCGGCTGTCAGTCCGGCAGGTGTGTCCGGGACCATGGAACCGCAGGGAGGTTTCGGGATCGCGGGGTCACCCGGTACATCCGGAATCTCCGGGCCTCCCGCCGTAATTCCGTCGGCAACCAGTATACTGCGGGGATCGATCCGGCAGCTGGTTCCTGCGGATCGGAGTATGCGTGCGCCGCTGTATGTTTCGGAAGGGTACTGCAGGATCGGAAGATCGGAGACCGAAAATGAGTACTGTATCCCTGCACCGGCGATCAGCAGGAATCATGCACGGTTGGAGTGTTGCGGGAATATTGTGACATTGCAGGATCTTGGCTCCACCAACGGAACATTTATCAACCACGTGAGGCTTGCCGCGGCAGCGGCAGAGGAACTGCATTACGGGGATGTGGTCAGCTTCGCGGGGGAGGAATACTACGTGGTGTAGGAGAGGATGCATCAGTTGCATGGTTTCTGTGAACACGATGTGCAGTGGAGATTCCGAAGAAGAAAGAGAATGAGAGAAAAGGAGAGGATCAGAATGAAGAGAAAGAGGATACTGGCGCTGCTTTTGGCAGTCCTGATCGTCCTTGCGACGAACCCGGTCTTCGGGTTCGGGGCGAAGGCGGAGCGGGATGCAGTCGCAGCGGAAGAGACGCAGGAAGCGAAAGAATGGGAGGATGGAGATGAATCGATCCTTTTGAAAGACGTAAATCAGTCAGATGCGTTGGAAGAGGTGGGAGTTTCCCGGGATTATTTGATGGAGGAAAGCAAAGAGGAGCGTCCTGCCACTGTTGAAGGAGAGGTGCAGGCGGATGATCCGGAAGATGCCGGTTCAAATATAGACGCAGTGACCGAAGCTGCGGTGGAGGTGAAAGCCGGATCTGATATCCCGGAATCCCCGAGTGAGGCGGGCTACAGGAATACAAACGCACCCGACGGGGGAGCCTCCGGAACCAAGGATTATGTAAGGCGTCTGGTCCGGGACGGGAATACCGTACTGTTCGCACATTATGATAAGAACGGGAATTTCTATCACAGTAATCCGGAGCTTTCGGTGAACGTGGAAGGAAAGACCTACACGATCAACACCGTATGCGTTCGTTTTGACTGGTCTCCGGGTCTGGATGACTGGGAATTCGATGTGGATAAGACGGAGATCACGGATGCGACCGTGAAGCAGCTGATCTATCATGCAGTGGATAAGCTGGAGTACAGCATGGCACATCGCCTGCTCTGTTACTGGCTCGGAAAGCGGGGAACCGTGAACGGGATCAATTTTGCTGCAGCAAATCAGAATGTGAAGATCGGCGGAGATCCCATGACGGATCAGAGCGCCACGGGATATAACGGAATGTCGGTGAAGAGCTTTATCGACACCTATACCTCCGATGCTGAGGCAATCCCGGAGAATATCGAATTCCATACCTATTATCTGGAGCATGATACCACCTATGAGCCCTCCAGCGCGGAGTGGGCATGTTTTCAGGACTTTATCTCCTGGACAAAGGAAGAGAAGACTCTGGTAAGTAATGCGCGGAATTATTATGTGGCATTTTGGAAGGTGGACGGACTGGATCAGGCCGTAAATGATATTCAGTTTTCCATGGAGGTGACAGGAGTTCGGGTCGGAGAGGATGAAGCTTCCACCTATATCTATACACCGGAGAAGGTAACAGGGAAGAAGGATGGCTTCCCGGCAACGGGATGGTACTTTGATGTGACCGGTAACAGCTCCGCAAGACGCTGGCCCAGCCTCTCAGAAGGGGATACAGCTGCAAAGGCTCATCCGGTCTACCGGGATTCCGACGGGAAGCAGCAGGAAGTTCCGGAGGGGATTGCCATCGTGTTCCTCGGAAGCTTTGAGAAGGCACCGACCTCCGTGCTTATACAGGAGAAGATGACGGAGGCGCAAAAGAAGCAGTATCTTGCAAAATATACGGGGGCGTATGATCTGGCGAAGCACGGATACCTTTATACGAGTATCGAAGATGCGATCCTGCATGCCTCGGATGCGGACATCACCTGGAGAAACTATGAGAAGAACTACGTCACTCTGACGAAGGCACCGTCAGACCCGGCATATGTGGAGGGCAAGTCCTATTACAGTCTGGAGGGTGCGGAGTATAAGCTCTATAAATATGAGGCGCAGGCAAAGAAGGCACTGGAGGCAAGAGCCTCCGGGAAGCCCGATTATAAAAATGCAGTCGGTACATTTGTGGTGAAGAAAGACGGAACAACGGATGCCATCGATGTAACGAAGCTGATGGAGAAGGACCTTGAAACCGGAAAACTGGTGGAAGAGGGAACCCGGTTCTATGTGATCGAGTCGTCGGCTCCGAAGAACTATCACCTTTCGGAGGAGGTAACCCCCGTTCTTGTAAAACCGGAGAATACGGAGAAGGATCCGGCAGTCTTCAAGGTAGAGGATGTGCCCGTGATCTTCCACGGAGATATCGAGGTCACCAAGCTGTATGACCGAACGGACCTTCCTCTGGAAGGTGCAGTCTTTGAGATCCGGAATCTGGAAACCGACGAAGTTAGAACCATCGTTACGGATGCGGAGGGTCATGCCTCCACCGCTGAGCCGGGAAATGCGGAAGGAACGCTTCCCATGGGCCCGTACCGGGTGACGGAGCTGGATGCACAGGGCTGCCAGAAGGAGGAGCCCGTGATCATCTGGGTCGGTTGGGTACCGGTGAAGAGTGCCGAGGGTGTGATCGAGTGGCAGATGCCGGAGGATGGACCGGTGAACGGTGTCACCTATCAGGCATATGATCCGGAGCGAAAGGATGGCCGGACCGAGATCACGGATATGCGATTACCGGAGCTTGGGACCATCGCCATGTCGGTGGACCCCATGCAGCTGGAGAGCGTTCGGAGGGCAGTATCCGGAGAGGCAGAGGATCTGACGGGAGAGGTATCGGATGAGATTAAGGCGGAGCTGTCAAAAGAGCGAAAGACTCTTCCGGCGGAGCCGGGTCAGAGGGTCTATGACCTCTGTCTGTTCCGGGGCCTTCGCTGTGATACGGACTATACTCTGGTCGGAACCCTCATGCTGGTGGAGGAAGACGGAAGCGTAGTTCCCTTCACCCGGGCAGACGGAAGCATCGTTTCTTCAAAGTCGGATGTGATCCACACGAAGGATAGTTACGAGAGATCCCGCTACGAAGCGGAGGGAATCGCGATTGTCTGCTTTGATGACCTGGACTTTACGGAGTATCAGGGAAGACAGTTTGTAGTATATGAGAGGCTGTATCTGGGAACGGTTACCGAAGGAGACGGCGTTCTGATGCGGTATCCGGACAGCAACAATGAGACGACATTTCCGCTGATCCATGAGGATCCGAAGGACCGGGATCAGACGGTGGAGGTAGAAACGCTTCCGCCTCCGGGAATCTTCGGAACCAGAGCGTCGGTGACCCGAATGGAGGAGCTTAGCGAGACCCATCAGCGGATCCATGTTACCGATTCGGTTTTCTATCAGAATCTTCCGATGCGGGACGGCATATCCTATACCATTAAGGGAACCCTGATGAATATGGACGGGACCGAGGCCCTGATCGACGGAAGAGTGATCAGTTCTGAGGTGGAGTTTATTCCGGCAGAAGCGGACGGGACCGTGGAGGTGGTATTCCCGGGCTTTGAGTTCGCACTGGCAGAGGGTGCGGAGCAGGCGGATTTCTCCTACGTGGTTTATGAGGAGCTCTATCAGAACAAAGTGGATCAGGTATCCGGCGAAATATCCCGGAAGCTGATCGGAGAGCATAAGGATCCGGGGGCAACGGAACAGACGGTAACCGGCCATCTGGAGAGGACGACGGAGCAGCCGGTGGAGGATGATACCTCGGTGCACCGCGAACCTGAGAAGCCGGAGGAGACCACCACGTACCACCGTGCACCACAGACCGGGGACGGAACCCCGCTCACGATCCTCGCCATCGTGATGGGTGTGGCGGCGCTCGGGACTCTTATCCTGATCCGTATCAAAAATAAGAAGAAATAGTGTTCAGCCCAGGAATTCCCAAAGGGTCATACAGAGTACGAGATTCTGGAGCTCATCCGCCGGATTGTAAATGCGAAACCGCGAAATGAGGAACCGGAACTTCAGGAATGATGTAAGAAAACAGTTGACGGTATACGGAAACCGGTATTATAATCTTACCCGGAGCAAAGACGTTCTGAACCCAAGGGGTCAGAACGTTTTTGTTTAGGAACAAAGATGAAATAAGGGAATAGGAGAGTAACCATGAACCAGTTTTTGGACAATGTGGCAGAAGTAAATGACGTTGTTAACAGCTTCGTCTGGACCAAAGTCGGTGTATGGCTGCTGATCGCAGTCGGTCTTCTGATGACGATCCTTACGAAGTGCTTTCAGGTGTCGCATTTCGGTCACTGGATCAAGAAAACGATCGGAAGCCTTTTTGAGAAGAAGGTTCGCTCCCATACAGGAGAGAAGGCGTCCATTTCACAGTTCCAGGCACTCTGTACGGCGCTGGCTGCAACCGTCGGTGTCGGAAATATCGCAGGTGTTGCCGGAGCGATCGTAACCGGTGGTCCCGGTGCGGTTTTCTGGATGTGGATCGCTGCATTCCTCGGAATGATGACCAATTACTCGGAGAACATTCTGGGTATCTACTTCCGTCGGAAGAATAAGCAGGGGGAATGGTCCGGCGGTGCCATGTATTATCTGCAGGACGGCTTAGGCGGATACAAGGGCATGAAGCATGTGGGCAAGGTGCTTGCGATCATTTTCGCGATCTGTGCGGTTCTTGCTTCCTTCGGTATCGGAAATATGGGTCAGGTGAACAAGATCGTCCTGAACTTTACTTCCGCATTTGATATTCCTGCCCTGTCTGATACAGTGCTTTACACCTCGGCAGATGGTTCCTCCAAGGTAACCCTCTACATGCTGATCGTGGGAATCATTCTTCTGATCCTGGTTGGTATCGTGATCCTCGGTGGTCTGCAGCGTATCGCAAATGTTGCAGAGAAGATCATTCCGTTTATGGTCGTCATGTTTATCCTCGGATCCCTGACCGTGATCTTTGTAAATATCTCTTCCATCGGTAAGGCCTTCGGTTCCATCTTCTCCATGGCCTTCTCCAGTCAGGCACTCTGGGGCGGTGCCACCGGTGTGGCCCTGAAGGAGATCATCACCATGGGCTGCAAGCGAGGCGTCTTCTCCAATGAGGCAGGTCTTGGTTCCTCCGTTATGGTGCACTCCAACTCCAACGTTGTGGAGCCGGTGAAGCAGGGCCTTTGGGGAATCTTTGAGGTTTTTGCGGATACCATCGTGATCTGCACCATGACCGCGCTTGTAATCCTCACCTCCGGTGTGATCGATCTGGAAACCGGTGTGATCGCTAAGGGTGATGATGCAACACTGGTTGCAGAATCCTTTAATACGGTATTCAAGTTCGGAGATTTCGAATTCGGAAAATACTTTATCGCCATTGCGATCCTGCTCTTTGCCTTTACCACCGTGCTGGGCTGGTCCCACTACGGAACCAAGGCTGTGGAGTATCTGGCCGGAAGCAAGGCGGAGATCGTTACAAAGATCTATAAGGGGATCTTCGTGGCTATGATCATGCTGGGTGCCCTGATGACATCCTCCATCGCGTGGGATATCTCGGATACCTTCAACGGTATGATGATGCTGCCGAACCTGATCGGTGTGATGGCGCTTTCGCCGCTGGTTATGAAGCTGACCAAAAACTATGTGGACCGGCGGATCAAGGGGAAGACGGATGTGAAGCCCATGCTGTCACATTTCCCTGAAATCGAAGCGGAGCATATTAAAAAGATTGAAGAAACCGGTGAGGATTAAACTCCTCGCAGGGTGCGCTGAATAAAAAAAAGACCGGGGTCGGTTCGTGGTACATTTCAAATGCACTACGAGCCGGCTCCGGTCTTTTGTTTTGCGCGCTTTGTTGGGAGCTTTACAGCGGATCCTTCTTTGCCGTTCCGGCCTTCCTCGGATACGCCTTCGGTGTGGGCTTCTCCTTCCGGATCGGAAGAAATGCACGCCGGATATCCGAGTCTGGAAGTGTTATGTAAACCGGCCTCTCAAGCAGTCCGCCCAGGATCCGGATGGCCCGTTCCGCAGAGGCCATCTCCTCTTCAACCTCTCCGGACTTATATGCCAGGAAGGTTCCTCCCTTCTTCACGAAGGGAAGATCATATTCCGCCAGCAGGGAGAGGTTCGCCACGGCCCGGGATACGGCCAGATCGTACTTCTCCCGGTGGGCAGGACTCTGTCCTCCCTCCTCGGCACGCATATGGACCGCCCGGATATCGGAAAGCTTCAGCGCCGTGATCACTTCCTGCAGGAAGTTAACCCGCTTCTGCAGAGAATCCAGCAGGGTGACGGAAAGCTTCGGACAGAGGATCTTAAGAGGGATCCCCGGGAAGCCGGCTCCGGTGCCGACGTCGATCAGCCGGATGGCAGTCCCGTCTGCCCGATCCCGGAAGAGAGGACATAGCTCCTCTGAAAGGAGCGGAGCCAGGCTGTCGATCAGGTGCTTTACGATAAACTCCTCCCGTTCCGTGATGGCCGTCAGGTTCATCACCTTGTTCCTTTCGATGACCATTTCATAATAGGTTGTAAGCTGTGCAAGCTGCGTGTCGCTGACCGGGATGCCGGCAGCGGCAAGACAGGTTCTGATCCGTTCCATCCAGATTCCTCGTTTCATTTCATAGTAAAATCTTGCTTTCATTATAGCATGAATCCGCCCGAATCTGTGAGCATTTTGAAAAAAGAGTTTGAAAGTCTCTTAAGTTATGTTAGAATAGTGGTTTAGTAAATGAAAATGAGGTGCACTATGGCTAGTACAAATAGCAGAAAAAAGAAGAAGGCCAAAGTGAGCAAGCAGAAGGTAATCGGCTGCGTGCTGGCTCTGATCGAGTTTGTTGTTTCTGTTTTATTCATATATTTCGCTATCTCTACCAAGGTCGTTCCGATGAAGTACGCACTTCTTGCGGGCGTGGTTCTGGGGATTCTCCCGGTACTTGTGGTACTGATGCAGATGAATAAGAAAACGGGAGTCGTGGGTATCATACTTGCGATCCTGGTTACGACCATCGTCGGCTACGGAATCTATCTTGTGCGTCATGCGGATAAGGCCCTGGATAAGGTGACCGGCAAGACCACCGAGGTTACGGTGATGAACGTCTATGTAAAGAAGGATGATCCCGTAAGCTCGATCAATGAAGCCGTCGCGGCAAGCTACCCCTTCGGAATCCTGAGGGAGAAGGACCGTGATAAGGCAGATGAGACCGTAAAGCAGATCGAGGATGCGGTTGGTCAGAAGCTGATCACGAAGGAATATGAGACCATCTTCGATATCGCAAAGGCACTGGACGGCCAGGAGATCCGCGGATTTGTTTCCAGCTCCGCCTTTGTATCGGCGCTGGATGGCTCCGAGGAGTATCAGCACTACTCGGATACCCTGAAGATCATTCTGGAGAAGAAGATCGAAACGGTTGTGGAAATTTCGACCGAAGAAAAGAAGGAAGAGGTTCCGAAGGCAGCCGGCTGCTTTGCCGTTTACCTCAGCGGTATCGACACCTTCGGTTCGGTATCCACCAAGAGCCGAAGCGACGTAAATATCATCGCTGTCGTAAACCGGAATACCCGTCAGATCATGCTGATCACGACACCGCGTGACTTCTACGTGCCGCTGTCTATCTCCGACGGATCCAAGGATAAGCTGACACACGCCGGCATTTACGGTATCGAGGTTTCCATGGATACCCTGGAAATGATCTACGACGTAAATCTGGACTACTATGTAAGACTGAATTTCTCGGGATTCATTAATATTATCGATGCCCTGGGTGGTATCGATGTATACTCCCAGTACTCCTTCGGTACGCCGATGGAGACAGACTACTTCACCTATGAGAAGGGTATGAACCATCTGTACGGACGTGCAGCTCTTGCATTTGCGCGGGAGCGCCACTCCTTCGGCGACGGTGACTTCCAGCGAGGAAGAAACCAGATGGAGGTGATCAAGGGCGTCGTCTCCGCACTGGAATCCTCTCAGCTGCTGTACAACTTCAGTGAGGTTATGGAGGAGCTGTCCAACACCTTCGAGACCAACATGACGAAGGATGAGGTAGGTGAGCTGGTACAGGAAATGATCGAGTCCGACCGCAGCTGGAACGTTCTCAGCTATGAGGTTATGGGCTATCCTGACTGGGGCGTATGCTACACCGGCGGAGGCGAGGCTTCCGTGGTTACACCGGAGTGGAGATGTGTGGATTACGCAAATGAGCTGATCCAGCGGACACTGAACGGAGAGACCATGACACAGGATGAAGTAAAGGAGAATGCTCCGAAGGGGAACTTCTAGGGTGTCAGCAGGACAGGTGACAGGTGAATAAAAGAGAAGGGGATCACGATATGAAGAAAGAACCGGTATTGGTTGTTATGGCTGCAGGTATGGGCAGCCGCTTCGGAGGCTTAAAGCAGGTGGCTTCTGTTGATACAATGGGTCATGCGCTGATGGATTATGCGATCTATGATGCTTATCGCGGAGGCTTCCGCGAGGTGCTTTTCATCATCCGTCATGATTTTGAAAATGAGTTTAAAATGAAGATCGGTGCCCGTGTTGAGCGGAAGATGAAGGTTGAGTATGTCTGCCAGGAGCTGGATATGCTCCCGGAGGGCGTGGCTGTTCCGGAGGGGCGTGAGAAGCCCTGGGGTACAACCCATGCGCTGTTCTGCTGCAGAGAAGCACTGGCCGGTCGTCCGTTCCTTACGATCAATGCGGACGATTATTATGGTGTGGATTCCTTCAAGCTTGCGTATGATTTCCTGACGAAGGAAGATTCCGAGCCTACGGCACACGCGATCATCGGTTATGACGCGGTACGGACCCTGTCCGAGAACGGAACGGTTTCCCGTGGCATCTGCAAATGTGACGAGGAGAATCGTCTGATCCGGATCGACGAGAGAAAAGAGATCATGCTGGAGGAAGGCGTGGGCTACTACACGCTGGACGGCGGAGAAAACTGGGATGAGATCCCGGAGGGTGCGCTGGCTTCCATGAATCTTTGGGCATTCCAGCCCGGCTTTATCGATGATATATCCGAGTCCTTCCCTGCACGTCTTCGCGAGGGCGTGGAGAAGAATCCGCTGAAGTTTGAGGAGACGATCTCCGAGGCGGTTCAGAATATGATGGACCGCGGAAAGGCTTCGGTGGTTGTTCTTCCGACGAATTCCACCTGGTTCGGCATGACCTATCAGGAGGATATCCCGTCGGTGGTTGAGGCACTGAGGGTGCTGACGGATGCAGGTGTGTATCCGGATTCTGTATGGTAGAACGGGAGAAACGGGAAAAAAAGCCTTTTTATGAACGCCCCGGATCGGTTCAGCTGTGTAAATGGCTGGGGCTTCTTTCGGGAGCGCTTATGTTGGCAGCCCCCTTCTTTCACTGGCGTGTCGTGCTGGTGAAGGCGGACATTCGAGTGAACGAGGGTTTCTCCATGTTTCAGGTGGTGAAGGCCGCCTTTTCCAAGGGTTACACGGATTCCTCCTGGGCGAAGTTTCTGGTGATCCTGATGGGACTTCTGCTGATGGTCAGCGGGATCTGGGTTCTGTACTTCGCATTCCGGGATCAGTGGGGGAAATCCTTCCTGAAGCCGGAGCATCCGGCGGAGCGGTTCTTCGGGCGGTTTCGTCTGATCAGCCATATCATTCCTCCGGTGCTGGCGATGACATCCGTGGTCGTGCTGGAGCGAACGCTTCACTACACGGTGCTGTATGACCGGATGAATGAGACCTATCTTTCCTGGCAGAGTCTGATGCTGGATGGGTATCATGACTGGAAGCTGCCGGGGCTCGGGGCCTGGTTCCTCTATCTCGGGATCGGACTTTACATCTTTACGGAGGCATTCCGGTATCTGATCGAAACACTCAACGAGGATGATTGACCAATAATATACAACAGGAAGGACGGAGCGTACGCCATGGAAAATGTCGTACGCTCCGTCCTTCCTGTTATTGTTGTAGAGGGGTGTGTCATTCCGTCCCGCAGGGGGTATGTCATTCTGGGCGCTGCATGCCGGTGGGCGCTGCATGCCGGTGGGCGCTGCATGCCGGTGGGCGCTGCATGCCGGGAGGCGCGACCTTGCGTTCAGCGCCGAATCGACCAAGCCGGGAGGCGCGACCTTGCGTTCAGCGCCGAATCGACCAAGCCGGGAGGCGCGACCCCGAAGGCCGAAGAATCTCCTCAAGGTCTGCGTAGAATCCCGGATAAGACTTGCTCACCGCCATGGAATCCTCGATGGTAACGGGTCCGGTGCAGCCAAGGGATGCGATGGCAGCGGCCATGGCGATCCGGTGATCGTTATGGGAGGAAACGGTTCCTCCGCGGAGTGTAGGCTTCCCCGTGATCCGAAGGTATTCGCCGGAGGTGTCCTGTTCCACCGATGCATCTGCCCCAAGGCCGAGGAGCATCTCCAGAACGGTTGCGACCCGGTCACTCTCCTTGATCCGGAGTCGTCCGATGTTCCGGATGATGGTGGTTCCTTCCGCATAGGCAGAGGCCACGGACAGGATTGGAACCAGATCCGGGATGTCAGCGGCATCGATCTCGATGGCGTGCAGCTTCCCGCCGGAGACGGTGATGTCTGTATGCCCCGTGGAGAATACGGAGGGCTTTGTGGTGATGGTTGCTCCAAAGCGTGCAAGAAGGGAAACGATGGCCTGATCTCCCTGGGCGGATGCCTGATTGCAGCCGGTTACGGTGATGGCTCCCGGCTGGATCGCACCGGCAGTGAGGAAGAATGCGGCATTCGACCAGTCGCCTTCCACTCTGCAGACGGGAGGATTGCTTCCTTCCGCCGGATTTGATGCATCGTTTTCTTTCCTGTACCGATAGTGCTGTCCGCCGGGGATATCAAAGCATACGGTTGCACCCGGAACGCTACTGATGTCAGGGCCTTCCGCACATTTCACGGTAATCCCGAATTCCCGTAGCACCTGAAGGGTGATGTCCACGTAGGGGCGGGACTCCAGCCTTCCCGTGATGGTAAGCCGGGAATCATCGGAAAGGAGCGGGAGTGCAAAGAGCAGTCCCGTGATGTACTGGGAGGATACGCCTCCGTCGATCTGATAATCGCCGGGCGTCAGGGTACCCTCGATCCGGAGGGGATTCTCCCCCTGAGGGGAAAGGGTGACGCCGTGGCGGCACATTTCTTCGTATAAGGGTGACAGCGGGCGCTGGGAAAGTCGTCCCTGCATATGCAGCTCTGCTTTGCAGCCCAGGGCTCCGAGAATCGGGAGCAGGAAGCGCAGCGTGGATCCGCTTTCACCGACCTGCAGAATTCCAGGTGTTTCATCAGAGGGGTGCAGAGTCCGTGGCATGTCTTCGGGGGCTTGTGGAATCCCGGTATCCTCTGTGGAGGCAGGTGATTTCCGACAGCTGCCGTCCACAAGAAAGCCGTCCTCGATCCGCCGGATGGTTGCTCCCATGGCGGAAAGACTCACGGCGGTCGCATCTATATCCTTCGAGGTTGTGGGACATAGCAGACGGACCGGAGCCTCGGACAGGGCAGCGGCGATCAGAAGCCGGTGGGCGTGGGACTTGGAGGGGATCGCAGCCACGACTCCCCCGGGGATCCCGGCAGGGTGGGTCAGCGTTACCCGGTTGTCCCGGAATGCTATATAATCGGTATTCATCGTTTCTTCCATATTAATTCTGCTCATTTGCAACCCGTGGAAACGGGTTGGTTCCTTCGTTAACAGTCGGGTCCACTCGTGGGGACGGAGCCTTTACTTTCCGTCGACAGCCTCCTTGGCCATTTTTCCGTCATGCAGCAGGCCCCAGAGACGCTTCCGGTCCTCGTCCTGCAGTGCGTCGCGATACTCCCCCAGGGAGTGGATGATGGAATCCAGCTCCTTGATCAGGTTATCGCGGTTGTCCATGAAAATCTCGGTCCACATGGTCTCGTTCAGCCAGGCCACGCGGGTCAGGTCCTTGTAGCTGCCGGCGGAGAATCCGCGGTGATGCAGGGCCGTGGGGCTCTTCATGTAGGCGTTGGATACAATGTGTGCCAGCTCGGACGTAAATGCGATCATCTCGTCATGCTTCTCCGCGGAGCAGATGGTGATCCGTCCGAAGTCGCAGGGAGCGAAGATCGCCTTGGCGGTTGCCAGGGTATCAAAGTCGGTCACATCATCGGGCACCAGGATCATGGAAGCACCCTTGAAGAGTCCGCCGGTGCTGTGACGGTAGCCGGAGGTCCGCTTCCCGGCCATGGGATGTCCGCCCATGAAGGTGAAGCCGTGGTCCGCAGCCACCGGGAACAGGGCATGGCAGACATTTCGCTTCAGTCCGCCGGTGTCGATCACATAGGCACCGGGACGGATCAGATCCGCAACGGATTTTACGTATTCTATAATGGCTTCCGGGTAGAGCGCCACCAGCAGCAGATCACAGTCCGGAATCTGCTCCTTCGTCAGCTCCCCGTCCAGGGTACCGTCCTCGATGGCAGCGGCTACGGCGGAGGGGTCCTTATCGGCTCCGAAGATCCGGCAGGAGGAGTTCTCCCGGTAGGCCTTTGCAAAGGAGCCTCCGATCAGACCGAGGCCGACGACACCGATGGTATTCACATTTGCCAGAGAAAAATCAAGATCCATAGGAATAATCCCTTCTTTACAGAGTTTCTTTCCGCACTTTCCTGCGTTAAAGTGAAAAAGTGCATAGTTCACTATAGCATATTCATTTTAAAATGACAAGCGGGAAATGTAAATTCCGGAACCGGTGCATCCCTGCTTGCAAATTGCGGGGAACCGTGCTAATGTGGACGCATGAAAAATGCAAGGAACATACAAAATCATACGATAGGGATCCTTTGTGTGATCAGTGCGGCCTTCGGTTTCTCACTGATGACCTTCTTCGTCCGGATCTCCGGGGACCTGCCCACGCTGCAGAAGGCCTTCTTCCGGAATGCCTTCGCTGCCGTGATCGCCATCATTTCTCTGATTCTCACTTCGAGGAAGGAGCGGGAGGAAGGGATCGTCCGGGAGCACTTCATCACCCCCGGGTGCGGAAGGGACATCTTCTTTCGCTGTATCTTCGGAACCTCCGGCATGATCGCCAACTTCTACGCCATCGACCGGCTGGGGATCGCAGATGCGAATATGCTGAACAAAATGTCACCCTTCTTTGCGATCCTTCTTTCAATCCCGATCCTAAAGGAGAAGCCCTCGAAGGTGGACTGGGCCAGTGTTCTGATCGCTTTCTTCGGAGCAGTCCTGATCATCCGTCCGGGCGGTGACCTGTCAGTGGGACCGGCCCTGCTCGGACTTTACGGCGGCTTCGGTGCGGGCACGGCCTATGTCTTCGTGCGCGCCCTGGGGCGGAAGAAGGAACGGACGACGGTGATCGTTCTTTGCTTCTCCCTCTTCTCCTGTCTTGTATCTTCACCGCAGCTGATCTTTGCCTTCCATCCCATGACGGGGAAACAGTGGCTGTATCTATGCCTGGCAGGGATCTCGGCAGCTGTGGGACAGTTCTCGATCACAACGGCCTACAAGTTTGCGCCGGCCAAGGACATCTCCGTCTTTGACTACACACAGGTGATCTTCGCGGCCCTGCTGGGAATCCACTTCCTCGGAGAGGCTCCGGTACCCTTAAGTATTGCGGGTTATATCCTTATCATAGGTACCGCGGTGTTCCGATGGGAATATATGCGTAAAAAGAGTGCATCTTCAGCGTAAGAGTCTATCGTCGGTTATTTTGGGTGAAAGGTTAAAAACCACGAGATATTGTGTTTGGAAATGTATCGGACTACTAATGGTATTTTCAAAATGTGCTATAATTTATGATAATCTATGTTTTCTTTGTGCATCTTGACAAAATGCTGAAAAAGGGTTGAATTTTTTATACAAAAGTGATATATTGTTGAAAGTCGCAAATTGGCTTCCTAATTTGAGGGGGCAAATAAAAGGAGGATTTTAAACATGAGATTTAAGCGTTTCAAGTATGCAGCACTTGCAGCAGCTCTTGTTACAACAGCTATTGCACCGGTTGCTGCAGCAGAAGCTTCCACAACCTGGAAGAAGTCCGGAAGCAGATGGTGGGTAGACAACGGTGATGGAACCTATGCTTCTGCTGAGTGGGTTGGCGGTTACTGGATCCGTAAGAACGGATACTGGGATGGCGTTACAACCAAGGCTAAGTGGGGCTATGATCACATCGGTTGGTGGTATGGCTACAAGGGATGGTATGCACAGTCTCAGTGGCAGAAGATCGATGGCGAGTGGTACTACTTCGACAAAGAGTATCATGCAGTAACTGACTGCTACGTAAGGGGTAACTACCTGGATGCAGATGGTGTATATCAGGAGAAGAAGAGTGGCTACCATTGGAACAAGGTTAAGACCGGTTCCAGCAAGGGCAAGTGGTGGTATGGAAAGAACTCCAAGAACTATGTTGCAGACGGTTGGGTAAAGATCGATGGCGAGTGGTACTACTTCGACGAGGAGGGTATCCTTCAGACATGGAAGCTGCTTGATATCGATGGTACCGTATACGGCTTTGATTCCAACGGACATGCTAAGGAGTACACCGTTGTAACTCCGGCTGATGAGATTTCCGGTGAGATCACCTTCGAAGTAACTGAGGATAATTACAAGGATGCAGCTATGGATATGGAAGACTTCCTTGTACTGGCTACAAACGTTGGTGCAAAGAAGGTTATGACCGTTGGCGACGAGGATAAGGTTATTGAGCACGTTGTTCTTCCCGATGAGAGTGAGCACATCTTAGTTGACGGTGAGGATCTTGTTGACTACGTTGAGCGCGTAGGTGCTGGTTCCGTAACTGTTAAGGGCACAGGCTCTACAGAGAAGCTGTTTGAGGCTCTTCGTCTTTCCAACATCACAGAGAGCACAAGCTACAATTACTCTGTAGTGATCGGCGATGCGAAGTTCACGAAGTTCCGCTTCAACGCTTCTGCAAATGCTATGTACTTCACAGCTGACAAGGTTAACTATCAGAGCATCGTTGATCTTGACACAAACGTTGTTTACATCCTGACAGACGTTACAGATTCTGCAATGTTCAAGGCTCTGACAGATGCTGGTGTCATCGATGAGAACGACGCTGAGGTTGTTAAGGAAGAGTACATGATCGTTTATTAATTAAACAATGATCAATAACGGATTAAGCTGTTAGGCGGGCACGCTTAACAGCTTAATTCTGTCTAAGAAAAAAGCTTGAAAAGGGCGGAAAGATGCAGTATCAGACAGGAAAAAATAACAAAGTGATCCTATGGCTGGTTGGCCTGATCCTCCTCTTTGGTGCTGCACTTATCCCTTCCAAGACCGCATGGGCCGGGGATATCAACGACGCGGAAGCAGGCGTCATCTCTGCAGCCAGCGGAACCTTTGAATATGACGGAAAGACCTACAGGGCCTATTCCAGTTATGTGAATGACCTCTACGCCTACCTTTCCAAGGATGGTGTGGACCTCTCTCCCGGACAGGCACAGAGAGCGATCAACTATATCTACAGACATGTGTCTACGGGAATAAAGAGAGGCTATATCTATGAAGTGGGCGGTGAAAATGATCCGAATGCGACTACGGAGAAGAAAACCGAAGCTACTTCAGATACCCGTGTGACCGAACACGTAACCGAAGCTACGGAAAGCACGGAAGCAACCGAAACAACCGAAACAACGGAACAGAGTACCTCGAGATCGACGTCGAAGCCTTCCACGGAGGCAACGACCGAGGAACCTGAGCCGGATTCTGAGGTGGAGGAGATCTTTTCGAAGATCGAAGAGAATCAGGATAACAGACAGGTGATCAATGACCGCGTGAAGCCGGAGGAGGCTGACGCGAAGGCAGTGATCAGGGAAGAAACCATCGTGATCGATACCGGTGATGATGTGATCGAGCTGGACAGCAACAAGCCCATCGTTCCTTCCGCATGGCCGACCACGCTGATGATCGTTGCGATCGTCACCCTTGTGATCACGGTTCTGACATGTCTTGTTCTGATCTTTAAGAAGTGCATGCGTTTCGGTAAGGATGACCGGAAGAAGCCCGTGCACGGACACAGAAAGAGAAGAAAGATCCGCAAGCACTGCCGGCGGGTTCTCACGGTTACTACCGCAGTCAGCATTGCAGGAGTTTTCCTTCTGCTTGCCCTCTTTGTGATCGTCTTCAATAACAGCCGGATCCTGCAGAGTGTGCAGGACAGCGGTTACTTCCGATATGCCTATATCGAGTATCTGTCCGAACAGGGACGGGGTGAGGATGGAAATACCACCGAAGCACCCACGGAAGCCGGACAGGCAGAGATTGCAACGGAAGCAGCACTGACAGACGGCGAAGGCAGTACCGGGGATGACGGTTCTGCGAAAGCAGGGATCGCATCCGGAAAGATTCTTTCCTATGATGAGTTCGTCATCCGGGAGAAGCAGTCCACGGAGCAGCTCCTTCTGGGCAACCGTGATGTTGTCTACCAGCAGAGCAACGTTGCTCCTTATGTGCTTCGTCTGAAGGAGGATCTGCAGTTCTCGATGATCATAAGCTCGATCCTGTTCCTGCTTTCCCTGATCCTGGGTTGTGTATTCACCATCTTCATGGATCTTCGGAGAGACCGGGGCATCAGGATGATCGCAGTATCCGAGCTGATCGGAACCGCATTTGCGGGAATCCTTACGATCACGCTGCTGGTTCTGAACCCTGCGAAGCATCTTTTCATCGAGCCCGATTATCTGTATGTATTCTTCAAGAATCACATTGACTGGATGATCCGGGTGCTTTCGATCATTTCCGTCTTCGGACTGGTGGTCGGAATGACGCTGATCGGACTGTATTTCAGCAAACGTAAGGATAAGAGTTCATAAAACTGATACGGAGAACAGAGGCCCCATGGAATTATTCGATATGCACTGCCATCTTCTGCCCGGTGTGGACGACGGCTCAAAGAATATGGAAATGACCCTCGATATGCTCCAGATCGCCTATGATGAGGGGACACGGAACATCCTGTTCACACCCCATTTCATGATCGGGCGAAATCACTACAAAAGTGCCGGGGAACTGGATGCAAAGTTCGAGGAAGTGAAGGCGGTTGCCGCCGAGCGCTATCCCGACATGAATCTGTACCTCGGAAATGAGATCCTCTACGAAGAGGGTGTGATCGACCTCCTGAAGGCAGGAGAGATCCATACCATGAACGGAACACGGTATGTGCTGGTGGAGTTCAATGTCCGGACTCCCTTCCGACAGATCCGTGATGCCATCCGCCTCCTGTCGGAGGCCCGCTACTGGCCCATCATCGCCCATGTGGAGCGGTACCAGAGCGTGGTAAAGCGGATGGAACGTATCGAGGAAATGCTGGATATGAAGGCCCTGCTGCAGATGAATATCTCCAGCGTGGAGGGCGGATTCTTAAATGAGAGCAAACGCTGGTGCCGGAAGCTGGTCAAGGAAGGGTATATCACCTTCTTCGGGACCGATGCCCACAATGTGGACAGCCGCGCACCCTATACCCAGGACTACATTCCCTGGATCCGAAAGCACTGCGGTGACGAGGAGGCAGAGTTCATGCTGACCAAAGCCGCCGAGCTGATGATACAGGGTAAGTATATAGACTGAAACCAATACACTATAGGAGAAACCATGGAAGAAAGATACGAAGAAACAGAGATTGACCTCGTCGAGGTCTTCCACGCGTTGATGGCCAAGATCTGGCTTATCATCCTGCTTGCTGCACTCGGATTCGGACTGATGGTTGGCTATACCATGCTGTTCGTGAAGCCGACCTACAGCAGTTCATCCACCATTTACATCCTGACAAAGAGTACCAGCATCACCAGTCTGGCAGACTTCCAGATCGGTACCCAGCTGACACAGGACTATAAGGTTATCATCACCAGCCGTCCGGTTCTGGAGGAAGTGATCCAGAATCTCGGTCTGAATGAGACCTACGAAGGCCTGAAGACGAAGATCTCCGTGAACAACCCGGACAATACCCGGTTCCTTGAGATCTCTGTAAAGGACAATGACGCATATCTTGCAAAGAAGATCGTAGATGAGCTGACAAATGTATCCGTTGCGAAGACGGCCGAGGTCATGGAGACCGATCCGCCGAATATCATGGATTACGGCCAGCTGCCGGATAAGCCCATCTCTCCGAGCATGAAGAAGAACGGTATCATCGGCGGACTTCTGGGCTTTGTTCTTGCGTGCGCCATCATCATCCTGCAGTACATGATGAACGATTCCATCAAGACCGGTGAGGATGTTGAGAAGTACCTCGGTCTGAACGTACTCGGTATGATCCCGTTGGAGGAGGGTGTCTCCAAGCGTAAGACCCACGGTCATGACACGACCGGACGAAACAGGGGGAAGAAAAAGAAGAAGGTTGCTTAATCTTCGCACCCCGGTGAAATAACCATACAAGGAGAATACTCTTGGCACAGCAGATTAAATTCGAAAACAAAAAAGAGCTTGATTTCAAAACAAATGAAGCATATAAGCGTGTTCGGACGAACATCACCTTCTCCGGTGAGGATATTCAGGTTGTGGCTGTAACCAGTTCGGTTCCGAACGAGGGAAAGTCTGAGGTTTCCTTCCGTCTGGCAGAGTCCTTTGCAGAGGACGGAAAGAAGGTCCTCTTTGTCGATGCAGATATCCGTAAGTCCGTTACGGTTGCCCGTTACGGCGTAGACCGTGAGACCAAGGGTCTGTCCCACTACCTGTCCGGACAGACAAAGAATCTGGAGGATATCATTTACGAGTCCGATATCGCAAATCTTCATATGATCTTCACCGGTGCAAAGGCACCGAACCCGGCAGAGCTTCTGGGTCGGCCGAAGTTCGCGAAGATGATCGAAGAGCTTCGTCAGCAGTTTGACTTTATCGTGATCGACTGCCCGCCCCTTGGCTCCGTTATCGATGCGGTTCTGGTTGCAAAGAACTGCGACGGTACCATCCTGGTGGTTGAGTCAGATAACATCAGCTACAAGGTAGTACAGAACGTAAAGAAGCAGCTGGATCAGAGCGAGTGCAAGATCCTCGGCGTTATCCTGAACAAGGTTCAGGCCGGTGGTAAGGGCTATTACGGCTACTATAAGGGTTACTATGGCTATTATGATGATTATGGCTATGGTAACGATGAAGAAGGCGAAGGAAAAGAGAAAAAGAAGTCCAAGAAGGATTAGACAATAACATTTGCGACTACGAGGAGAGGTTCAGCTGAGAGGTTGATTCCTCTCCTTGTTTATGCAATGTAACGATTTCTTCGCAAAAATGTAAAAAAAACGAGAAAATTGTATTAAATAAAAAACATGAGGCAAATCGGTTGAAATTCCAAATTTTATGCCATATAATGGCCTCACAAAGCAACTAAGCACCATAATACGGCGAGAAGCCGAAAAAATAAGAAAAGGAGAGATAGGATATGTTACAGAACGAAGCTTGGAACACATTTGAAGGCCGTATCTGGAGAGAAGAGTGCGATGTACGTGACTTCATCCAGAAGAACTACACACAGTACGATGGAGACGAGAGTTTCCTGGCTGGCCCGACCGAAGCAACTAACAAGCTGTGGGGAAGACTGCAGGAGCTGCAGAAGGCAGAGCGTGAGAACGGTGGCGTTCTTGAGGAGGATGCAGACGTTGTATCCAGCCTGACTGCTTATGGCCCCGGTTATATCGATGAGGGACTGAAGGATCTGGAGCAGGTAGTCGGTCTCCAGACAGATAAGCCGCTGAAGCGCGCATTTATGCCGTTCGGTGGAATCAAGATGGCTGAGGAAGCACTCTCCATGTATGGTTACACACCGAATCCGGAGTTCCACAAGATCTTCACAGAGTATCACAAGACACACAACCAGGCAGTATTTGATGCTTATACAGATGAGATGAGAGCTGCTCGTAAGACTCACATCGTAACAGGTCTTCCGGATACTTATGGCCGTGGACGTATCGTAGGCGACTATCGTCGTGTCGCTCTGTACGGTATCGACCAGCTGATCAAGTGGAAGCAGGAAGATAAGAACAACACAGGTCACGGCGTTATGACGGATGATGTGATCCGTCTTCGTGAGGAGATCGCTGATCAGATTAAGGCTCTGCAGGGCATGAAGGCTATGGCAGCAAGCTATGGCTTCGATATCTCCCAGCCGGCTAAGACCGCAAAGGAAGCTGTTCAGTGGCTGTACTTCGGATATCTGTCCGCAATCAAGACTCAGAACGGTGCTGCAATGTCCGTAGGACGTGTATCCACCTTCCTTGATATCTACATGGAGAGAGATATGAAGGCCGGTATCCTTACAGAGGAGCAGGCTCAGGAGCTCATCGATCATGTAGTTATGAAGTTCCGTATGGTTAAGTTCGCTCGTATCGAGTCCTACAACCAGCTGTTCTCCGGTGACCCGGT
>CACWHK010000025.1 GCA_902760755.1 uncultured Lachnospiraceae bacterium | reverse complement strand
TGTGTACTCCTGATCGTTGCCGACCTTCACAGTTGTGGTGTCACCACCGTTCACAACCTTGCCAGGCCCCTGCTTGGACTCCAGGGCACTTTCCAGTACTTTTACAGTAAGGGTGACAACGCCTACATCACCTGCAGGAACAGCTGGCAAAGTCCAGGTCACAAGTCCACCTGCGTAAGTCGTTGCTGCTGCCCCTGAGCATACACCATTATCCGATGCCCTGACGAACATAACATTGGCGTCCAGCTGATCCTTGATCACAACGTCAGCAGCTACGTTTTTGTAGTTCTTGTAAGAGATCTCATAGGTGATCTCATCACCGACTTTAACCGCACCAAGTACTCCGGTTCCTTCATAAGGAGTTTTCTCCTTCTTCTCCGACTTTTCAGGAACAGGATTTTCTACTTCATTCAGCGTGTATTCTTTATCATTTCCGACCTTAACTGTAGCGGTGTCACCACCATTCACAACCTGCTGCAACACCGGTTATCGTCCATGTCACAACACCGGATGCCTCAGCACCATCATCGGACGCGCTGACAAACTGCACATTCGGATCCAGCGTATCCGTGATCACTACATTCGCTGCTTCCGTTTTGTAATTCTTATAGCTGATCTCGTAAGTGATCTCGTCCCCTACCTTGACCGCGCCAAGTAAGCCTGTTCCCTCATACGGAGTCTTTTCTTTCTTCTCCGGATTTTCGGGAACTGGATTCTCCACTTCATTCAGTGAATACTCATTATCATTGCCAACCTTAACAGTAGTGTTGTCTCCTCCGTTGACTACTTTTCCGGGGCCCCTCTTGGACTGCAGTGCACCCTCCAGCACTTTTACGGTAAGCGACACCGTTCCTTCGGAACCTGCTGCAACATTCCGTATTGTCCAAGTAACTGTTCGATTATCCGCGTCATAAACACTGCCATCATTATTCACTACAAATTCAACATTCGGATCCAGCTTGTCTTTAATAATGATATCCGCCACATCCGACTTGTAGTTCTTGTAACTGATGGTATAGGTAATCTCATCTCCTACCTTAACCGCACCAAGTACTCCTGTTCCGGTATACGGAGCAGTTTCCTGCTTCTCCGGCACTTCCGGTACAGGGTTCTCAACTTCTTCCAATGTGTATTCCGGATCAACCCCGATCTTGACAGTTGCCGTATCTCCACCGTTCACAACCTTGCCCGGTCCGCCATTGGAATCAAGCGCACTCGGAAGGACCTTCACCTGCAATGTTACCTTCCCGGATGCCCCGGCCTTAACACCGGACAAAGTCCAATTCACCTTATGATCTGTATCACTATAGACACCATTATTATCTGCAGCGATAAATTCAACATTTGCATCTAACTGATCACTGATCACAACATCAGTATCCGCTGTCTTATAGTTCTTATAGGAAATCTCATAGGTGATGATATCTCCTACCTTAACTCCACCAAGTACCCCGGTTCCGTCGTAAGGAACCGTCTCCTTCTTGGACGGCTTTTCAGCCTCCTCATATACATTGTAAACGTCAAATTCAAGGAAACCATTAAACAATCTGTTTCCTTCACTGTCCGGCTCACCGTAGTTACCCAGAATCTCGGGAATGCTTGCAAATGTTGCATCATCCTTTGTGTAAGTCGGGCTTATATGCCCCAGACTCCTCTTTGATTCATCGCCCTGTTCTCTCCAGACATATTCTGTCTTGATATAGGTATTCTTATAAACCCATATCTTTCCATCCTGTCCCGTAAACTGATCCGGGATTGAATCCTTATCTTCGACGATATAGATCATTCCCTGATCTGCGTTATGATCGTTGACAATCGTGGTTCCCTTTGTATGATCCACATTCATAAGATCTGAATGGGTCTTTATATATCCGGTGTAATCTGCCGGTGTCGTAAAACTTCCTACGTCTAAATCCTTAACAGCATCCGAAGACGCACCGGTATCCTGATAAACATCAAACTTAAGATTATTCAAATCTTCCGAAGGATGGATGGTATTTCCATCTTTATCAACGATGGTCTTAGTGATCTCGAGCGCAACCGGATCAAGATCCACATGAGAATCACCATCCAGAATGAAATCCATTCCACTGGTACCCTGTGTAAGGATTCCTCCCTGTGTCCAGTTATCATGATCCACCTGACTCCATGAAGCCTGAAGCGGAGGGCACTTATTGTCAGCGTCCCAGTATCCGAATTCAGCAGATATGGTTACCGTACCGGATACAGATATCTTTTTCCCCATTGAATCATACAGATATTCTGTAGGATTCTTAGGGTTTCGATAATAGAATTCCACATCCGGTTCAACTGCTGTAACCTTATATCGAATTTGATTCTCCGGTTTTAATCTCGCCGCTTTAATCTCAGCAGTATTCGATGTATAATGCCCCAGGTCGGCAGTAGGAAGATTTGCGACCTTAAATCCACCTTCAATACGCACCTGCGAATCACTAAATCCCGAAGGTGCATTGGCTGTATATCCAGTAATATAGTATACATTGTCAATCGGAGCACCATTACAGAAGGTCTCAATCTTGGCATTTCTTAGATGTTCCTGACCTACAGAGACATCCTCCAAAACCGTAGTATACTGATCCTCCTCAGGTGTTGTTCTGTCAATCGTAAGGATCTGGTTCCCATCCTTATCATAGTACGTTCCATATGCCAGATGGAGTTTTGTGGACACAGTATCGCTGATCGAGATATCGATATGATTCACCATGTGGTAATATGGCATCTTATCGGTCACTGCCAGATCATCACTCACTTTTGCGAGATAAAACTCCGTACCATTGATGATATCAAGTTGATCAAGATCAAAAGGAGACAGACCACCTACGATTCGTCCATTTGGCCCCACCGCAATAAAACTGTAGTCGTCCGCACCTTCCAAATGATAGATATGTTTCCAATCATCCAAAGTGATCGACGCATGATCCTTCGGAGATACAAATACGGTTTTTCCCTCCACCTTCTTTACAGTTCCATCCGGATTCTTTTCCGGAACCTCATAGGTAACACCATTTTGGCTTATTGGATCTATGTAGGCTTTTGCGAAGGTTGTCGCCTGATTAGACCAATCGAAATCATATCCCTCTGTTGAATAACGCAGATATGATCCTTCCGCATCTATGAAATAAGACCACAACATAGGATTATTGGTATACACCTTAGTGATCTTATCACCTTCCTCATCGTAATTAACCACTTCCGTAAGGGTACCATCACCCTGCACGATAAAAACCTTACCATCATGTTTAGCCACAACAGCATAAAGCGTCCCTTCCGCTGATGGAGCCGGTTCTGTAACAATCGTTGCTACAACGGAGAAACTCCCCTGCTCGTACACGATCTCCGTGGCATCATCGCTGACATCAACGTTCTCGATGACCTCGGTGCCCTCCTCTGCGAAGTGTACAACAGAAAGCTCCGCGCCTTCAGAGACCTCGGGCGCTTCTTTCTTATCATACTCGATCTTAACTTCTACCGGAGACTCCGGCTCGATCTCCTGACCGTTTCTCAGGATCTGAATATCAAAGAAACGCGCAAAAGAGACACTCTCGGATACTTCAAGATCCAGTGCCTCCATAGACGCATTGTAGTATTCATTGTATTCATCAGATCCCGGCTGCAGCTCTCGGGCTGTAACAGCCAACTCATCTGCCGGGTAGGGCAGACTTCCCTCCGGTGCCTGAATGGTGATGGTGCAGCCGCTTTCGGGTACACGAACCGAGAGGGTCTTCGCCCCCGTATCCTGAGCAGTGTCCTCAGCATCCGCGGTACTTTCCGTCACGGTTTCGGACCTCGTGCCGGACGCATCTGCTTCGTTATTCGTCGGATCGATAACGGAAGCATCTGCTTCATTCCGCGTTTCTTCCTCTGCCGTCACCTGTGAAGCGGACACCCAACGCATCGCCTCCGGTCGAAGGACCGAAAGAAGCATGGCTGCCACCACAAGCAGAGCGAACAAACGCCTGTGCTTTGCGAGTATTCTTTTCATAGTCTCTCCCTCCTGATTTAAGGTGCCCCATCACCATCCGGTAGACAGGACATATCTCCCCTAGTACCATTAATTATATTTAAAAAACAAGTTGTGTCAATAAAAAAACAAGTGGAAACCCTCGCAACCGTGAGGGTTTCCACTTGTTTCGGTATCAGATTTCTTCCGAAAGGTAAGCGGCCTGGTAGACCACGCGAGCCTTACCGGCGTAACCGGTTTCATTGAAGGTGTTCAGGATACGTTCTACCACCTGTTCCACGTAGGCATGGTCCAGTTCGGGAAGGAGAAGGAAGAACTGATTGTTGCGGCTCTGCATCATAAGGTCACTCTTACGCAGATGCATATGCAGGTTCTCCCCAAATGCCTTCACGATTTCCTCAAACTCAGCTGTAGTGATGGATCAGATTCTGACCAACCGCATATGCAGCAACTTTCTCATGAATCTTCCCATATGATAGTCCATAAGATCCCGGTATTCCTCCGGGCGAAGCTCCTTTCCGTTGCCCATCACGGCGTAAACCACCCCTGCCTCATGCAGTCTGAAGGGTAGATCCACAAATCCACAGCGCTTATACAACTCATGCCTGCGAACACGGATATCGTAATTCTTTGCCTTCGGGTCCAATTCCTCAAGCGCAAAGAACAGCCGCTTATCCCTGCACCTCTGATCCACTGCTTTCAGAACCTTCGTCCCGATCCCGCGTCCGCGAACCCTGGGATCCAAAGCGAGATAGAAGAAATACACGAGATCTCCACGGCTTACCAGATACGCAAGCCCGCAGCAGCGTCCGTGCACATAGATTCCCAGAAAGTCTGCCTTTCCGCGTTCCGCACAGCGCCAGACTCGCTTGAAGGGCGCACGCTCCTCGATCGGAAATGCATTCTCATATACGCGTTTCAAGTAGGAATAATCCTCTTTCCTGACACGTTTCAGTTCCATAGTTTCATCCCCCGCTTTCCAAAGCTCATTCAGAACTTCCCGTTCACCACCAGGTAGCAGTTATCCGTTCCGCCGGCGATTCTTTTTACTCTTACCATTTTTTCATCCTCTCTGATCCTGAACAATATGAAAGGTTAATTAGATCCTTCGGCCTTACGGCCTCGGAAGAACAAGGATGTTATCATTTTATCATACTTCCCGGCGAAAGAAAACGAGCTCATGATCAACGTGAATTTCCCCTTGCAAAGAGATTCGAAAAGGAGGATAATGGGCGGAAAAATAAAACGACTCCACGGAAAGGTGCAGCCTCTGACCATTGATGCGGCTTCCATCTTTCCCATCAAGTCGGTATAATAGTCATAATACAGAGGGATGACCGTCCCTAACCGAAAAAGGCCGGAGAACAGATCGTTCTCCGGCCTTCGTTGTGTTAATATGTTAAGTTCACAAAATGTTCACGGTGACAGGCACCCTTAAATGCTAAGGAATAATGATCATAGCGGGGCGAACACCTACTAACTTAGAATAATATGACACAAAATCTACTTCATATCCATCTTCATAGACACGACCTTCCATGCCGGTAACCATAGCATAGTCAGACTCCTCGCCGGGCGACCGTAACCACCAATTGCTACCGTGGGCAAAAAGCATTTCATAAGCCTCTGCCCATTCTTCATCAATATCCATTAAATCTACACCCTGTGCCTCTGCGTATAAAGTCGGTGCACACTTGCGCTCGTCGCTGTAAATTTCTTCTTCCGGATGATCTTCACGATCATAAAATATTTTATCTCTGAAATACTTTTTGGCCTCATCGTAACTGAGAAGGAATATCTGATCCTTTGTATTATTTCCGCCCTTAGTTCCATACTCCGGATTATCCGCATTCTTCACAGTTGATTTTGCTATGAAAGCCTGCTCATCTTCCGTGAAGGCGGTATCCAGGAAGGTACTGTTCAGCCATTTCCTGAGCGTACAGGTTTCCCAGGTGACGTCAGCTTTTTCTTCATTGTACTTCTTACCATCCAGAATATACTTACTCACCACCAACAGCGTTCCGTCCTTCTTATTATCCAGAACTGTCCACTCGATGGGTTCCTGTCCGTTTGACAGATTGTTATCCTGCTCATACTCTCCTAAGGTGATAACATCTCCTGCCTTCAGTTGTGAAAGATCTATCCACGCGCCGTCATCACCGAAGAGATACACCTTCCCCTTGATTTTCGTTGCTCCGGTGACCATAATTCCGTTAGCGAAGAAGTACCAATTCCCGCCGATCTTCTTCCAGCCCGTGATCATCTTGCCGTTAGCAAAGAAGTACCACTTCCTGCCGATCATCTTCCAGCCGGTCACCATCGCGCCGTTTTTATCGAAATAGTACCACTTTCCACCTTCCTGCTTCCAGCCGGTCACCATCGCACCGTCTTTGCCGAAGAAGTACCACTTCTTCCCAATCTGCTTCCAGCCGGTCACCATGTAACCGTCTTCGCCAAAGTAATACCATTTTCCACCGTACTGCACCCAGTCGTTCACTGCATACGATCCGTCGGAGTAGGAATACCACCATCCCTTAGAGGTGTGCCTCCAGGTTCCTGAAGCCGCCTCCGATACATTTCCGCTGCCAACTACCTGCGGCAGCATCATGCCCAGCATCAGGGTTGCACAACAAAGCTTCTTCATCCTTCCCATTTTTTGCATTTTCGTAGCCCCCTTCTTTGATTTGAATAATTAACTACTTACACAGTATAACATATATTGATATATATGATACACTTTTTTTGCACATCCATCCGTCCCCAAGGGGCATAGGTTGAAAGCAGATTAAATACGATTAATTTCTCAAGCTGTCCTCCAGTATCCGTATCACCAGGTCCTTTACTTCCTTCGTCACCGGAATACTCCTCAGGTCGAGGGTGTATTGCCACTGTTCAACATCTGATTTCTTCAGCAGCTCCAGGACCTCTGCCGCTTCTTCCTTCGTACAATGGTGAGTGCACATTCCGTAGCTGGCCTCATCAAACCAGTGAACGGAAGAATTCTTCGTATACATGAAATTTGAGACCATATCGATCTTTTCCGGTTCATTCAACCGAAGATACGCGCTGCACCTTTCGGCACCGAATGCCACCAGGTCCCGGACATGGATTATTTCCTTCTTCCACTCATCCGTCATTCTGTAGTAGCTGATCTCGCACTCTCCGTCCTTGGTAAAGGTTTCAATCTCCATATCCAGTCTCCCTTCCCTGTAAATCTCGTCGTAAAGCTTCCCCAGCTCTTCGGTCCTGCCCTTTACGGTATGCCAGTTTTCCTCCGGAAAACAGATCTCGCAATCATAATCATCGAGCATGTCATCCTTCAGGCCTATGGCATATTCTATGGTATCCTCCGTCCAGCCGTAGCCCACACCTCTCAGGTTCTCCAGTCCGTACGTTTCGGACATCTCATCCCAGAAGGCACCGATTGCTTCGTACTGTGCATTATTCTTCGTCGAAAATGATCTGCTCATTCCGTAAAAAAACTCCAAATGCTCCACCCCGCTTTCAATTCATCTTATTTCTGATAACGGCTCACCAGAAGCTTCATCCCGTTCTCCTGATAGGGCATGGGCTTCTCCACCATATTTGCCGTAAAGTACAGCTTATTCCCATCCGCCAGTTTGATCATGATCGTCTTTACACTCTTTCGGATGCCGAAATAGTTCTTCACCGAAATCTCCGCCAGTTCCTGATAATAGTAAAATACAAAGCCTTCATAAACAGGGCCCTGCTTCTCGGGGCAGAGACGAAGTCCGCTACCACGAACCGGCATGATCCCGACACCGTTCTCCGTCAGGTTCATGAGTACGAAGAGATAATCGTAGATATGGCTGACCCTCTCGTCCCGTTCCCTTCCGATCACCTCTCCTACCAGCGCTCCCGCGGGTCCGAGGGCTCCGTAGCCTACCATGGAGGCCGTAAAGGAGCTGCTCTTCGACTGGTCCACAACGGCTCCGATGATACAGTTCTCCCTTGCCCCTATCCAGTTCACATTTCTGAAGATCTCATACGCTCCCTGATACGTTCCAAAGCTATCCATGTTGTCATTCCTCCTCTATGACCACTTCCTCCGGGATCGGTTCCACACCGATCAGTACTCCTTCTTCGTCAAATGTAAAGCACATCCCATCAATCTCAACCTCTCCGGTCTGCATGCCCTCTTCAAGGTCAAAGTAGTAAACTACCCCGTCGATGGTTGTAAGTCCGGTCTGCATCATACCGGAGTTTCGGAAGTAGTACCTCCTTCCGCTGATCATCTGCCAGCCGGTCTGCAATACTCCGGAAGTCGCAAAGTAGTACCACTCATCATTGATTTTCTTCCAGCGGGTTGCCATTCGCCCGGAATCATCGAAGTAGTACCGCGCTCCCTCGAACCGGTACCACCCGGTTCGCATCGCCCCTCGCGCCGTGAAGCAGTACCACTTACCTCCGATGTTCTTCCACCCCGTGGTCATGGCCCCGGACGCCGGGAAATAATACCACTCTTCGTCGATCCGCTTCCATCCGGTCTGCATGGCACCATTCGTTCCGAAATAGTACCACTTCCCATCCAGACGCTTCCAGTCTGTCAGCATGGTACCGCTCTTTCCGAAGTAATACCATTTGCCACTGATCTTCTTCCAGCCCGTCTGCATGGCTCCGGACGCGTTGAAGAAATACTTCCCGCCCTCCAGTGTCTGAAGCCCGGTCAGCGGCTTTCCGTCATAGCCGAAATAGTACCACTTTCCCTTCACCTTCAGCCAGTGATTTGCAGGATACGGTCCCCGTTGATCCTTCGGCGGGTTCTTAAAATGCAGGATATGCACTTCCTTCAGTGTCATCCCGCAGATATAGCAGCTGTAGTAATTGTCGGCCCTGCCGATGACGCGGTAATTGTGGGAGTAAAAAATAGCCCTTCCGTCATCGGTCCAGCCTGCAAAGATCTGCGTATGTGTGTACGGCTTCCCGTCCGTCTCATGATCGCAGTAATAAAAGAATACATCTCCGATGGCCAGCTCCCCCGGAACGTCATCGATATGGATATGGTCGCTGTCATTCGGGACCACATATTCCGTAAAAAGCCCGCTGGCCACCAGTTCCGCGTGCAGCTCGGTGGAGCTGCTGTTGTAGAAGTCGAGGCCCCCGGCCTGCAGGCATTTGGATACAAATGCGGCACAGAACCAGCCATTCACGCAGCGGTTCGGTGTCATCCTCGCATTCTCATCCGCCCGGCAGTGTCCGTCGGCAAAGACTATGGCTGCTTCTCCGTTGTAGGTGACACCGTCTGCAAGCACCGGGTATTCCCTGGCCCAGATAATAAGAAAGCAGACAAGAACGCCAAGAAGCGCGATTCTCCCTTTAGTCATAGTTCTCCTCCCTTAGTAAAGAACTCCGTCATAATACTGCAGCAGCAGGTCCGTCACCCGCCCGTAGCTGGCGGTTCCATCCTCGATCCCGTAGTAATGCATGTACCCGTTGGTGAAGTCGTCATGGAGGTCCTCCAGCGTCTTGGTGCTGAAGATGGAGGACTCCTCCACCTTGGCCCAGGCTTCCTTCGTAAGGAAGATGTCATCATTTCGAACCAGCTGCGAGGTCTTTACCTGCGCTTTAAATCGTTCCGGATCCGCCTCCTTCACGTTATCGGCATAAGCATTCAGCACATAGTCCAGCACCCCGATATATCCGGCGTAGACAACGTACGGATCCTTGGAGCGAAGGCAGGCAAGATACGCCAGGAAGTTGGCCTCGTCCTCCTGCATGTAGCCCTTCAGATGTGCATACTCATGGCAGAAGACAAAGGCATGATTGATGGTAAACATCTTCGTGTTGTAGTTTGCCTCCATGGAGAACGGGAAGAAGATCCCCATGAGACGGCTCTGTGACATGATGGATGAGAAGAAAATGGGCTTCATATCCGGATAGTACCCGGAAAGCCGTGGATACTCATCCCCAAGGGACTGCATGAGACTTCTTGCCTCTTCATTCAGCTCCTCCATGTCCGGATCGTAGATTAAGTGCCCTTCCGCATCCCGCGGAAACTCTGCAGCCATGGCGTTACATTTTTCAACCAGATAGGTGCGGAGCTTCTCCAGCTCTCCCACCGTATAGGTCCGTGCATTCTCCTTTACGGCCATGTCGGAGCAGCCGTAGGGGATGGAACAGTTGAGAGTCATGACCAGAGCCACGGACAGCAGGATCATGAGAAATGTCTTGTAAAAGAACCCGCAGAACTTCCGGTACACCCCCTTCTTCCGAAGGAAGATAAGGAGGATTCCGAGGATCGGAACCGCAGCCACAAGCAGCAGTCCCACAATGATCAGCACCTCTCCGAAGGAAAATGGAAAGAGGTCCGAGAACCTTCCGTAGGTATTCAGAATGACCGGTGTAATGTAGGTCGTGAAGAAGTCGCAGAAGCCCTTCCACAGAGTAAGAAGGTTAAAAACCAGAGTCAAAAACAAAAGGATCACCACCGAAGTCCGGTACGGACTCCGGGTGATCCTTCTTACTATGCGCTTTACTCTTCCATCAGTTTTGTCCATAGTATGCGTTCGCGCCGTGCTTCCGGAAGAAATGCTTGTCGCGGATGCAGTCCGGTGCGGGCTTTACTTCCGGGTTGATCAGTTCTGTCTTCAGGGCCATCTTGGCAACCTCTTCCAGTACCACTGCATTGTGGACTGCTTCTGCTGCGTCCTTGCCCCAGGTGAAGGGGCCGTGGTTCGTGCAGAGCACGCCCGGTGTGTACATGGGGTTCAGCCCTCGCTTATCAAATGTCTCGATGATCACAAGGCCCGTGTTCTTCTCATAAGCCTCGTCGATTTCCTCCGGAGTAAGGCTCCGTGCGCAGGGAATCTCACCGTAGAAATAATCCGCATGAGTTGTTCCGTAGAGCGGGATGCTGCGTCCTGCCTGGGCCCAGGAGGTTGCCTCGGGGCTATGGGTATGTACGATACCACCGATCTCCTCGTAACGCTTGTAGAGCTCCAGATGGGTGGGTGTATCGGAGGAGGGCTTGTACCGTCCTTCCACCTTGTTCCCCTCCAGGTCCATCACCACCATATCCTCCCAGGTCATGGTCTCATAGTCCACGCCGCTGGGCTTGATCACGAAGAGCCCTGCCTCGCGGTCGATCCCGCTGACATTGCCCCAGGTGTAGGTGACTAGATGGCGTTTCGGAAGCTCCATATTCGCCTCAAACACTTTCTTTTTTAATTCTTCCAGCATGTTCTATTTCCTCTTTCTTGTCATTCCGAACACACAGTGCGAAGAATCCTCTGAATCAGTGGCAGGATCCTTCACCGCTTGCGGCGGTTCAGGATGACACTATTATATCACAAACTTTCAACCGCTGCCTTCTCAATCGGCAGTGTAGCCTTGAAGGTCTCCATGAACTTCGTGAAGCCTTCGATCTCCTCTTCGGTCGCGGTCACGGTGGTTCCCTTCTCGCCTGCGAAGATCACATCACTGAGGTATGCCGACAGGGATGTGGAAGCTGCGGATGCCATGTACAGTGCCAGCACTGCCATGCCCCAGGCTCCGCCCTCTCCGGCTGTCTCCATGGTTGTGATGGGTCCGCCTGTCGCTGCCGACATGATGCGCTGTCCGACCTCCTTCGTCTTGAAGAAGCCGCCGTGTCCCAGAAGCTGATCCACCTTCACGCCCTCATCCTTCAGAAGAATGTCGAGCCCCACCTTCAGGGTGCTGACTGCAGAGTAAAGGTGCAGCCGCATGAAGTTTGCAAAGCTGAAGTCCGCATCCACCTTCCGTGCAAATACCGGACGTCCCTCGGAGAAGCCTGTTACCGGCTCTCCGGAGAAGTAGTTGAAGCCTGCCAGTCCGCCACAGTCCGGTGCACCGTCCAGTGCTGCCGTAAAGAGGGTGGTGTAAAGCTTGTCCGTATCCACCGGTGCTCCGATGGCTTCCGCAAACTGACGGAAGATGCCAGCCCATGCGTTGATGTCCGAGGTGCAGTTGTTGCAGTGAACCATGGCCACGTCATCGCCCACCGGCGTTGTGACCACGTCGATCTCCTCATGCACTGCCGACAGCGCCTTCTCCATAACGATCATGGCGAAGATCGATGTGCCTGCGGATACATTTCCGGTACGGACTGCCACACTGTTGGTTGCCACCATACCGGTGCCTGCGTCGCCCTCCGGCGGGCAGAGGGGAATGCCTGCGGCAAGATTCCCGCTGACATCCAGTTTGGCAGCTCCCTCTTCGGTCAGGCTTCCGGCTGCCTCGCCGGCTACCAGCACCTTCGGAAGGATCTCCGACAGCTTCCATGCGAAGCCGCGGTCTGCCACCAGTGCCTCATACTTTGCAAGGTAATCCCTGTTGTAATCTCTGGTGGTACTGTCGATGGGGAACATGCCCGAAGCATCTCCGACACCCAGCACCTTCTCGCCTGTCAGCTGCCAGTGGATATAGCCTGCCAGGGTGGTGAAGAAGGTGATGTCCGGCACATGAGGCTCCTTGTTCAGGACTGCCTGGTGCAGGTGCGCGATGCTCCAGCGCTGCGGGATGTTGAAGCCGAATTCCTTCGTCAGCTCCGCTGCAGCCTCGCCGGTCACGGTGTTCCTCCATGTACGAAATGGTACCAAAAGTCGGTCGTCTTTGTCAAATGCCATATAGCCATGCATCATGGCGGAGAAGCCGATGGCGGAGGTGGTCTTAATGACCGTTCCGTACTTCTTCTCTACGTCTGCCAGAAGCCCGGCGTAAGCATCCTGCAGCCCACTCCAGATCATGTCCAAGCTGTAGGTCCAGAGCCCGTCCACATACTGGTTCTCCCAGGTGTGTCCGCCCTCTGCGATAGGCTTACCCGCAAGGTCTACCATAACGGCCTTGATGCGGGTGGAGCCGAATTCGATTCCGATCGCGGTCTGCCCCGCGTCGATCATATCTTTAATATCCATGTTGTACCCCCATATTATATATTCTTCGCCATGCCGGCTCAGCTGAACGGATTCTCGGAAGGATACCTTACACCCTTCGGCTGGTTATAGTTGATCTCATCCAGCGCAACTCCGATGAACTTGAATACCTCATACAGCAGCCGTCCGTTGTGATGGAAGGTGATGGCTGCGTGGTGCGGATAGTTCTTCTCGATCAGAACGTGACGATAGAAGCGTCCCATTTCCGGGATGGCGAAAATGCCGATGCCTCCGAAGGAGCGTGTCCGTACCGGAAGGATCTCGCCCTCTGCCACATAAGCGCGAAGGGTTGCATCTGCAGTACTCTGCAGACGGTAAACCGTTGCATGACCGGGTACCAGGTCACCCTCGAGGGTTCCGTTGGTTACCTCAACCGGCAGGGTTCTTGCCATGATCTTCTGGTTCTTCATCTCATGGAAGGCTAGCTTCGTGGAGCAGGTGTTTCCGCAGTGGAAGCCCATGAAGGTATCCTTGATGTCGTAGTCATGATCAAACTTGCCCTTGATCTCGGACTCGTACATGTCACGGGGTACGGAGTTGTTGATGTCCAGCAGGGTTACGGCATCGTCGCTGACAAGCTGTCCGATATACTCGGAAAGTGCGCCGTAGATATCCACCTCACAGGATACCGGGATGCCGCGGGCCGCCAGACGTCCGTTCACGTAGCAGGGAACGAAGCCGAACTGGGTCTGGAATGCAGGCCAGCATTTGCCGGCAATGATCACGTGGCTGCGGCTGCCCTTATTGGCCTCGATCCAGTCAAGCAGGGTCAGCTCATACTGTGCAAGCTTCTCCAGAACCTCCGGCTTCTTGTTACCGGCACCCAGCTCTGCTGCCATGTCCGCAACCACCTCGGGGATGCGGGCATCGCCCGCATGCTTGTTGTAGGCTTCGAAAAGATCCAGCTCGGAGTTCTCCTGAATCTCGATCCCCAGATTGTAAAGAGGCTTGATGGGTGCGTTGCATGCCAGGAAGTCCTGAGGACGCGGACCGAAGCTGATGATCTTCAGGTCGTTTAATGCGATGGATGCACGTGCAATGGTCTTGAAGTCATTGATCATGTCAGCCACTTCCGAAGCAGTTCCCACGGGATACTCCGGGATGTAAGCCTTAAGATTCCGGAGCTTTAAGTTGTAGCTGGCATTCAGCATACCGCAGTAAGCATCGCCGCGGTCGTCTAAGAGACGGTCTCCCGCTTCCTCTGCCGCTGCCACAACCATGGCAGGACCTGCAAATTCCTTCACCAGAAGGATCTCGCTGGACTCCGGTCCGAAGTTTCCGAGGAATACAACCAGTGCGTTGCAGCCCGCTGCATTTACCTCTGCCAGGGCCTTCCGCATATCCACTTCGTTCTCCACGGTGGTCTCACACTCGTAGATCTCTCCGTAGGTCTTGGTATACTCTGCAACAACTGCCTGTCTTCGCTCGATGGACAGGCTCATGGGGAAGCAGTCACGGCTGACTGCAACGATTCCGAGTTTTACGATGGGCATATTTTCCATAGTTTTTGTAACCTCCATAATTATAATTCTTTACCTGAGTGATGGGATCCTTCGCTTCGCGCTTCCGCTTGGTCGATACTCGGCGCTTAACGCATGCCACCGGCATGCAGCGCCCGCTCAGGATGACATATTAATCTCCGAACACCTTACGATAATCCTCCTGGAACTTCACGATACCCTGATCCGTCAGCGGATGCTTGGTCATCTGCTCGATCACGGCATAGGGTACGGTTGCGATATCTGCGCCTGCCAGGGCACACTCGGTAACATGTACGGTGTTGCGGATGCTGGCTGCGATGATCTCGGTCTTGATATCATAGTTCTGGAAAATGTCGACGATATTCTCCACAAGCTCGATACCCGGAGAGCTGATATCATCCAGACGTCCCAGAAACGGAGATACGTAGGTTGCGCCGGCTCTGGCTGCCAGAAGAGCCTGGTTTGCAGAGAAGATCAGCGTTACATTTGTCTTGATCCCTTCCTTGGAAAGGGTCTTCACTGCCTTCAGTCCTTCTACGGTCATGGGGATCTTCACCACCATATTCGGATGGATCGCTGCGATCTCGCGGCCCTCGTTGATCATGCCCTCGGCATCCACGGTGGTTGCCTTCACCTCACCGCTGATGGGCCCGTCCACGATCTCGGTGATCTCCTTGATCACCTCCTTGAAGTCACGGCCTTCCTTTGCGATCAGGGACGGATTCGTGGTCACGCCGCAGATCACTCCCATGTCGTTTGCCTTCCGGATGTCCTCTACATGTGCTGTGTCGATAAAGAATTTCATTTCCATACTCCTCTCATATCTTTAAAAATATTGGTTTCTCTGATTGTCTCACACACGCGTGCACCGCACTACATGAATGATCCGCCATCTTCTACCGGTAGAATACCTCTCCCAGCTTCAGATCCCGCTTAAACTCGGGGATGTTCGTGTTCTTGTTGATGAAGACTGCCTCGATGCCCATGGCCTCAGCCCAGTCTCCCATCTGCTCCGCAGTCAGGTCATACGTAAATGCCGTATGGTGTGCACCGCCTGCCAGGATCCATGCCTCTGCACCCGTGTAAAGATCCGGGTACGGAGTCCAGTAGGCTGTTGCCACCGGCAGCTCCGGCATGGGGCGTTCGGTCTTCTTGCACTCCACATCGTTGATGATGAGACGGAAGCGGTTACCCAGATCCACCATGGAAACTGCGATGCCCGGGCCTTCCTTTGCGGTAAATACCAGACGGGCCGGATCCTCACGCTTGCCCATGGAGAGCGGCTTCACCCGGATACTGATAGGCCCGTCCGAGATGGAGGGGCAGATCTCCAGCATGTGTGCCTCCAGGATACCTTCCTTGCCGCGCACCAGGTTGTAGGTGTAGTCCTCCATCATGGAGGTTCCCTTCGCTCCCGGCATGCCCTCGGTCATGATCTTCATAAGACGGACCATGGCAGCCACCTTCCAGTCGCCCTCGGCTCCGAAGCCGTAGCCCTTCTCCATAAGACGCTGGATTGCAAGACCCGGCAGCTGCTTTAAGGCTCCCAGATCGCCGAAGTGGGTAACGATGGCCTGATAGTCCTTGGCCTCCAGGAATCGCTCGAAGCCAAGCTCGATCCTTGCCTGAACCGCAACATGCTTCTTAAACTCCTCCAGGTCTCTTCCGTCGGTGTTGAACTCATACTTCGCTTCGTACTCGTCCATCAGTGCATTTACGTCGGAATCCGAAACCGCTGCGACGCTGTCGGCGATCTCATTCACCGGATAGGCATCCACCTCCCAGCCGAACTTGATCTGTGCCTCCACCTTGTCGCCCTCGGTAACGGCTACATTTCTCATATTATCTGCCACGCGCATCACGCGGATATGGCTGGACTCGATCACGCCCACAGCCGTCCGCATCCAGCTTGCGATCCGCAGACGAACCACCGGATCCTTCCAGTAGCCCACAACCACCTTCCGCTCGATCCGCATGCGGCTTACGATATGCCCGTACTCCCGGTCACCGTGGGCCGCCTGATTCTCGTTCATGAAGTCCATGTCGATGGTGTCGTAAGGCAACTCCTCGTTGTACTGGGTATGCAGATGCAGCAGCGGCTTCCGGTACTCCTGCAGTCCCAGGATCCAGGATTTGGCAGGCGAGAAGGTGTGCATCCAGGTGATGATACCTGCGCAGCATTCATCCTCATTTGCTTCGTTAAATGTCTTCCGGATCAGCTGATTCGTGATGAGAACCGGCTTCCACACCACCTCATAGGGCAGTGTGCCGGAAGCATTCAGTGCTTCAACGATTTCCTTGGAATGTGCAGCGACGTGCTGCAGAACCTCGTCCCCATACAGATCCTGGGAACCGGTGCAGAACCAGAACTTGTACTCTTTTTTCTGTAACATGCTCCTCCTCCTTTTGGTTTTACCCCCGAAAACCCGCATAATTTATGGGATTTTCATCTCTGATTCCTATATTACAACTTGTACATACATCTTACAAAGTTGTTTTTTTACATTGAAAAGAGGAAGGATGTATGTTACAAATAAAATGAAGGCTCTGCGAAGCCAAAACCTATCCCGAGGGGGTTCTTATGGATCATAGTACAGGCAAAAAATATCATCATATCGAGGAGGATCTTCGGAATCTTATCTTCTCCGAGGAGTGGCACTCCGGTGACAAGCTTCCTTCCGAAAATGAGCTTGCAGCCCGCTATGAGGTGAGCCGGCAGACCATCCGGAAGGCTCTGGAGGCTCTGGAGCATGAAGGGTATATCTACGCCGTTCACGGCAGCGGACGCTATATCTCCGAGCGCGCCATTCACCGCAAAGCCTCCGGGAATATCGCCGTGGTGCTGACCTACCTCTCGGACTATATCTTCCCGAAGGTGATCAGCGGGATCGACAGCGTACTGTCCGAGGCCGGCTACAGCATCATCCTGAAGCACACCAACAACTCCCGTTCCGGGGAGATCAAGTGCCTGGAGGACCTTCTCACCAAGGATATCGACGGGATCATCATAGAGCCCAGCAAGAGCAACATGTATCTTAATCATAAGAATCTCTTCGACCGTCTGGAGGAGTATGATATCCCCTACCTCTTTATTCAGGGGCATTACGAAGCCATGCAGGATAAGGTTCACATCCTGATGGACGACGAGCAGGGAGCCTATCTTCTCACAAAGCATCTGATCGAAACCGGACATAAGCATATCTTCGGAATCTTCAAGAGCGATGACAGCCAGGGACAGGACCGTCACAGAGGATACGCCCGCGCTCTCAGTGAAGCCGGGATGCTGTACGATCCCAATCAGGTGATCTGGTACTTCACCGAGGACCGGAAGGTACACCCCTACACCAGTCTTAAGAATAAGTTCATGCAAAAAACAGCTATCGACGCTGTAGTCTGCTACAACGATCAGATAGCTGTTCATGTGATCCGTGCCATAGAAGAGGCCGGACTGTCGGTACCGGAGGATATCTCCGTAACCGGATATGATAATTCCAGATATTCCACCATTGCGGATCTTCGGCTTACCACCATCGTTCATCCCCAGGAGCGTCTGGGCGAGATTGCCGCGGAAACCCTGCTGAAGATGATCCGTAAGGAAGAGGTGGACCCCCGGGTGATCATCGAACCCGAGCTGATCCTTGGGAACTCCTGTCGCACACGTGAGTAACGGGAACTCCGGGCAACATCATTCGTAGTACCACGGACAGAACACCTTACCCTTGGTGGCGAAGTAGTACACCGGAACACTGATCTGCGCGAAATCCCCTTCTGCCGGGGGCAGGGGGATATGGTTCTTTACGTCGGTGTACTTATCGATAAACTTCTGTGTATCCTCGTCCTTCTTATCATCCATCTTCGTTCTGTGGATCGCCAGCGCGTGGACGAGATACTCAGCGAAGGAGTACGCCCCGCCGTCACTGGTGGGAAGGTACAGAGTCAGACACCAGGTAGTTTTATTGATATCCTTGTAGTAGATCTCCAGCACGGGATAGGACAGGATGCCTTTCTTCTCCTTATAACGGACCATGGAGATCCATTCGTACCGAAGGTGCCCCACCAGCGCCTTTCCTTTTCGCTTATGCGCCTCCACGGCACGTCCTGCCGCAGTCAGCGCTTCCCCGATCACCATGGCAGAAACACCTCCGAAGCCGATCCAGGAACCGGCTTCATTTTTATTGTACTTCTGATTCAGAACGATCAGTCTGGATTCCGTAAGATACAGGTAGTTGTCACGTGAGATGAGATTCAGCATCTCCTGAAAGCCCTTCTGCCCATCCGGACTCTTGGAAAGACTGATCCCCTCCAGCCGGTAGCCCCGGATATTCCCGTCCATCGCCTCAGGAAGCGGGATCAAATCGTCACTTAAGTACGGATAAATGTAGGGCTCCCCGCGGTCATCGGGTTCCCGGATGGTGAACATGGGGAATTCCTTCTCCGTAACCTCTTCTGCCTTCTTTTCCTCAAGAGTCAGTGTGAACCTGGTACCGCAGGCGGTGCAGACTCTGGTACCCTTCGGCACCTCCGCGCCGCAGGCCGGGCACACCTTCGGCCTTTCAGCCTCTTCCTTCTTCGCTGCTTCAGCCTCCTTCAGCTTCTCCAGCTTCTCTGCAGCCTCCTTACGTTCTACCGCCACCAGCGGATTCGAAGGAGCAGCTCCGGTGGGACTTACTGCACTTCCACCGTAAACCTGGGCTCCGTATCCCCGCAGGCGGTCCGCAAGGTACTTCTCCTCAAAGGGTCTTCCGTTGTTATATCCCCGGGACTTGATCTCCTCGGGTGTGAACCGGTATTCCGGATACTTCGTCTTCCAGACGTCGAAGGTTCGTTCCTTCCCGACCCGCTCTCTCGGAACCCACATATCGCGGACCCAGGTTAGGGGATCGAACCGGAGGAGCTGCAGCTCCAGCGCCGTCAGCAGCTGGTTCATCTCATTTCCTTCGCACACGTCATAGGAGTTTTCCTTCCACTTCGAGAAGAAGGCGTGATACATGACGTTGTCACCGTCTCGTCTATGCCGGATCAGCTCGAACTTGAAATCAAAGCCGACGATCACCACATCCGGATCCTCCGGCTTCGTATAATACTTCATGCGTCTGGCCATATTCTGATCGATCCACCGACAGATATACCCCTTCAGCGGATCCTCGGATGCAAGCCGAAACGTATACTCATATCCGAACATGAAAAAGTACGGACCCCGGTCAAAGATCTCACCCTTTTTCAACAGTTTATTGCTGATCCTGTACATGGTTTTTACCTCCTCCACGGAACTTTGAAACACATACTCTCCGATACAAAATGTTACCAAATCAGTTTTTGATTTTCAATCCGTTTGTTTCGACGGGTTACCATTTATTCTTCAGAACATCCTCCTTCAGATACAGGTTGCCCATGACATTTTCACGAATCGGTGTCAGTTGATCCTGCTTCACCATGTAAGCGATGTTCTGGCGGGATTATCCATATCAGAATTCGGTCACATCCGCCCGGCCCATACGGACACCCTTGGCGATCAGCATCGGGACCATCACGGTCAGGTTGGAGATCAGGAAGCAGGTCAGACCGAGCCAGGAGACGTAGGGCAGATACTGCCCCTTCGGGATGTACAGAAGCTCGTTCAGAAGGAAGGTCAGCAGGAAATGTACCGCTGCTCCGATCACGATGGCGATCATGTCCATAAGCAAAAGCTCGGAGGCGCATTTTCGGAAGACGGTTCCCTTCGAAAGGCCCAGGGCCCGGTAGACACCGAACTCGTAGGTCCGCTTGATATACTGCCCGTTCACCACAGAGTTCACGGTGACCGCCAGGATCACCGAAAGCAGGAACCCGCCGGCGATCAGGATGATGTGCATGGGCACCAGGCTGTTATGGACCTCGGTCTTCATGCGTGAAATGAGCTTTACCTGACGATCCCCGATCAGGTTCGTGAGGTAACTGTACAGAGCATCCCCTTCCATGGAATCGCTGTAGACATACATCCGGAAATAGTCCTCCGGCTTCGTCTCGTACAGGTAGAATACGGTGAAGGTGTCCTCCTCGATCAGTGCGTCGATGGTGTAGGTGGTATCCAGCGCCTTATCCACGGTGGCATCCGCCGTGTCCCCGAGCCTTAGCCCCTTGTTCCTTGCAAACGCCTTGCTCACCACCATGCTGTAATCCTTCACATTGGAAAGATCTGCCGTAAGCCCGAGGGCCTTAAATGCAGTCTCCATATCCTCCTTCGAGGAGAAGACCATGCTGCTGCCACCCATGCCGATCCCTATGGTGGAGGTCCACTCCAGGCCGGGGAAGCCAAGACCGGTACGTCCCAGAACATGAAGCTTCGGATCATCCTCCAGCTCTTTCACAACCTGATGAAACTGGACGTAGTCCGTATCGGCCGGAGTCGCTTCAACCATGGCCATCTTCTCGTTGTGCTCGATATTCTTCTCCCAGTACCAGTCGATGCTGGCGATAAAGTTCCCGGCCAGGAACATGAGCGTCGTGAAGAAGAGCATGAAGATGATCAGCGTCGCGCGGCCCTTATTATTCTTGATGTAGTATATAGCTGAAAGCGGATTCATATATTCCTCCAATTGTCACAGATGAAGAGATCCTTCGCGTTGCCGCTTGGTCGATTCGACGCGGAACACAGCCCGCCGGGCTGTTGCATCCGCGTAGCTCGGGATGACATGGATCAGGAAACCTTACTTACCATCCCGTCCCACATCTCCACGGTCATGTCCACGTCCGTCAGGATGGAACGGTCATGGGTTACCACCAGCACCAGCCGGTCCTTCGAGTACTCCTTCAGGATCTTCATCACGTTAAATGCATTCTCATGGTCCAGGGAAGCCGTCGGTTCATCCGCGAAGACCACCTTCGGGTTATTCACCATGGCTCTGGCGATAGCCACTCTCTGGCACTGTCCGCCGGACAGCTTCGCAGGACGCTTGCCGAACTCCCGCTCGGAGAGTCCCAGCTTCTTCAGGAACTCCGCCGCTCTCTCCGATGCTTCCTTGCTTCGGTCCCTGGCTGCGACCAGCACGTTATCCATGGCACTCATGTAAGGTACCAGATAATGCTTCTGGAATACAAAGCCGAACTCCTGACGGCGGAGCTTCTCCCTCTCGTCATCCTTACACTCCGTCACCTCCCTGCCGTTGTAAAGGACACTGCCCTCCGTCGGCTTCTTCAGGGTGGAGATACAGTACATAAGGGTGCTCTTTCCGCTGCCGGAGGGGCCGATGATACCCACCAGACCGGTATCCGGAAGCTCCAGGTCGAAGCCCCCCAGGGCGTACAGCTTCTCATCGGTATCCGAGTCGTAGATCATACTGATATTCTTTATCTCAAACATAATTCTCTCCTTTTCAAGATCCTTCACCCCTGCGGGGTTCAGGATGACATGCAGTGGTCAGTCTTCCATGAGATCAACCGTCTTTATGTTGTGCACCGTGATCAGGATCGGGATCTGCAGCAGTCCGATGATCACAATGTAGGCTGTAAGGCTTGACGCAACCTGTTCCGGGTACCACCAGGCGGAATGAAGTCCCTGCGGGTGGACCAGCGTCGCGTCCATCACGGCCATACCGATCACGGAGAAGATTGCTCCGAGAAGGATTCCGACGCCGAAGATGATCCCCATCTCCCGCATGATCATGCCGTAGATCTCACGCTTCGAGAAGCCTATGGATGCGTACAGGCAGTACTCTCCGACACGGTTCCGCATGAAGGAGATATAGGCTACAAGCACCGAGATTGCAAGGAAGATCATAACCACCAGCAGGATCACCCGGTTCACCCGGTCCAGCACCTCTACATTTTCCTTCTGATAATACTCTTCGTTCTGAGGCCGGTCCTCGATGTTGTCCAGCGCCGTCACGTGAAGTCCCAGGGGCTCTGCGATGGTCCGGAAGTCCGAGTGTGCCTCGTCCGTCAGGATCACGATATACCAGCCGTTATTGTAATGCCCGTTCGGAGTTCCGATACAAGCCATCACATCGGATTCGATCACGCCGGCCACCTTGAAGGTCTTCCCGTAGTGCTGCTCCATGAACCAGCCGCCCACCGTGAGTCCGTTGTTCTTCAGGATCGTGCTGTCCACCAGGATCTCCCCGTCTCCGGAGGGAAGGGATCCCTCGATCAGCTTCGCTCCCATGTGGTCCAGGAACTCCGGGATCTTCTCGGGTTCCACCAGCGGAAACTCATATCCGATGCTGCCCAGCACCGCGTAGTAGTTGGCATTCAGCACCTGGGTGTAATAGGCATCCCGGACGCCCTCGCTGTTTTTGATCCGTTCGACGGTCGCTGCCCTCGCATCCCGGATGGCCTCTCCCAGTCCGCCATCCGGATAATCCTCAGGATTCACACCCATGGTCTCGATGGTCAGCTCTGCGTAGGTTATCCGCTTCGGAAGCTCCAGAAGTGGTGTCTTGAAGCTTTCCTCCGTCACCTTCAGCAGGTAGTTCACCAGGTACATGGCCGTAAATGTAAGGGCCAGCGCCAGGATCAGCACAAAGCACGTTCGCTTGTTGTTTCGTATGTATTTCGATGCGGATAAACCGGATTTCATAATGATCCTCCATCTTCCTTACGTCCGCGGAGCACTTATCTTCTTTGCTCCTTCTGACGTAAATGTATCACAGTCTCCCCCACACAAAAAGTGACCGCGGTCATATCTTTATCCTGTGACGGATATGACTGCGGTCATATTATTGTCATTTTGATTGCCATTCTGATCGTTATTCTGAACCAATGGCGAAGAATCTCCTGGCCCTTAACGCCTCCTTACATTGCCGACGTATACATGATTCAGCCGTGTGTGGGCTACATGGGCCAGGCGGTAAACCAGGTCCTCATCCGTGGCCTCCCGGTCGGTCATATGGAAGCAGGGATGGAACTTCGTCACATGGAGCGGAACCTCCGCTCCCATGGTAAAGCCCCGCTTATCCCGAAGATGGGAAACCCAGGTAGCCAGCTCCAGCATTTCCTCCTCCGTGTCATTCTCCCCCGGAATGATCAGCGTCGTCAGCTCCACGTGGGTATCCTGCACGGCACGCTTGATAAACTCCATGGTCATCCTCCGGTCTCCGCCGATCAGCTCGCTGTAAAACCGGTCCGTAAAGGCCTTCAGATCGATATTCATGGCATCCGTATAGGGAAGCAGCTTCTCCAGGATCGATACCCGTGCGGTCCCGTTGGTGACAAGCACCGTCTTTAAGCCCCTCTCCCTGGCCAGCTTGAAGGTATCCAGCACATACTCGTAGCCGATCAGCGGTTCGTTGTAGGTGAAGGCGATTCCGATCACACCCATCTTCCTGGAATCATCCGCCATATTTACCAGCCACTCCGGCGTAACGTAGACTCGAAGTCTTCGGGGCGGATAAACCCCCTTGATCTCCTCTCTTTCAGCAATCGGTTCCGGCTGTCTTACGCGCTCCGCCACGAGCTCTGCGATCTCCATGGCCTCATCTCCCCAGGAGATATCATTGTTCTGGCAGAAGGGACAGCGAAGGTTGCAGCCGTAGCTTCCGATGGAGAGGACCTTGGTTCCCGGGAAGAACCGGGCAAAGGGCTTCTTCCCTATGGGATCAACATAGCAGGCAGTGTGCCAGCCGTAGTTTGCCGGGATCACCTTGCCATCCTTGCAGATCCGGCCTCCGCAGAAGCCCAGCTGTCCTTCCTTCAGATTGCAGTGCCGGAAGCACACATTGCAGGTAGAGTCCTGAAAATTCCCGAATTGTAAGACGCTCATGTTCCTCACCTCGTTTCTACCAATGCTATTGCTGTTTCGGGGCGTACCTTTGCGGCATCCCGCGTCTACATCATTTATGCCGGATCACTTCGAAACGCTGCAGATGATAGTCATCCGCAGGATCGATCCCGCCCTTTCGAAGCGCGATGGACACCTGGGTATCCACATCATCCACGCCCTCCAGGTCCGGAAGCAGAAGCCCGCGTCTTGCGCCACAGGAAACGATCACGCCGTAACGCTTCACGTCCAGCTCCTCCTTGGAATCAATATCCTCCGGTTCCCCGAGGATATCCACATTTACCTCCAGCCACTTCAGCTCATCCTCTGTGATCGGTGAAAACCGGGGATCCCGGGTGGATGCGCTGATGGCGTTATTTACGATTTCTTCGGCGATACAGTCCGTGGTGGGTCCGATGGTCCCGATACACCCGCGGAGCTCGCCATGCTTATGGATGGACACAAATGCTCCTGCCTGTCGGCTGAAAACCTCCTCCGGAAGGCCTGTCCGAAGCTCCTCAGGGAGATTCTTCAGCTTAAGCCTCTTACCGCTTCGGATATAGCTTTCCATGGAGGCTCTGGCCAGCTGCACGTAGGCATCTGCCTTCTCCCGTTCCTCCTCAACCTTCTGCAGTCGCTGCTGCAGGAAATGTCGTCCCGCATCTTCTCCCTTCGGATGGAAGGAGCAGATGCCGTAACCGACGCCGGTCACATCCTGATGAGAGAAAACCTTTGCTTCCACTGCCACGCCGTCCAGCGCTCCGGCCATGATCACAAAGGACCTGTGTCCGCACTCCGCCGCACGGTCACAGAAGCTCTCGTCGAAGTCCAGCATTTCGCCGAATGCGGTGCGTCCCGCCACATCCATGATCCGCTGATCATAGACCGGTCCCTCCGGTGCGAAGCCGTAGGGTCCGTCCTCCTGCAGCTTATGGGACAGGTCCCCGCTGGCCACGAAGACTGCCTTTCGTCCCAGGGCTTCCACTGCTTTTTGGATGTAGATGCCCAGCTGGTAATGCTCCGCCAGGGAAAGGCCCGAGAGGCCGATCCGGACGATATCACCGCCGGAGTAGTATTTCCGTATAAAATAAAGCGGCACCATGGTTCCATGATCCAGCCGCTTCTTTCGCTCGCCCTCAAAGCCCGCAGGAAAGTCATCCTCAAAGGCCAGGGCCGTGATCTGATTCACCAGCTCATGGTCATATACCTCATCAAAGGCAACCTTCGGTGCGCGGAACTCTCCGAAATCCCCCTCCGCGCCAACGCCCGGGGAGATGTGGAAATAGTCCCGGTACATGGTGGCATGCGGACTTGTGATGATGATGGTCTCGGGACGAAGCTCCGCGATCTCCCGCGCCACTGCTTCATATGAATTGATGGTTTCACGTACCCGCTCCTCGCTCCCACGTCCCACGTCCGGAACGATAAGCGGCGGGTGCGGTACCATGTATGCTGCAATAATCCCCATATGTATTCCCCCTTAAGCATCACCCCTTCAACGCCAGGGTCAGCTTCACCCGGTCATGGATGCCGGTCTTATCATAAATGCTCGAAATATAATTCTTCACAGTGCCTTCGGAGATGTACAGCTTGTCCGCGATCTGGCGGTTGGTAAGCCCTTCCGCGATCAGGGTGCAGATCTCCTTCTCCCGCTCCGTCAGCGGATCTGCAGGACTCTCCAGCGATTGAAACTCCGTGCCGGATACACTGCCCGACACACCGCCTGGCACCCCGCCTTCCGTCGCCGCACTTCCTGCCCCGCTCCCCATACCGGTCTCTGCCGTATGGCTCTGCATCAGGGCCGTGAGGCGCTGCATAACCTTCGCATCCAGCACGGTGGTGCCTCCCAGGATCTGCCGCACAGCTCCGAGGATTGCATCCTTCCCGCTATCCTTCAGCAGGTACCCGTCAGCCCCGCGGCTGATGGCAGCCGTGATGCTCTGATCATCATAGAAGGTGGTAAGCACCAGGATCTTTACCGCCGGATACTGCTGCTTCATCTCACCGATCAGCTCGATCCCTCCCATGCCCTTCATGTTAAGGTCCACCAGCGCCAGATCCGGCTGCACACCTTGCAGCTGCTCCAGGGCTTCCACCCCGTCATGAGCCTTGCCCACGATCTCGTGGTCGTTCAGGGACAGGATGATCTCCAGGCTGTCCAAAAGCATTGTTTCATCATCTACCAGAAGTATCTTACTCATAGTTGTCTCCATATGTCAGGATTCTTCGCCTCTTCGAGGCTCAGAATGACAGGCTTTGCTCCGAATGACAGGCTTCGCTCAGAATGACAGGTTATTCTCAAGAGGGTAGCGGCAGCTCCACCACGGAGCGGAAGCCGTCCTCATTTGAAAACTCCGCAAGTCCGCCGCAGCGCTCCGCGTAGGACCGGATCTTCTTTAATCCGAAGCCCTGGGCCAGCCGCTGCTTCTCATTCTCCGCACCGTAATCACTGTGTCCGTTGTCCTTCACGGTAAGACGGATATGGGCCGAATCTCCGCTTAAGGTCACCAGGAAGGTATCCGCCTGCCCGTGCTTTACACCATTCGTCAGAAGCTCCTGCAGCACTCCCGTCAGGAATTCCAGATGCTCATGGGGCAGCTGCATCCCCTCCGGAAATGTATCATACACCCGGTTGCACACCCGCTCCGTATCCATCACGAACTCGTCGATGATACTGTCCATCCCCGCGATCAGGTCCGTCAGCGGTACATCCGCACTTTCCTGATCCAGGGTACGAACGGCACGGCGGATAGATTCGAGACTCCCGCGGATCCGTTCATTTGCGTCATTCATGCGCTTACGCGCCTCTTCCGGCTTCGTATCATACAGCATGTCCGCCGCATCCAGTGTCATGATGGCTGCGGTGATGCTGTGTCCCACACTGTTGTGGATATTCCGGCTGATATTCTCCCGTTCCGTAAGGCGCGCGTTCTTATCCGCCAGATAGCTTTGCTGTGCCAGCTGCCGGTTCAGCTTCTTCTCATGCATCTCACTGACCGTGGACTGCCGGAGCCGTTCCCTCTCCATCTGGTGATTCCTCTCAGCCAGGCCGAGAACCTGCTTTAAGGAAAGAAGTGCCACAACCCCAAGTCCCACGGCCAGCGCCGGAAGGAATGTCTCCGCCAGAAGCTGACCGCTTAGCTCGTCCCGGTACCGGAAGATGGTCCACCCGAAGTAAAGCAGCACCGCTGCGGGGATGGGAAGCCAGTAGAAAACCTTATGCGCCTGCACCCGCTGCTTCCCCGGCCAGAGCACTGCAAAGGCCAGGAATCCCGGCCAGACCCCTGCTGCCAGCGAGAAGCAGGCGCAGAGGATCCATTTCAGCCAGGTCACACGAACGCCCATGGACTCCGCCGTGATCGTCACCAGCAGCAGTCCCGCCGCTGCCAGAAGAAGAACCGCATCCTCCGTCAGAAACGCCGTGACCAGCGTCAGGATGATAATGATGCAGTTGTCGATCAAAGCGAAGCCCATGACAAACCTCTTTATCACATTTTCCTATTCATTACTCAACAAGTGATCCGTCATAACGGAACCGATACGTCTTGCCTCCGATGGTCTGCCATCCGGTAACCATGAAGCCGTCTCGGTCGAAGTAGTACCAGGATCCGTTGATCTTCTTCCAGGTGCTCTTCTGGATCACACCGTCCTTATCCGTAAATATGCCGTAATACTCATGGAAGCCATCGGTAAAGAGCGTTCCCTCTTCGAAGCAGTAATCCTTTCCGCCGATGGTCAGGAAGCCGTAATCCACCATCTCTCCATTCTTGCAGTAGAACCACTTTCCGTCCTTCTTCACCCAGCCGTCCTTACAGCTTACACGGCCGATCAGCGCGCCATCCTTACCAAACTGATACAGCTGGCCGTTGAGCACCTGATAGCCTGTCAGCATACCATATCCGGATGCGACATAGTACATTTTCTTTCCGGAACGGACAAATCCGAACTGCGGAAGTCCACGGTTATCAAAGAAAAACCACTTGCCATTGACCTTCTGCCATCCGGTAAGATCAAAGACCGCCTTTCCGTCCTTACCGTAGTAGGGAGTCGTCGAATAGTAACCGAACATATCCGTCATCATGACTCCGCTGCTCTGGAAGAAATAGATGCTTCCGTGTTCCATCCACTGACTCCAGTGCAGGACATCACCACAGTTTACATAATACCAATCATTTCCGGCCTTGTACCAGCCGTCATCCGGATTCTTTACGGTCCGAAGAAGCTTTCCGGTTTCCTGATCCAGGAAGTAGAGAACACCGTCCAGAAGCACGGGGCCCTTCTGAACTATTCCGAGCGAGCTGAAGTAATACCACTTTCCGTCGATCTGCAGCCACTCACTGACTGCGGCAGTTTTGTTCTTCTTTACATAGAACGTGGAGGTTGAGCTGTAGCCGTACATAGCGTACCTTACCTCGTACCAGCCCTGCTTCTTCACCCAGTTGCCCTTTGCGTCCACCAGATACTTTCCGTCCACTACCGCATCTGTCACAAGCATTCCGTCTTCCACGTAGTTCTCGCCGACCCAGCCGGTATAGTCCTTCCGGTAATAGTACTCTTTACCCACTATGAACCACTTGGATGTGATCTTCTTCTCTGTGTACACACCGTTCTTATCCGTAGAGCAGATGGTATTATCGTAATACTCAACATAGTTCCAGTCGAAACTCAGTCTGCCGTAACTATCGAAATTGTAGGTCTTCCCATCGATCGTCTGCTGTCCGGTCACATACTTATGTGTCTCCGGATCTATATAGTACCAATAGCCATCGGCTTTGATCCAGCCCTTCTTCACCTGTCTTCCGTTTGCATCATAAACCTTCTGTCCGGAATAATCGATCCAGTCCATCTTCAGTGTTCCGTCCGAATAGAATCTGTAATTGAACTTTCCGATCTTCTGCTCTCCGGTCAGAAACTCGCCATTCTTGACATAGTACCAGTCTCCGCCTGCCTCGTTCCAGCCGTTCACAGCCTTCTTCCGGTAGACACCGTCCGATCCGTAAATGTAGTTCACACCGTCGATCGTAACCAGGCCTGTCATCATGTGACCTTCACCGTCGAAGTAATACTTCTTTCCGTCGATGGTCTGCTCACCGATCAGAAGCTCACCGGAACCCTTTGCATAGATCCAGTCACCGTAGCTGGTATTCTCCCAGCCGCCACGGATCAGGGTTCCGTCTGCCCGGAATGCATAATACTTTCCGTCTACCTGCATGGAGATATCGCGAACCACCGTTCCGTCGGAGGTCACATAGTAGTATGCCTTGTTGATCTCATGCCAGCCCTCTTCCTTCACGACCTTACCGTTCTTTGTAAGTATCGGCTCCCGATAGGTCCCAAGATACGTGATCCCGCTCACATCAGACTTCTTCAGCACACCACCGCTGTTCGACTTATAGAGATACTCCCCGTCGGAAAACCAGCTGTTCTTCTGTGCGATCCCGCAGTAGAAGTAGTAGTTATTCTTTCCGACCTTATACTTCCCGTTATCCGGCGCAGAACCATCCGAGGTATAGTACTCGTAGTTGTACCACTGATCCGTCAGCAGAGCACCGTCCTTGCCGGCCCGATAATACGTGCCATTGTAACAGACTCTCTGTCCCTTCATCAGCGCGCCGTTTGATTCGAAGTAGTAATACTTATCACCGATCTTCTTTACGGCACTCTTCACCAGGCTGCCGCCGTCGTTGTAATACGTCTTTCCCTTGAAGGTGGTCCAGCTATCCACCGGAAGCTCCTTCGCCTCCCCGTTCTCATTGACTACGTAGAGCTTTCCGTTGTGCGTGAGCGAAGTATTCGTCTGCAGATCCCCGTAGTAGCCGAAATAGTAGAGGGTTCCGCCAATCTTGCAAAAACCGGTCTTCGCAGCTCCGTCCTTTCCGAAATAGAACCACGCCTGCTCATGCTCGACATAGTGCCAGGTTCCCGTATACAGAGAACCATCTTCCCGTGCGCAGTAACTATGGAGAATATAATCATCCCCCTCTTTCACGTAGAGCGTGAAATATCCGCCGTAGAGCATTTGCCCGTCATAGCCAAAGCCGTACAGCTTCCCGCCAATCTCAAGGATTTTCTCCTCCACAGGCTTTCCGTCTACCACATAGTAGGTTCTGTCTCCGACCTTATTCCAGCCTTCTTTATCCAGCCGTGTCGCGATCCCGTCCTTATCGATGACATAAGAATACCCGTCACTGGATGAACAGGTCGTATCCGTCAGCATATCCCCATAGTATTCATGGAAGAAATAGCTCTTTCCATTAATGGTGTGGAAGCCAAAATACTCGCTGCAGTCATCGCCGTAGTAGTGCCACTTCGGATAGTCTTCCGACCCGTCATTGTACCACTCATTCCGGTACAGCTTCCCGTTCTTCTTTCCGCGGTAATATCTTGAAACATACTGATCGGTCACCGGATCATAGAAATAACTGCCGGCGGTTTTATTTTCGGCAAGCATAACACCGTAATCGGTGAAGAAATAGTATGCATCTTTGATCATCACCAGCTTTTTTTCAAGGAAGGATCCGCTTTCGGTGTAGAACTTTGCACCTCCGACCGTGTTCCAGCCATCATCGCTCAGCTTAACCGGATGTCCGTCCGCATCTCCGGCATAAGCCACGTCATCCACGTAGCAGGCCTTTTTTTCCATCAGGAGACCCTTGTAATCAAAGAGCAGCTCCTCTCCGTCCAGAGTTACGATCCCTCTCTCGCCGCGTCCGTCCTCACCATAGTGATAGTGGAGCTTGTCTCCATTGGAGCTTGTCACCTCATACCACTCATTTCTCCGGAGTGAACCATCATCCTTTGAACGGTAATAATAGGTGATCCCGCTGTCCGAATCCTTCCTGGAGAAGGATGCACCTTTCATCAGATATCCGTAACTGCTGAAAGAGTAAAGCTTTCCGTCGATCTCCATGATGGTGTTCGTTACCTTCTCACCATCCACGTAGTAGCAGGTGTTATCACCCTCCTCAACCCAGCCGTTCTGGACCTCACCGTCCTCGACAGCCGCTTCGCTCTCGCTCTGCTCCTCTGCCGCAGCTTCCTCGGTCTCACTGGTTTCCGCACTGACGGACTTCACATCGGCGCTTTCTTCTGCGCCAACAGACTTCACGGCAGCACCGCCTTCCGCTCCGGATTCTGCCTCGGATTTATCTTCCATTTCAGCCTCAGCTTCCGCTTCTGCTTTCGCTTCCGCAGCAAAAACATCCGATCCCGCGGTCATTCCACCCGTAAAAATCGCCGCTGCAAAAAGCGCCGCAAGGATGAGTCTTCGTTTCCCATTTCCGCACTTGGTCATAGCTTCTCCCCTTTCTAAAAAAGGCCAATATGCAAACTATTTTTATTTTACCATAGCCAAAAGAATAATGCCATAAAAAGGGTGCCTGTTGTCAGACAATAAGGGACGAAAGAAAAAGCACCCTGTCATAGGACTTTTCCTACGACAGGGTGCCATTCCCATGTTCCATATGCACTTTCAGGAACGACGCATCCGTTCCATGCATTTATCCCAGGGCACGTGTGAACTACCCCGACCTATAGAGGTCGGAGCTTCCTGCTTCAACCACCACTGCTTTGTCAACGTTATTCGTCTCAAAAGTCTTACACGATGTCCACAGGCGTAAGGTTCGGGCTATTCCATCCCTACCGATTTATTTTTTTCTTATTCTTATTACATCATTCGACAAATTGCTGTTTATAAATGCGCAAACCTTCCTTCAGAATATTTTTGGCCGCATTGATATCACGATCATGTAGTTCTCCGCAGACAGGACATTGCCATTTCCGGACATCAAGGTTTTTAACCTTCGGATTCCCGGTTCCACAACAATGGCAAAGCTGACTGCTCGGAAACCATTTATTCACACGGATCATACATTTTCCGCGGTCGGACAACTTGTATTCCAGCATATTGAGAAACATTCCATAACCGTTATCCAGTGTAGATCTGCCATTTCCAAAGCTCTTATTGGCAAGAGACTTCATGTTCAGTGTTTCGACACAGACAATGTCATATCGGTTGGCTATCCCGGTTGACAGTTTGTGCAAATGATCTTTCCTCTGATTAGCGATATGTTTATGGATTTTGTTCACTCTATGCAATTGCTTCAGATAATTGGATGATTTGGATTCACCCTTTTTTGATCCGATTTTACGGGACAACCTGCGTTGCTCTTTTGCCAGACGATTTCGGCTTTCCCTGTAATACTTATGGTCGCTGCCATGATCTCCGTTTACTGTCCACATATAGAGATTCGGATGAATAATCCAGTCCTACGGCATTTTCAGTACAAATCTCAATATTTGGTGCTGATTCCGCAGCGGTTGATTCGTACGCAAATAATACAGACGCATAATACTTCCCGTCACTGTCCTGTGATATGGTCGCGGACTTCAGTCTCCAATCCGGATCCGGCACGCGATGCATCACTGCCTTTACCATCCCAACCTTCGGCAGCCGAATGGCATTTTCAAGTATTGCCACCGTTCCTTTCTGATTATTTGTGGTATAAGACTTACGGCTGTGTTTTGCTGACTTATACTTCGGAAAAGCATTACATTTCTTACGCGTTTTACTGAAACAGTTGCGAAATGCGCTCTGGAGATTCAGTTGTGTATTGGCCAGAGCGAGACTATCCACCTCCTTCAGATATGGATGATCAGACTTATATCTGGCCGGAGTTACAGCAACAAACTTACCGGTAGTCTTATAAGACTCAATCTTGTCGGACAGCATAAGATTCCAGACCTTACGGCAACAACCGAAGGTCCTGGCAAACAGCTGCATCTGAGTTTTTGTTGGGTATAATCTGTATTTGAGTGCTTTATTCATACAATAATTATACCAAACGCTCGTTCGATTTTCAAGTGTTGTTTTGCAATTCATCCCACCGCCTTAGAGGCGGGGGACTTCTTGCTTAATATAGGTTAAATGCATCATAGTTCCGTGTGTCATCATCTCTGGTGTAGACGGCGTACTCAATCGTCTCAAATGCATGCATGTAATCCGGAAGGACCTTCCGGGCTGCTGCGGCAACAACCTTCGGGTCATTGCAAAACGCTCCGCATCCGAAGGCTCCGAGAATGATCACCTCGGCACCGTTTTGTATCGCCACATCCAGGATCCTCCGTAGGCGCTTCTCATGAAGGGCAAAAAGCTCCTCATCCGTCAGCTGCACGGATTTTCCGTCCGCCGGATTGTACCAGTTCGACGGATTCTTCCGAAGATTCGGTGCGGCGCATGTGATCACGTCCACATCATACCAGTCCTCCTCCGGCATCAGCTGTGGCATATAGGTATCCGTCTTAAATACCGTTACGTCCGGCGTATAGATGATATCGTCATTATGACGCGGATTCCTTGCTGCACGGTGCGCCGTGTAGAATTTATCCCACATAAAGTCAACATCCAGCGCAAAGAAGAGCGTTGAGCACCTGCAAAGGCACTCCTCCTGTGCGGACGCGCCCTTCCGGACACCTCCTCCGGGATTGGATGCAGACGCAAAGTTCAGCACCGCCACATGCTTACCCTTATACGCAGATGCCGCCTCGTAGGTCCTCTTGTGAGATACCACAATCTCCGCCTCGGACTCGTATACCGAACGATTCACATCCCCGATCGAATCCCCTTCCAGGATCAGCTTCTGCGTACTTATACTCTTCGCAAGGCTCTCCTTCAGACGGGCATTCTTCTTACAACGCTCCTCCGTATCCATAAACGTGATGATATTATCGTCTCTTGCCATATGATTCCCCCCCGTTCCACTTTTCAAAACGTGTATAATATATTCCTTCTCCAGTTCCTCCGTGGAATGTGCATGTAAATGGAACGCTGCGTCACAACAGACCTCTGTCAATTGAGGACAAGCATTCTTAGTATTCCACGCTTCTACCGCTTCATCCCATAATCCGATTATAACACCGTTACCACACGATGGACACCGTACTTTCCTGATCGGTCCGGAATCTAGCAGCTCGAGTTTATCCGGCCTCTGTCCACACTTAGAGCATGGACGCAGCTTACATAGAATCTCATCATACATTTTACCCATACGCCATTCTTCCCTGTTATCCTGCCTCTCCGGGAAAATCCATAAGCAGGAGTTGCGTCTCATGTTTTCCCAGTCTATAGTGTCTTACTTTATTTTTGAATTGTTTTTCGTCTTCAAAACACTTTATTCCAAAAATGTAACCACTAAACAATGTCTTTTACCAGATTATAGATCCTTCGTCCGTTCAGAAGGCCGAAGGAATGCATCGAATCCGTGTAGAGGGTTTTACGACCCACATATTCCTTCGCGGAGAGGAAGTCGATGATCTCGGCTGTCTTCTCCTCATACTCGGTTCCTCGCAGTCTTGAACTGATCTGCTCACGAAACTTCTGACGTTCCTCGCAGAGCGTCGCAAAGGCACCCAGATCATGCATGGTATAATTACGAATGATCGCCACGCGACGATCATGATCCTCCGGGTCCGAAAAGAAGGGCAATGCTGTTGCTATTTTTTCCGCCCTGATCAGACGGAGATCGGACCGTCCCTTCACAGCCACATAATAATCAATCACTGATTGAAATCCGTTATCCCTGCTGATGATTGCAATCTCCGTCTCTCCCTTAGCGATCAATTCTCCGATCTCTGCATCCATGTAACGATCAAGCGCATCCTTACGCGCAGTCTTCAATCTAATGCAATGAAAGATACAGCCGGATGTCTCGATCTGATCGATATGATCCTGACGGATCATCATATTGTTTGCATCCGTATAGATCATAAGCGTGTCCCTCTCCTTCAGGAACTCCGCCCCTTCCAATCCATGATCTGAAACATTTTGATAATCGATAAGTACTACGCTCATGGTTCTGTCCTCCCAAGCATAACTTAATCTCCCGAGCAATTTACACTATTCAGTCGTTCCTATTATCTATTTCATTCCAATTTCTTTAAGGCGCTATAACTATGAAAATCTGGCTGACTTGCGATAAAAGCAATAATATCGCTCGAAGTTAGATTTGTTCTGCCTCTCATGAAATCGATTAAGATCTTTGTATGAGAAGGATCTCTCTTGGCATAATTGATAGTTCCCAATATAAAATCGTCATATGTGTCCGGTATTAT
>CACWHK010000024.1 GCA_902760755.1 uncultured Lachnospiraceae bacterium | reverse complement strand
GCCGGGGACTTCGGTGATGATGCGCTGTACCAGGTGGTCGATCAGGTCGTTCGAGAGGTGCTCGACGGTTACTTCCATAACGTCCGTGGTGTTGATGGCACGGATGATGCAGGGCCAGTCGAAGGTTCTCTTGCCGTTCTTTACGCCGGTGGACTTGAAGTCGGGAACAACGGTGAAGTACTGCCATACCTTGCCTTCCAGGCCGTTCTTTGCGAATTCCTCGCGGAGGATCGCATCAGACTCACGTACTGCTTCCAGACGGTCGCGGGTAATGGCTCCCGGGCAGCGTACGCCGAGGCCCGGTCCCGGGAAGGGCTGACGGTAAACCATGTTATCGGGAAGACCAAGCTCCTTGCCTACCACACGAACCTCATCCTTGAACAGGGTCCGTACCGGTTCAACCAGCTCGAAGGAGAGATCCTCCGGAAGGCCGCCGGCATTGTGATGCGCCTTGATGCCTGCCTCGCTCTCCAGGATGTCCGGCCAGATGGTTCCCTGTGCCAGGAACTCGATGCCGTCCAGCTTTCTTGCTTCCTCTGCGAAGACCTCGATGAACTCTCCGCCGATGATCATGCGCTTCTGCTCCGGATCCGTTACACCGGCCAGCTTGTCCAGGAAGCGGTCCACTGCATCCACGTAGATCAGATTCGCATTCATTTCATTCTTGAACACCTGAATCACCTGTTCAGGCTCACCCTTACGCAGCAGGCCGTGATTTACGTGTACGCAAACCAGATTCTGACCGATTGCCTTGATCAGAAGTGCTGCTACTACGGAGGAGTCTACACCTCCGGACAGTGCCAGAAGCACCTTCTTATCTCCTACCTGCTCCCGGATCGCTGCAACCTGCTCCTCAATAAAGCTCTTTGCCAGCTCCGGGGTTGTGATCCGGACCATATCATCCGGACGTCTGATCAGCTCCATCCCTGTTTCTCCTCCTTATATGCTCCGGGCGGACCCGGATTTATCACTCAGTCTTCGATCAGGTAACCCTTCTTATCGAATTCATACAGTGCATCATTGATGCGGTACACATTATCTGCAGCGTACCATCCGGTGGAATCACCGAACCACCAGCCAAGCTTTGCCTTCCTCCAGGAAGCCTTTTCCTCGGAGGTACAGATTCCACTCTCATTGATATGGTAGCCCTGCCACCATCCGTTCTTTCGCATGTAGCCGTCCTTGGCGAAGTAGTACCAGTCTCCGTCGATCTTCTTCCAGCCCGTGGCCTTCTTATCCTGCTCCACGTAGTATACGGATTCTCCGTTCTCCTCGGACCAGCCAATCTTCCGGCTCGGATCGATCCAGTAGCCGCTCCGGTCGAAGGAGTACTTCTCTCCGTCGATCATCAGGGTCTCATCCTTAGCGTACCAGGAGGAGTTACCGTACCACCAGCCCATTTTCGCCTTATGCCAGGTGGCCTTGGTGTTGCTGACCAGATTCGCATTTGCGTCATACTGATAGCCGCCCCACCAGCCGTCCTTATACAGGAAGCCGCTGGATGCGAAGTAGTACGTCCGTCCGTTGATCTCCTGCTTTCCGGTGGCCATGACGCCATTCTCGTCCATGTAATACAGCTTGCCGTCCACTTCCTTCCAGCCGGTCACAAGAACACCTGCCGTGTTCATGTAATACCATTTGTCACCGACCTTTACAAATCCGATAGCGCGCTCGCCATCCTCCAGGAAGTAATAGGTTCTTCCGTCAATCTCCTGCCAGCCTGTCAGATACTTGCCGTTCCGATAGTAACGGATCCTTCCGTCCTCTGCCTTCCATGCCTCACGTCCCTCATAGTACTCGGCGTAGGCCATGATGGTCTGATCATAGTTGTATCCGCTTCCGGCACTCTTATCATAGTAAACATCATAGGTCTTTACCTGACCGGAGCAGTTGCCGCTGATGTAACGCAGCACATGACGCTCCTCATCATAGCTTACCACGATACCCACATGGTCGAAATACACACCGTCTCCGTCCCAGCAGAAGAAGATCAGTCCGCCCGGACGATAGGGGATATCATAGGGCTCGACCTCCGTATGCACATACGTGTTCCAGCCTGCGTACTTTGCGATCTTTTCAGTTGCAAGCGGCGTGTACCAAACCTGTGCCTGATCACAGTTAAAGGATGTGATAATGGCACTTCTCTCCACACGCGGATCCGCGCAGTAGGAATAATACCAGCTCTTCTTATCCTGCCCGTAGTAAAGACCTGCATGATACAGACACCAGCTGGAGAAGATGGCGCACCAGTGCATATCATTGTACTGGGTGTCCACATCTCTTCTGCAGACATACCGCTGTGCCCAGCGGGTGTACTCCGAATTCCCGGTTCCGCTGCCGTTGCAGCGCTTTACGGCACCGGTCCAAAGGTACCCGTTCTTTCTGGCTTCCTCGATATCGATGCCTGCGGTTGCGTAGTTGTTATATCCCTCCTGGGACTGCGCGATCTTTAAGACGCGCTTCATGATATCCGGTTCATCCTTCACTTCCTTCAGGGTTTCCTGAAGCTGTGTATAATACTTGGAGGACATGTACTCTCTGGAGAACACCTCATCCGTAGCAGTTCCGTCATCCCGAAGCCAGAGATCCCCGATCCACTGGCTTGTAAGCATCCGCCCGCCGGAATTAAAATAATAGGTTTCCCCGGAAATGGTCTGCCATCCGGTCAGCATCTTACCGGACTTAAAGAAGTACCAGTAGCCATCGATCTTCAGCCAGCCAACGGCCATCTCGCCCATGGCACTGCCGGTCTCCCTGAAGTAATAGGTCGCACCATCCAGTGTCCGGAAGCCGGTCACCATCACGCCGGCGTTGTTGAAGAAGTAATACTTGGACTTGATCTTCTGCCAGCCGGTAACATACCCGCCGTCCACATAATAGTACCAGCTATCACCGCTCTGAACCCAGCCGTTCTTTGTTTCATCCGTTACCGCTGCAACGGATGCTTCCGCAGCTGCTGCCGAGCGGATCTCCATCATGGTACCCGAAAGAGCAGAGCCTTCCTGCTCTGTTGCAGCTTCTTCCTGCTCCTCGGACGCTTCTGTTTCAGGCTCCTCGGCTACAGTATCCCCGGAAGAGGGTTCTTCCGAAACCGTCTCCTCAGAGGTTTCCTCCCCGGAACCGGTTTCTTCCGACGCATCTGCTTCAGAAGCATCTGCTTCGCCTTCTTCCTCCGTATGGGTTTCTTCCGGCGCAGCATCCTCTGCCACAGTATCCTCCGGGGTTATCCCCCCCTCTGTTTCCGTATCAGAGGAAGAATCCTCCTCAGAAATCTCCTGCACCAGCGCCGCACCATCGGATCCCGTATCCTCTGCTGCGTAGGCGGCAGCACCCGTTCCCGGCAGGTGCCCCATGGTAAGTCCCAGAATAAGGGCAAGACTCACCACCTTCATCCGTCTTTTTCTCATAGAAAAACTCCTTTTTGGCGAAGAAAAGGACAGCAATCATGCCGTCCTTTTCCTCGTCCAGCTTGATCCCGGAACTGCCATCGACAGGGACCGGAGACCAGGCTGTCTGTAACAGTTCACTACTTTTGGATATACTTATTCAGTGTATCCACTACCGTATTCAGATTATATGGCTTCGCGATATAATCATCCAGCTGGTTCTCTATGATACGCTCTTTATCTCCGAACATGGCCCGTGCAGTCACGGCAATGATCGGAAGACGGTTTCGACGTTCGGAGTGCTCGATCTTTCGGATCTCCTGCGTCGCGGCTATTCCATCCATGACGGGCATCTGCACGTCAAAGAGGGCCGCGTCGTAGTGCTTCTTCTTGAAGAGCTCTACCGCCTTCTCACCATTTTCCGCAATATCATAAGAGAAGCCTGCCATACCGAGGAGCTTACCGATTACCTGCTGGTTCACCGGCTCATCCTCAGCCACAAGGATTCTCGCGTGTTTTCCGTTTGCCATACTGATAGAGTAAGCTGCAGGATCCTGCTTCTCCTCCATCTTCTTTGCCTCAGCTTCCGCTGCCTTTACGATACGAAGCGGAATCTCGGCAATAAAGGTAGAACCGATCCCTTCCTTACTCTGTACGGAGATCGTACCACCCATAAGCTCCGTGATCTGCTTGGAGATAACCAGGCCGAGTCCGGAACCGCCGTATCTTCTTGTATCCGATCCGTCTACCTGAGAGAACCGGATGAAGAGCTTGCTCATGTTTGCCTCGGAGATACCGATACCGGTATCCGCAACGGCAATTCGAAGTGTAAACTTCTCTGCGGTGTCATCGATCGCTGCAACCTTTACGCGCACACCACCCTCGGAGGTGAACTTGATGGCATTCGAAAGAAGACAATTAAGTACCTGCTGGATCCGCTGTCCGTCCGCACGAACCAGCTTCGGAATGTTATTTCCGAAGTTCAGATCCAGAGAAATGTTCTTATTCTCAGCTGCCGGAGCATGTGCCGCAACCGTCTCCTCGATGGAGGTGCGGATGTCCGTGATCTCTTCCTTGATCTTGTACTTGCCAGCCTCAAGCTTACTGATATCCAGGATATCGTTGATGAGGCGCAGCAGGTTATCTGCACAGTTCTTTGCGGTGATCAGATTGTCTCTGTAATCTGCCTGCAGATCGTCTGCCATCAGCGTCAGCTGGATCATGCCCAGGATGCCGTTGATCGGTGTACGGATCTCATGGCTCATGTTCGCAAGGAACTCTGCCTGCGTCTTATATGCGGCATTTGCGTCCTCGATGGCATGGGACAGCTTCGCCTCCGTCTCCTTCTGCTCGGTCACATCAATAACTACCATGTTGATGTGATCTGCCTCGGACTTGTACATAACGGTATTAAATACCTTGCCCAGCTTCTCCATGGTGATCTCAACATCCATAAGGTCACCCTGCTTTGTGCCGGAGGTATTGTACGCACGGAACCATGCGTTAATATCCTGAAGTACTTCGATATTGGACTCGCCGATAATACGGTCCTGATAGTCCATACGATCCAGATTGAAGTAAACGCCGAAGGTCTCATTTGCGTCTACCATCTGGTAACCGGTCACCTGACCGGACGGATCCTGGATGATCTTTGCCTGAGCAAAGCCGATGGGAAGGTTCATGAAGAGCTTCCGATACTTGTCGTTCTTCGTGTCAGAGCCCCCACCGGACACCTGGCTGATCAGGATAAATGCAACCGCAATCTGAAGGATCAGCATGATAATACCGACCACCGTGTTCCCTACCAGAACGCCGATCAGTCCGAGCACGCCGATTACCACTGCCGCTGCGATCGCCAGTGTCTTCGCATCCATTTCTTTCAATTTTTCCATAATGCACCCCTTTAAATCCATTGTTCTCCGTCCGCCATGCGGACAACCTCTCCCCCGATACCGCGCCGTATCGGAAATCGTGGACGGTCCACGATCCCTGGAGATTCGCGCCATGAGAACATACATGGAAATATTATATATCTTTTTCCTCTTTATGTAAAGGAATAGTCACGGTTTTTTTCCGCTTTTTTTGCCTTCTTATGTGAAAAATCACGAAATAGAGGACCCAGCCGCAAAGACTGAGGAGCAGTCCCCGAAGGAAACCCGGTGCCGTGTAACGGAAGGTAACGGTATGCTGCCCCGCGGAAAGGGGAAGGGCCAGGAACGCCTCTCCCACTGCCATGGTTTCAACCTTCTCTCCGTCCACCTTCACGGTCCATCCTTCATCATAAGGGATGGTGGTAAAGAGCAGGCCGTCCTCCTTCATGGTAACAACGCCGTCCAGCTTGCCGTCCTTCACGTAGGTAACTTCCATACCCTCATCCGCCAGCTTGTCGTAGATCTGCTGCAGCTTCTCTTCATTTATCCTACATAATTCCAGCCTGACGGTTCCGCTTTCGGAAGCATCCGAATCAAATTCAAAGACCAGCTTCACCCGGTCTCCCACCTTCAGCTTCCCGAGATCAAAGATCTGCGATGTGAATCTGTCCCGGGCCTTCTGCTCATCATTGATGTGGATCTGTAATCTCTTCACATGGTTGACTCTTGTATCAAAGACGTAGCTTCCGTCCTCCGTGATGGTCAGTTCTGTCGTGATCTTGATATTTCCCGTGGCGTCCTGATCCTTCGAATAGTTGATCAACTTGGAGGTCGGGGAAGTTACCCAGGTCTTGCACCCTTCTCCTTCCGCCGTGCGCTCAATCGTTGCGGTCTCATAGACCTTTCCGATGCCCGTCATTTCCCTGGCCAGACGGTTCACCTCTCCGATCCGGTCTCCGGCGGCGGACTCCCAGTTCTCCATGGACATGGGAACACCGTAGGCGATGGGCAGGACATAGGGATTCTCGTACACCTTCAGGTCCTTATCCTCATAGACCGGTGTCTCCCGGGTCATGATTCCCGAATAGTCGGTATCTCTTGTGTAGATATAGCGTACCCCCGTCAGCATGTTCAGCACCGGATTTCCGCCGTAGAACAGGAACTCATTCACTGCTGTGTAGCAGCCCAGTCTTCCCATGACATCCACAAGCTTCCCCTTGACGGTGGAGCAAAATGTTCCGACGCTCCGGAGTCCGTGGTAGGTTGCCTCATCGATCATGCGGGTGGATACCATATCCTCCCGCCAGAACTTTTCGCTCTTTAGTTCCGCCAGGCGGTCCACATTCTGCTTGGCCGTGATCATGGCATCCGTGTATTCCGCGTAGAAATCTCCGTTCGCCACGTCATTTTTCGCAAAGCCCAGGGCTCCGTTGGTGATCAGCTCTGCAGCAAGCATGGAGGCCAGCACGATACTTCCCGCCAGGAGCGGGATCCCGTTTAACTTCCGAAGGAAGAGGAATACCATGTAAACCACCACCAGTGCCAGGGTGATCGCAAAGATCCAGCCTCCGGGCACTGCCCCCTTCGGGTCACCGAACCAGAAGCAGAGGAAGAAGAATATGATGGTAAGGGAGCCTGCCAGCGCGATCCGGAAAACTCCCGTCTGACGCAGCCGGACAAGGGCCTCGTACCCTACGGTAAGCAGGGTAAAGATGTACACGAAGGAAAACCGGTTCGGGATTCCGTACTGGTTGTGGAAGCCGTGCCAGATAAAGTTAAAAAGTGTGGAGTTGAAGCTGTAGATCAGGAATGCCACAAGAAGGCCCTTTCGGATCCGCTCCCGAAGGGAGATCCGGTCCGACAGCAGGAACAGGAAGAACAGCAGCACGATCAGTACGCCGCAGTAGACGTTGAGACCGCTGTCATCATTCTGCATGTCGATGGGTGTGGTCAGGAAGAAATGCTGCTTTAACTGTGCGAAGAAGCTTCCGTACAGCTTCTCCTTCGGAAGTCCCATGGACTCCGCGGAGGATGTCTGCATGATCCCAAGGAAGGCCGTGAGCAATGCCGCGGCCGCCATCAGTGCCGAAAGCAGCGAGCAGCCGGCAAAGACCAGACCGTTCCGGAGAAAATCCTTAAAGCTTCCCTGCTTATGCGCAAAAAACCAGAGCACCAGGAAGATACAGATAATAAATGCGATATAGTAGTTACAGAACAGGATATAGAACAGGGAAAGGACATAAAGCTTCGGGCTTTTCTTCCGGAAGATCCGTTCCAGTCCCAGGATTGCCAGAGGAAGCATCATGATGCAGTCCAGCCACATGACATTCCAGTGATAGCCGATCATATAGCTGCTCAGAGCATACCCCAGGGAGAAGCCCGTGATGAGGGGCGAGTTTGAGACCACTCCCCTTCTTCTGGAGAGCCAGTAACCGAAAGCCCCTGCCGAAAAGCAGAGCTTGAAGATCACAAGGAAGGTAAATGCGCCGAAGATCCCCGAACGGGGAACCACAAGAAGGATCAGGTTCAGGGGACTGGCGATATAGTAAAGCAGCAGTGACAGATAGTTCTGTCCCATACCGATATTCCAGGTGTAATAAAGGCTCTCAAGACCCCTCACCTTTCTCTGATAATCCGAGAAGAAGGGCACGTACTGGTGCATACTGTCGATACAGGAGAAGGAGTTCCTTCCGAGGGGTGCCACCGACATGATGGCGGAAACCGTCACCATGAAGATGAAGACGATCGCCACCGCCAGAAGCCAGGACCAGTTTCTTTCCGCAAAGGCCCATAGCCGGGACCCGAAGCCCTTTTTCTTATTCATTGATTCAATTCCGGTATCTTCGATGATCTCTTCCTGGGGCATCGTTTGGCTCCTTCACTGTTTTTTCGTACGGCATAAACTACGGGCAGTGTCCCGTCCGGGCAGGGGAACCCTGTCCGGACGGGACACGCCCGTTGATTTTTATTAGATTTACTTGCAGGCTGCAAGGAGGTAGATCAGCGGAGAATTCCAGTAGATCGTAACCTCATTTGTCGAATAAGTCTGCGCATTATCCGCATAGCAGAGTGCCGGCGGCTGTCCGTAAAGCACGGCCTTCGCGTAGCTATCCTCCAGAGCCCCGTCCGCTCCGCCGACCAGCATGCCCGGCATAGCCTCTCCCTTTACCTGGGAAGGTCTGTGATGCGGTGACTTCGGTGTCATCTGGCCATAGCCTGTAACGAAGCAGTAGCCCATGGGATTCTCACCCAGCAGGTAATCCAGCTGACGCTTTGCCAGCTTCTTATAGCCTTCATCTCCGGTGAGGTTGTATGCCATCCGCATCAGCTCACCGTTGTTGGCGATGGTCATATTACTTCCCCAGGGGAAGTTTGCCTGCAGCATCATGCCATAGGTGTCGGCACGCTCTGCCAGCTGCTCTAAGCGGCTGTAGAAGCGCTCCTTTACGGAGTCCATGACGGCATCGATGCCCTCCGGACTCTGGCGGAGCAGGTCATAGTATGCATAGCCTGTGATGTCTGCCCAGCCCAGCTCACTACCGATCTGAACCTCTGCCAGGATTGCCTCCAGGCTGTCCCCGATCTCGGTGTACCCTGCCAGATACAGCTCTGCGGCTGCCCAGAACACCTCATCCTTTACGACTGCATCCTTGTACTCTCCGGTTACGAAATCCTCGGGATTCGTGTAGCCGTAGTAGATGCCGCCCTGTGCCTCGATATACTTCCATGCTTCCTTTGCGGCTGCAAAGCAGGTATCCGCAAAGTCCTTATCAAACGGTGCATAGACCTGGGACGCCTTCGCCATAACGGCTGCGAAGTCACCGGTTGCCGCAACGGAGATGGAGGCAAGATAAAGATCTGCGGTCTCCTCCTCAGGCATAACCGTCTCCGGGAAGTTCAGGCAGGATACCTTGTGGTATACACCGCCATTGGACTTCTCCTGCATTTTCAGCATCCAGTCCAGCTCATAGCGTGCCTCATCCAGGATATCCGGAACACCATTTCCGCTCTCCGGGATGTTCATGTCATCCGCTTCGATGCCGTAATCCTCAAAGGCCAGCATCAGATCCTGTACGGTCTTGGCACCTGCAACCACGTAACGTCCGTAGTCACCGGCATCATGCCATCCGCCGGATACATCGTACTTCTTACCGGGATCGTCATACACGATCGCCTCTGTGGTGTGGCAGGCCGGGTGTGCAAATGCATGTGCATCTGCCTCCGAAAGCTCGATTCCGCAGCGCTGCAGGTACAGCATACGGACAACCGCTGCATAGACCTCATCATAGACGCCGTCACCGATCACAAAGGGATAGCTCTCTCCCACGTCCGTCACTACCTTGTAGGTGCCCGGAGTGGTAAGCTCCGAGAAGTCGCCCTGACGTACCAGGGTATCGTAAGCAGCGTGGAATGCATAATCGCTTAAGGTTCCTTCGTATGCGGTTGCACCGGACGCAGCATCCACCACCTTAAATGTGGTGCATTCCTTGCCCTTAACCACAACGGTCTTCAGATCATTCGGAAGATAACCGATCTGATCGATATTTACGTTCGGATAGTCCGGAAGGCCTTCCAGAACCTGGGCATTTGTAACATCCTTCACCACCAGCTTGATGTTGTCGATGATGATGTCATGCGGGCCCGGATCCTCGGTCATATCCGTCTGCTTTCCCATGTTAAATACCATACGCGGTGCCGGATCCGACTCCTCCTCCATGAAGAAGTCCGCAGTAATGGTTTGCACCTCCGGTCCGATCTGGATATACTCGCCCTGGTATGCGTGATAGTCCGCGCCGTTGATCTGACCGCTCCGATACTCGATGGTACGCGGAATGGTGCTGGATACATCAAAGCTGAAGGTGTACTCCGCGCCCTGCAGCAGCTGATATCCGTCATAGAAGATCTGGTTTGCGTAGTCCACGCTTCCGCAGGTCTCGATGTGAAGCACCAGCTGACCGTTCACATTCTCCATCTCGAACTTGCCGCCCTTGGTGTAAACGTTGAAGTTGCCGGTCTTCCCGTCCTCAAAGTCCATATCAACGATCACGTCTCCCGGCTTCACGTTGAGGTCCTTCTTCTCCTCGGTTACCTCCTCGGTCACAGGCTCCGTTGATGCTTCCGTCTCCGCCGTAGTTGCGGTGGTGGCAGTTGTCGAAGCTGTGCTTCCCGTGGTGCCCTCCTCCGACTTGCCGCAGCCGATCATGCCGACAGCCATGGAGCCGGCCAGCGCCAGCGCAAGGAAGCGCTTCATCCCTTTCTTACTCATTGCAATCCCTCCATACAGGTCTCTTTTCGAGACAGTTCACGTTCTCTCTATCCTATAGTATAGACCGTTTCCCCTTCCGTTTCTGTTACGGATCGGTCATTTTTTACGATAATCAGCACTCGGATTCCGGATGCTTCCCGCTGTCCTTCAGGAAACGGATAACCTCAGCCAGATCCATATCTCCCCCGAAGATGGAGAGCGCACTTCCGATGGTGACATCCAGCCGGTCACTTCCGGCCTCACGTAAGGTCTCCAGATCCTCGAAGCTTCCCACGCCTCCGGCGTAGGTAATGGGGAGCTTTCCCCAGTCTCCCAGCTGTCTTGCCAGGGGTTCCTCGATCCCGTTTCGCTTTCCTTCCGCATCCACTGCGTGGATCAGATATTCCGAACAGGATTCCATCAGAAGCTCCAGGGTTTCCGTTGTTATGTAAACCTCTGTCAGTTTCTGCCAGCGGTCCGTTGCGATACAGTACCCCCGGTCCGTCCGCCTGCAGCTAAGGTCCAGCACCAGCCGTTCCCGTCCCACCTCACGGGTAAGACGCTCCAGCCGCTTCCAGTCCACACGCCCGTTCCGGAACACATAGGAGGTAACGATCACATGGGAGGCTCCAAGATCAAGGAAATGTGCCGCATTTTCGGCCGTAACTCCTCCACCGATCATCAGTCCTCCGGGATACTCCGCCAGCGCCTCACGGGCTGTTTCGATATCCGCTTCATACTCCGGTGTTCCTGCCGGATTAAGCAGGATGATATGTCCGCCCGGCAGCCCAAGCTCCCGGTAGAGACGCCCGTAGAAGGCTCCGCCCTCGGAGGCTACGAAGTTGGTCTCCGGAAGCGAAAGATCCGAAAGGCTCCCGCCCACGATCTGCTTCACCTCACCGTTATGTATATCGATGCATGGCCGAAGACGCATGATTCCTCCTCTTTTCTCCTGCAGTCCGTAACCGGACGTAAAAACACATGTGGTATTATAGCATACCGTCACGGGTGTGACAAGACAGGGGAAGCATGGGAAATCCCCTTCATCTTTCATCTGATCTTACGGAGATCTTCATCAAAATTTAATTTCCACCCTCCAAAGAATATGCTATACTGTTTTAATGTAAACTCCCTTTTGGGGAAGGAGAAGGATCAAAATGACAAACTACGAATTATACAAGAAGGTCCAGCTGTCACTGCAGCTGGCGGATCAGGTAAATGCCAGCGGTGTCATGCCGCCGGGAACCATGACGCTTCGGGAGATGCTGAAGTTCGACTATCTCCTCTTTCTCGGATTCCTGTACGAGCCGGACGGTTCCGACACGAATTATGAGAGAACCTTCATCATGGAATACCTGACCATGTATGTGGATATCAGGCAGTTCCTTACGCTCCGCTATGACCGGAGCCTGAAGCCGGAATTCATCAACACCGTTCCGCGCGCTCTCACCTACTTTGCGAAGTATGATCTCTCCGGCGGTGCCCGCCGCGATCAGCTGGGACGCGCGTTCTCCCGCGTGGTCGTTGATACATTTAACGACCTCGGAACCGAGTTCACCATAGGAAACGGCAACGGAAGCACGGTCACGGAGATCAGTAATCTTTCCAACTATGTGATCATGCTGAACAACTTCCTGAAGGATTTCGGTCTTTACAACGTGGGAAATCCGGGAGAGCTGATCTCTGCGGATTCCATAAATGCGGCACGGCTGAAGGGTTCCTTCCGGAATCCGAAGAGCGTGACACACAACGCCAACCCTGCCGTAAATAAGGGGCAGACGAATAACCAGACTCCACCCCAGACCGTGGCTCCGAAGGTTGCGGAGGAAAAGCCGAAGACTCTGGAGGAGCTGATGGAGGAGCTGGATTCCCTGGTGGGGCTGGATGCCGTAAAGCAGGATCTGACGAATCTGATCAACCTGATCAAGGTACGGAAGATGCGGGAGGAACGCGGCATGAAGCAGCCGGACATCACCCTGCACCTTGTGTTCTCCGGAAATCCGGGAACCGGCAAGACCACCGTGGCGCGACTTCTGGCCAAGATCTACAAGGCTCTCGGCGTTGTGACCGGCGGACAGCTGGTGGAGGTGGATCGTTCCGATCTGGTGGTTGGCTATATCGGTCAGACCGCAGCCAAGACAGCCGAGGTGATCGACAGTGCCATCGGCGGTATCCTCTTTATCGATGAGGCCTATACCCTGACCGCGGGAAAGGACGAGAAGGACTTCGGAAAGGAAGCGCTGGATACGCTCCTGAAGCGGATGGAGGATAACCGGGATAACCTGATCGTGATCGTGGCAGGCTACACCGAGCTGATGGAGGAGTTCGTAAACTCCAACCCGGGACTTAAGTCCAGATTCAACAAGAATATCTTCTTCAAGGATTACACCGGAGACGAGCTCTATAAGATCTTCGAATCCATGTGCAAGAAGCAGGAATATACACCGGACGAGCAGGCAGCCGCCTATATCCGGAAGTACCTGGATACCCGTGCGAAGGCCCATGAGGAGAACTTCGCAAATGCCCGTGAGGTACGGAACTTCATCGAGCGGTGTATCGAACGGCAGGCTACCCGGATCGTTGCAGAGAAGGAAGTCAGCGACGCACAGCTTCGGACCCTTACCATCGCGGATTGCGAGGAAGAAGGATATCCGGCATAATCGAAAGAGATTCTCCGGAACAATTCCGGAATAACAAAAGGAGGCCGGGACGTAGAACATTTCAAATGCTCTACGTCCCGGCCTCTTTTTGTATATGAATTAACCCTTAGAAATCTATGTCGTCGATGTTCTCTTCGATGCTGCCCGCTCCGCTGTAGCTGCCATATCCGCTGTCATCATAGGGATCGTAATTCGTCGGTGCATCATAAAGCTCCACATCATCGGAAACCGGCGCAGCCTTTCTCTTCGGAGCGCTGCTCCGTGTACTGCTTCTTCTCCGTCCGGAGGAAGCGGTCTTCTTCTTTGTGAGCAGTGCGATCACCATCACGAAAAATGCTACGGCTGTTACCAGATTCACGATCCAGTTGCCCAGCTTGGAGCCGGAGCTCTTATTGGAGAAGGCCTGGATCAGCACAACGATCATATTTACAAGTACAACGGCACTGAGCATGGCGATGATCTGTCCGCGGCGCTCGGAGAAGCCGAGATACGCATCCAGACGGTCCGCCAGGATCACAAATACGGTTGCCGCAACGATCACGGAGATCAAGCCTGCCTGATACGTTGTAAAGGGGAACTGATCCGATACGCCGTCCAGAAGTGCAAAGGTAAGGATCATCATGGTCAGTACAAAGAAGGCATGCATGAAGGCCTTGCCCCGCATGCGGATCCTCTTCTTGCTGTAGGTTGCTTCCTTTCCTGTCTCGTAGGAAAGCATCCAGAGAAATGCAACGGTTACAACCGCGATCAGGAGCAGCATCAGGATCAGGGTTCCCGATCCGCCTTCACCCACAACCTTAACCGCGTAGGTCACCTTGTAGGTTCCGTCTGCCAGGGCTGCACCTGCATCTGCAGCGATGCTTCTTGCCAGCAGCAGGTAGACACCGTCACCGTCCACCTCCAGGCTCTCGGTCTTTGCGGAACCACCGGTAAGATCCAGAGTTGCAAGAGACTCCTTCATGGCCGCATCCTTGTAAAGCTGAGCTGCGGAAGTGATCTCCTTCTGACCGCTTACCGTCACTTCAAAGGTACATTTCTTGCCCGGCGCAGGCAGGTAGCTGGTCTGGCTCTGTCCCTCCGTGATCAGGCCGCCCTTTACGGTTACGGCTGCGGAAAGGTCCACACTCTGCTTTCCTGCACGGCTGATGGTCATGATCGCGATAAAGATCACGGCAATAACGATCACCACTGCCGATACGCGAAACTGAGATTTTCTGTTCATCGTAACTCCTCCCCGAATCATATGTATTGCCCCCTCACGCAAGTTCGGCGGCGCGTCGGTCGGTGCGATTCCCATGTCATGACTTTGTCATGAGCGCACCTTCCTCAATCTATCACTAACGTTTTCCGCTTGCTATATCAGCAGTACCAGGAACAGGATCAGCGCCAGTGAGAGAAGCGTGATCAGCACCCCGAGGATGTTTCCGACCTTCTCCATCCCGCCGCCGGAGTTTACACTGCTTGTATTCATTTCCTGCACGCCGGTTTCCGTCTGCTCCGCTTCGGTACTTACGGCTCCGCCGTTGCCGGAGGGGCTTTCCGTGGTCTGGGGCTTCGCAGCTTCCGTTGTGTTCTTTGCAGCCTCTTCGGACTTCTTCTTCTCTTCTTCCGCCTTCTTCAGGTCCTCCTGATACTTCTCCGGCTCCAGACGGTATACGTAGTATCCGGTGGATCCGTCGTCAGCACCTGCATCATAGGAATGCACGGAGGTCATGGGCGTGTAGTACTCCACACCGAAGATCGGTGCCAGGGCGTGTGCCATGGAGGGATAACCGATATAGGTATCTCTCCAGCGAGTCAGACCGTAGTTCTGATAGTTCTCCACCTTGCCATGATAGTTCTCCTCCATGGCGATGGCTGCATGCAGCCAGTGGGGACTCGGAGTGTTGTAATAATCATTCATGTTCTTGGTGAAAATGAGGATGTCTCCGGCCTTGATCTTCCCCTCATTGACGTCGCGGATCATGTCGTCGCTGGTATCCTGATAATCATTCTGATCTCCGGTCCGGCTTGCAACCAGGGTTGCATACGGGCTCTTATCCAGCGCGTCATTCAGCTCTTCCACCGTGGTTCCGTCCACAACCAGCTCTCCGATCAGGCCGGACTTGTTGATCACGCGCTGCACCCATCCGTTGCAGGCTCCGACCTCATCATAATCCCCCATGTAGAAGGCTTCCCGAAGGGTATCATAGTACGCCTCCTTCTCGATCCCGCTGTAGGAAACATCCGGCGGATTGGCATTTACAGCCATCTGACTCCCGGTGAATACACCCCCGAGGAGCAGCAGGGCCGTAAACAGTTTCTTTCTGACTCTTCCTGTCATTACATGCCACCTTTCATTCGTGAACAGAGCAACTGACTTCTTAACAAAACTGTAACCTCTCGCGGTTTCCCTGAGAGGTTGCAGTGGTCTTGTCTTCGTTTATTTATGCATTCACCAGGCTGTTGATCAGGCCCTGAAGCTTATACTCAAAGTCCTTGGAAAGCTCCTTTGCATTCTCCAGAGAGGTTCCCTTCAGACCGAAGTAGAACTTGATCTTCGGCTCGGTTCCGGAGGGCCGTACGCACAGCCATGCGTCATCGGAAAGCTCGAAGTAAAGAACGTTGGACTTCGGCAGGAAGGTGGGTGTCTCTGCACCGGTGTGCAGGTTCCGGACAACGTCCGTATCGTAGTCGCGTACCGCGATCACGTCGTAGCCTGCGATATTTGTGGGAATATCCTTCCGAAGCAGCTTCATGATGGACTTGATCTTCTCCACGCCATCCACACCCTTCATGGTGATGGTGGAGATGCTGTCCGTCCAGTAGCCGTACTTCTCGTACATGTCGATCATGGCATCCCAGAGGGTCTTGCCGATGGACTTATAGTAGGTTGCCGCCTCGCAAAGTGCCATGGTGGCAACGATGGCATCCTTATCTCTTGCATGGGTTCCGATCAGGCAGCCGTAGCTCTCTTCGAAGCCGAACAGATAGGTTCCGTGTCCGCTGTGCTCATAGGAAAGCATCTTCTGTCCGATGAACTTAAAGCCGGTCAGACACTCCTCCAGCTTTACCCCGTAGGCCTCTGCGATACAGTCTGCCAGATTGGTGGTAACGATGGACTTGATGAGCCGTCCGTCCTCCGGAAGTCCGCGGGTTGCCTGGATCTGGGAGATCTCATACTCTGCCAGAAGGGAACCGGACATATTTCCGGTGAGGCACATGTACTCGCCGGTCTTGGAATCCTTTACATAGACACCGAGACGGTCTGCATCCGGATCGGTTGCAAGCACCAGATCCGCATCCTTCTCCTTTGCAAGCTTAAGGGCCAGCTCGAAGGCTTCCTTAGCCTCCGGGTTCGGATAGGAAACCGTCGGGAAATCACCGTCCGGAAGCTCCTGCTCCGGTACGACGTATACATTTTCAAAACCGATCTCTGCCAGGATCCGGCGTGCCGGGATGTTGCCCGTGCCGTGAAGCGGGGAGTAAACCACCTTGATATCCTTAGCATACTGATCGATGGTATCCTGATGGATGACAAGCTTCTTTAACTCTGCCATGTAGGCATCATCCACTTCCTTGCCGATCACCTGATACAGGCCCTTGGCTTTAGCCTCCTCCACGGTGATCATTTTGGAATCCTCGATGGAGAGCTTCTTTACCTCCAGCATGATCCCGATATCGTTCGGAGGCGTGATCTGCGCGCCATCCTCCCAGTAAACCTTGTAGCCGTTATACTCCGGCGGATTGTGGCTGGCAGTGATATTGATGCCGGCGATACATCCGAGATAACGGACTGCGAAGGAAAGCTCCGGTGTCGGACGAAGCGACTCGAAGCGAAATGCCTTAATTCCGTTTGCCGCCAGAACACAGGCTGCAACATCCGCGAACTCCGGAGAGAATCTGCGGCAGTCAAATGCGATGGCAACCCCGCGGTTTTCCGCATGTCTGGAAATGATATAGTTGGCAAGACCCTGTGTCGCACGTGCCACCACGTAGGTGTTCATGCGGTTGGTTCCTGCACCGATTATGCCGCGAAGTCCTGCGGTTCCGAACTCAAGATCATCGAAGAACCGCTCACGGATCTCCGCTTCATTTCCCTCGATGGACTTCAGTTCCTTCGTTGTTTCCTCGTCAAAGAAAGAGCTGTTCACCCACTGCTCATAGGTTTTCATATAGTCAGCCATGATGTGCCTCCTAGTATATTCATGCTTGCATAATTAGTGGTATTGTACCATTTTTTCGTATAAAAGGGAAGTCAAATTCCTTTGATTTATGCCAAAATTATGCGCAAAAACCGTTCTGTTTCCGAAAGGAGCTCCTCTCTTGTGTTCCGTGCCGGATCCTCCAGCACATAATCCAGAAGATGCCCCAGGATCTCTCCCATCCTCGGCCCTGCGGGAACGCCTGCTTCCTTCAGCTCCTTTCCGCCGATGGCAAGGTCCCGGACGGTCAGTGCCGCCTCAGCCTCTACGGTCTTCTCGTACATACGGATCAGGCGGTTGATGGTTTCCTGCTTCTCTTCCTTCCGGTAATCACTCTGTCCTGCCGTATCCGCCCTTCGGATCTCCAGATATTCCGGAAAATGCTCGATCCCCATCTTCGACATGCCGCGCCGGAAGCCGGCATCCGTCAGATCATCGTTGATCCCGAAATCATGCCAGAGCACCAGCCGGCAGACGCTGTCGATGGTTTTGTTGTCCAGCTTCAGCCTCCGGAGCACCTGTTCCGCCATGGGTTCACCCACGATGGGATGCTTCTTGAAGTGATCCACGCCCGCCTCGTCCGTGGTCCTGCACGCAGGCTTTCCGATATCATGCAGCAGTGCCGCGTAGCGCATGGCCTTCGTCGGAGATACATGCTGCATCACCGCAATGGTGTGATGGCCCACATCCGTGTAGTGGTAGGGGGTATTCTGGGGTGTCTCCATCATGCGGTCGAATTCCGGAAGGATCTTCGCCGTGATCCCCAGCTCGTATAGCTCCTCCATTTCCTCGGGATGCGGGGAGCAGATCAGCTTGGTCAGCTCCGTCTCGATCCGTTCCACGCTGACGTGGGACAGATCCTCCACATGGTTCCGGATGGCTGCTTTCGTTGCCGGTTCTATGGTGAAGCCCAGCTGTGCCGCAAAGCGTACGGCACGCAGGATCCGGAGGGCATCCTCATCGAAGCGCTCATCCGGGTCTCCCACGGCCCGGATCACCCGTGCCTTCATGTCTGCCAGACCGTCGTAAAGGTCCACAAGGCCCTTCTCCGGGTGGTAGGCCATGGCATTGACCGTAAAGTCCCGGCGCATCAGATCGTCTGCCAGATCCCGCGAAAATGTAACGGACTCCGGGCGTCTGTGGTCGCTGTAATCTCCGTCCAGGCGGTAGGTCGTCACCTCATATCCCACACCGTGGTTCATGACCGTCACGGTTCCGTGCTGCAGGCCGGTGTCGATGGTCCTGCGGAAGATTCCCTTCACCTGCATGGGCTCCGCATCCGTGGTGATGTCCCAGTCACTGGGCTTGCGTCCGAGGATACTGTCGCGGACACATCCGCCCACCACGTAGGCCTCGAACCCGTTCTCATTCAGTTTTCGAAGGATCCACAGAACATCCTGGGGGATAAAAATCTTCATAGGCTTCTCCGATCTATAGTCTTACGGAACTTTGCGAGAGACAGAAAACAGGGACAGCCGGGCTGTCCCTGAAAGATTCTTCTTAGTAAGCGCGTCCGAAGTATACCATCTTCTTTGCTGCCTTACCGCAGTAAACGCAGGTATCGGAGATATGCTCCTGCTCGAATGGCATGCAACGGGTGGTTGCACCGGTCTCCTCCTTGATGGCATCCTCACAGGCCTGATCACCGCACCACATAGCCTTGATGAAGCCGGGCCTGGTCTCGATGGTCTCCCTGAACTGCTCCCAGTTCTCTGCCGTGTAGGTATGTGCATCACGGTGTGCCCTTGCGCGCTCCAGCATTTCCTTCTGGATGGTGTCAAGAAGGGTCGGGATCAGTGTCTCCAGCTCTTCCAGTTTCACGGTCTGCTTGTCACCGGTGTCTCTCCGGACAACCACTGCCTCACCGTTCTCCAGGTCACGGGGACCAACCTCGATCCGAAGCGGAATCCCACGCATTTCCTGCTCTGCGAACTTGAATCCGGGGGACTTGTCCGTCTTGTCGGTCTTCACGCGGGCTACCTTCGCCAGCTTCTCCTGCAGGGCATCCACTGCTTCCAGGACACCTTCCTTCTTCTGCTGGATCGGAATGATCATCACCTGTGTCGGTGCGATCCGCGGAGGAAGTACCAGTCCGTCGTTATCACCGTGCACCATGATCACGGCTCCGATCAGACGTGTGGTCACGCCCCAGCTGGTCTGATGTACATATTTCAGGGTATTGTCTTTATCTGTATACTGCACGCCGAAGGCCTGTGCGAAGCCGTCACCGAAGTTGTGGCTGGTTCCGGACTGCAGAGCCTTGCCGTCATGCATAAGTGCTTCGATGGTGTAGGTTGCTACCGCACCTGCGAACTTCTCCTTCTCGGTCTTCTGGCCGCGAACCACCGGGATCGCCAGCACATCCTCACAGAAATCCGCATAGACATTCAGCATCTGCTCGGTTCTCTCCTGGGCCTCTTCCGCAGTTGCATGTGCCGTATGGCCCTCCTGCCACAGGAATTCTCTGGAGCGGAGGAACGGGCGGGTCTCCTTCTCCCAGCGGACTACGGAGCACCACTGGTTGTATACCTTCGGAAGATCACGATAGGAGGTGATGTCCTTCTGATAGAAGTCGCAGAACAGAGTCTCGGAGGTAGGACGTACGCACATCCGCTCCTGCAGCTTTGCGGTTCCGCCGTGGGTTACCCATGCAACCTCCGGAGCAAAGCCCTCCACATGATCCTTCTCCTTCTCCAGCAGACTCTCCGGGATCATCAGCGGGAGATAAACATTCTCTACGCCGGTTTCCTTGAACCGTGCATCCAGCTGCTTCTGGATCAGCTCCCAGATGGCATAGCCTGCCGGCTTCAGGACCATAAAGCCCTTAACGCTGGTGTAACCGGTGAGGTCCGCCTTCAGGACCACATCCGTATACCACTGTGCGAAATCTTCATCCATCGATGTGATGGCTTCTACCTTCTTCTTATCGTTTGCCATGATATTCTTCCTTTTCTTTGTGATTCTCTTACCAGTCTTCCTCTTCTGCATCCATCAGATCAAAGGCTCTTCCCTCCGGTTCCCGGTGCAGGAAGACCTCTTCTCCCGTGTAGGGATGTGAAAACCGGATCAGGGTGCTGTAAAGTCCGATCTCCGGCGCTGCGGATTTTCCTGCTCCCCTGCCGGGCCGGTTCTTTCCCCTTTGTTTTCCGGCATTTTTACTGCTCTCCTGCGGCTTTTTGCCGGGAGTCGGTCCGTACTTCACGTCACCCCAGATGGGGAAGCCGTGGGCTGCCATCTGACAGCGGATCTGATGATGCCGTCCGGTTTCCAGATGTACCAGGAGGTAGGTGTAAACACCCTCATCGGTCTCGATCACATCCAGAACCTCGTAGGAAAGCACTGCCTTCTTCGCGCCGGCGGTTCCCTCCGGAACCACCCGGGATGCATTTTCCTTCTTATCCGCAACCAGCCAGTCCGTCCAGGTTCCTTCGTCCTCCGGGATCTCACCGCGGACCACCGCCTGATAGCATTTCTCGATTTTCCGGTCCTGCACCATATCCGTCAGCTTCGCAGCTGCTTCCGGTGTCTTGGCCAGAAGCAGGATGCCTGCCACCGGCCGGTCCAGCCGGTTGATCACTGCAAGATACGGCTCCTCGTCCGTATCCCCGCGGTCGAACATGAAGTTCTTTACCGCACTTACCATGTCCTCCCGGTTGGAGTGATCGGACTGGGACGGAACCCCGAAGGGCTTCACCACTGCGATCATGTAATTATCTTCGTATACGATATCCGGTTTCATACTTACTGCATCTCATCCAGGATCTTCTTTGCGCTGACAAGTCTTACGCAGAGCGTAAAGAGCTCAGCAGCCGTCTTCAGGTCCTCCAGGGTCGGGTAGGTGGGTGCCACGCGGATGTTGGAATCCTGCGGATCCTTACCATACGGCCAGGTTGCGCCTGCACCGGTCATGGTAACGCCTGCCTTCTTTGCCTTGGAAACGATCTCCTTCGCGCATCCCGGAAGGGCATCAAAGCTGATGAAGTACCCTCCCTTCGGCTTCGTCCACTCACCGACGCCCAGGCCGGAAAGCTCACGATCGAAGATCTCCAGAACCGCCTCGAACTTCGGGCGGATGATATCTGCATGCTTCCGCATATGCTCCGTCATCATATGAATGTCTCCGAAGAAACGTACGTGACGCAGCTGGTTCACCTTATCATGTCCGATGGTCTGGTTCTTCATCTGGGACATGATGTCCTCCAGGTTGTTGGGTGACGTAGCCAGTGCTGCGATACCGCTGCCCGGGAAGGTGATCTTCGAGGTGGAAGCGAACTTATATACAAGGTCCGGATTGCCGGCACGCTTGCACTCTGCCAGGATCTCGATCAGATAATCCTGGTCATCATCATACAGGTGGTGGATGCCGTAGGCATTATCCCAGAAGATCCGGAAGTCCTTTGCAGCCGGATTCAGCCGTGCAAACCGACGTACCGTCTCGTCCGAGTAGGAATAGCCCTGGGGATTGGAGTACTTCGGTACGCACCAGATTCCCTTGATGGCATCATCTTCGGATACCAGCTTCTCTACCAGATCCATGTCCGGTCCCGTGGGGGACATGGGAACCGGGATCATCTCGATCCCGAAATATTCCGTAATTGCAAAATGACGATCATATCCCGGTACCGGACAGAGGAACTTCACCTTGTCCAGCTTGCACCACGGGGTGTTGCCCAGGATACCGTGTGTCATGGCTCTCGAAACCGTATCATACATCACGTTCAGCGATGAATTGCCGTAAATGATGATATTATCCGGGTTGTTCTCCATCATATCCCCGATCAGAACCTTTGCCTCGTGGATACCGGTCAGCACACCGTAATTACGGCAGTCGGTTCCATCCTCGCAGGAAAGATCCACGCCGGAATTCAGCGCATCCATCATTCCCATGGAGATATCCAGCTGCTCACGGCACGGCTTGCCGCGGCTCATATCCAGCGCCAGATCCTTCTCCTGGAACTTGTGATATCTCGAGCGAAGCTCCGCCAGCTCCATCTCCAGTTCATCCTTCGTCATTTCAGCATATGGTTTCATCTCAAAGCTCCTTTCAGTGCAGCTCCTTAATTAGTGAATAATTCTACCATATCTACATTCATTTTCACAGAGGAAATGTGAAGTTCGTTTATTTTTTTCGTTTTTGCATAAATGCGAGCGCCGGATTGTTGCACTTTGTTCATCGCATGATCCGATTATACAGCTCTGCCGGCACATAGGCCTCCACGTAGACGCCTTCGGCGCGGTAGTCCTCCACCTGCAGCTCTCCCTTCTTCCGGATCTCCGACAGAAGGGACATCTGATCAAAGGAGAGGGTCATGGCCAGCTTCTTCTTTCCGCCCCGGAGCAGCTCCGCAAGGGCTTCCTGCAGCGAGTCCATTCCCTGTCCGTGCTTCGCCGAGATCTTTACGATCTTCTCCGCACGGTCATCCAGGAAATGTGTCTCCCCCTCTACCAGATCCATCTTATTGAAGACCGTAAGCACAGGCTTCTCCCGGATTTCCAGAAGATCCAGCGTCTCATAGACGGTTTTCATATAGGTCTCCCACTCCGGATCAGAGGCATCCACCACATGGATCAGATAATCCGCGTAGGCCGCTTCCTCCAGGGTGCTTCGGAAGGCACGGATCAGCTCCGTGGGAAGCTTCCGGATAAAGCCGACGGTATCCGTCAGCAGGATCTGCTGCTTTCCCGGCAGCTCCAGGGCACGGGTTGTGGTGTCCAGGGTTGCGAAGAGCTTATCCTCTGCCAGGATCCCGGCGTCCGTGAGGAAGTTCAGCAGTGTGGATTTCCCGGCATTTGTGTAGCCCACGATGGCTGCAACCGGAACACCCTTCTTCGTTCGCTCCTTCCGGTTCAGTTCACGGTGGGTTACCACGTCCTCCAGCTCCCGCCGCAGCTGACCGATCCGGTTTCTGACTGCCCGGCGGTCCTGCTCCAGCTTCTTCTCACCGGGGCCTCTGGTTCCGATTCCGCCACCCAGACGGGACAGTGCCGTTCCCTGTCCGGACAGCCGGGACAGGTTGTACCGTAGCTGCGCCAGCTCCACCTGCAGCTTTCCTTCGCTGGTCCTTGCATGATCCGCAAAGATATCCAGGATCACGCCGGTCCTGTCCAGAACCTTTACGTCCAGTGCCCGTTCCAGATTCTTCTGCTGCGCCGGGGAGAGCTCGTCATCCGTGATCACGGTATCCGACCCCGTCTCCAGAACCAGTTCCCGCAGCTCCTCGATCTTCCCGCTTCCCAGATAGGTCCCGGGATCGATCCGGTCCTTCGGCTGCACCAGGGTGCCGACCACCTCACCGCCGGCGGTTTCTGCCAGCTCCCCCAGCTCCCGAAGCAGCGGTTCCACCTCCGGAGCCCCCGGCAGCTGAACCGCAACCAGAAGGACGCGTTCTTTTTTCTCGTTCTTTATTTCCTGTCCGTCCATTTACGACCTCATAATCCTTTTGCTCGTCAATAAAAAACTGTTTTCAGGATTCCCCTCACCCGCTAACTCTAACACGTGTCCCGGAATCCCGCAAGTTTCTTTTCGTACGCGTAGAAGTGTAGAAGTGCCTGACAAAAAGCAGGAAGGCCGTAGAAGTGCCTTCCTGCTTTCGTTCTATATCATGGAATGAAGTATACAACCTCTCCGTCGATGATGTCATCGCGGGCTTCCACGGTCCGGTCTCCGGCTATGGTTTCCTTCACGGCCTGATACTCTTCATTCGTGAGGATGATGCTGTCCGTATCCACCGGAATGATCTCCACGTCACCCTCGTAGGTTATGCGGGCGATCCGGTAAAGCACCGGTGCTCCGTCCTTCATCATGTAAAGCTGTACGCCCAGATCCGTCCTTGTTCTCTCGGCAAGGGCCTTCGCCGTATAGCTCTCACCCCGTACAGCCTGGATATAGGTTACCACGGGCTGCATCTCGTCGGACTCCTCTCTCGGAGTCGCTCCGTCGCCTGCGGTTACACCCTGAGAAAACTCAGCCTGCTCTACGGTCTTTCCGTACTCTTCAAGCTTCTTCTTGTCATAATTCGGGTTCAGGGAGTAGGATGCGTTTCTATCCCCCTTCGTACCGGAGATGTCGAGGTCATCCCGCATCTCTGCCGATTCGGCATTCGCCTCCTCCTTCATGGAAGCCGCGTCGGTCCCATCATTTCCGGCCGTGTAGGAATTCAGGGTGTTATCCGAACTGTTATTATCAGAAGCGTTATCCTTCGTGCTCCGCTTTCCGAAGCCGAAGATCGCCAGGGATGCGATCAGGATCGCTGCTGCGGCCGCGATACCTGCGATCACCCAAACACGCTTTTTGTTGCTCTTATTCTTAACCGCTCCCTGATCGAACGGTACTACATTTTCTGCATACTGCGAAGCAAGGAACCTGTCTTCCCGGGACTCCTTCTTCTCCGGTCCGAGGCCGGCTTCGATCCGTCCCCAGAGGTCCGGCACCTCCTGATCCAGCATCCGGAGGTATGCTTCTTCTTCAGGGATATTCATTTTTTTAGCCATCCTGCATATACCTCCTTAGCTTTTTGATTGCTTCGTTATAGTGCCACGACACGGTTCCCTGGGGCATCCCCAGCATCTCCGCGATTTCCTTAAATGTAAAGCCCGCCGTCAGCTTCAGGTCGATTACTTCCTTTTCCTTATCGCTGAGCAGTCGCATGGCCGCTTCCAGTGTCAGTCGGTTTGTGGTGCTTTCCGCCATGTCCGGGCCGTTGGACCGGTGGAACATGGGTGAGGCTCCCGCTTCGTCCGCGCTGACCTCCCGCTGCATGTCATCATCCTCGCCTGCCGGCTCATCCAGAACGGCGATCTCCCGTCCGTTCTTTCTCATATAGTCCACGCACATATTCTTTGCAATGGTAACCAGCCAGGCCTTGTGGTGTCCGTCTCCCTTGAAGCTGCCCGCCACCCGGAAGAGTCGGATAAAAAACTCGGAGGCAACGTCTTCCGCTGCCTCCCGGTGTTTCAACTGGTTCATGCAAACGGAAAATATGAGCTTCAGGTATGCTTCATAGACCACGCGCAAGGCATCCCGGTCTCCGGAGGCCATGCGTCGCATGCACTCCTCAAATGCTTTTTCCTCCAACCGGCACCCCTCCTATCTTTACTTACGTATTCCGCTTACGGTTTTATGGAACTTTTTCAAAATATCTTCAAAACCCATTTTATGATCGTTACGCGAAGATCTCTTCCATCTCATAGTAGAGCTTCGTCAGCATCTCCGTGGAAAGATCCGTCTCGTTCAGTACGGTATAACGGTCCGGACGGGTACCGGGAGCCTGCTGCCATGCGCCCACGAAGATCTCGGGTGTGATCTTCCATGCGGAGGGACATACGGGGATTCCGTACTCCTTGATGATCCTTGTGATCTTCGGAACATTCCGGTTCTGGAACTTGCAGGCACCGTAGCTTCCCATGGCAACGGCAATCCCGTGGGGAACCGACACCTGCTCACTGTAAAGCTCATCCAGTGCATGACAGAAGAGGTGCTCCGAGCCGCTGCTGGGGCGGGAGGAACCTGCGATCTCCATGGCCAGACCACCCATGACCAGAGCCTGGGTAAGACGCTTGATGAAGTCCTTGGATTTCAGCTCCTTCATGTCGTTATAGGCGATGGAGTTAAATGCCATCTTCGAGATCATATATGCGAAATCATCCACATGCTCCAGCCCCTTGTCGTAGGCCTTCTTCCAGTCCACCAGGGCGGTATACTTGCTGACGGAGTCTCCGACGCCGGACAGCAGCTGGCGCTCCGGCGCGGACACGATGGTATTCACGTCCACGAGGATCGCATGGGGGATCGTACATTTAAATGTCTTTCTTGCCTTTCCTTCCGTTCCGAGAACCGCAACCGGTGAAGCCAGGGAGTCATTGGAAAGCGTTGTGGGAAGGGAGATCAGGGTGCTCTTCGATACAAATGCCGCGAACTTCGCCAGATCCAGCACGGTTCCGCCACCGAAGCCGATAACGATCCGGATGTTGTTCATGGTGATATACTTGGCCAGAGCCACGGCTGCGTCATAGGTGGCAGACCGGATCAGATACAGCTCCGGGTGTTTAAAATCCTCTTCGATCCGCCTTAGCTGATTCTCAAAGATTCCCTTCAGGTTCTCCTCCGTAACAAGGATCATTTTCTGATCCGCCAGATTCGGAATGACGTCCTTCATAACGTCCGGGATGCGGTCGAAGATCCCCTCTTCCACGATCAGATGGTATGGTAAACGAAAACTGTTATGCATGCTATGTCTCCTTATGATTCTTCACTGGTTTCGGTAGTTTCTGTCTCCTCCGGGCTCCCGTTTTCTCCGGGCTCCTCCACGATTCCGGGCAGCTCCTCCAATAGTCCCTCTGCGTCCGCTTCCGTCAGTGCCTCCCGGCGCTTTCTGTCCACCTCGATCCACTCATCCAGGGAAAGGGGCGTATAGTCCGAGAACATACAGAAGCAGTTGATCATGTTGCAGGGAATCGGACTGAGTCCCTCCCTTCCGAAGACCTGCCTCCTGGACTCTCTGGTCATCCGGATAAAGCGGTTGATCAGCACCTCGTCGTAGCTGTTATGTACATGCCCGTACAGCATATAGGCCTTGGGATTCCCCGATGCATCCAGGCGGTACTGCCCGTTATAGCAGAATACCGGGTAGTGGCTGAGTACCACCTTCCGGTTCTCGTCGGACAGCTCCGCGTAGGGCTTGATCCATTTGAACCGGAACTGGTTAAAGCCGCGGGAATTAACGTACCGGTCATGATTCCCGTAGATCAGATAGAGCTTCCCGTTCAGCCGCTCCAGCAGCTGATTCGTCTGGTCCGCCGTCCCGAAGGAGAAATCCCCCAGGATCACCACCTCGTCATTCTTCCGGACCTTGGCGTTCCAGCGCCCGATCATTGCCTCATTCATGGCCTCCCCGGATTCAAAGCCTCTATGATCCATCCGGGTGTTCAGGACCCCATGATAAAAATGCAGGTCCGCGATATAGTAACGCATGTCAGTGCTTCTTCTCCTTCTTTCCGCTGCTTTGGTCCTTTGCATAAACCTTCACGCGGTTGTTCTCTGATGTTTCGATGCTGAGGGACTTGATCCCCAGAACAAACTTTGCGAAGGTGGCATAACCGAACTCCTTCGCGTTGAACTGCGGATACTCGGCGTAAAGCCGCTGCCCCAGAAGGCCGAGCTCGATCCCGTCCTCGCCTTCCTTCCGCACCTCGTCCTCCACGTACTGCATGAGACGCTTCTTCATGTCCTTATCTTCCTTCAGGACTACGGTCACGGTACTGTTGGTCTTCTTCAGGGTGAAGCCGCGGATCTCTTCGATAAATGTGGAAAGAGAGCTGTAGCCGTAGTTCCGGACGTCGAAATCGGAGTACTTCTTCTGCAGACGACTTCCGATCTCTCCAAGCCCGGTCTCCCGTCCCTTGTTGTCGTTCTCGGTAATGATCTCGATGATGGCATTCTCCACCACGCTCTGCTCCAGAACATTTTCGGACTTTTTCTTCTTCTTGCTCTTCAGCAGGTTCTTGCCGGACTCCTCCACAGACTGATCCAGCAGCAGCTCCAGGTCCGTAAAGACGGAGCATGCCGCACGGAAGGACCGGGGCGTCTTGCTCTCCCCCATGCCTATAACATCCATGCCGGACTCGCGAAGCCTGCTGGCCAGACGGGTAAAGTCCCCGTCGCTGGATACGATACAGAAGCCGTCCACACTCTCGGTATAGAGGATGTCCATGGCATCAATGATCAAAGTGGAGTCTGTTGCATTCTTCCCCACCGTGTTCCGGAACTGCTGGATCGGGGTGATGGAATTCTCCATCAGCTCTTTCTTCCACTTTCCGGCCTGGGTGGAGGTCCAGTCTCCGTAGATTCTCTTATAGGTTACAACTCCGTACTTCGTCATCTCATCCAGAATACTTCCGATATATTTGGAGGAAATGTTGTCGGAGTCGATCAATACTGCATATCTTTTATCTTCCACTGTCCTATCCTTTCCTGTCTTCCGTCGTCCCGCTTAAGCAGGGGACCACGGTTCAACGTCCATCCTTATCTGCAGCCACAGGAGCAACCGGGGCCATCCCAGGACCCGGGGTTACCGCAGGTACAACAGGGCGCACCCATCAGCATCTGCAGGCGTCCGGGAAGCACCTCCATATGGATGCGGCGGACATCCCCGCCGTACTCTCCGTCCACATGCAGGACCACGGGTTCTTCCATCTCGATATCCAGCGTCGCGCCGTCCCGGAGGGTAAAGCCCTTCAGCTTCTTCTGCTTTCCCCGTACCAGGACCGGAAGCTCGAAGAAGGTCTTCCACTTCGGGATATTCTCCGCCACGCAGGTAGAGATCTTCCCGTCCGTCGGATCCGCATCCGGAGCCATGGGAACTCCACCGCCCTCCCAGGGCAGGTTCATGGCTGCAAGGAAGATCATGTTCCGCACCCGGAGCACATCCTCCAGGTTACCGTCATAGATCACTCTTCCGTCTCGGGTCTTCATTTTGAACAGAGACTCCAGGGTAAGGAGAAGGTAGGTCAGCTTCCCTGCTCCCAGCTTGTTCAGGAACCGCTTCTGCTTGGATTTCAGAGCCTTCTTGCAGACCTCCGCATCCAGACCGATGCCTGCGCTGATCCCGAACATCCGGGCTGCCTGATTGTCTCCCTTCACCCAGCCGAGGTCCACCCTGGTGGGCATCTCGCAGTTAAGGATCTGCATCAGTGCCGGAACCGGCTTCGTCGGAAGCCCAAGCCCCCGGGCGAAATCATTTCCGGAGCCTGTGGGGATCACTCCCAGCCAGACCCGGTCAAAGTCGGAAATGCCGTTGATCACTTCATTTACGGTGCCGTCTCCGCCGAGCACGATCAGATTCACATGCACGTCCTTCGAGCTGTAGCGCCGGATGATCCCCGTCGCCAGCCGGGCCGCATGTCCGCGGCCTCTGGTCCGCCATGCATGATATGGTACACTTTCCGCTTCCAGAATGGCCTTGACGTCCTTCCATACCCTCTGTCCGCGACCGTTCCCCCCGCGGTAATTCACGATAAAGTAATACATAGTAACCCCCATTCGTAGATACGCCAAACTGATGAAACCGCAGCACGCGCACTTCGTGCGCAGTTAATTGTGGTAAAGTTTTTTACTCTGGTACTTCGGTTCACAGGTCAGGTTCATGCCCAGCTTCTTGAAGACACCCACATCCACCTGGGACAGGATCACGGAGCTGTGCACCTCCAGGCCCTTCAGCTTCGGAAGCTCTGCGTACGCCCGTGCCGCAGTCTCATCCGAAACAGCCGCGATGGAAAGGGCGATCAGGATCTCGTCGATGTGCAGGAGCGGGTTATGGTTCCTAAGGAACTTCACCTTCAGCTCCATGATCGGCTCGATAACCTGCGGAGAGATCAGCTTTGCAGCGTCGTCGATGCCTGCCATCACCTTCAGTGCATTCAGGATCATGGCCGAGGATGCACCCAGCAGCGGAGAGGTCTTGCCGGTCACGATGGTTCCGTCCGGAAGCTCTACGGCTGCTGCCGGTCCTCCGGTCTCCTCTGCACGGATATTGGCTGCCGCAACCACCGGACGGTCTGCCGGTGACAGCTTCGCCTTCTTCATCAGAAGCTCCAGCTTCTGGATGATCACGTCGCTGGCATCTCCCTTTCTCCGGTCGCAGAGTGCCTGATAATATCTGCGGATGATCTCCTGGTTTGCCGCTGCCTGTGTTGCCTCATCATCCGTGATGCAGTAGCCTGCCATATTTACGCCCATGTCCGTCGGGGACTGATAGGGACTGGTACCGGAGATCTTCTCGAACATGGCCTTCAGCACCGGGAACACCTCTACGTCGCGGTTGTAGTTCACCACGGTTTCCCCGTAGGCATCCCAGTGGAAGGGATCGATCATATTCACGTCATTTAAGTCTGCGGTTGCTGCCTCGTAAGCCAGGTTCACCGGATGGTTGAGAGGCAGGTTCCAGATCGGAAATGTCTCGAACTTCGCATATCCCGCATTTACGCCGCGCTTCTGCTCATGATAGAGCTGGGAGAGACAGGTGGCCATCTTTCCGCTGCCGGGACCGGGTGCGGTCACGACCACCAGCGGACGGGTGGTCTCGATATAGTCATTCTTTCCGAAGCCCTCATCACTTACGATGAGCGGAATGTCCGAGGGATAGCCCGGGATCGGGTAGTGCCGGTACACCTTCAGGCCCAGGGCCTTCAGCTTCTTCTCATAGGCGATGGCCGACGGCTGCTCCTTGAACTGGGTCATAACCACACTTCCCACATAGAGGCCGTTGTTGGTGAAGGCGTCGATCAGTCGGAGGAGATCCATGTCATAGGTGATGCCTATATCTCCGCGCACCTTGTTCTTCTCGATATCGCCGGCTTTGATGGCGATCACGATCTCCGTCTGGTCCTTCAGCTGCTTCAGCATGGTGATCTTCGAATCCGGAAGAAATCCCGGAAGCACGCGGGATGCGTGATAGTCATCGAAGAGCTTTCCTCCGAACTCCAGATATAGCTTTCCTCCGAACTTGCCGATCCGCTCCATGATGTGCTTGGACTGCATGTCGGAATATTTTTCGTTGTCAAATCCGATCTTGTTCATAATCCTTCTTACTCCATATCCTTATTGTCTTACAGGTTTTTATTCGTTGTTCTCTTTTGTTTCCTCCGGGGCTTTCGTCCCATCCGTTTCTTCCGCTGCGTCTGCAGGCGATGTTTCGTCTGCTTCGTCTGCGGGTGCCGCCTCATCCGAAGCCTCTGCGCCGTCTGCGGGTACTGTCTCGTCCGGAGCCCCTGCGCCGTCTGCGGGTGCCGCCTCCTCCGGAGCCTCTGCGCCGTCTGCGGGTGCTGTCTCCTCCGGAGCCTCACCTGCCACTCCGTACTTCTTCCGCTCCTCCTCGAGGATCTTCGCCATCACGTTCTTCTCCTCCTCAGCCAGAAGCTCCATGCTGGCATCTCCCACGGAGGATTCATCCGCAAAGCCCTCGAAGATCTCCGACTTCCCCTTCAGGATCTTCAGCACATGCTCGTCCACGGTATTCTCCGCCAGAAGACGGAACACCTCCACGGAACGGGCCTGACCCATCCGGTACACTCTGGAGATGGCCTGGGTTTCGATGGAAGGCTTCCACTGGGGTTCGCAGATCACGACGACACTGGCTGCCTGGATGTTGAGGCCCACACCACCGGCCACGATCTGGCAGAGCAGAACGCTACCCTCGGGGCCTGCCGCAAACTGATCCACCACATCCTGTCGCTTCTCTGCGGGAATGCTTCCGCTGATGGGGCCGAAGACCCGGTCCCCGAGCAGCTCCTGCACCCGTGCGATGGTGTCCAGGAAGAAGGAGAACACAAGCACCTTCCGTCCCTCTTCCTTTGCCTGCTCCGAGATCTCCAGAAGGCGCTGCGCCTTCACGGAGTCCGTCAGCTGCTGTACGTTCCAGGATACCCTCCGCACCTTTGCGAAGTTTCCTTCGATAAGGGAGGCCTTGTAGATTGCCAGCTCCTTCTCGCCGAGCCGACACCACTCCTCCTTCTCCACCTTCTCGGGAAGTTCCTTTAAAACATCCTCTCGGGTCCTTCGGAGGTAGACCGGTGCGATCTTCTCCCGGAATTCCGGTGCCATGGACAGCTCCTTCATTCCGCGGATCTCCGCAGCCTTCTCGGTGTTCAGCATGCTGATCAGGAAGATCATTTCCTCCACCCGGTTCTCCAGCGGGGTTCCCGTCATGAAGAGAACCCGGTCCGCCACTGCCGCGTAGCGCATGAGTCCCTTCGTCCGTTCCGCCTCGGGATTCTTCACGTAATGGGCTTCATCCACCACCAGCAGATCCAGAAGAAGTCCCTCCGGGGGTACCAGCTTCGTCACGGTTTCGTAGGTCGTGACCGCCACTCCGCCGTCGCGGATCCATTTGCGGAACTCATCCTCCCGGTCATTTCCGTAGATCTCGGAAGCCGAAAGCTTCGTATGCTTTTCGATCTCCCGGATCCAGTTGACCAGCACGCTCACGGGACAGACCACAAGGAAATGTGTCTTCTTCTCCGTCACCAGATGGGCCATGGCCGCCAGGGCCTGCATGGTCTTGCCGAGACCCATCTCATCACCGAGAAGGGTCCGCTTCTGGTGCAGGATATACTTGGTGCCGAACTCCTGATAATTACGGAGGGTTGCGACCATCAGAGACGTATCCAGCGGAAACTCCTGAATCTCCTTCACGATCTCCTCGGGAAGTCCCTGACTGACGGGGCCGGAAGCACCCACCAGCTTCTCCAGCATGGCATAGATCGGAGCAGTGTTTTGCTGAAAGCGTTCCCAGCATACATCCGCCGTAAGATTCCTCTCCCGCTCCGCAAAGTCCGCATAGATCTTCCGCACCTCATCCGGCACGCCCGTACGGTTCCAGGCATCCAGCTGTTCATAGGCCGCAAGACTCTGCTTCTTATGCAGATCGAAGATGGACTTCCAGGACATGGGGGACGTGAGGCGTTCCATTTCCGTAAGGCGATCCTTCATATTCGGAGGCACCGTGGAAGATAGCTCCGCCGCACGGTGCATCAGCGTCTCCGTCTCCTGCAGCAGCTCACGGCGGCGTTTCTCGATGCCTTCAAAGTCATCAAGGTTCAGCGGATTACAGCGATTCTTGAGCATCTGACGGACTTCGTCGAGATGTTCACGGACAAACTTCATGTCTAACAAAATACTCACTCTCCATATCTCAATACAATCGAACAGATCATATCATTTCCTGTCATTCCATTTCTCTATTATATCGTCTAAAAGAATCTCGGTCAATATTCAGACACTTATCTCAAAATGCTCCTTCTCATCGGGGCTGGACGGTGGCTTGCGCACGATCTTCTTCGGCTTTGCCTTTACCTCAGGCGGCATGGCCGTTACCTGCTCGCGATACTGCTGTGCCGCCTGCTTTGGTGCCGCCGCTGCCGACTCCCCACGGGACGGACGCACAGGCACGCCGCGGCTGGCTTTGGCTGCCGCCAGCCGCTGTTTCGCCTCTGCACGGGCCTGGCGCATCTCGGCCTCAGCCTCAAGCCGTTCCTGCTCCTCCAGCTGCCTCAACACCTCATCCGGCGTCAAGCCACGCAGATTCGGCAGATCCTCCGTCTCCGGCATCACTGCTAGCCGGATATCTTCGGCCGACA
>CACWHK010000023.1 GCA_902760755.1 uncultured Lachnospiraceae bacterium | reverse complement strand
CGGTCGTTATGGAAACAATATGAACTCCTATCAAGGGTATATTCATATCTGTTCTGAACACGGTATTTCAGAACAGAAAATGTCTGATTTTATGGATTATCAGACGCTTACAGATTTTTTATTGAGCAACGATGATGAACATCTCGCAAATTTCGGAATCCTTCGCGATCCTGACACAATGGAATTTATTGGCCCAGCTCCGATTTATGATACCGGAAACAGTATGTTTTTCCGTGATACACGGTCTGTTCCGTATACAAGAACCGGACTTCTGAAAAGACAAATTACTATGATGTAAATGTGGCAGGAGAGGACGTGACAGCCTTTTACTCCGTCATGAGAAACGGATGGTATATGGCGCTCTTCCTGGATGATGAAAGCCTGTACGGGGACGCCATTACGCAGCGATGGATAAATATCATCGTGAATCTGCTCCTGCTTCTTCTGATCATTGTCTCATTTATTGCCAGTGCGAGGAACCGGATCAAGGCACAGGATGCCCTCCGGAGCCGCGAAGCATTTGTATCCAATATCGTAAACAACCTGCATGAGCCTCTGGGCAAGATCCTCCGGCTCAGCGATATGGAACGCTTCAACAATTCCAACGATATCAAGGCGGATATGGCGGACATCAAGGCCTCGGGACTTACCCTGAAGGAGCTGATGGACAACCTCCGCTCCTACTCCACCATCGTATCAGATACTCCCGTGACCATAGAGGTCGGGCGCAAGAAGCACCGGGCGCTTACAAGCACCATCCGACGCATCCGAAATGTGATCATCATCCTGCTCATCCTGATCTCCGGGATCAGCATGTTCTTCTATGTAAGGAACCGGAGCAACGTGGTCCGGGAAACCATACAGAGCGATATGGACCATTACGCGCAGGACTTCATTTACTGGGAGGTTACACAAAGCGTCGTTCTGGAAATGTTCGTGAATGTCATCTCAACCCAGCCTGAGGTCCTGAATAACTATGACCAGGCTGTGGAGTGGCTGAATCTGATGGCGCAGAAGTACCCCATCTTCTCAGCCTGCTACGTTGTAAATCCCGAAGCCGAACATCCGATCATCATGAGTACCGGATGGGACGGAGACGGCTTCGACTTCACCGAACGGGAGTGGTACAAGGAAGCGCTGGAGGAGTATCCGTACCAGTGCATCTCCGAGCCGTACTACGAGGCAACCAACGGTACCTACTGTATCACCCTGTCCCAGGCCATTTACGATGAGAACCAGAAGTTCCTGGGCGTCTTCGGTCTCGACATTTATCTGGACCAGCTGACCTGGATTTTTGAAAGCGAGGTCTATGACAAGGAATATGTCTTCCTTGTGGACTGCTACGGAAACATCCTGAATCATCCGAATTCAGACTACCGGATGACAAAGACAAATCAGGTAAAGATCGAAGATACACCCTACGCTGACATATACGCAGCTTCCCTGGAGGGTAAGAATGATGAAATCCGGACCATCCGGGACTATGACGGCAAAACCAGTCTCTGCCTCTGTAATACGATAGAGGGTTCCGGTTTCTCCATCGTCATGGTCGGCAACTGGTGGATCTGGTACCGGGAGATCCTGCTCTACTGCGGAATGTATGTAGTCTTTATCGGAGCCTGCATTATCACTATTATCCTGCTTCTGAACCGGGTTATCCGTTCTCAGGCGGATATGAACCATGAGCTTGCGATCACAGCGGAGCGGGCCATGGCCGCAGGTCAGGCGAAGTCCGACTTCCTGGCACAGATGAGCCATGAGATCCGGACCCCCATCAACGCCGTGATCGGTATGGATGAAATGATCCTCCGGGAGAATAATGATCCGGACATCCGTGAATATGCAGAGAATATCAAGAGTGCCAGCCAGACGCTTCTTACCCTGATCAACGGAATCCTTGATTTCTCCAAGATTGAAAGCGGTAAGATGGAGATCCTGCAGGTACGGTATGAGACCCTGGATATGATCGACAATCTGGTGAATATGGTTTCTGCCCGGACAGAGAAGAAGGGTCTGAACCTGATCCTGGATATCGATCCGAAGCTGCCGAGAACCCTCTTCGGTGACGACGTGCGGATCCGTCAGATCATCACAAATCTTCTGACCAATGCGGTCAAGTACACACACGAGGGTGATGTTACCCTGTCCATCCGCGGCGAAGAAGGGGAAGGCGATGACTATACCCTGAGGGTAGCCGTAAAGGATACGGGTATCGGCATCAAGCCGGAGGATATCGACAAGCTGTGCGTATCCTTCCAGCGACTGGAGGAAGAAAAGAACCGAAATATCGAAGGAACCGGTCTCGGCATGTCTATCGTACAGGGACTTCTCGAAATGATGGGAAGCAAGCTGGAGGTAGAAAGCGAGTACGGCAAGGGATCTACCTTCTCCTTCTCCATGGCACAGAAGGTGATCGACCGGGAAGAGATCGGCGAGTACAGCATCCTTCGTTCCAAGGAAAAGGAAGCTGCTGTTGTCCGTAAGACCCTGCTGATGCCGGATGCGAAGATCCTGTTTGTCGATGACAACGAGATGAACCTCCGTGTGGCACGTGGTCTGATGAAGCGCTACGGTGTGGTACCGGACCTTTGCGACAGCGGTAGAAAGAGTCTGGATCTGATCCGGAACACGCGCTACGACATCATCCTGATGGATCACATGATGCCGGGCATGGACGGTGTGGATGCGCTGAAGGCGATCCGGGATCAGAACCTGACACCGAAGGATGTTCCGATCGTCGCCCTGACCGCAAATGCCATTGCAGGCGCGCGGGAACAGTATCTGGAGTACGGCTTTGCAGACTATCTGTCCAAGCCGATCGATGTGAACCAGCTGGAGGATATGCTGATCAAGTATATTCCGTCCGAGAAGCTTCATTTCAAGGAGGATGAGCCGGAGGCACCTGCAGCAGACACCGCAAAGGCAGCAGACACCACGAAGGCATCCGATACGCCGGCAGAGGCACCCGCTCCGGAAGCGGAAGCCACCGGAGAGGCTTCATCTTCCGGCTTTGTGGATCAGCTGGCCATGGCAGGCTTCAATATTGAGAAGGCGCGGGAATTCACCATCGGGGATGACGAGTTCTATCTGGAGCTTCTGGAAACCTTCGTAAGGAATCTGGACGAGAAATATGAGGGCATCAAGAAGTCCTACGACGCAGAGGACTGGCAGAACTATCAGATTCTGGTACACGGTCTGAAGAGCTCCGCAAGGACCATCGGCGATGATACGCTGGCGGATCTGGCTTACGCACAGGAGCTTGCCGCAAAAGCGCTGGATGTTGCAAAGATCCACGATGGAGTGGAGGAACTTCTTTCCACCTATAAGGAGTCCGTAGCAATCGTAGCCGGTGCCATTAAAGAATAAAGGATCATAGAAAAACAGGAAGACCGTGCAGCACACCATTTCACCGGTGTACTGCACGGCCTTCCTGTTTTATTTATACCTTCTTCAACAGCAGTTCCACAACGAACCCGTTGTCATTGTAATACTCCAATCCTCCGCCCTGCTTCTCCATATAGGACTTCACCAGATGCATTCCGATCCCGTACCCGCTGCGGTCTCCGGCAAGCTTTCCCCGGTAGTACTTCTCCGTGATCAGCGGCAAGTCCTCCTCATCCACCCCCGGGCCCTCGTCCCGGATCCGGATACGGATAAAACTGCTGTCCGCCTGCCTTACCTCATCAAAGGATACATGGATATCCGTCCCCGCGTACTTATGGGAGTTTCCGATCACGTTATCGATCACCTGCTCCATCCGGAGCTTATCCATATACACCAGACACCGGGGGATCGGATTCTCCGGAAGGATCGTGCCGTAGTTCTTCAGATTCCGGAGGTACTCCTCGATCAGCTCCGTGCTCTCTTCTGTGGGGTTCACTTTGATCTGCTCCAGATCCTCCATGGTGGCATGGAATACATTTCCCATGATTTGATTGATGGTCTCCGTCTTGGTGGCGATGCTCTTTACCTTCCCGGAGAGGTCTTCCAGTTCTTCTCCGGAAATGTCGTAGGGCTCTCCACTCTCCTGCTTCCGGCGGAACTTCATCTCCATCACCTCGCAGGTTGCCTGGATGGTGGCCACCGGCGTCTTGATGTCATGGGAGAGGTCCGCCACCAGCTCCTTCTTCGCCTTCTCCGCCAACACCTCACGTTCCCTGGCGTTTCGAAGCTCTTCCCGCATCAGATCAAAGCTTTCCGTGAAGCCCTCTGAGATCCCGTTCTTACGGATGGGAAGGGGAACGTCCAGATTCCCCCGGGCGATCTCCGTGGAGTATGCCGAGAGCTCCTGCACCGGACGGATCATGCGCAGGTAAAGGACCACGATCAGCAGGATTCCCGCAGCCAGCACCACGCCCCAGAATATGAGGGTCATCCGGAAGACGGCCATCCGTCCCGTCTCATATGCCTCGGAGGTATCATCCCACACAGCCTTGCCCAGGTACTCTCCGCCGGGAGCAAAGTCCACAACCAGTGCATTTTTCCCGTAGAAGGTCACCAGCTCCGAATCCGTCAGTGCAGTTGCGAAGATGATCCTGCAGCCGTACTTTTCTTCCAGGGTCTCCACCGGAGTCCCCTCCAGATAATCCTTCTGCATGGTAAGCAGTCGGTCATTGTAGTAGGAAACGTCCCTGCCGTGGTACTCCGTCTTCTGATTCATGAACAGGAGAACAACAAGAGCCGCCCCCATGAGGGCGGCAAATAACAGGATGATTCCCCTTAGGCTCTTCATGCGTCTTACTCCTCTTCCAGGATGTAGCCGGTTCCCCAGACGGTCTTGATCAGCTCCGGCTGGTTCGGATCCTTCTCCAGCTTCTCGCGAAGCTTCCGGATGTGAACATTCAGGGTACCGTCACTGTAGAAGGCATCTCCCCAAACCTCGTCAAAGAGTGTCTCCTTCGTGACGATGGTATTTTTATGATCATAGAGGCAGGAAAGCAGTGCGTACTCCTTCGGCTTCAGCGGGATCTGCACTCCGTCCTTCCAGACGGACATGAGAGACGCATCCATTCGGAGCCTTCCGCCGTCCTTCTCCTTCTTCCCTGCTTCCTGAGGCCGTGCCTCCTCCTTCAGCTTCTCCATCTGCTCCAGACGCTTCAGGTTCACGCGCACCTTCGCCAGGAGCACCGACAGACTGTAGGGCTTCTTCACATAGTCATCCCCGCCGATGCTGAGGGCCACCAGCACATCATCATCGCTCTGTCTTGCGCTGATAAAGAGGATCGGAAGCTGACGATCCTCTCGCACCTTCCGACACACCTCAAAGCCGGACCCGTCCCCCAGATTGATATCCAGCAGGATCAGGTCCACCGTATTCTGTTCCAGAAATTCGTAGCACTCCGCCGCGCTCGTGACATAGGCCGTACTTACATCAAACATCATGAAGTACTCGGTGGTCATCTTCGCCAGCTCTGCTTCATCATCTACGATCAGACAATTGTAATGCATCCCGCACTCCCCCAGGCTTAATCCTCCGGATAGACTTTTCGATCCAGCCGGCTCTCGAACTCCTCCAGCGGAAGAGGTCGGTCAAAGAAATACCCCTGTGCGATATTGCAGTTATTCTCACGCAGCACATCCAGCTGATCTATGGTCTCAACGCCCTCGATCACGCACTCCAGACCGATATCCTGAGCCAGGGAGATTACGTGCTTGAACATAAGATTCATAATGCTGCCTGCATCCTCCACATTCTTCGGAACGAAGCTTCGGTCTACCTTCAGCACATTCCACGGAATATCACGGATCAGGTTCAGGGACGAGTAGCCCATACCGAAGTCATCCACTGCCGTCCAGATACCCTGCTCCTGCAGACCGCTTACCACACGCTTCAGATCACGGAACAGAACGTCCGTGGTCGTCTCCGTCAGTTCGATCTCGATATACTCATGGGGAACCTGATACTTATCCACAACGGAAATGATGTGATCCAGAAGATCCACATCCATCAGGTGCTTTCTGGAGAAATTCACGGAAACACGCACCACATTCCGTCCCTCATCCAGCCATTTCCGGATGTGCTGACACACATGCTCCAGCATATAGAAGTCCAGGTCGCAGATATCCGTATTGATCTCAAGGATCGGGATGAATTCCATGGGAGGAACGATCTTCCCCTGCTTCAGCCAGCGGCACAGTGCCTCAGCGCCCGTGATCTCACGGGTCTCAATATCCACCTTCGGCTGATAATAAACCTGAAACTCCTCTTTATCCAGTGCATTCCGGAAATCCGTCTGCACCTTCTTCATATGATCCTTTTCCTGCTTCATCTTGTCATCATAGATGACGATGGTTCCTTCGGACTGACGTTTTGCAGTTGCCCCCGCGATCATGATCTTATCCATGATATCGCCCATGGACTTCATCATGTAGGGATTCGGCAGCATATAGATGCCTGCAGCCGCAGACACCTTGATCCGCTTATCATCCTTCTCGCCATAGGGAACCAAAGCTTCCAAGAACAGCCCATATACCTTCCGTTTATTCTTACGGTCAAATATTCCGATAAATTTATCCCCGCCCAGACGGGAGATGATACCGGTTTCTCCGATGGCATCCTGAACCATACTGTAATAGCGTTTCAGAACCAGATCTCCGTTCTGCCGGCCGATCTCCTGATTGACCATGGTGTAGTTATGAAGGTCGATATGAAATGCGATCATTCCGTCGAGACGGTTTTCCATATTCGCAAAGCTGAGGAACCGTGCAAAAGAACGGAAGTTCCTGAAGCCGTCGATATCCGAGAAGCCGAACTCCTCTATCATACGCAGCAGACGCATGCGGCTGACGAAGCCCATGATGATCCGCAGGATCGCTCTCAACTCCTGCAGTTCCTCCTCACTTCGCTCCGCGTCTCCCTCTTCCGTATAAAGTGTGCCCTTCACGACAGCCTTCGCCTTGGTAACGATCCGGATCTGTACCAGAACAACAGCACCCTTCCCGTTATCGATATCACAGAAGTACTCGCCCTCTTTCATGGCCTCCTGTGCAGGAGTCCGGTAGAATTCCGTATCTCCTCTGGCGATCCGGTAGTGTTCGGACATCTCGTTCACGAGCATCACATATGCTTCCCGATCAAATGGTTCCTCATGCGTAACCTTGATCAGGCGCTTGATAAAAGATGAAAATACACCTGTTTTTGCTTCGCCCATAAGCATCCCCAATCCATAAGATATATGTGCTTAAATTATATCATAGTTTGTCCCGAAATAGTAGCGTTAAAAAACGTAAAACCGACACACACTGAAATCGTGTGTGCCGGTTCCGTCCCTGGTCCTGCATATTCGGTTTTATTCTTCCGTGATCATTTCTACCGGCTGAAGCTTCCGTACCTTCAGGCCGAAGAGGCCGGATGTAACCAGTGCCACCGAGATAATTCCCACCGCCGTGATAAGGATCGCAACAAAGGAGATCGTGAACTCCACCTTCTTGATCCCGAACATGGCGAAGATGGCTCTGCAGCCCCAGTAGCCGGCTGTGGGGGCAAGTAAGGTTCCGAGGATCACACCTGCCACGATGGCGGGTACATTTGACAGCATCACCTGAGAGATCAGGCCTCCGGAGGTCATGCCCATGGCCTTGCTGATGCCCATGCCGCGCCACTCGCGAACCATTTTCGCGCGGATCACAAGGGCTTCCACGAAGAAAACGATGAGGAGCGTTACAACCGTGAATACCAGACAGATCGCTCCCATGGCACCCATCAGACTGTTCATGGATTCATCCACGAATTTTCCGATATCGGTATAGACATGCTTGCCGCCCTTTCCCGCGATGGCTGCTTCCACCCGGTCCTTCAGGGCATCGAAGCCGATACTCTTATCCGCGAAGATTTCATAGTAGTACTTCGGCTGTGCGGGGAGGAGCTTCCGTCCGCCCTCCTCCGTAAGGATCATGGTGCGCCCCATCTGCTGCATCATCTGGTTAAGACCGGTCAGAAGATATTCCTCGGTCACGCCGCCGAACTCGATCTTTACCACGTCACCGATCTTAACCCCCAGATCCTCCGCTGCTGCCATGGTAAGCATCACTTCGTTGTCCTGCCGCGGGAGACGTCCCTCCAGAACCACCGCATCATATCCTTTTTCAGGATCGCAGATTGCTCTGGTGAAGATGGCCGCTGACTTTTCACCGGCCCATACCGTAGGCTCCAGGGTAAACATGGAATCCACATGCGTAATACCCTCCACCTTCACGAGGTCCTCCGTAAGGCCCTCCTCTGCGTAAAGCTCCATCTGGCAGTTTGATGTTCCGGTAAGCACGATCAGTGCATCCGGATCCGTTCCGAAGTTCTCCAGCATTCCGAAGCCGCTCAGCATGGCTATGGTGAGGATCGTCATGATCAGAACCATGGCGATATTCCTGCGGGGATTCCCGAAGGTTTCCTTCAGGGAAAGGGTAAGCGGGATCGGAAGGGTTGTTTTCTCAAAGGAGAAATGGTTTTTCTTATAGTTGTGGGTTCCGAGACCGCCGCGCAGGGCCTCCAGTACCGTGATCTTCCTGTAGGTCCGGCTGATCCGGATGGAGATAAGGGTAACGAGTATCAGGAGTCCTGCCACCGTGCAGATCGCTGCGGGAACATTTACCGGCTGATTCCAGGAAAGTCCCAGGGTGCTGCTGACCACATTTCCGAAGCCCCCGAAGGTAAGGATGCCCATCAGCACACCCAGAATGCTGCCCAGACCTGCCACCAGAAGGATCTCCACCGTAAGGGCCCGGCGCAGCTCCTTCACGGTATAGCCGGAAGCCTCCAGGATTCCGGTGTTCTTCATATTTCTCTGAATAAAGTTTTTTACGCTGAAGGAGATGATCAGGGTAGCCACGATCAGGATGATCACCGCAAAGAGGAGGAAGATGGCCATAACGATCATGGGCAGGATCTGTCCGCCGCTCTTCATGGTATGCCAGTTGAGAAGCATGTAATTGGTTACGTTCAGCGTCGGGTCCTCCTTCGCGATCGCAGCCGTCTTCTCCTTGTAGCTGTTACCAATCTCCTTCTCCAGGTCTCCGGTGTTGAAGTCATCTGTCAGTACACCGTCCTTGACCTTACCCTTGTACATAACGAAGCGGCCGGCGGTTTCCGTTCTCTCCGCCACGATCTGATCCAGACGGCTCCTGGAGATGAAGATATGGAAGACACTGATGTTCAGCGCAGAGGCCATGTAGGGATCCTCTGTGTAACCGACAACCGTGAACTCATAGGATACATCATCGATCTTTAATTCCAGGGTGTCGCCGACGGGGAATCTGTCCTTGATAAAATAGGGCATGATCACATCATTTCCCTGCAGCTGATCTACCGTCTTTCCTTCCGGACAAAGCTCCAGATTCAGATAGGTACGCTCATCCTCAAAGGCCTCTGCCAGGAACTGATACTCATCATAGTTCTCGTCCTTTTTGTTCCGGTACTTTGTGGTTACATTCAGAAGCTCGGAGGCCTCGTACCCCTGCAGATTCGGATTCTCCGCAAATACAGCATCCGCTGCCTTCCGAAGGGGTTCCTTATCCGCGATGGTCAGCGTTACCTCTGCACCGTTCACTGCCTGAAACCGGTCCTCCATCACCTGTCCCATGCCCAGCATGGCCGACGCACAGTCAAAGATCAGGAAGGCTGCGATCAGGGTCAGGATGAAGAAGGTGATCATGTCGCCCTTCTGCTTTATCATGTTGTTTTTTGCAATGAAGAATAATTTGTACATTCGTATCTCCTCCACTATATTATTCACAGCCTTCCGCCGGCCACAGTCCATCCGCGCTTCGCGCGTCTGCCGCCGCTTCGCAGCTTATGACTGTGGCGGTTGCGGAAGGTTGTCTGCTTCGCAGACCGTATATGTGGAAATCCCGCTCAGCATGCGAGCATGCAGCAGAATTTCCACATATACAGCTGTGAATAATAATCAATTCACCATCCCATCTCTGCAAGGAAATCCTTCAGTTTCCTATGCCGCTCCACCGCCTTTTCTTTGTTCGGATTCGTATCGTCCTTGTAATCCCCGAGGTACGGTCCTAAGTCCACCTCATCGGTGATGACACCGTCCGCCAGGTAGATCACCCGGTTGGCCCGCTCCGCTGCCTTCACCGTATGTGTCACCATGACGATGCTCTGTCCCTGATCATTCAGGTCGGACAGGATGTCCAGAACATTTGTGGTATTCTGGGAGTTCAGCGCTCCGGTGGGCTCATCCGCGAAGAGCACCTCCGGGCTGTTGATCACGCCCCGGACCACAGCCACTCTCTGCTGCTGTCCGCCGGAGAGCTGTGTCGGGAACTTCTTCCAGTCCTGCTCACCGATCTCCACCCGCGAAAGCAGGTCCTTCGCCTTCTCTGCCAGGCCCTTCCGGTCCTTCGTCCGGAGCAGACCGCTTACCATGACATTGTCCAGTGCACTCATGCTGTCATTCAGGTAGTTCTGCTGGAAGACGAATCCGCAGTGGTTTCTGCGGAAGACCGCCAGCTGATCGTTGGTGAACTTCGAGATCTCGGTTTCTCCCTCCTCCGTATGGTAGGTGATGGTTCCGAGACTCGGACGGTCCATGCCGGAGAGCGCGTAGAGCAGCGTACTCTTTCCGGAACCGGAATTCCCCATGATCACCGTGAAGTCTCCCTTGTAGATCGAGAGGTTCAGGTTCTTCAGCACGTGCTGCTGTACCGATTCATTGGAAAATGTCTTGGAGAGATCCTTTGCCGTCAGTATGGTTTTCTTGTTCTGCTCGCTCATAACTTAGCTCCTTCCTTACCGTCCTCCCATAACGAAAGACTTCCCTGCTTTGTTTGCTGATCTTACTATATCGCAAACAAAGCGGGAAGTCTTAACCTGTCTCTTGTGTAATTCTTAATTAATTCTTATCTGTTGATTTCATCCATCGCATCATACTTTCTGCAAAGATCCTTTGCTTCGTTGCTGATGTGGCTGTTCTCCCACCAGCGGGATGCGCTGCTGCTTACCTCGTTCAGGGTGCGGTTCACGCCGGAAAGATCTCCCTTACCCACCACATTGTAGGTTACACCGAAGAAGAGGGACACGCCCATGGCGATCAGCAGTGCTGCGTGGAAGATGCAGAAAAGGATAATGAGTACGATCACCGGAGTACGGAACTTCTCGATCCCGTCCTTGGAAACCACGATCTCGGTTTCAACACTCTTACGGATCGCGGACCGGAGGAAATCCCAGAAGCCGCTGCCGGAGCTTGTATTCTTACGGATGGTTTCATTATAGACTCTGTCATACTCTTCCGAGTGCGTATACCCCGGACGGCTTGTGTAGCTTACGGTCTCTCTTGTATAGGTTGTCTCTACACGCTCTGCGGCCTTCCCTGCCTTCTTGCTCTCGATATATTCCAGTGCCTCCACCAGCTTGCCATTGCATGCCCGAAGGGCTTCTCTTGCTTCCTCAAAGCTGACATTTGCACGCTCTCTTAATAATTCAGCCTTCTCGAATTCACTCATGATCTTCTCCTCCTCTGCGAAACATCCTCTCGCGATAGCCCGTATCGCTTCCCTTCGACTGATATACTACCAAAGCAAGATGAATAAATCTTTTTACGAAGATTAAAATTAGATTAATAATTCTTAGTTTTCTAAATGCGGGAATTATGATACAATTTTTCAGGGCTAACTGTTTTTGCAGTCAATGTGGAGGTTTAAAATGGATATTTTTGCCAAATGCTTCGAACGGTCTCAGGCCGACGAAGCCAGGGAGGTGGGCATTTACCCGTATTTTCATGCACTTGAGTCCAGACAGGACACAGAGGTTCAGATGGAAGGAAAGCGACGCATCATGCTCGGTTCCAACAACTATCTGGGACTCACCACAAACCCTGAGGTGATCGAGGCAGGGCTTCGCGCGCTGGAGGAGTACGGCTCCGGCTGCTCCGGCTCCCGTTTCCTGAACGGAACGCTGAACCTGCATCTCCAGCTGGAGAAGGAGCTGGCTGAGTTTCTGGGGAAGGAAGCCGTTATGTGCTTCTCCACCGGCTATCAGTCGAATCTGGGTATCATCAGTGCACTTGTAAATCACGGTGATTATATTGTTATGGACCGGGAAAACCATGCCAGTCTTTATGACGCATGCCGCCTGTCCTTCGGTAAAATGGTACGCTTCCGCCACAACGATATGGCGGATCTGGAGCAGAAGCTGACAACGGTTCCGGAAACCGCAGGGTGTCTCATCGTAACAGACGGTGTCTTCTCCATGGGAGGCGATATCGCAAACCTGCCGGAGATCTGCCGTCTGGCCAGAAAGTACGGCGCCCGGGTCATGGTGGATGATGCACACGGACTCGGCGTGATCGGTAAGGGCGGTCGCGGTACTGCCAGCTATTACGGGCTGGAGAATGAGGTGGATATCTACATGGGTACCTTCTCCAAGTCCCTTGCATCCCTGGGCGGTTATATGGCAACCTCCGCGCGGGTCATCGACTACGTAAAGCACTGCTCACGGCCCTTTATCTTCTCCGCATCCATCACACCTGCCAGCTGCGCTTCGGCTCTGGCAGCGCTGAATATCCTCCGGAACCATCCGGAGCTGCCGGAAACCCTGCAGGCAAGAGCCCTGTTCATGCGGCAGAAGCTGAAGGAAGCCGGTATCCGGACCAGAGAGACCAACGGGGAGCGGATCCCCATCATTCCGATCTATACCTACGAGCTGACACCGACCCTGGTGGTAGCCAAGGATCTTTATGAACGCGGCGTATACGTGAACCCCACGCTTCCGCCGGCGGTTGCACCGGGCGAGTGCCTGCTGCGCACCAGCCTGATGGCATCCCATACCGAGGCACTGATCGAGGAAGCCGTCGGCATCATCGCAGAGGTGCTGAAGGAGCATCATATCGGAGACTAACGTGAGAGACAGGGGACGGTTCTGTGTCTCCCTTTTGAGGGAGACACAGAACCGTCCCCTGTCTCTTCGGATCTACTTCTTTCCCGTCAGATAATAGACAGCCAGTGCCGTCCGGTGGGACAGATTCTCCTTCGATAGGATATTGGTGATATAGTTTTTAACGGTTCCTTCCGAAATAAAGAGCTTTGCTGCAATCTCCCGGTTGGAGAGCCCCTCTGCCACGGCGCGGACGATATCCAGCTCCCGCTCCGAGTAGCCCTCGGGATTGAAGCCGCTCCCCGCGGAGGTGAGGGTATCCGCACTCCCTGCCTTTCCGGCCAGAGACTCCAGGATCCCCTCTTCCATGACACCGGTTCCGATATAGACGGAGCGGATCATCTGCTTTAGGTGCTCCGGGGTATGATTCTTGATGAGATACCCCTTCGCCCCGCTGCCCAGGGCCTGACGCACCAGCTCGTCATCATCAAATGTGGTAAGGATCAGTACCTTCCCCAGATCATGCTCCACGATATACTTCGTGGCTTCGATCCCGTCCATCACCGGCATCTGGATATCCATCAGAAAGACATCCGGTTTCGTCCGCTCCGCGATCTCGATGGCTTCCTTTCCATTTGCGGCACAGCCGAGCACATCGAAAGCATCATCCACATCCAGGATGATCTTCATACCGTCCCGGACGAAATCACTGTCGTCTGCTATGATCACCTTTATCTTGTCCATATACGTTCCTTTCCAAACTCATTTCATTCTGAGGAGCCGCCGGGCGACGAAGAATCCTGGGATATCGGCAGCAGCATGCTCACCCTGAAGCCCGCCTCAGATTCAAAATCTATGGTACCTCCCGCAACCCGGACTCTCTGCCGCATACCGGAGATTCCCATACCGTCCTTCACTTCCCTGCACCCGATTCCGTTGTCGGAAATGCTGCAGCGAACCAGCCGGTTCATCACCACGATACGGATATCGATCCTTGTGCATCTGGCATATTTCATGGCATTGGAAACCGCCTCGTAGGCGTTGTCCAGGATCACCTCCCACAGATCATCCGGGATCTGGGTGATATCCCCTTCCTTTTCAAACTCCGTTTCCACGCCCTTGTTGTTACAATCCTCACAGAGCTTATACATCTGCAGGAGAGCCAGATCCTTCTTCTCCGGTCGTTCCTTCCGAAGGATGGCGCGGATCTCATCCATTCCGGTCCGGAGCTGATCGATCACGGCCTGTACCATCTGACCGGACTTCTCCGGATCCTTCTCCATCAGGATCTTCACTGCCTCCAGCTGGTAGATGGAGCCGTTGATGTTATGCCCCAGCTTGTCATGCAGTGTCTGGGACAGGGCTGCCCGCTCCTCCAGAATCTGATTCTCCGCTAGCAGGGCACTTCGCTTCAGCTCCGCCTTGGTAGCAATCTCCCGCTCCCGTATGTCCTTCTTCAGGCTCTGCTCCGTAAGAACATCCTCCTGCATCTGCTTTCGATATCCCTCCACCACGTAGTTATGCTGCACGTACAGCGCTGCCAGCATGACCGCCACCGTAACCTGCACGGCAAACCCGTAGGGGGACTCCACCAGGGCCCCAAGCAGGGGGACGAAATACCATCTGAAATCCAGCTCCGGAAACAGGGAAAGGAATTCATATACCGTAAAAAATGCCGGAAGCAGGAAGGACATACCCTCAAAATATATAAGAAGGATACACACCAGTGCTCCCAGCGCCGTAAGGATCCGGCGTACGGGAAGTTCGAAGAGCTCCTTCGCTGCCATGAGTCCGATATAAAACGAAACAAGCAGGAGTATCCGAAGGGATACCCCTGACTCATTTAATGCATTCATGACTCCGCACAGGCTGAGCACAAGAAGGAGCGCCAGCCGGACGAATATGAAATAACTGTTTCGCACCCGTTCACTCATGATTTTTGAACTTGATCCCCACGCTTCCGAGACTTAAGACAACAACCAGATAGGCTGCTGTTACACATACTAACATTATATAGCCTTTGCTGTCTCCTGTCATCAGCAATTCCGTGATATTCAGGAACCATTTCTGCGGCATGATGTGCGAGATCATCTTCACGGTCTCCGTGGTATCATCCAGCGGGAAGTAAAGCCCTGCCAGCATGGAGGAAAGGCTCCATACGGTAAATGCGGCGATATTCGCACTCATCACATTTCCGAGGAGGATTCCCATCAGAAGGCTGAGGGATGAGAAGATCAGTCCCAGGCAGAACACCATCAGAAGGAAAATGGGGCGCTCCACTGCCAGCCGCTCCTCGGGGATCATGAAGGTGCAGATTCCCATCACGAAGGTAAGAAGCAGGGATACGATCCCGCCGGAGAGAAGCTTTGCTGCAAAGTACTTTGCCTCACTGAGCTTCGTCAGCCGGATCCGGGTCAGGACCATGTCCTTTTGCTCATTGATCACCGTCTGTGCCACAAAGACTCCGCCGAATACAAAGCCCAGGGTCAGGATGGCGAAGGCGTAGCCCATCATCGTCCTTTTATCCACCTGCTCATTTGTAAGCACCGGGGAGTTCTTTCCCGCGATGGTCTCCACCGTCTTTACGGGAAGGCTCTGGCTCATCTCTCCGAGGACCTTACCCACATCTCCTTCCCCTGCCACTCCGGCTGCGTTCCGGATCTGGCCCAGGATCATCTTTAACTCATTTTCAAACAATTCTTTTCTGGAATCCTCGGACAGGATGAAGACCCGCATCCCGTTCTTTACACTGCCGGTAACTGCCTCGGCATCGAAGTCCTCGCCAAGATACATGGCCGCACCCATCCGGTCACTTTCGATATCGGAATCGATACGGGAATTCAATGCATCCCCGGTCATGGGAGAAACCTTCACTCTGCAGATCAGGAAGGCTCCGCTCTCCGTCAGCTTCTTCAGTGTATACTCCGACAGGTCACTTCCGGAAGCGTCGTACACCTTGATGACGTAACGTCCCTTTCCGCCGTAATAAGCAACCTTCTCGTCCTCCTTCTCCACCTCAACGATGGCGGAGGCTCCCTCTGCGCCGGAGATCTCGTAGGCGGACAGATTCGTCTGCTCCGTCTTCAGGATCAGCGTGGAGACAATGGGGGCAAAGAGCAGGAAGAACCAGAACCCTGGACTCCGGAACAGTAATTTGATTGTGGAATTGATAATGGTCTTCATGCTCTGTCCTTTCTCCGAATGGTTCCTGCCAGAACCGCGATCATGGAGGATACCAGGGTGATGGCTATCATATAAATGATACAGCTTACCACATAGTCACTCTTTCCCATGGAGGAAAGCTCTACCAGTGCCCGGTTGGTATGATACAGCGGAGAGATCAGCTTCACCTTCTCCGGCCATGCAGAGAAGAGATAGGTTTCAAATGTACCGCCGATATATCCCATGATCCAGACGATGGTGAAGGAAAGAATGATCGTGGCGATCATGCTTCGGGTGATCTCGTAGATCATCATTTCAAAGGTGGAGGCTGCAACCACCGAGAGAAGGATCAGAAGTGCGGACAGTGCCACATTTCCCCAGTGAACTCCCAGAAGCACCGCTGAGAGGATGACTGCAACTCCGATCCCGGTCACCACCACCGTAATGAGAGGGATCACTCTGCCAAGATAGGTCTGAAGCGGTGACAGGTTCGAGACCTGAAGCCGTTCCAGGATCCTGTGCTTCTTCTCCTGCGAGAACAGGCCGGCCGCACAGACGATGGCGCACCATCCGAAGTAGATCACGAATACGATCCCGTAATAGTCCGTGGAATTGACGGCCGGAGCAACCTCTCTGGTCTCCACCGGGACGGAAATGTCCGAAACATCTCCGCTCTGTCCTCGGTTGAAAACCGCAGAGATCATATACTCCAGCTTCGCGCCCTCCGTCTTTGCATCCTTGGATTCGTAGATCTTATATCCCTCTTCGGTGAACTCCACGAAGGCACTGAGGCCGTGGGACTTCATCAGCTCCTCGGGATCCCCCGATTCATACAGGATAAAGGTAACATCCGATTCCTTTCCCATCTGTTCCAGGGCTTCGGCCGCTGCGCCGTAGCTGCTCTTAGCCTCTACCCGGTAGCCTACATCGAAGGCTTCCGGCGCTTCATAGCTGGCCAGCAGCGAGGAGAAGGCGCTGATCAGGATGGCTCCCATCAGAACCGGGCAAAGCATGTACAGCAGGATATTCACCGGACTGCGGAACATGATCTTGAAATTGTTTTTAATCAGATATCGAATCATTTATACATCCCTCAGCTTCTTTCCGGTCAGTGTCAGGAATACCTCTTCCAGTGTGATGGATTCCGTGTCGTCTACCACCAGTTTTTTAAGCTCCTCGGAGGTTCCGCTGGCTATGATCTTACCGTTGTCCATGATGGCGATCCTGGTGCAGATGGCCTCCACCTCTTCCATGTAGTGGCTGGTGTAAATGACCGTGGCACCGTTCCGGTTGGACTCCTTGATCTTATCCAGGATGAAGTTTCTGGACTGGGGATCGATCCCCACCGTCGGCTCATCAAAGATCAGAAGGTCCGGATGATGGCCTATGGCACAGGCGATGTTCAGTCTCCGCTTCATACCGCCGGAGAACTTCTTCGCATAATCATTTTTCCGCTCGGAGAGCCCCACATATTCCAGGGATTCATCGATCCTCTCCTTCAGCTCCGCTCCCCTGATCCCGTAAAGGGATGTGAAGAGCTCCACATTTTCCCAGGCCTTCAGGTTTCCGTGGATCGCCAGATGCTGGGGGATATAGCCAAGCTTCGCGCTGAGCTCTCTCCTATTCTTCCGGAAATCCTTTCCCTCGAATTCCACAGTGCCCAGATCCGGCTTCACGATATTGCAGATCATATTCATGGTGGTACTCTTCCCTGCACCGTTGGGTCCCAGCAGGCCGAAGATCTCGCCCTCCTCGATCTCCAGGTTCAGGTTGTCCACCACGGTTCGGTTGTCATACTTCTTTGTCAGGTCTTTGGTTTTCAGAATGGTTCCCATGCTTTTTTCCTCCGGATCATTCACGGTCTGTAATTGCTTTCATATAAAATGAGTGTGCCGATGACACGTTGCTTCTTCATCTGACACACTCATTGTATCCTTATGCAGTTTTCATTTGTAGTGAAAAATGATACATTTTCGATATGACTTTCGTCACATTCAAAGCGAAGGCTCCGCATCCGGATCCTTTGTATGCTTCTTTCTCCAGTTCCGATACTTCCCCGTGGTCACTCTTCCGTCCTTCGGGCGTTCCGCGGATTCCGGGATCACCCAGGATCTGCCGAACTTCGTAACCCCCGGAATCGTTCCGTCGGTACACATCTTCTGGATCCGTCTTGTGGTCAGATTCCACTTCTCTGCAACTTCCTGTACTGTCATATATCCTTCCATACTCTCATCCCTCTTTCCCAAAATAAAAAACATCAGAACAACCTTCTATGGTTATCCCGATGCTCGGTGAATGTGCAACTGGCTACCATTTTACAGGCCCTTATAGCTTTGCGTCGCCGGGTTTCCCCGGGTTTGCCGTATTCATATATTTGATAAATATTATATTCTGATGGACGCATACTGTCAACTCTGAATCTTCCGATCGGTCTCATATCTCATTAGTTATGTAAACCGAAAACGCCTGCTCACGGGGAGCAGGCGTTCCAACGCATTCTCAATACTATGATGATGGGACATAAGGTATTTTGCCCCGGCTGATGATACGCAGCGAATTATCCGAGGGTTACAACAACCTCGTTCTCGTCCTTCAGAAGCTCTGCAGGGATGTAATCGCCCTCCAGTACATTTCCGTTCAGGGAAAGTGTCTTCACGCCGGACTCCTTATGGTCGGGGTTCAGTACCTTAATCGTAAGCTTCTTTCCGCGGAACTCCTTCCCGATCTCGAAGCCGTCCCAATCCGACGGAATGGACGGGGAGATATGCAGTCCGTAGAAGTCGGGGCGGAAGCCCAGGATTCCTTCCACGCAGCCTACCATTACGGTGGATGCGGTTCCGGTCAGCCAGTGAACATGGGACTGACCGAAGCAGGGACTTGCCTTACCCTCCGTGAACTGTCCGAAGCAGTAGGGCTCCATCTGACGGATCTCTGCACGGTCGTTGAAGGCTGCCGGGCAGTTCTCCATATAGTACTCAAATGCACGGTTTCCGTGTCCCATCAGGGACTCTGCCAGGATCAGCCAGCCCTGGGTCTGGGAGAAGATTCCGGAGTTCTCCTTGGTTCCCGCATTGTAGCCCACTGCCAGTGCGCCGTCGATGGCATGTGCATGGAACGGAGGATCCATCAGGATCGCACCGTACCTGGTGTTCAGGATGTTGTAAACCGAATCCATGGCCAGTTTTCTTTGCTCTTCGTCCGCCTGTCCGGAGATAACTGCCCAGCTCTGGGGATTCAGCCACATATTTGCCTCCGGGTCTGCCTTCCGGCCCACAACGGTTCCGTTCTCCGCAAAGCCGCGGATAAAGCGGTCCTCGTCCCAGCAGATCTCATTGATCAGAGCCTTCATCTTCTTTGCTTCATCCTGAAGGAAGGTGATGTACGCGTCATCCTTCTTGTACTCCGCAAACTTCTGCAGGATCTCCAGTGCATAGACAAACTGCAGTGCCACGAAGGAGGACTCTCCATTCGCACCGAGGCGGAGGCAGTCATTCCAGTCTGCATAAAGCCCTGCCGGCATGCCGTGGGGTCCAAGATGCTTTAAGGTGAAGTCGATGGCTCTCTTCAGATGGTCATATACCGTTCCCTCATCCTTATTCGCATAGGGGATCACCTCATCAATAAAGGAAAGGTCCCCGGTCTCGGTGATATACTTATAAACCGTGGGGAAGAGCCACAGCGCATCATCCGCACGGTATGCGGGATGTCCGGTCTCCTGTACGTAAGAAAGATCATCCGGTGTATCCTCATGGCCCGCATTGTGTGTAAACTTTACAAGCGGAAGTCCGCCGCCGTTATCCACCTGTGCCGACAGCATGAAGCGGATCTGCTTTTCTGCCATCTCGGGAGCCAGATGGATCACGCCCTGGATATCCTGTACGGTATCACGGTAGCCGTAGCCGTTCCGGAGACCGCAGTAGATGAAGGAGGCTGCTCTGGACCAGATAAATGTCATAAAGCAGTTATAAGCATGCCATACATTCATCATGGAGTTGAACTCTGCACTCGGTGTCTTTACGACAAACCGGCTGAGGTACTTCTCCCAGTAATCCCGAAGCTCTCCGATCTCCTTAGCAACGATACCGTCTTCCGCATCATACTTTGCAATGATCTCTGCAGCTTCTGCACTGTACTTCTCGCCAAGAAGGAAGATCACTTCCTTCGTCTCTCCGGGAGCCAGCGTCACTACCGTTGCCAGACCACCGCAGGAGTTCTGGTTGTAGTTCATCTTTCCGGACAGCTTACCCTCCGCAACACCCTCAGGGTCGCGGTAATCATGGTAGGCACCGAGGAAGGCGGTCTTATCTCCGCAGCAGGAGTCCACCCCGGACTTTGCCATACCGAAGAAGCGCTCCAGCACCTTCTTGCCATCCATCAGAACTCCCTCCGGATAGGCATCCAGATTACCGTGGATCTGCTGCATCACCCGGTTCTTCTCGAAGTAGGTTCTGGAAATGAACAGCGAATACTGCAGGTTTACCTGATCCTGCTCATAGTGGCTGTTGTTCGTAAACTCCGCGTAGCCGGTCACGGTCAGGGACCGTGCCTTGTCGGACTTATTTGTTACCTTCAGCGCCCATACCTCATACTCCTTATCCTTCGGAACATAGTAGGAGGCAACGCTCTCGATCTCTGCATAATCCGCCTTGATCAGGGTGTAGCCGAGGCCGTGACGGCACTCGCTCTTATACTGATCCAGCGGCTTGCCCACCGGCTGCCAGGATGCCGACCAGTAGTCCTTCGTGTCATTGTCACGAAGATAGATATACCGTCCCGGACGGTCGAAGCTGTTGAACTGATACCGAAGGATCCGTCCGCTGGCTCCGGACTTGGCGAAGCTGTAGCCACCTGCATTATTTGAGATCAGGGCTCCGTACTCCGGAGAGCCAAGATAGTTGGCCCATGCTTCCGGTGTATCCGGGCGGTCGATCACATATTCTCTTGCTGCATCATCAAAAAAACCGTACTTCATTTAGTTTTCCTCCAATACGATGGTAATCTCTGTTACACTTTCCCCAAAAGCTTTCACGGTATCCAGGCTGAGCACAGCTTCCTCTCCTGCCTGACACATAGTAGTAGCTCCATTTACGGAAATGCTGCCCACGCGGTAGCTTCCGTAATCCAGTCCCTTCGGGTTCCGATAAACCACCCGAAGCGGCTTTCCTGCAAAGAAGAGCTCGATGGCTGCTTCCTGCTTCTCATCAAACTGTTCTGCCAGAAGTCTCGGGTTGAACCAGAGGTCTCCGTTCCTTCCGCGAACTCCGTATACCTCCAGGATCATGGTCATCAGATACCAGGAGGCTGCTCCGGTAAGATACGGATACATGCCCCGTCCGTCGATATTGAAGTACTCCGGAATGCCCGGGTACATGCGGCTTACCTCGAAGTTAAGAGACGTGTCGGACAGGGATTTCAGAACCTTGTAGCCTTCCTTCGCAAAGCCCCGGGTATAAAGGGCATTTCCGTACATCACGGCCATGTGGGAGAAGACTGCACCGTTCTCCTTCTCCCCGTAGGAGAAGCCGAACATCCGGCCCATATCCATCTTCAGCTCCCGGAAGTCCGTATTGAGGCGGTAGCCGCCGATCTCCTTCCGGTAGAGATAGTGATCCGCCGCCTTCGCGATCTTTCCGACCTCACTGTCCTCCGCCGTTCCGCTCATTACCGCAAATACCTGACCGGTGAGCATCATCCGCACATCCGCGTCCTCTTCCGTATACCGCTCCACGCGGTTTGCATGATCATCATAATAGCTGTTGAACCAGCCCTCGCCCTCGGCGCCGTCGATCCACTCCTGTCCGCGAAGGAAGTCCTTCTCCCAGGCAGCCATCTTCCGAAGCGCTGCTGCAATCTGATCGATCCCGAACTCCTCCTGCTCCCCGGAGATATTCCGTACACAGCTGTTGCAGTAGGCATCCAGTGCCTCCAGCTTCTTTGCCGCATCCCCGTAGACCGCCTCGTCCATTTCGATCAGGCTTGTAAGCTCCTTTGCCACGGATACGGTACTTCTTCCGGTCTTTGCTCCGTATTCCTCCAGGGTATCCGCGATCTCTTCCAGGTTCATGGCGTAGGCGAAGGTAAATGCAACGCTCTCGCCCCGCTTTGCCGCCATATCCAGTGCGTCATTCCAGTCTGCACCGCGAAGACGGATGATCCCGTGCTCTCCCACCTCACAGAAGGCGGTGAGGGTTTCCACCAGCAGATGCTCGATAATGCTTCCGCTGTAGACCTCTCCGTCGGCAGTCTTCAGCCAGTTGCCGTCCGATGTCTTCCAGTCCTTATCGATATCGGTGGCACGGCTTGCCTGCGGATCCTTAAAGTAGCCTGCTGTTTCATCCAGGATTCCGATATCTCCGGTCTGGTCGATATAAAGCTTCAGGGTCCGGAAGGGCCAGAATGCATGATCCATCCATACACGGGCGATCCCGTTCCGGTCTGCGATAAAGTTCCCGAGGCCGTCACCGATGATGGTGGCATTCGTTCCGTCCGCCCGTACGCCTCCGAAATTCGCAACGATCATCTTCCGTACATTGTCCGGCTCCATGAAGAGCAGCGACAGGCAGTCCTGCCAGAGATCACGCCAGCCTCTTCCGCCACGTCCGTAATCGTGATATGGGAGGAAGGAGCAGCCGTAGATCCGGCGAAGGAAGGGCTGGAAGGATACCCATGCCATGAAGCGGTCGAAGTCCGCATCACCCGTATGGAAATGTACATTTACCTTGTTCTTCCAGTAGCCCGAGGTCTTCGCCAATGCATCCGTCACATCCGCTTCCGTACGGTATGCCGCATCTGCTGCACTGATCTTCTCTTCTTCCGTCTCTGCACCGATCCGGAGGATATAGGTGCAAGCCTCTCCCGGAAGAAGCGTTTTCTTCTTAAACTTTAATCCGCCCACGGCCTCACGTCCGTCGATCTTCGTTCCTGCGGGCAGACCTTCCTTATCCAGGATCACTGCCTCCGGACGAAGGAAGCTGCCTCCCTCGCCGATCAGGCTTTCCGTGGTGGGGAAGAAGCCTACTGCCCGGTCTCCGTTCCCTTCGGAGCCATGAACATAGTAGATCATCTGATTCAGACGGTGTCCCTTCTCATCAAAGGACATGGTGGGCTTCACCTGTACGCCCTCCTCCGTTACGCTGACACGATGCAGCATGGAGGTTACATTTCTATGATCCCGGAGATTATCCGCGGACCGTCCGTAGAGCGGGATCACGGCGATGGGCGAAAACTCAACTGCTTTGTCAGAGGTATTTCGAAGTGTTACCTGCATGATCTCCACATTTGCTTCCACCGGAACGAAGGAGGTGACCTCCGCCTCGATCCCGTACTTCCTCGAGGCTCTTACCGCCTTCTGCCAGAGGAATCCGCCCTCGACCCGGCTCTCCTCCTGATCCTTTGTGAAGCGCTCCGCCTCCTGCTCTGCCGAGCTTCCCACAGCGGACCAGGTCCGTCCGTCGCCAAAGCCAAGCCAGAAGTTTCTTGTATTCTTGTTGTTATGGAGATTCTCCACGCTCACCGGCTCCAGGACAAAATGCTCCTGATCCAGCTTGGAATCTCCGCCGAGATTCGGAGTGACACAGGCCTTCAGTCCTGCCTCCCCCGCGATCGGAAAGTACAGATAATTCGTATTCTCTGCCGATGAAAGAACGAAGCATTCATCCGTTCCCGAAAATTGTATGGTCCCCTTTGCCATCGATCGTTCCTCCTCCTTTTTTGCCACCCGTTTTCGTCAAAGCTTATGCTCTGATTATATAACATCCGCCTCCGCTGCTAATATAGATATCATGCGAATATTTTCTTTTTCATGACTTTCGACTTTATCGTAAGCCCTCCGAATCAGGTCACTTCTCTTCAGCTAACTCATGGTCTTCGGTTACACTTTCATATCCGTTATACTCGAGGCACATCATCGTAAGATCGTCAAACTGCTCCGCATCCCCGACAAAGCGGTCGATAGCCCGGTTCACGGAAAGAAGGATCTCCTCCGCCGAGCCGTCCTTTGCTTCATTCAGCGCCTCCAGCGTACGCTCCATACCAAACAGCTCCAGATCCATACTTGTCGCTTCTGCCACACCGTCCGTATAGACGAAGAGCTTGGACCCCGGTTCCAGCTGTATCTCGTACTCCTTATACCGCATGTGCTCCATTCCGCCGATCACAAACCCATGCTTATCCTTATAAATCTCAAAGTCTCCATCCGGTTTCTTCAGGATCGGATATTCATGTCCGGCATTGGCTGCCGTCAGACGACCACTCTTCATATCAAGGATCGCAAACCAGACGGTGACGAACATTTCCTCCTGATTGTTGGCACAGATCAGGCGGTTCACCGTTTCCAGCACCTCCTTCGGGCCACGTCCGGAGGCTGCCTGTGTCTGGATCATGCTCTTTGCCATCATCATGAACATGGCTGCCGGGATTCCCTTTCCGGAAACATCCGCGATCACCATGGCCAGACGATCCTGTGTCACGAAGAAGAAGTCATAGAAATCACCGCCCACTTCCTTTGCAGGCGTCATACTTGCATAGATATTGAATTCCTTTCGCTCCGGAAATGCCGGGAAGATGTTCGGAAGCATATCCGCCTGAATCCGGGTGGCAAGGGCCAGCTCCGTTCCGATCCGCTGCTTCTCGGCAGTTACCCTGGTCAGATTTTCCTCATAGTTCGTGATATCCTTCTCCATTTCCGTCATGGAGAGGGCAAGATTCTCCACCTCATCCCCGGTATGGATGTTAAGCCCCTCAAACAGGGCCCCGCGCTGACCACCGCTGCTCTTGCTCTGCACGTAGGTCTGCGCCGCTTCCGCTATGGTATTGACCGGATTCACGATCTTCTTTTTGATATGCCGGAGCATAAGCCATCCGAAGAGAGGGATCAGCACGATCAGCAGGGCACCATACCCCAGGGCAAAGCCGGTCAGCTTGGGTACCAGCTCCTTCAGGGTGATATCCGCCAGAACAAAGGCATAGATCTCCCCCTTCTCATTCTTCAGGGGATAGCCGGACGTACAGATCCATCCGTACTTCTCCATCTTACTGATGTTATACAGCATCCCTTCTCCGTCCCAGGACAGGAAATGCTCTATCTCGGAAGCATTTACCTCCTCCCAGTACCCCGGAAGCGCCACATCCTCCTCCGAGGGATCAGCAAAGTATAAAAGGCCACCTGTTTCCCTGTCATAGAAAGCCAGATAAACGTCATACACATCACTGGATTCCAGGAAATATCCAAGGGTCGTTCGGATACTGATAAAATCCTTTCTCTCCTGCACATCCGCAAACCGGCTCTCATACGCCTCCGAATCGACATCGGCCCGTTCCGCGTCCGTCATGGACCGAAAACGCCCCGTCACCTCATTCGCCAGTGCTTCCACATCCTCGGACTTCTGCAGAACCTCGGCAGCACTGTGGGCCAAGGTATAGGACGTGGAGATATACTGATTCGCCACAGCCAGTGAATAAAGAAAAATTCCGAGCAGGAGCAGGAGAATCCCCATGATGGAAGCTCCCAGCAGAACCAGACGGAACACCCGTGTTGATAATGAATGATATTTCTTCTCCTTATCGGTCATCAGAGCGATGCTTTTTTCGGACATAAAACCTCTTTTCATTAATCAGTCAGAAATCATAGTATCAGTAAGTAAACTATACCACAAAACAGGAACTTGCTCAAAGTATTTACGCAAAAAGGAAGATGGACAGCCACTTACGTGACTGCCCATCGCAGGAGTTGGTATTTTGTTACTTATGGGGCGACACTCCCGGGAGTTTCGTCCTGTGCCATAGAGTGCCGTAGTGCCCGTAAAATAAGGGATGTGATCTTAGCCTTCTTTGGGTTTATTTCTCTGAATATCTTTCCCCGTTTTTCATCAGTTCATTGAATTTGTCTTTCAGAAACCTGCGGCGATCCTTCGCTTCCGGATAATCCTCCTTCGCACGGATCCGGAGTTCTCCCATTTTATCATTGATCTCCCCGATATCTTCCGGCAGGGATTCCCTGAGGCGGTCCCGGACATACTGCGCCACGTAAGGACTCTTCCCTCCGCTGGATACGGCGCAGACCACATCCCGTTCCTTTAAAACCGCTGGAAAGATAAATGTGCAAAGTTCCACATCATCAACCACATTTACCGGGATCCGTCTTACCTTTGCAAGGCTGCTGATCCGGGAGTTGAGATTCCGGTCATCCGTGGACGCAACCACAAGCGTAAAATTCTCCCTGTCAATATCCGCTTCAAGGAAACTTCCCTCGATAAAACGCTCCGACAGACGTTTTGCTTCTTCGCTTGCGTCCTCTGCGATCAGTGTGATCCTTGCTCCGAAGGACTGAAGGATCTGAACCTTCTTCGTTCCTTCCTCCCCTCCGCCAACCACAAGTACCGGTCTATCATTCAGTTCGATCATCATGGGAAAATATGCCATGGTATGCCTCCAACGGAAGATCCGTCTATCGGATCAGAACATAGGGATACAGTGAATCCTTCCGGTCACTGGGTTTCAGTGCCACTGCAAAATTCGCTCTGAGCCGGCGTTCATCCCAAACCAGTTCCTCCGGTTTTACCCCGGAAATCAGTCTATGCTCTTCCATAAGAAAGATACTGTCACTGTACGCAAAGCTCTGCTCTATATCGTGACAGATTGTAATGATGCCTTTCCCTGCCTCCTTCAGTTTCTCCAGGATCCGGTAAAACTCCTCCTGATACTGAATATCCAGAAAGGTGGTAGGCTCATCCAAAAGAATCATGGAACTGTTCTGTGCGATCACCATGGCAAGATATGCTCTCCGCAGCTCTCCGCCGGAAAGACACGTAAGATCCCGATCCTCATAGTCCTTCATCCCTGTCAGCTGCAAGGCCTCCTCCACATATTTCTCATCTTCCTTTGACAGCCTTCGAAATGTTCCATGATAGGAGAATCTTCCATGTTCTGCCAGTGTTCGGACATTCAGTCTCACAGTCCGGACATTCTGCGGTAGATAGGCGATCCGCCCTGCCCGTTCCCAGGGATCAAGATCCCGTAATTCCTGTCCGTCGATCAGAATGGACCCCTCATACGGGCGTTGTCCCGCCAGCGCTTTCAGAAATGTACTCTTCCCGCTGCCGTTCCTGCCGATAATGGTAGAGATCGCCCCCTCCTGAAAGGACGCCTCCTCTGCCAGAAAGGTGATCTCCCCGAAATATCCTGTTTTCATATTTTGAACCCGGATCATATGGAATCCCCCGTTTCCACATTTTTACTCTCTCGGAATCCTTCCGACTGTCCATATTCTGTACACTTCCGGAATCCTCCGACTTCTCATATTCTCTACACTTCCTGAACTCCCAGCCGCTTTCTTCTTCTGACCAGCATCCACACCAAAAACGGGGCGCCCAGCAGACTGAGGAACAGTCCGCATGGAAGCTCATAAGGGAAGACGATGATCCTTCCCAGAGTGTCGCAGATCAGCAGAAATGCCGAGCCCAAAGTCATGCAGAAAAAGATTCCTTCTCTGCTCTTCCCCAGGTGGAACAGTCGGACCACATTCGGTACGATGAGTCCCACAAATCCCAATACCCCGCTCATACTTACCGCTGCTCCGGAAAGCAGCGCCGCACATACAATATGCAGAACCCGAAACCGTCTTACATTCAGCCCAAGCCCGAAGGCCACATCGTCTCCGAGAAGCAGAAGATCCAGAGACGGAGCTAAAATCACCGCAGCGATCAGTCCCACCACGATCACGGGAACCGCAAAGTAGACCACGGAACTGTTCAGGGAACCGAAGCCTCCGATCTGAAATGCCACCTTGTCCGCCGCCACCTCCGGCTTCAGAGAAAGGATCACGTCAATGATGGAGATACAGAATGCTGATACTGCCACTCCGGATAGAACCACCGAGGTTTTCGACATCCCTGTTTTTACTGTGAGAAGATAAATAAGCAGTGTTACCGTCATCGCCCCTAAAAATGCAGCAACACATTTCACTTCGGACTGATACGGGAAAAGGCATGCCGAAAGCAGGACAAATAGTCCGGCTCCGTTATTGATCCCTAAGATGCCGGGAGAGGCCAGCGTATTATCCAGATTGCTTTGAAGAAGATATCCGGATACGGACAGGGCCGCTCCCACTGCGGCAGCAGCAAGAACTCTTGGGATCCTCACCTGAAACACGATCACTCTTCTCATGTCACTGATCTTTCCGGCCAGCACCATCAGCACGTCCTTCGGTGAGATGGCTTCATTGCCGGCGAGGAGCGACCATACGACAGCTCCCATCAGAAGGATGATCAGAAAAAGTATGATTTTACGATTCCTTTTTTTCATTGATACAGCAGCCGATAGGCTTCCTCATATGCCTCGTCCCAGCGGTTGTTCGGCTTTAGGCCGAAGAGATCCTTGGAAAGGATGCTGAAGTGTCCGTTCTTTACAGCGGACAGATTCTCCCAGGACGGATTCCCGGTGAAGCTCTCTCCCAGACTTTTCAGAGCCTTTTTCTCATCGCCTCTGGGGATCACGAAAATGTAATCCGGATCGGCACTGAGGATTGCCTCCATGGATAACTCATTAAATGTACTGTTATCCGATGCCACATTCACCAGTCCCAGATCATTCAGGATCTCACTGGCGAAATAATCATTCTTCTCCACCTTGCTTTTCGTCGCGGATACATGCAGAAGAAGATAGGTTTTTCCATTTATGCCGGTTTCTTCTCCTGCCGTTTTCTCCGGGTCACTTTCTTCGGATCCTTCCGGTGTCTTATCCGCCTTGTCCTTGATCCCGTTTATTCTTTCCTTCACATTTGCGACATTTTCCCGGTAGAGATCCTCTCTTCCGGTAAGGCTGGTGAATTCCTGCATAACCTCTTCATAATCGCTGAAATTATCGATGTTCGTGAACCGTACCGGGATTCCGAGCTCCTCTGCCGCTTCTCCCAGTGCCTTTTGTGAAGGGTCCGTGGAAAAGAGGATCAGATAATCCGGATCAAGTGCGGCTACGGCTTCCAGACTTACATGGTCCATATCCCCGAGAGATTCCACATTTTCTCCGATTCCCTTAAGAACCAGTGCATCCTCTGAAGTAGCGATCAGTTCCCCACCTGCCAGAAGCCAGAGCTCTGCGTTGGATTTCGAGAGAGCGATGACCCGCTTCTTTTCTATCGCTTCCGTTTTGGTTTCTGCCGCTTCCACGCCTTTGGATGCTTCCTTCCCGCATCCCGCCAGGGACAATGCCCCGATCAAAAGCATCGAAAGTATCAGAAACAAACGGATATTTCTTTTTCCTTTAATCACTATGAATTCCTCTGTATCTATAATTTTCTCTACTCCCTGTTGTACGCCTTCCAGATCACTTCATCCAGCTTGTCCTTCCCCACCCGGTCGATGGTGAACTTGAACCGCTCTCCCGGATTTGCATTCTCTTCGAAGAATTTCAGTGCTGCATCGCATACCCGGAACAGCGTCTCCTTATCCTCCACATAGGGGATGATGGGCTCGCCTTTGTTGATCTTATTTCCGAAGAGTCCGCCGAAGCTGATGAGATAGACCGGAGATGTCTCATAGGCATCTGTCGGGCAGCTGAAGGCACATCTTCCGCAGTTATTGCAGAGCTCCTGATCGATCAGGACTTCTCCGTCTTCGATCTTGATGGCGCCTTCCCGGCAGACCTTCTCGCAGAGTCCGCAGTTAATGCAGTCCTCCTTCTTCCAGCTGACCTTAAGCCCACCTTTGATCCCCAGATCGTTCTCTTCGGCTTTGAGACAGTTATTCTGACAGCCGGTGATACCGAATTTGAATTTATGTGGAAGCTCTTTTCCGAAATACCGGTCGTTCAGTTCCCGGGCCAGTTCCTCGGTCTCGATACAGCCATTGGGGCAGACTGCCGATCCCTGACAGGCAGTGATGGTTCTGACTCTCGGTCCGCAGACCCCTGGCTTTGCGCCGCCTTCCGCCAGTGCTTCCTTCACCTTATCGATATCCTTCAGCTGAATATACGGAATCTCGATCCCCTGTCTGGAGGTGAGATGAATATATCCGTGGCCGAATTCATTTGCGACCTTAGTGATGGCCACAAGCTGCTCCGCGCTCACCTGGCCGCCTACCACTGACAGGCGAAGGGAAAAATGATCCTTCTGCTTCTGCCGCATAAATCCTCCCTTTTTTAGGGTTGCGTAATCTGTTCCCATGGTTTTCTCCTTCTTAGCTTCCGGGTGATCTCCGTCATGGCTTTTATCACAATCTACCGATCAATCTCCGACCTTCCGAACGTAGAGCTCGTAGGTCCCGTCTTCATTCTCACTGATCTTTAATATCTTATGTCCTTCATCCTTCACGCTTCGCGGTACGTTCAGGATCGGCTCTCCCGAATTCATATGCACCTGAAGGATCTGCCCGTCTTCCAGTTCCTCCAGTGCGATCTTGGTTTTCACAAAGGTTACCGGGCATACCACATCTGTAATATCCACTCTGTCATCTACCGTAAATGCGATATCTGCCATGTTATTCTTCCTCCTATATTTACCAAAAATTGCCACATGCCCGAAAATGAATAAGCATCGTGTCCTTTATCCAAATAATAGAAACGCCACTCTGCCCCAGGGCGTTTGATCCATGCCGAACGATCAATCCTTACGTGGGAGAAGATACTCTCTCCCCAGCATTTCGTACTTCCCCACTCCATAGGTATGATAGGGGAGCTTCTCCCAGTCCGTGATCCCCAGGGATCCCAGATATGCTTCGATAGCCGATAGCTCCTCCTCCGAATCATTAAATCCCGGGATGACCGGTGTCCGGACATGAATCTTTTTTGTTGGGAATGCTTTCTTTAAGCTTTTCAGATTCGACAGGATCTGTTCGTTGGAAACGCCTGTATAACGGATATGCTGTTCGCTGTTTACAGATTTCACGTCAAAGAAGATCTCATCCAGATACTCCGCGGCCCGAATGAGCCTGTCCTCCGGCACATATCCACAGCTTTCCACCGCCGTATGAACATATTCTTCTTTTGCCCGTTTCAGGAGTTCGATACTTCCTTCCTGCGCCAGAGGTTCTCCGCCGCTCAAAGTAAGACCGCCCTTTCCCCGATAGAAGACTTCGTCATGTCTTACGATATCCATTATCTCTTCTATGGAGATTTCTCTGCCTTCCACTTCAAAGGCTTTGGCCGGACAGATCTCTGCCAGTCCAAAGGCTCCCCGACAACGCTCCATATCCGGAAGTGCTTTTCCGTCACTCCCGGTCCGGACGCCGAGGAAATGATTTTTCGTTCCGATCTCTTCCCGTAGATCCGCTTTCCTGCACAGCCCGCAGTGTTCCATGCCGATGCATCTCGCCTTCCGGTAGATCAGTTCCCGGTTAAAGGACTGGGATTCCGGATTACAGCACCAGAGACATCGTAGGGGACAACCCTTCAGAAAAACCACCGTCCGTATCCCTGCTCCGTCGTGAAGAGAGTACCTCTGGATGTTAAATATCATTAGCCGTTTATCTTCTTTCATTTGATACCCTTTTTCCTGACGTCCTGCTTTCTGCTTAGTGCTAAAAAAAGCTTCCACATGTCATTTTACGAATTCGATCTCACACGATTGCCTGCTGCTCGGTTCTTGCGATCAGATCATCCTGCAGGTCTTTGGAGAGCTCCGTAAAATACGCACTGTAGCCTGCAACTCTCACCAGCAGATCCCGATAAAGTTCCGGTTCTCTCTGTGCTTTTTTCATGGTCTCGGAATTGATGACATTGAACTGAACATGCCACAGCTTCAGATCCCGGAAAGCCTCGATGAAATCCACCAGCTTCTCCGTTCCTTCCTCTCCCTCAACACACCTCGGACTGAGCTTGATATTCAGCAGTCTTGCAGCCCTGTAATTGTTGCTCCAGTTCTTGGTCCGGAAGTTGGACAGCAGGATGGCTGTCGGTCCGTTCACATCCGCGCCCTGGGAAGCGCTGCTTCCATCGGAAAGCGGAGTAAAGGCGCGTCTTCCGTTGGGTGTTGCGCTTACCACCTTTCCAAAAGGAACATGAGAGGTAAACGGGACATACCGAAGATCGATATGCACACCGAATTCCTTTCCGTATTTTCTTGCGAAATCACCGGCTTCCTTATCCAGACGAAGACCAATCTCATCCGCGTAGGAATCATCATTTCCGTAAGAGGGAGCATTCTTCATCAGCTCCCTGATCACCTCGTAACCCTCAAAATCATGCAGAAGCGCTTCCTTCAATTCCGAGAGAGTGATCCTCTTTTCTTCAAAGACCACCTTTTTTATGGCTGCCAGAGAATCCACCACGGTTCCGAAGCCGATAAATTCAAAGTATCCGAGATCGATCCCCCCGGGTACATGCTCCTGATGAAGATCGGTGTAGCTGTCCCGGCTGGGCTTGGACAATGCGGATCCCAGCGGAGTTGCAAAATGCCTTGCCCTGAGATGATTGATCTGATACTGCTGACGAAATGCATGCCGGATAAAGTTCTTCTGCTGCTTTAAGTACGCCTCCAGAAGCTGGTCAAAGGTTTCAAACTCCTCCAGCTCTCCGGTAGGAAGCCCCAGGAGTTCATCTCCGTATTTCAGCATCTTCCCGTTATAGAGCGTCATCTCGAGAGCCGCCCCGAAATTGATATAGGCTCCCGGGCTGGTATAGGTGTCCCGGTTCGGCATCCGGCACTCTGCGCAGCCGGAAACCGCATAATCATACGCCTCCTCAAAAGCCGCCCCCTTGGAGAGAAGCAGCGGGATCACTTCTTCGTCATTGATGAGCTTCGGGAATCCCGATCCGTCCTTAATGGTCAGCGCAACCTCATGGAGATACCTCTTCGAAGACCCGGTATGGATCCGTGCCGCAAGGTCGGGATAATTCAGAGGGAAATCTCTCTTTGATTTTAAAATGATATAGGTCAGATCATTTGCTGCGTCCAGTCCCTCCGGCGTCTGACCGCCCACAGTCACCGCCTCCCAGTGGGCGTAACCCTCGTTGAAGGCGCCCCCGGTTTCCGAAAGGTAGAGATCCACGAAGGCTGCCATTTCCACCCAGACACATTCCAGAAGCTCCTGCGCTTTGAACGGAGTGATGGCTCCCTTCTCCAGATCTGCCTTGTAATACGGATAGAGATACTGATCCATCCGTCCGTTGGAAATGATGGTCCCGGTCTTCTGCTCGATCCGTGAAAACATCTGGGTAAACCACTGGGACTGCAGGGCTTCGTAGAAGCTTTCCGCCGGATATGCCGGTACCTTCCTGCAGTTCGCTGCGATGGCAAGGAGTTCCTTTCTTCGTTCCGGATCCTCTGCTACCTCTGCCTGTCTCTCTGCCTCTTCCGCATATCGGTTTGCCCAGTGAATGATAGCGTCCGACACGATGATCAGCGCCTCCAGATAAGGCTTCTTCTCCATCATGTCATATGCACTGTCCTCGTCCAGCAGAGCAAGTCTTTCCTCGGAATCCTTTTTGATCCAAAGAAAGCCTTTCTGCAGCACGATCTCATAATCATGAACCCACTGAATCGAGGAACGGAAGGAAGAAGTTTCATTGACAATGAACCGTGAGGAGGCTTCCTCATCCGGATTATAGGTGAGCTTCCTTGTATCCTCCGGAAGAGATTTGGCCAGATCCTCGTGGTAGGTTTTTCCCTTCCAATAGGGCTCGATCTCCTCCTTCACCTTACCTGCCGCCTCCGCAGAAATGTCAAAAGGAGAGGTAGCCCTCCCCGGAAGCTTTGCGATATTGATCCCCAGCGTATCACCGTCCAGCTCGGGATACAGGATTCCGTATCTGCCTGCACGTCCGCCTCTGCCTGCGATCAACTGTCCCTCTTCGATGTAGATGGAGGACTCCTCCGCATACAGCCGGAGGGCTTTCGCCCATCGTACGATCAGGGGCTCTCCTTCGGTTTCCCGAAAAGATCTTGTGAAAAGCAGACCACGCTCTATATCAATTTCCGGTCTTACTCCCCTTACCTTACCGATGAGATGTGTCGCCCGGTTCAGGTTTACGGGTTCTTTTTTGTTAATGACTCTCTCCTCCTGGGGAGAATATACAGATTCGCTCATGATATACCCTCTTTATTCTTTCAAAATCACTGATCTATACTTCCTGCACGCTTAAGCCCGATGCCTTCGGAGGGCTTTCCTCAGAAACCAGCCTCAGATATTGTATGCAAAGGGCATCTCTTCATCCCGGAAGAATTCCTGATAGATCCGGTCTCTGGTTCTGGAGAATTCACTTCCTGTTCTCTGATAATGACAGATCGGATCCACGTCCACGATATCCTTAACCCTTCCCGGTCTGCTGGACATGACCACCACCCGTTCTCCCAGGAACACCGCCTCTGCGATATCATGGGTAATGAGGATCATGGTGATCTTCTCTTCCTTCCAGATCTTCTGCAGCTCCTGCTGCATGGAGATTCTGGTGATGGCATCCAGCGCACCAAAGGGTTCATCCAGAAGGAGGATATCCGGCTGGTTCGCCAGGGCCCTGGCGATAGCCACACGCTGGGCCATACCGCCGGACAGCTGAGACGGATAAGAGTGAATGAACTCCGACAGCCCCACCAGCTTCAGATATTTCTCCACGATGGCGTCAGCATCCTTCTGTCCTGGCTCCAACGCCAGCTTGATATTCTGCTCCACGGTAAGCCATGGCAGCAGCCGATGATCCTGAAAGACAAAGCCGGTCTT
>CACWHK010000022.1 GCA_902760755.1 uncultured Lachnospiraceae bacterium | reverse complement strand
CTGTGGACATCGTGTAAGACTTCTATAACGTATATCGTTGACGAAGCTGTGGTGGTTGAAGCAGGAAGCTCCGACCTCTATAGGTCGGGGTAGTTCACTTACTGTTGGTATTGTGATAAGATAAAATAAGCGGATATCATGGAAAGAGAGGTAAGGAGATGATGAAAATGCATATGATCAAACGAATGAAAAAATGTTTTTCCGGAGTGCTGGCGATGGCACTGACCCTTGGTATGGCAGCCTGCGGCAGCGGCTCTGACAAGGCGGAGGACGGGTCCGGTTCAGGAAGCGGGAATGAGGCTGTCACCGGGAGCATCGTGATCTATACATCGATGTACAATGATATCATTGAGGACATAAAGTCAGAATTGAAGAAGGAATTCCCGAATCTTGATGTGGAATTCTTCCAGGGGGGTACCGGCACGATCCAGTCCAAGGTGGCTGCGGAGAAGGATGCCGGGAAGCTGGGCTGTGATATCCTGATGGTTGCCGAGCAGTCTTATGGGGAAGAACTGAAGGAGCAAGGGATGCTGCATCCGCATATCTTCCCGGATGCGGACAAGCTGGCCTTCGAATATGACAAGGAAGGTTACTGGTATCCGGTGCGTTCACTGAACATGGTTCTTGCATACAATCCCGAGAAGTATAAAGAAGACGAGGTACCTCATTCCATGAAGGATTTTGCGGAGAATGAGAAGTATAAGGGGGATCTCTCCATGAGCGATCCGCTGACCTCGGGTTCCTCCTACTGTACGATGGTGGGGCTTCTGGATAAGTACGGGGACGGTTACTTCAAGTCTCTGGGGCACCAGAATGTAACGATTGAATCCGGGGCGAATGCGGTTGCCAAGCTGGAGACCGGTGAGATCCGTGCGGCCATGATCCTGGAGGAGTCGATCCTGAAGAAGCGGGAAGAGGAGAACTCTCCGTTGACCGTGATCTATCCGGAGGATGGTTCCGTACCGGTACCGTCACCGATCATGATCGTGGATGAAAAGTACAGCGCAAATAAGAATATTCAGGCCGCAGAGGTGCTGCAGGAGTACTTCCTGTCTCCGGCCGGCCAGAAGCTGATCATCAAGGGATGGATGTACGGAGTTAGGACGGACATGGAGGAGCATCCTTATGATTCCAAGTCCCTGTCTGAAATGTTGAAGAATACGATCCCGGTAGATTATGAAAAATGTCTGAAACAGCGGGACGAGATCCGCGCCCTGTTCCAGAAGGAAGTATCAAATTAGGAGATGAAAGAACACTTGGATAAAAGATCAGGATTTCATTTTGATGTCAAATGGGTTTTTATTCTGCTCATTCTGGCTTTTCTTTTGGTGTTTCTTGTATTCCCTCTTTTGTATCTGTTGTTCCGGGCTTTCTTTGCAGACGGCTCCTTCTCTCTGGATGCGGTGAAGCGGATCTACAGCTACTCACTGAATTGGGACTGCCTCAGGAATACCCTGATCACAGCGTCGCTTTCCATGGTCTTCGGGGTTCTCATTGCATTTCCCCTAGCCTGGCTTGTGACCCGGACAAATCTCTACGGACGAGGTTTCTTCCGTACACTGTTTCTTTTGACCTACATGGTTCCGCCCTACGTGGGGGCCATGGCGTGGATGAGGCTCCTGAATCCGAAGGTGGGTACCGTCAATGTAGTCCTTAAGAACCTGTTCGGTCTTTCGGAAGCACCATTCAATATCTATACCATCGGAGGAATGGTATGGGTGCTTACGACATTTTATTATCCTTTTGCATTTATACTGCTTTGTCGTGCGCTGGAACGCATGGATCCGTCACTGGAGGAAGCGGCGCGGATCTCGGGAGCCTCTCCCGTGAAGACGCTCTTTACGGTAACGCTTCCTATGATGCTTCCGTCCATTGGTTCTTCGGCTATCATGGTCTTTGTGGCAGCGGCCTCCTGTTACGGGATCCCATCCATCATCGGAGCTCCGGGGAAGCTCTATACCATTACTACAAGGATTTCGGAATATGTGGCCACAGGTACCTCACAGGGATTGTCGGATGCCACCGTGCTTTCGGTATTTCTGATGGTACTGTCTCTTGTATTGCTCCTCCTTTCGAAACTTTTGATGGGAAAGAAAAACCGGATCACGATCAGTGGAAAATCCATGCGGCCGAACATTGTGGATCTACGAAAATGGCGGATCCCACTGACGATCCTGACATCGATCTTCGCTATCGTGATCATCGTGATCCCGTTTCTTTCGGTGATCGCCACTTCCTTCACACAGAATATGGGAAAGTCTGTTTTCGCAGAGGGGAATCTGACCGTCAGATTCTGGCAGCATGTCTTCACCCGTTCGACGATCCTGAAATCTGCACTGAACAGTCTTATAACAGCAACATTGGCAGCAACGCTTGGTATGATCATCTGTATCATCATGGCTTATCTTCTGAAACGGACGAATATGAGGGGACGAAAGATCCCGGATTTCCTGATCTCTTTTGGCGCAGGAACGCCCAGCGTGGTGATAGCTCTGGCACTCATTATGACCATGTCGGGCCGCTTCGGGTTAAACCTGTACAATTCCATGGCAATCCTGGTCATCGCGTACATGATTAAGTATATGATGATGGGGATGCAGAGCACGATATCCGGTTTCTCTCAGATCGGGCCGGTTCTGGAAGAGGCGGCGGCGGTCTCCGGAGCCGGGTGGCTCCGACGGATGAAGGATGTGGTGATCCCCATGCTTCTCCCTTCGATCGTAGCCGGTTGGTTCATTATCTTCATTCCTTCTTTCTATGAACTTACCATGTCCAACCTGTTGTATAGTGAAAAGACAATGACCCTTGGCGTAGAGCTGTTCCGGTATCAGATGAACAGCAGCCAGCAGACGGCTGCAGCCCTGGCCTGCTGTATCCTGCTCCTTGTGCTGATCCTGAATCTGGTGATGCGGAAGCTGACGAAAGGGAAAGTATCAATCTAGTGAGGAAATATATGTCAGAGATCAAATTGGTCCAGATCACAAAAAAATACGGAAAGGTCGACGTGCTGAAAGGCTTCACGGAAACCTTTACCGACGGAGAGTTTATCACTCTGCTCGGCCCCTCCGGCTGCGGGAAGACCACTATGCTCCGCCTGATCGCCGGTTTCGAACGGCCGACGTCCGGGGAGATATGGCTCGACGAAAAGCCGGTGAGTACAGATACCGTGTTCCTGCCACCGGAGGAGAGAGGACTGGGGATGGTATTTCAGTCCTATGCCGTCTGGCCGCATATGAATGTTTTTAAAAATGTCGCATATCCGCTGAAGCTCCGGAAGCTTCCGAAGGAGGAGATCCGGGAGAAGGTAGAGCATGTGCTGGAGATCGTGAATATGCAGGATCTGGCAGAACGCATGCCGGACGAGCTTTCCGGCGGACAGCAGCAGCGTGTGGCTCTGGCCAGGGCTTTAGTTGCTGAGCCCGGGGTTCTGCTCCTGGATGAACCGCTTTCAAATCTGGATGCAAAGCTGCGGGAGAGTATGCGTCGCGAGATCAAGGATCTGCAGAAACGGCTTGGGATCAGTATACTGTACGTGACTCATGATCAGAGTGAGGCATTGAGCATGTCGGACCGCGTGGTTGTGATGAATGAAGGGGTGATCCAGCAGGCAGGAACACCGATGGAGATTTTCCATCAACCTGCGAATGATTTTGTAGATCAGTTTGTGGGACAGGTGATCCGGGATCAGATGGCGGACATAGAATCCTTTTCAGGGGTTAGAGGCTAGGAGACGTTATTTATGTATTAAGTGAAGACAGTACCAACAGCCTTGATCTGGATCTCGGTAAGTATGGAATAATAAGGGGATCACAGGGAAGTTGGATTCAGTAATCGCTGAGTATATCAAAGAGAAGAGAAAGAATCTGTAGCAGCGGATTCTGTGGGGGAGAATGTATGCAGAATAAAATGTATCAGGTGTCAACATTGCAGGCGCTTGCTTTAGGATATAGTCGTGCAGTGATCACGGCAGAGGAGCTTCTTCAGGAAGGAGATACCGGACTGGGGACCTTTGAGGATGTGAACGGGGAAATGATAGTGATGGATGGAAATTGCTATCGGGCGGATCATAAAGGAAATGTATCCGTGGTTCCTCCGGAAACAGGAGTTCCTTTTGCGGCTGTGGCGAAGCTTTACGGGAATCAGCGGTTCACGCTTAAGGATATGCCGGATATCAATACGATCCGTACGGAGCTGACCAAAAAGATCGAGGAGCATTTCGGTCTGAACAGTATGCATATTGTGAGGATTGATGGGGTATTTACTAAAGTGGACGCCAGATCCGAGGAACCCTACAGATCCCACCATATCAGTCTGAAAGAGATGCTCGGGCATACCCAGAAGGCGTTTGTTTTCGAGAATATCCGTGGGTCTCTGGTAGGGGTTTATTTCCCGGATTACATGGACGGGATCAACATGCCCGGATGGCATCTGCATTTTCTGTCCGAGGACAGATCCAAAGGAGGACATGTATTTGATGTAAGCATAGAGGAGGGAGCGGTAAGCGTGGATAAGATCACAAATATCATGATCAATCTCCCCAAAGAAGCTGCCTTTGATACCTACTCTCTGAAACAGGACTTACAGGAAGAGATCAAATCGGTAGAATGACCCCAGCGTCATAAAACAATACATATGATATGAGGAATAATAACGAGAGAGGAACGGGTGGAATAACACAGGAATAGGAGGAATATGATTTCCTGGGGGTGGACAATCGTTATATCGCTGGCATGGATGTTTCTGGTCAATATTACTTTTTCAATCCTTGTTTTTGAGAATAAGAAAAAGAAATATGATCTGGGGACGGTTTTCTGGTGCCTTCTGGCAATGATCGTTCCGGTTATCATTTTCGTTTTCACCAATCTCATGTGCTGGGTGAATGAGGTAAATGTAACGGTCTACTATGTGATCATGGGTATCCTGGCCGGCATCTTCATTGGGGGGCCCATCCTTTTCGGACTGGGAAGAAGCCTCCTGCTCCTCATCCTTTATCCGCCGAAGCGTATGGCGGCTTATGCAAGAAAAGAGGTGGGAGCCTTCCGCCATTTTAATCAGGGGAAGTCCTCCTTTTCCCGGTACTATGCGGATAAGCATTCGTTGGAGCAGGCCTATATCGCGGAGCAGCTCCTGATCACCGAAAGAAAGCTGGGCTTCCTGTACCGGATGCGGAGTCGTAGAAGAAAGGACAGGTTCCTCCGGGCCATTATGGAGGTAAACCGGAAAGAGCTTCCGCAGATCACCGGCTGGAAGTACCAGACGGTTCTGGCAGGAACCTTCAGGGCCGAGACTGCGATCCTTCTTGCCTTTGATGACAGGGAAGAGTCACTGATTTATCTTTATTGGCCGAAACGAAGCTTCACGTCTGAGGAACTGATGGAGGAAGACAGGGAGAAGCTTGCGCTTGCCAAAGAGTTCCGGAGTATCACCATGACCGGCAGGCTGATCTATATCTTCATGTGTATCGAACGGTATCTGGTGTCCCTTTATCCGGACAGGGACTGGACGCCTGTGGCGAGCCGGATGTGGAACCGGACGAAGGAACGGGATGGTTGGAGTGAAGGAACCCCCGGGGACCTCTACCGGGAGATCGTGCCGGAGAGGATCATGCGCTTTCATAAGCATGGGTACGGGTATGAAAAGCTGAATCCCATGGTGTTTGATAATAAGCTTTCCATGGAGGACTATACCAGGATCCGCGGACTCTACGAGGGAATCTCCAAGGGGGAACCGAAGGAAGAGATCAATCAGATCGTCGGACTTCCGGAGCAGCTGATCCATCTGGTGAATCTGAAAATGTATCATTTTGCCGAATGTGATCAGATGACCGTGGAGTCGATCCTGAAGGCAAAGAAGATCCTGGAAAACCACGAGATAGAGTGTCCGGAGCTTTCTTCTGTCAGCAGGTTTTCCTTTGACAGGACAGAGGATGATATGCCGGATAAGGAGAAGGACAGATACTTTGGTTTCGGCGTGAATGCCACCAATCTATCCATCCTTCTGAATCCCGGGAACGCCGGGTTGAAAGAAAAACCGGATACGGAGGCGTAGGGACCTATCAACGGTGGAAGATCCGAGTGTGGATGAGAATAAGAATATAGATGAGAAGCTGATTGATTAAGGATTGGAAGAGGGTACATTTATGGAGGATCATCAGAATCAGGTTCTGATCGGCAGGAAGCTATATGATGCGATCTGCCGGTTTGACAGGAGCAGGGAAGCCAGAGAAGAGTATTACAGGATCATGGATACGGAGATTGAAGTGCGGGGGGAAAAGCAGACCATCCGCGATCAGATCCTTCGTGTGTATGCCATGCTCTTTTGCGACGATCTGGAGATGGAAGCGGGGCGTCCCGCGGGACCGGACGAGGTGGAGGCCACGGCAGACCGGCTGTATATCGGAACGGCGGGGTTTGATCCGGATCACTGGTATCGGATGAAGCATCATTTCCCTGTGATCGATGAAGATAATTATGACCGCTTTGCGGCGCTGGTCCTTTCGGATCTGAAGGCAGGTTCCCTGCATGATTCCGTGGTAAATGACGGAGATATGCTTCTGGTTGGGGAGAAGAATCCGCTGCTTCTTACGGAGGAAGAGCGCGAGTCCCAGACACTTCGGAGGATTGAACCGATATAGATGACAGGGGGAGCTAAGATATGACAATCTATGTAGTAGAAAAGAATGAAGCAATCCGGAAGGATGTATCGGGAATGCTGGAGAAGGTCTGCGGGGACGCAGAGATCTGCAGCTTCTCCGACAGCCCCAGTGCCCTTGCGGCAGCCAGAAAGAACCGGGTGGATGTGGCTTATCTGGATGATAAGCTTCCGGAGATGGATGGTCTCCTTCTGGGACAGTATCTGAAGGACCTGTATCCCTCCGTGAATCTGGTGCTGATGACCAGAAAGAAGGATACGGCCTTCGGAGCCATGAGCCTTCGGGCCAGTGGCTGTATCATGCTTCCGCCGGAGGAGACGGACATCCGGACAGAGCAGCGGGAGCTTCGCTATCCTTACGGACAGACGGAGAAGAAGCGTGTATTTGTCCAGACCTTCGGTAACTTCGAGGTCTTCGCGGACGGGGTTCCGATCCAGTTTAAATACTCGAAGACCAAGGAGATCCTGGCGGTTCTGATCAACAATAAGGGGGTACAGACCACCAACGGAGAGATCATCGCATCCCTCTGGGAGGATGACGGGGATCCGAAGGTGAAGTCCTCCTATCTCAGCAATCTCAGGCAGGATCTGCAGAATACCCTTGCGGATCTGGGCCTCACGGGGATCATCATCAAGCAGCGTGGCAGCATGGCCATCGCGAAGGATCAGGTGGAGTGTGATCTCTATGAGTGGCTGGAGAAAAAGAAGGCATCCAGATATCAGTATCTGGGAGATTACATGAATCAGTTCGGCTGGGCGGAGTTTGTCCACGCAGAGCTGGATGAGATCGTATACATGGAAGAGGATAACGCCTGATCTTACTCCGCGGGGGAGGGGAGCGCATTGATCGCTTCGATCAGCTTTCCGCAGGCCTGTAGTGTCTCTTCGTGATGCTCGCCGATATAGTCGCTGTTTTCTTCCTTTGCAGCCATCTCAAGCTGCAGTGCTTTCCCGGACAGCTCCGTAGCACCGATGGTTTTCAGGATACTCTTTAAGGCATGGACCTGCACCGCATACTGGTGCCAGTCCTTTCCTGCATAGTGCGCCTCCAGAAGCTCCATCTTTTCCGTACCGTCTGCCACGAAATCGTGCAGCATTTCAAGATAGAAATCAGGGTCGCCTCCGCAGTAGGTAAGCCCGGTTTCCGTATCAAGCCCCAGGGTCGAAAGATCCGGGGCTTTTTCTTCGTCGGTTGTTTCCTCGACGGCTTCCTCTTCAAAGGCCCGTGCGGGCAGATATTCCTTCAGTAAATGTACCAGCTCCTTCATCTCGATGGGCTTGGAAAGATAATCCTTAAATCCTACGCTGAGGTACTTCTCTCTGGAGCCCACCACCGCATTGGCGGTGAGAGCGATCACTGCGGTCTCTGCAGGCACAAGCTTTTCTTCCAGCAGCTTCTCCAGGGTTTCAACACCATCCATTCCCGGCATCATATGATCCAGGAATACGATATCGTAGGTATTCTTTCGCATAAGCTCGATGGTTTCCTCGCCGGAGGTAGCCATCTTCGGATTGATGCAGCAAAGCTTCAGCAGATTCTTGGCAACCTTCAGGTTCATCTGGTTGTCATCCACGATCAGAACCTCTGCCCGTGGAGCCTTGATCAGCACATCCTGCTCCTTCTCCCGACGGCTTCGCTTTGCATGCTCCACGTAATCGCCGATTGGTGTTGCATCCGCGATCTTCTGATCCACCACGAAGGAGAAGACAGAGCCCTGTCCGTAGGTACTTTCCACCTTGAGCCCGCTTCCCATCATGGTAAGAAGACTCTTAACGATAGAGATTCCGAGACCGGTTCCTTCGATATTGTGGTTCCGGACCTCATCCAGTCGTTCAAAGGAGATAAAGAGACGGTCGATATCCTCCTCCCGGATGCCGATACCGGTATCCTTTACCTTGACGGAGAGGCTGATGGTATCTCTGTCCCGGTCCTTTACCCGGATGCTTAAGGTGACGGAGCCCTTCTCCGTATATTTCACTGCATTTGTAAGAAGATTCATGATCACCTGTCCCAGACGGACATCATCACCGATCATGGCGGCAGGAAGGGTGTCATCCACCTCCGTCACCAGGGAAAGTTCCTTGGCCTCCGCCTTCTGCAGGACGGAGTTCACCAGGTCGTTGATGAAGGAAGCGGTGTCATACCGGACAGGGACGATATCCATCTTGCCGTCCTCGATCTTGGAAAAGTCCAGGATACTGTTGATCAGGGTAAGAAGGGTATTGCCCGCGGAATCGATATTCTCTGCATAGTCCAGGATCTCCGGCTCCTTTGCTTCCCGAAGGATCATTTCATTCATACCCAGCACGGCGTTGATGGGAGTCCGGATCTCATGGGACATCTGTGCCAGGAAACGGCTCTTGGCCTGGCTGACGATTTCCAGCCGGTTTGCGGTTGCCACTTCATCCGTTACGTCCAGGAATACACACATGTAGCAGAAGGGATCCCCGTAATCATCCGTAACGGCCTTGGCCCGTACGAAGTAGGCCCGGTTTCCGTCCGTATCCCATACCCGGCCGGAATAGGTGTCCGTGTCCGCGTCATGGAAGAGCTTCTCTGACTCCGCATCCTCCAGATTGAAGATATCCGAAAGGAAGAGTCCCTCCGGGACTGCCTTCTCCGTAAGCTGAGCTGCATACCGGTTGATCATGGCGATCTGATGGTCCATGTTCATTACGATGATGCCGGCTTCCATGAAGTTAAAGATCTTTTCCTTGATATTACCCATGCGGATATCGAAGGATACCAGCTGTGTTGCGCCATACCACATGACGATAGCGCAGACCGCACCGCCGAGACCCGAGGTGGATACGGCACGCTTGCCCAGCATGGGCATGAAGAAATCAGGAAGCATGAACAGGAACAGGGAACAGTTGGATACCAGTGCCATAAAGAGAAACCGGCGAAGCCGCTTCTCCTTGCTGTTCCGGTTCCAGATATACCAGAAGGTGATGAGAACCAGGAAACCGAAGGCGATAAAGCCGGCATGAACCAGACGGTTCATGCTGTAATCCTTGTTTGCCTGCCAGGTGGTCCAGTTGCCATCCCGGTAGAATAAGTCCACACCGCTCTGGGCAAAGAAATAATAATCGATAAAGCAGATTGCAATCACGCTCCAGCGGACCGGGGCAACGATGCTTCGTTTTACCCCGGACATCTCGGTTGCCAGAAGAACCTCCGTAAAGAAGAAGGTTTCGATCCCGATGATACCGATCTTACGGAGCACATCACAAAGCTCGAACTGGTCCGTGAGTCCGATCAGGCCGTAGCTGATGCACCAGACGGCGGAGCTAAGGCCATAGGAAAAGATAAAGAGACGGATCTTTCCCTGCGCCTCCCGGTTTCGGATATAGAAGCTGATGCCCATCACGGCGGCTACCGTTCCGATCATCAGCAGGATTGCACTTATAATCCACATGGGAATAACACCTTTCAGCAGATACTTTTATTATCCCCACATTTTACAACAGAACGATACGGAACGCCACCGTTTTCTTACGGAATACCATAGGAAAAAATCTTTTTTAAAATTTTTTTTATTTTGTAATTTTCTGTAAGAGGTTTGTAAGAGGGGGTATGTTAAGATTTGATCAACAAAAGGAAAAACCCCCTAAATATCAGGAAAAGGAGGACAAATATATGAGAAAGACTACACTTCGATTCAGAACCCTGGCGCTTACACTCAGCGCAGCAACCATATTCTCGGTAAGCATCCCGGCATTTGCGGGAACCGAGTACAGAGTAGAAGCCGCAACCGTAGAAGATACGAAAAGAGCGGAGTCGAACAAGAAGATCATCAAGGCAACCTATGAGGGTATCATCGACGGATTCGGAGTTGCATTCCCGGGCTTCAGACCCCTCGGACCGATCCTTAAGTACTTCGGAAGCATCCTCTTCGACGGAGGTTTCGGAACCTCGAATCCGAATGCGGAAGTTATAAAGAGAATGGACGAGCTTGATGCCGAGATGAAGCGGAGCGTTCAGGAGCTGAAGAACAGCACCTACAATGCGATCCAGCTGACAGACATCGGTGACAAGTACAACACTCTGGACAACAAGGCAACTACGATCCGCACACGCATCGGCAATTACGAGCGGAACAAAGGACTGACGGCGGAAGAGAGGCAGAAGATGATCGCGGATCTCTATACGGACAGCGAGTTCCAGAGCCTGGAATCCGCCATGAACGGAGCAACCCGCTGCTTCATGGGAAAGGCAAATGACATCTTTGAGAACCAGACCATCTTCGAAGCTGCTTACACAAGAGCATGCCAGGAAGTGATGTTCTCCGGTGAAGCCATCGATATCACGGCTCCCTACATCTTCCGCCAGCTGAACACCTATATCGCAGCTTACGCGGTAATGACAGAAGTCTACGATGCTTACGAAGCTGTCTACGGGGACGGATCCCTGACCGAGAGTCAGGAGACCATGTGCATCCGCCTGACCGGCTGTGACCTGGAAGGCAACAAGGTGGGAACCTCCGTGATCGAGCTTTGCAACGAGTACTTCTCCGGCGACCGGTTCATCTTCGTAGGTAAGAGCGCAACAACGAACATTAAGCTGAACAAGACCATGAGCTTCAAGGATCAGTTCCACACCTCCGGGATCATCAAGGATCCGAAGCATTACGCAAGCTGGGTAGAGACCCCGTCCTACATGAAGAACATGCCCCTTTCCAAGGATCAGGTAACCGCCCTCTGCGAATACTGCATGGCTAAAAATGTAACAGTCTTCGATCTGCTGCTGAACCGTGTGGGATTTGAGATCGCAACCGTAAGACATCTGGGAAAGAATAAAGTAAGAAGCTGCTGGAACGTAAGCAACGGAGTTTATAAGCCGAGAGGGATGGTCCTCCTGGCAGCAGGCGCACAGGAACTGGAAAAGCACCGTCCGGGCGGCGGAAAGTGCTGGGTGACCTATCAGACAGTTGACACCACCGGCAGGCTTCCGGGGCTGCTCGAGATGACGCTTACCAAGGCCAGAGTAGAGGCTCACGGAGCAATGTGTCAAAATGAAGTATACGATTCCCCGTACCTTATCTTCTTCCAGAACCGCTGATCAAGACAAGAAAAAGAAACCCTCTACACTTATAGCGATCCGGACCTCCGGATCCACCGGACGGGAAGGGCCAGATCTTTTGGCTCTTCCCGTTTTCCATGCTTCTTTCCTCGTCTTTCCTGTGGTCAAATCAGAGACGGATGTGGTAGAATAAGGTAGTATGGATTCTAAGGAGATAACATGACAAGCACGAAAGGATACAAAAAGCTTTTGCTTCAGCTGACAGCGATCATACTCCCGCTGTTTTTGCTAATGACGGCAGCCATCGTGTGGACGGTGTATAACAGCACTCTCGATGGCTTTCTTGAAGCGCAGAATGATCATATCAGGGAGCTTGCGGTAGAATCCGTCGATGACTGTTTTACGTTTCTGGATGATGTCTACACCCCCGAAGAACAGGAGTGGTTTCTCTCACAGACGGAAACGGAGCCATTTGCTTATGATGAGTCGCTGACCGGTGAGGAGTTACATCAGCTGTTTGTGTATCAGTCGTCTCATAATGATACCGAAGGCTATGCCTGGTATGCGGATATGCCGGAGGACATCCGGCGCTTATATCTGAGAGAGTATTTCTATACGATCCAAAGCCGTGTTGAGGATTGTATAAAAGGCGGTGATGTTAACCGGCTGTTCCTTATGGATCTTTCGGAGAAGTATCAGGGCCTCGTCATGTTTGATTATAACAAAGAAGGCGAGTCCCGAAAGATGGGAGAGTACTATGATCTTGATCTCTCAAATCATCCGGTCATACGGGATATGCTGGGCAGTGACAGCACGGAGATCGTTTTTGAAAAAACCACAGATTTCCCGGAAGAGGGAAGCTTCTATATCGGATACCGGCCGATCGTGATTGGCGGAAGAACCAGGGCTGTTCTCGGATTAACCTACAGGTGGGATGATTTCAGAGAGACCTTAACGGGGACCATCACGAAAGCGTTGATCATTATTGTGGGAGGGATCGTTATCGTCCTGGCGGTGCTGCTGATCTTCCTGTACCGGAAGGTTGTGGGACCGGCCACGAAGATGCAGAGTGCCGTGCTGCAGTATACGGACGATAAGGACAGTGCAAATATCGTAGGGAAGATGTATCAGATTCGGGCGAAGAATGAGCTGGGATATCTTGCGGATGCCATCTCGGATCTTGCCATGGAGATCGATCATTACACCAGGGAAAATGTACGGATCGCCGGGGAGCGTGAGCGGGCAAAGAAGGAGCTGTACGAGGCAGAGGTGCAGGTTATGGTTTCCCAGATCCGGCCCCATTTTGTGTACAACACCCTGTCATCCATCGCAATCCTCTGTGATATCGATCCGAAGACGGCCAAGGAGGCTGCGATCACATTTGCTAAATATCTTCGCGGAAATATGGATGCCTTAAAACAGAAGGCTCCGGTCCCCTTTGAGACGGAGCTGGAGCATCTGAAGAATTATCTTTACATAGAGAAGCTTCGCTTTGCGGATGCGCTGAATGTGGAGTACGACATAACCACCACGGAGTTCGAGCTGCCGATCCTTTCCATCCAGCCCCTGGTTGAAAATGCGGTGAAGCACGGCGTGGGCATGAAGAAGTACGGCGGTACGGTGACCATCCGCACGGTGGAGACCGATACGGCGTATGAGGTGATCGTATCCGATGACGGTGTCGGCTTTGATCCCGAGGCCCCGGGGAAGGACGACGGAAGATCCCATGTGGGGATGGAGAATACGAAGAAACGTCTTATGGATATGTGCAACGCGGACATCGTGATCGAAAGTAAGGTCGGGGAAGGAACCACCGCGCGGGTGATCATCCCGAAGAATCACAAGTCATCCTGAACCCGAAGGGTGAAGGCTCTCATGGAATGGAAGGAGGAAGACATCGTATGAGAATGCTTTGTGTAGATGATGAACCTCTCATGCTGATCATGCTGGAGCAGGCGGTAAAGGAGGCTGCCCCCGAGGATGAGGTCCATGCCTTCCGTTATCAGGAGGACCTGCTGGAGGATGCAAGGAAAAACGGCTGTGACGTGGCATTTCTCGATATCCATATGAGAGGAATGAACGGTGTGGAGCTGGCGAAGGAGCTGAAGGCCGTGAATCCGAAGATGAATATCATCTTTGTTACCGGCTTTTCTGAGTATACGGGAGATGCCATGAAGCTGCATGCCAGCGGTTATATCATGAAGCCGGTGACGGCGGAGGAGGTAAGGAAGGAGCTTTCCGACCTCCGGTTTCCCATCGTTCCAAGGAGCAACGCACTGCTTCGCGTGCAGTGCTTCGGGAACTTTGATGTGTTTCTTCCCGACGGGGAGCATGTGCGGTTTGAGCGCAGCAAATCAAAGGAAATGTTTGCCTATCTGGTTCACCGCCACGGAAGCTCCTGCTCTATCCGGGAGATCGCGGCTGCACTGTTCGAGGATGAGCCCTATGATAAAAAGCAGCTGAACTACATGCAGCAGCTGACCCATGCCATGATGAAAAGCCTCCGGGCCGTAGGGGCCGAGGAGGTGGTGGTAAAGGATTTCAATGCACTGGCGGTGAAGCCGGACCTGCTCGACTGCGATTACTACCGGTTTCAGGAGCTGGATGCGGGGGCGGTGAACGCATATCAGAATGAGTATATGAGCCAGTATTACTGGGCGGATTTTTTACTTTGAAAAGGACTGGTGAGACGTTGTGATTGCCATGCATCGGTGCTATAATAGCCTTGTGATATATCGGTAAAGTCCCTGAAAGGAGAGTACTTCAATGGACGGACTGTCATCGCTGTTTTCCAATGTCCTGAATCTGGACATAAAACAGGTGATCATGTGGATCATCGGCGGAATCCTGATCTTTCTTGCGATCAAGAAGAAGATGGAACCGACCCTGCTATTACCCATCGGGTTCGGCGCGATCCTGGTGAACCTTCCCATGTCCGGGGCCATCACCCAGACCACGGGTGAGGTGGTTCAGGAGGGCCCCATCTCGATCCTGTTTGAGAACGGGATCGCAAATGAGCTATTCCCGCTCCTGCTTTTTGTGGGAATCGGAGCCATGATCGATTTCGGACCGCTGCTTTCGAATCCGAAGCTGATGATCTTCGGCGCAGCTGCCCAGTTCGGAATCTTCTTTACCCTCAGCATGGCATCCCTGTTCGGCTTTGAGCTGAAGGATGCAGCCTCCATCGCCATCATCGGTGCGGCGGACGGACCTACCTCCATTTTCGTGGCAAACTATTTCGGGACAAAATACATCGGAGCCATTATCGTGGCTGCCTATTCCTATATGGCGCTGGTACCCATCGTACAGCCCCCGGTGATCAAGCTTCTTACCACGAAGAAGGAGCGGACCATTCGCATGGAATACAAGGCAGGAAATGTATCGAAGACCGCAAGGATCATCTTCCCGATCTTCGTTACCGTACTGACCGGACTTGTGGCTCCGAATGCAGTGGCACTGATCGGATTCCTGATGTTCGGAAATCTGATCCGGGAGTGCGGTGTGCTGGATTCCCTGTCCCAGACGGCACAGTCGGTGCTGTCGAATCTGATCACACTTTTCCTGGGGATCACCATAGCCGAGAAGATGCAGGCGGATGCCTTCCTGGATCCCACAACGCTGCTGATCTTAGGTCTGGGACTGGTTGCATTTATCTTTGATACCGCAGGAGGCGTGCTGTTCGCAAAGCTGATCAACCTCTTCTCCAGAAAGAAGATCAACCCCATGATCGGTGCGGCAGGAATCTCAGCCTTCCCCATGTCTGCCAGAGTGGTTCATAAGCTCGGGCTGGAGGAGGATAGCTCCAACTTCCTGCTGACACACACCATAGGCATTAATGTTTCGGGCCAGATCGCTTCGGTTATCGCCGGAGGTCTGATCCTGAACCTGATCGCACGATAGGAGGGCAGTGATATGAAAATAGATACGGATGCTTTTTTGGACTCCTTCCCCATCATGGGAAACGGACTCCTGGGAATCTTTATCGTAACGGTGGTGATCATCCTCGGGATCTATCTCCTTCGGGCCCTCACGTCGCGGAAGGCGGAGCCGGTAAAACCGGATGCGGCCGCGGAGGCAAAGGAGGAACCGGGTGTGACCGGGGCAGTGAAGAAGGAATCTGCCATGGATCTTATGAAGGAACGGGAAAAGAAGGATTTTCTGGAGACGGAGGATACCTATAATATTTCCAATGATCTGTAAATAGTTGTATTTTGATACGGATTCCCGTATAATGGCCTGGGAGATTCGTGTGACGGTTTTGTGACAGATCGTATGATACCATCGGTTTCGTAGACGAACGTTTCTCCCGAGAGGAGAAACCAAATAATATAATTCGGGGTTTCTTCCGGCCAGGGTAAAGGAGGTAATGAAATGGCAACAGCATTTGGTATTATCGCAATCGTAGTAGGTTTGATCGGTGCATTTGTGGCAGGATGGGTCGGTATCGGAATCGCAGCAGTTTTCGGTGCCCTTGCTATCATTTTCCGGATCAAAAAGAATAAGGCAGAGCAGACCACAAAGATCGCAGGGATCGTCTTGGGTATCGTCGGTATCGTGCTCGGACTGCTTACGCAGTTTGCGATTGGTTCCTTCGCAGACAAGCTGAAGTCGAAGGCAGATGAGATCGGCGAAGAGGCTGCGCTGGTTTCTGCAGGCGCTCCCGGGTTCAAGACTCTGGGTGTGATCGGTTTTATCTCCAAGGCATCAGATGCCAAGGGTGATATGAATGACACCGAGTTTGGTGAAGCGCTGAAGAATCAGCTGGATATGGTATCGAAGCAGCTGAACTAAACACGAGCCGGAAGATGAGGAGAGCGGCCATGCAGGATCCTGTGTGGCCGCTCTCCTTCTTCGTGCATGGCGGTGACGGATTTTGGATACGTTCTGCAAAAAATTATCCAATGTGATAAAATAAAATACGATATTTCTCCTTCGAATGCGTCTATACAGTTAAAGGGGAATAAGGGAAGGAAGCCTATGGATCAGAACGCAGCGGAAAAAAGGATCATTGCGCTTTATCAGGAGCGGAACGAAAGGGCCATAGAGATGACGGATGCGCAGTATGGCAGTTTTTCGCGTGCGCTTTCCTTCCGGATCCTTCGCTCCCATGAGGATGCGGAGGAGTGTGTAAATGATTCCTATATGAAGCTCTGGAACACGATCCCTCCCACGGTTCCCCAAAGTCTGAAGGCGTATCTCGGACGGATCGTCCGGAATCTGTCCCTCTCGCTGTTTCGGAAGAAGAAGGCGGAGAAGCGGGATGAGGGAGCAACGGTTTTGCTCTCCGAGCTGGAGGATTGTATTCCCGCGGAGAATGATGTGGAGCAGGCCGTGGAGCATAAGGAGCTGGTGCAGATGATCGAGCAGTGGCTGGAGGCGGAGAAGGACGAGAACCGAAGGCTTTTTATGCTTCGGTACTGGTACGGGGAACCGCTCGGGGAACTGGCGAAGCGTTTTTCACTGTCGGAACGGAAAACGGCAGACCGTCTTTACCGGATACGCCTGCGCCTTCGAGAGTATCTGGAAAAGGAGGGGGTGTCCGTATGAAGGAGAAAGAAAGAAAAGAAGCGGCGAACCGCCTGATGGACGGAATCACGGATCTTAAGGATGAGCTCATTCTTACGGCGGATCAACCGGTTAAGAAGGATGCCCGGGGAAGAGCGTCGGATCCCGGGAGGACCCGAAGGACCGTGATCGGTGTCTCATTTGCGGCAGCGGTTCTCATCGCAGCTGTCATAACCCTGGTGGTGCTGCGGGGCAGCGGTAGCGGGGACGGACGAACGAAGACGATGGACACATCCATGGTGGATGATGCAACGGTGGTGGATGATGCAACGGAAGCGTTTCTTACGGAGGCGGGCACGGAAGAGGCTGTGACAGAGGCTGTTGCGACGGAAGCACCTGCGACAGAGGCCGGAGCAACGGAAGCAGTTGTGACAGAGGCCGGAACCGAGGCAGTAACGGAAGCACACGCCGGGGATGAGGTGCGTCATGGTGAATTTGACTCCAAAGCAGTAAGTTATGCGTCCCTGGCCGAGATGGAGGAGGATGCGGAGCTGATCGTTCGGGCGGTCCGCCTGGAGAAAGAAAAACCGGTGATCCAGAGGATCGGGGGCCGGGTTGCGTCAGGCTACACGGAATCTGAGGTCCGGATCACGAAGATTTATAAGGATTCCACCGGAGAACTTACGGAAGGGGCAACCCTGACGATCCTGGAAAATGAAGTGTATGATGCGGATACAGATATGAAGTACCATGCGGCCGGATATAACATGATGGTACCGGGAGAGGAGTATATCCTTTTCCTCAAACGAAGCTACGGGGATGTTTTCTGTTCCTGCGGGGTGAACTACGGCACGGTTTCCACGGCTGCGGACGGAAGAGATGTCAGTGCGAAAAATCCGAACGGCGTGGAGCTTACCGATATGAATCTTTACAGGAAGATATGGACGGAAGCAGGGAACAAATACAGGTAAAGCACATCCGATATACGAAAGTACGGGATTTTACAAGGAGGGGATGAAATGAAACGAAGATGGAACGGGTATCGAAGAAGGATGCTCCCGCTGGTTCTTACTCTTGGGCTTCTCCTTACGGGATGCGGAAGCAGTGCATCCGGCACGGGTACGGAGACGGAACAGGCAACCGGGGAGGCTTCGCATGTATTCCGGCCGGAGGTTGTGAACCTTGCGGCAGGGGTGAAACAGGAGGAGCAGGAATATAAGGCTGTTTCGGCGGAACACGGCAGTGCACTCTCCACCGGCGCCGTGCAGCTGCTGCTTACCACCATGGAGCAGGAGGGAAAGCCCAATCAGAACTACCTGATCAGTCCGGTGTCCCTGCAGATGGCCTGCGGCATGCTGGCAGCAGGTACGGAGGCAGGAAGCGAAACCGGGAAGGAACTGATGGAGCTTCTGATGCCGGGAACAGGTGCTACTCCGGCGGAGTTAAATCAGGAAATGGCATCCCTGGCGAAGCGGATGCGGACCAGCATCGGCGTGGACTGGAACGTGGTCAATTCCCTGTGGATAAAGAAGGACGGAGATGTGACACTGACGGAGGAGTATCTTTCCGATGCGGTAAACTACTACCAGGCAGAGCTGTATGCTGCCCCCTTCGATACGACCACGGTGGATGAGATCAATGCCTGGGTGAAGCAGAATACGAAGGATCGGATTCCGAAGATCCTGGAATATCTGGATGAAAAGACGGTGCTGGTTCTGGTAAATGCACTTGCCTTCGACGGGGAGTGGGAGATCCCCATCGGTACAAATAAAGTGAAGGAGAATGCGGACTTTACCAACGCGGATGGCACAAAGTCAAAGGCGACCATGCTGCAGAGTGAGGAACAGGGATACGTGACGCTCTCCGGCGGGCAGGGCTTCCTTCGCCCCTACAAGGGCGGAAGCTACGCTTTCCTGGGCCTTCTTCCTCCGGAAGGGATGACGGCAGAGGAGTACTTAAAGCAGATCCTGGCATCGGACACGGCAATTTCCGAGGCAATCCGAAGCAGAGACTATGCCCCCATCCTGGAGGTGGAGTTCCCGGAATTCAAGGCGGAGTACGGGGCAACCATGAATGACACACTGAAGGCCCTCGGCGTAAAGAAGGCCTTCCTTCCCGAGGCTGAGTTCGGAAGGATGATTACCCCGGAAAGTCAGCGGATCTCCGTGGATCAGGTGACACATATGTCCATGATCGAGGTGGACCGGACCGGCACCAAAGCTGCAGCGGCAACGGCCATAGCTGCAACGGAGGCAGCCGTGATGGAACAACCGGAGGTGATAAAGATCACTCTGGACCGTCCCTTTATTTACGCAATCATAGATATGTATACCGGAATCCCTGTGTTTCTGGGAGTGCAGAATACCATGAAATAATCAGCAAACTTCCCGTGCGGTTCGTGCGGGAAGTTTTTTTTGTTTTTTTCGGATTGTCACTTTAAAGTCACTTTGGTTTGATATAACGCTATAGACGAGAAGATTAGATGTGAAATGAAACGAGGTGCTGTATGCAGACAAAGAAGCTTATTATTACTTTTACCATCCTGTTAGCGGGAGTTGTCCTGCTTGCGCTGGGGGCCAAAATGTGGCTGAAGGCAAACGGATATGACAAGAGAGATGTGGGAGATACCGTGGCCATGTCCGAATTTGAAGTAGAGCAAAATACTCTTATTGTCACTCCGGCGGAGGAAAGGGTATACAGATTCGGGGCGCTTACATATATGCCGGATGCAAAAAAGGATACAGTAAAGGAAACTGTAACGGAAGAAGCAAAGGATTCAGCAAGGAACGGAGCATTTTTCGTGATAGACCAGGGGTCAGAAGGATAAGATGAAAGAAACCAAGAGGGCGCAGTCTTCGGGCTGCGCCCTCCTTATTATCTGCCCTTCTCATTCTATGATAGGAATTATCAGATAATTCGCCTATAAAAAGTGACAAGGAATCGTCAGGTGTGGTAAAATATAAAGCGGTTATTACTGTAAATTGGGGGTACAAAAAATGGGTGAAATGAAACAAAGCATGACGAACCTGGCCGGTTGCTCGGAGGAGGTGGCTTTTGTTGCCTGCGCCGGATGTGCAGCGGGAAAAAGCAGGTTCGAAACCATGGGCTGCAGCTCCTGCTCTGAGGCGGTGTCTGCAGGGTTCGAACGCGGAGAGTGCAGGAGCGGATGCGTGGGCGTGGGAAGCTGCGCCTCCGTCTGCAAGCAGGGTGCCATCCGGATCGGGGACGGGAAGATCACCGTGGACCGGGAGCTCTGCAACGGCTGCGGAGACTGTGCGGCAGCAGATGTATGTCCGCAGGGACTGATCCGTATGATCCCGCGGAAGGCTACAAACTTTATTCCCTGTTCTTCCACGGAGGAGGAAGAGGATGTGGTACGGAAGACCTGCGGCTACGGTTGTATCGCCTGCAGCGAGTGCGTTCGTGCCTGCCCGAAGGGTGCGGTCTCCATCGTGAACAATCATGCCGTGATCGATTATACAAAATGTGCGGGCTGCGATGCCTGCACCATCAAGTGTCGGAAGAAGATCATCGTGGATACCCTCCATGATCTGACGAAGATCAAGGAGAAGGTAGCCTTCGTTCGCTGCTCCGGAGGCAAGAGAGCGAAGGAGACCTACGAGTCCATGGGCATCACTGATTGTGCGGAGGCTGCAAAGCAGGATGCAAAGGCTCTGGGTCTTTGTACCACCGGGTGTCTCGGCCAGGGCAGCTGTACGGCTGTCTGCCGGTATGATGCGATCCACGTGGTGGATGGCACGGCCTATGTGGACCCGGAAAAATGTGTGGGCTGCCGTGACTGTACCTATGCCTGCCCGAAGGGTCTTATCACCATGGTTCCTTACATGGGCATGAAGCTGGTTCCCTGCTTCTCCACGGATGATTACGAGGATAAGCGGAAGATCTGCGACTCCGCCTGCACGGCCTGCGGAGACTGCAGGGCCAACTGCCCCAACGGTGCCATCTATATGGAGGAGCGTCATGCCGTAGTGGATCCCGCCCTTTGCGAGAACTGCAACATGTGCCAGTATGTCTGCACCTACAATGTGATCCGGGAACAGAGCGTTCCGGAGTATATCTATATGCAGCGGGATGCGCTGAAGAACGAAGCGCTGGATGAAACCGGGAAAGGAGGAAGCCTGTAATGAGAAAGATCAAGACCATGGACGGAAATACGGCAGCGGCTCACGTGGCCTACGCCTTTTCCGAGGTTTCCGCCATCTATCCCATCACCCCCTCATCGCCCATGGCGGAAAGCATGGACGAGTGGGCAGCCGACGGAAGAAAGAACCTCTTCGGTGAAACCGTGAAGATCATCGAGATGGAATCCGAAGGAGGCGCCGCAGGTGCCGTACACGGCTCCATCACGGCCGGTGCATATACCACTACATTTACGGCGTCCCAGGGACTTCTTCTGATGATCCCGAATATGTACAAGCTGGCCGGAGAACAGACCCCGGCAGTATTTCACGTGGCGGCCCGGGCCCTTGCGACCCATGCCCTTTCCATCTTCGGAGATCACTCCGATGTTATGGGCTGCCGTCAGACCGGCTTTGCCATGCTCTGCTCCAACAGCGTGCAGCAGGTCATGGACCTTGCGGCAGTGGCACACCTTGCCACCATAGCCGGACGACTTCCCATGATGCACTTCTTTGACGGCTTCCGTACCTCCCACGAGTATCAGAAGATCGCGGTGTGGGATTATGAGGAGCTGGGAACCATGGTAGACTGGGATGCGGTACGCCGGTTCCGTGAGAAGGCCCTGAACCCGAATCACCCCCATCTGCTTGGTTCCGCGGAGCAGCCGGAAACCTTCTTCCAGCACCGTGAGGCCTGCAATCCCGCATACCTCGACACGGTTGAGATCGTGGAGAAGTATATGAATCTCGTGAATGAGAAGATCGGGACCGACTATAAGCCCTTCAACTACTACGGAGCACCGGATGCAACAGAGGTGATCGTTGCCATGGGTTCTGTCTGCGAAGCGGCAGAGGAAGTGGTGGATTACCTGAATGCCAGGGGAAAGAAGGTGGGTATCGTAGAGGTTCATCTCTATCGTCCCTTCTCCGCAAAGCATCTTTGCAGCGTGCTTCCGGAAACCGTACGTAAGATCGCGGTTCTGGATCGGACAAAGGAGCCCGGCGGTGCGGGAGAGCCTCTGTATCTGGATATCTGCGCAGCCCTTCGGGATACGCAGTGGAAGGACTGCCTGATCACCGGAGGCCGCTACGGCCTCGGCTCCAAGGATGTGCAGCCCGGAGATATCCAGGCTGTCTATGAGAATCTGTGGAGCGATGCTCCGAAGAAGGAGTTTACCATCTCCATCACGGATGATGTGACCCACCTCTCCCTGCCCGTTTCCTCGAACCCGGATGTGGCTCCGGAGGGAACCAAGGCCTGCAAATTCTGGGGCCTCGGTGCAGACGGTACGGTAGGTGCCAATAAGAACTCCGTAAAGATCATCGGTGATCACACGGAGAAGTATGTACAGGCGTACTTCCAGTATGATTCCAAGAAGTCCGGCGGTGTGACCATCTCCCACCTCCGGTTCGGAGATAAGCCCATCAAGTCTACCTACTACGTAAAGCAGGCGGATTTCGTGGCGTGCCACAACAGTGCCTATCTTACGAAGTATGATATGGTGCAGGATGTGAAGCCCGGCGGATCCTTCCTCCTGAACTGCACCTGGACCGACGAAGAATTAGAGCAGCATCTTCCGGCTTCCGTGAAGCGTTATATCGCGGAAAATGGAATCCATTTTTATACCTGTAACGCGGTGGATATCGCAAAGCGGGTGGGCCTTGGTGCAAGAAGGACCAACTCCGTGCTGCAGGCAGCCTACTTCACCATAGCCAGGATCATTGACATAAATGAAGCCGTGGGCTACATGAAGGATGCCATCGTAAAGACTTATGCCCGAAAGGGACAGAATATCGTGGACATGAACTGTGCAGCCGTGGACGGCGGTGTGGAAAGTGTTCATGAGGTGACCGTGCCCGACAGCTGGAAGACCGTACCGGAGGATCCGGCACCGGAGAAGCTGGTGGGACGGGATCAGTTCCATACGGATTATCTGAATGACATTCTGGTGCCCACCAATTCCCTGGCAGGGGACAGTTGTCCGGTTTCCGTCTTTGTGGAAACCGCAAACGGTATGCTTCCCTCCGGTACCGCGGCCTACGAGAAGCGCGGGATCGCTGCGGATCTTCCCCACTGGTGCCCGGGGAACTGCATGCAGTGTAATATGTGCTCCATGGTCTGCCCCCACGGCGTGATCCGTCCCTTCGTTCTTACAGCGGAGGAGGCAAAGGATTACCCTGAGGCGAAGCCCATGAAGGGTACAAAGGATAAGTATTTTATTCTCGGTTTTTCCGCGAAGGACTGTACCGGATGCGGTTCCTGTGCCTCCGTCTGCCCGGCCAGAAAGAAGGCTCTGGAGATGCAGGCAACGGATACCGGCTTTATGGAGAAGCAGCAGGAGGAGTTCGACCGTCTCTTTGCATCCGTCCATAATGAGGACCGCGAGGTTCCCTTCACACCGGATACCGTGAAGGGCTCTCAGTTCGCACAGCCGCTGCTGGAGTTCTCCGGCGCCTGCCCGGGCTGCGGAGAGTCTCCCTATGCGAAGCTGGTAACCCAGCTCTTCGGTGACCGCATGTTTGTTGCAAATGCAACCGGCTGTACCATGATCTGGGGCTGCTCGGCACCGGCTACACCTTACACCGTCAATAAGGAAGGTAAGGGTCCTGCCTGGGCAAATTCCCTCTTCGAGGATAATGCGGAGTTCGGCTACGGTATGGCAACTGCCATGAAGGCCCGGAGACTGGAGCTGAAAACCACCGTTGAGGCTCTGGCTGAAAAGCTCGGGGCTCCGGCGGAACACTGGCTTGCCACCATGGATGACGGCGCTGCCTCGAAGGAGACCGGAGCAGCTCTTCTGGAGGCCTGCAGGGCGCTGGCGGATATGGACGAGGGTGCCGCATTTGTCGTAAGAAATGCAGATCTTCTGACCCGCCCCTCCATGTGGATCTTCGGTGGTGACGGCTGGGCCTATGATATCGGCTACGGAGGACTGGATCATGTCCTTGCCTCCGGGGAAAATGTAAATGTCCTCGTTTTTGATACCGAGGTTTATTCCAATACCGGCGGACAGTCCTCCAAGGCAACGCCGGCGGGTGCGGTTGCGAAGTTCGCAGCCTCCGGTAAGAAGGTGAAGAAGAAGGACCTGGCCCAGATCGCCATGGCATACGGTTATATCTACGTGGCCCAGATCGCCATGGGAGCCAATCCGGCTCAGACACTGCAGGCGATCCGCGAGGCGGAGGCCTATGACGGCCCGTCCCTCATCATCGCCTATGCACCCTGTATCAATCACGGCGTGAAGGCCGGAATGAATCAGAGCATGCTGGAGATGCGGAAGGCAGTGCGTGCAGGCTACTGGAATCTGCTCCGCTACAATCCGGACCTGGCAGAGCCGCTTTCCCTGGACAGCGGTGCGCCCTCCGAGGCATACCGTGACTTCCTGATGGGAGAGGTGCGTTACAACTCTCTGAAGCTTCGCTTCCCGGAGGAGGCTGAGAAGCTCTTCACCGACGCGGAAAGGACCGCTCTGGAGCGGTATGACACGCTGAAGAGGAAGGTAGAAGCAGAGCGGAAGGATTCCGGGAGGTAGACGATATGATCAATTTAAGTACAGCAGGTACCCGGATGCCCATGCAGGCGCCGGAGGAACGTACGAAGAATCTAAATGAGGTGGCAGAAGGCTTTACGGAGGAAATGGCAGTCCGGGAAGCCCTTCGCTGCCTGCAGTGCCGGGAGCACCCCTGTATGACCGAGGGCTGCCCCGTAAGCAATCACATCCCCGACTTTATCCGGAAGATCACGGAAGGGGAATATGAAGAAGCCTATCAGATCCTGATGGAGACCACGGTGCTTCCTGCAGTCTGCGGGCGTGTCTGCCCGAAGTATCTGCAGTGCGAGGGCAACTGTGTAAGAGGCGAGAAGGGCCGTCCGGTGGCCATCGGAGCGCTGGAGCGGTTCGTTGCGGATCTGCATAGACGCCGTGTGCTGGCAGGAGAGCTTCAGGAACCGGTGTCCATGGAAAAGGACCCTACGGGAAAGAAGGTAGCCGTCATCGGCTCCGGTCCTGCAGGTCTTGCCTGCGCAAAGGACCTTGCATCCGCAGGCTATCAGGTTACCATCTTCGACCGGGCAGAGGTGCCGGGCGGAGTGCTGGCCTACGGAATCCCATCCTTCCGGCTCCCCGACGAGGTTCTCTCCTTTGAGATCGAAGGCCTCGCAGCTGCCGGTGTGCAGTTTGAAGCAGGAAAGGAGCTGGGGAAGGATATCACCCTGGACAGCCTGCTGGGAGAGCTGGGCTTCTCGGCGGTGTTCCTGGGCAACGGAACCGGCAGTCCCATGGGACTCGGAATCCCGGGAACAGAGCTATCCGGCGTGATCTCAGCCGCAGATTTCCTGGACCGGCTGAATACGGCCGGAGGAGATGAAAAGAAGCTGGCAGAGGTTCTTCCCGGTGCAAAGACCATCGCCATCATCGGAGGCGGAAATGTGGCCATGGACGCCTGCCGCTCGGCAGTCCGGATTCCGGGGGTAGAGAAGGTTTCGGTGATCTACCGCCGCTCCGTACTCGAAATGCCGGCGGATCCGGCAGAGCTTGCGGAAGCAACGGAGGAGGGCGTGGAGTTTGTCTATCTTACCGCACCTCTTAAGGTTCAGGGAGAAGGCGGACGGGTAACAGGGCTTCTCTGTCAGAAGATGGAGCTTTCCGAACCGGATGCCTCCGGCAGAAGAAAGCCGGTTCCGGTGGAAGGCTCAGACCATGTGATCCCCGTGGATGTGGTGATCGAAGCCATCGGAAGCAGGAGTGAGAATCACATTCTGGATGGCGTGGATGTAAACGAAAGAGGACTTGTGGTGGTGGATCCGCAAACACTTGCCACCGGAAGAGAAGGTGTCTTTGCCGGAGGAGATACCGTGACAGGGCCGAAGACTGTTATCGCGGCCATGGGTGCCGGTCGAAAGGCTGCCCGTGCCATCGATCATTATCTTAAAAAAAAGGGAATAAACGGAGCTTATGAATGAAACATTCTGATGGTTGATGAAAACGGACGGAAACCGAAGGCTTCCGGGAGGATGGTTGATAGAAATGAGTGAGACGACAATAAAGTTTGCCTTTTCATCACGGGTGCTCCGGGACATGAGCTCCGCAGTGCTGGTGCTGGATAAGAAGGGAAGGATCGCCTACGTCAACGGTCCTGCGGCCCGCATGCTTGAAGTAAGCGAGGGCTATCGGGAGGACAGTACCCGGTTTTCCCTGATCACGGAAAATGACTACAACGACAGCTTCAACGAAGCGATCTTCGATGCACTGTACCATAAAGAGGAAACCAAGGTGGGGAAAGTGCCGTACATGGCAGCCTCCGGACGAAAATACGTGTTCCTCATGTCCTGCTCCTATCTTGCGGAAACAGAAGATGAAGAGCCCCAGCTTGTGATCACTCTGAGTGATGAGACGGAAGCGGAGGAAATGAAACGCAAGTTCAACGACTCCTCCAAGACATTTACTGCATTTCTCTTTGCATTCTGCGTATGGATGCTGTTCTATGCCCTGTGGGAGATGCTGGGACGCCCCTTCTCCACGGATTATATGACCCATGGAGTGGAGCTGCTGGGTATCGTCATGCTGTTCTATATCCTGAAGAACACCAGCATGACCTGGAAGGATCTGGGAATCGGAACCTCGAAGCCCTGGAAGACCATTCGGGTTGCACTGATCGTTGCGGCCTGCGCCTTTCTGTTCCTGGTGCTTCTGAAGGCAGGAGCCAGACTGGTGAAGCCGAACTGCTTTGAACCGAATGCCCCCTTCCTTGATATCAAACGCTTCGGAGTCCGCCAGATCGCATATATTGCAACTGCAGGCGTGCAGGAATTCGTGGCACGAAGCGTTATGCAGGGGAACCTTCGGAACATCATAAGCAGCAAGCATCCCCAGGTGGCAGCCATCATCCTGTCATCCCTGATCTTTGCGGCGCTTCATATCCATTTCGGATTCCTGTTCATGGTGGGAGCAGCCATCCTTGCAGGACTGGAAGGCATTCTCTATGAGAAGCAGCAGAACATCCTGGGTGTCTGGATCGTGCACTGGGTCTTCGGAGTGAGCGGAACCCTGCTCTGCATGATCGACCACTGATCCGCCTGACACCGCGAAGCAACATTTAAGATGTGCCAAATTGAGGTTATTTAATTCAGTAACTAGCCCCCTTGACAATATCCACCCAAATGATCTATACTCCAAAAAGAAGCCCATCAACACGGGGCACATATGTATGTACGAAGCAAGGGCGTTTCGAGATTACACACTCGAAGTGCCCTTTTTTGAAAATCCGTAGTGAAGGAAAACAGGATCGAAGGAGGATCTCATGAACTACACATCCGAAGAAGTTATGCAATATATCGAAGAAGAGGACGTCAGCTTTATCCGCCTCGCCTTCCGCGACGTGTTCGGCGTGCAGAAGAACATATCCGTCATGCCCGGCGAAGTCCGGAAGGCATTCAGCGAAGGAATCGGCATCAGCGCAGGGGAGATTGCCGGTTTCGAATCCGCAGCCGGCGGCCGCCTCTATCTGAAGCCGGATCCGTCCACGCTTGCCGTGCTTCCGTGGCGTCCCGACAACGGGAGAGTCATCCGTATGTTCTGCGATGTGGTGACCCCGGAAGGAGAGATGTACGAGGCAGACACCCGTACCGTCCTGAAGAAAGCAGTGGAACGTGCCAAGCAGGATAAGGTGGAATTCCGCTTCGGTTCCTCCTCGGAATTCTATCTCTTCAAGAAGGACGAAGATGGAAATCCCACAAAGATCCCCTATGATCAGGCGGGCTATATGGATATTGCACCCCTGGATCGCGGAGAGAACATCCGAAGAGAGATCTGTCTTACCATCGAGCAGATGGGACTTACTCCGGAGCGGTCTCACCATGAGCGTGGCCCCGGACAGAACGAGATCGACTTCCATTACGGCAAGCCCCTGAAGGCTGCGGATCAGATGACCACATTTAAAATGGTGGTCCAGACCGTTGCGGACAGGAACGGCCTTACGGCTGATTTCTCACCGGTTCCCCTTCCGGGAGCACCGGGCAATGGCTATCATATCAACATCTATGCGGTGGATCAGGACGGAGAGGATCTCTGCCGGTATGCGGCAGCGGGGATCATCGATAAGATCCGGGACATGACCCTCTTCCTGAACCCCTCCGAGCACTCCTATGCCCGCTTCGGTAAGGGAACTGCGCCGGATCGCGTGAACTGGTCCAGCTCGGACGGCTCGGAAATGGTGCACATTTCCACCCATCACGGAGCAACGAGGGTGGAGCTTCGCTCTCCGGATGCCCTCAGCAATCCCTATCTGGTATATGCCCTGCTGATCCATGCAGGTCTGTACGGCATCGAAAAACGTCTGGAGCTGCCGGAGGAGATGGCTGCGGACGGAAGACTCCTTCCCCAGTCCAGGAAGGAAGCCATCAGTGCGGCAGAGGCAAGCGCATTTATCCGGGAGATCCTGCCGGATGAGATTATTGAATGTTATGTAAACTAGAATCGTGCATTATAATTGGATTGCCGGGGATATCCGGCGGATCCGTGATCCGGAGCGGGAGTCTATGGGAAAAACGGTCGAGCGTCGTCAGTATTCCATACTGATCGTATCGCAGTCGGAACAACTGAATAATTTCGTGAAGAAGGTGCTTTCCGACGGTCGCTTCAGTACCATCGAGGTGCGGCGCAGTGCAGCCCAGGCAGCCCAGGAGCTACTGAACCGTCACTATGACGTGATCCTTGTAAATGCGCCCCTTCCCGACGAGTTCGGCACAGGCTTTGTGCTGGATATCTGCACCCGGTATACCTCGGGAATCCTTGTGATCACCCCGGGAGACGTGGCAGATGACGTGACGGAGCGGGTGATCGACTACGGGGTGGTGGTGCTGGCAAAGCCCCTGACCAACCGCGCGCTGGCCCGGAATCTCCGGCATCTGGTGGCGATCCAGAACAAGATGCAGGAGACGGAGAAGAAGGTTCTTACCCTGGAGGAGCGGATCAAGGAGATGCGCACCGTGAACCAGGCAAAGTGTCTTCTGATCGAGAAGGAGCATATGAGCGAGGCGGATGCCCATCAGTATCTGAACAAGGCAGCCATGGACCGCTGTATCTCCAAGCGGGTTCTGGCCGAGGAGATCATCGAAAAATACGAGTGACATTTCCCTGTGGGTGCCTCTTCGCGGGACCGGGGATTAAAGCATGAATTTGTAAAAAAATAACCGTTTTCTGCAATCGTAGAGCAGGATTATTTGTTATGATAACCATGTGGTGTATAACACGCCGCATGGTTATTTTGCTTTGGGAAAGAGTTCGATTGGAGGGGTTACAGTATGGAGAATTTTACGTTCTATTCACCCACGTTTTTTGTATCCGAATAATTACGAGGCAAGAGCAAATATCATGTGGGCCGGTATGGTGGCACATAACAACACCTGCGGTGTGGGCCGGAGCCAGGACTGGAACAGCCATAATATCGAGCATGAGCTGTCGGCACTTTACGACTGTGCCCATGGCGCGGGCCTTGCGGTAACCATGCCTGCAGTATTTAAGTATGTGATGAACCATGACGTGATGCGCTTTGCGAAGGTGGCAGTCCGCGTCTGGGGCTGCCAGATGGATTTCGACCATCCGGAGGTAACGGCTCTGGAGGGAATCGAAGCCTTCCGGCATTTCCTTATCTCCATCGGCATGCCCGAGGACCTGGAGGGACTGGGAGGTAAGGCGGAGGATATTCCGAAGCTGGTGGATGTGCTCTGCAACGGAAACGGAAGAAGCGGCAGTATCTCCGGCTTTGTAACGCTGACGAAGGAGGATTGTACGAAGATCTATCAGGCCATGATCTAAGCCGAAAGTCTGGCTCTCCGAAAAATTTTTGAAAAAAGGGGATTGACAGATGGAATTTCCCGGCGTATAATTCAAAAACATAAAAGGCAAGGGCGTCTTAGAGAGTAATTCTCTGAGACGCCTTTTTTCATTCTCCGGCCCCGTAGAATCCTTGTGGGCAGGAGACATAAGCAGCAGCGAGCAATGGCGTTTCGCAAGGGAATCCGAAATCGGAGCTACGCCGGCACCCGCTCCTCTTTTTCAAGGCCCTGCGAAACGAAGACGATTCAGATCGCAGAGCTGCAAACCGACATCCCGGGTGAGACGAAATAAGAAAGAGAGGTGCATATCTATGTTAGAAGAAATCTTAGGAAAAGTGGACGGCGAACTATTTGCAGTATGGTTCCTGATCGGAGCTGCACTGGTGTTCTGGATGCAGGCCGGATTCGCCATGGTTGAGTCCGGATTCGCGAGAGCGAAGAATGCAGGTAACATCCTGATGAAGAACCTGATGGACTTCTGTATCGGATGTGTCGTATTTATCCTGATCGGCTTCGGGCTGCTGCTCGGTGAAGACCTGGTAGGTCTCATCGGAAAGCCCGGCTTCGATATCTTTACAAGCTACGAGAATTTTGACTGGTCGAACTTCATTTTCAATCTGGTCTTCTGTGCAACCACCGCAACCATCGTGTCCGGTGCCATGGCAGAGCGGACGAAGTTCCTCAGCTACTGTGTATATTCGGCAATCATTTCCGCACTGATCTACCCCATCGAGGCACACTGGATCTGGGGTGGCGGCTGGCTGGCTCAGATGGGCTTCCACGATTTTGCAGGTTCCTGCGCGATCCACATGGTGGGCGGTATCGCAGCATTTGTAGGTGCTAAGATGGTTGGTCCCCGTATCGGAAAGTTCGAACGGGACGAGAACGGCAAGGTCATCAAGGTCAATGCATTCCCGGGTCACAACCTGGTCATCGGTGCTCTGGGCGTCTTCATCCTCTGGCTCGGCTGGTACGGATTCAACGGCGCAGCCTGTACCTCAGTTGATCAGCTGGCAAGCGTATTTGTAACAACAACCATCGCACCGTCGGTAGCAACGGTTGTATGTATGATCTTCACCTGGATCCGCTATGGTAAGCCGGATGTTTCCATGTGTCTTAACGCATCTCTGGCTGGTCTGGTAGCGATCACAGCTCCCTGTGATGTAACGGATGCACTTGGTGCAAGCGTGATCGGCGCGGTAGCCGGTGTTCTGGTAATCTTCGGCGTATGGCTTCTGGATTACAAGCTTCATATCGATGATCCGGTCGGTGCATGTGCAGTTCACATGCTGAACGGTATCTGGGGAACCATCGCAGTTGGTCTTTTCGCAACCACAACGGCTCCCGGCAACACGGAACTGAGCGGCCTCTTCTACGGCGGCGGCTTCGAACTTCTCGGAAAGCAGTTTATCGGTTTCGCGGCAGTTGCAGCATGGGCAGCCATCTGCATGATCATAGTCTTCCTGGTGATCAAGAAGATCTTCGGTCTTCGGGTTTCCGAGGAAGAGGAGCTGGAAGGTCTGGATCTGACCGAGCACGGTCTTGTATCCGCATACTCAGGCTTCAGTATCGTGGATATGTCCAGTGCCATGATGAGTGAGAATGAGAACACGAACCTGGGCGAGTCCGATTATGAAAAGGCAAGCGAGGCAAAGAGGAACGCAGCAGTTCCGGTGGAAAATGTATCGGCAGCCATGTCGGGTATGATCCCTGACACAGGTATCAACAAGGTAGTCATCATTACAAAGCTGTCGCGGTACGACAAGATCAAGAGAGCCCTGAATCAGCTGGGTGTCACCGGTATCACGGTTACGCAGGTCAGCGGCTGCGGTATCCAGAAGGGTGCCGGTGAGATGTACCGTGGAGTTGAGATGGATATGACCTTACTTCCGAAGATCAAGCTGGAAGTAGTTGTCAGCGGAATCCCGGTTGACAGCGTCATCGAGACCGCAAAGAAAACCCTGTACACCGGCAAGATCGGTGATGGCAAGATCTTCGTATATCCGGTAAGCCGGGTAGTAAAGATCCGTACAGGTGAAGAAAACTACGACGCACTGCAGGACGTAGAATAAGGAGGAGAAGAAGATGGAAAAAGTGAATGTACCTGAGCTGTTTGGTTCCATGGTATTTGATGACCGTGAGATGCGTGCCCGCCTTTCGAAGGAAGTATATGCTTCCCTTCGTAAGACCATCGATGAGAACGTTCGTCTGGACGAGAAGGTAGCTGAGGCAGTGGCAGAGGAGATGAAGGAGTGGGCTGTTGAGCATGGCGCAACACATTTCACTCACTGGTTCCAGCCGCTGACAGGCGTGACCGCAGAGAAGCACGACAGCTTTATTGAGCCGACGAAGGATGGCGGTGTACTGATGGAGTTCTCCGGCAAGGAGCTGATCAAGGGCGAGCCGGATGCATCCTCCTTCCCGTCCGGTGGTCTTCGTGCCACATTTGAGGCAAGAGGCTATACCGCGTGGGATCCCACATCCTATGCGTTCATTAAGGATCATACACTTTGCATCCCCACAGCATTCTGCTCCTATTCGGGAGAGGCACTGGATAAGAAGACACCGCTGCTTCGTTCCATGCAGGCCATCAACCGTGAGGCACTCCGGATCCTTCACCTCTTCGGAAATGAAGATGTAAAGCACGTTTCCACAAGCGTCGGACCGGAGCAGGAGTACTTCCTTATCGATCAGAAGATGTTCAACCAGCGTACTGACCTGGTTTACACCGGACGGACCCTGTTCGGCTGCAGACCTCCGAAGGGACAGGAGATGGAGGATCACTACTTTGGTGTGATCAAGCCCCGCGTAACCGCCTATATGGAGGATCTGAACAACGAGCTCTGGAAGCTGGGTATCCTGGCAAAGACAGAGCATAACGAGGTAGCACCGGCACAGCACGAGCTGGCACCGATCTACAGCACCACAAATGTGGCAACCGATCACAATCAGCTGACCATGGAGATCATGCAGAAGGTGGCAAAGCGCCATGGCATGGTATGTCTGCTTCATGAGAAGCCCTTCGCAGGCGTGAACGGCTCCGGTAAGCACAACAACTGGTCCATCGCAACCGATACAGGTGTAAACCTTCTTTCTCCGGGCGAAACACCGTATGAGAACGCACAGTTCCTGCTGTTCCTCTGTGCAGTCATTCAGGCAGTGGATGATTATCAGGATCTGCTCCGTCTTTCCGTGGCAACCGCAGGCAACGATCACCGTCTGGGCGCAAATGAGGCACCTCCGGCAATCATTTCCGTATTCCTCGGCGAGGAGCTGACGGGAATCCTGAATGCGATCCGCGACGACAAGCCGTATGAGGGTGTTGAGAAGGTAACCATGAAGCTGGGTGTTCATGTACTTCCGCGGTTCTCCAGAGATACCACCGATCGTAACCGTACATCACCGTTTGCATTTACGGGCAACAAGTTTGAGTTCCGTTCTCTTGGTTCCTCCAACAGCATCGCATGTGCAAATATCATGCTGAATGCAGCCGTTGCAGAGAGTCTTTCCCAGTATGCGGAAGAGCTGGAGCCGGTTGCAGGAACCGATAAGTTTGAAGAGACACTGCACAGCCTGATCAAGCGCGTCATCACCGAGCATCAGAGAATCCTCTTTGACGGCAACGGCTATGGTGAGGATTGGATCAAGGAAGCAACCGAGGTAAGAGGTCTGTCCAACCTGAAGACAACAGCAGACGCTATGCCGAAGCTGCTGGATCCGAAGAATATGGACATGCTGATCCGTCATAAGGTATTCAACGAGGCAGAGATTCAGTCCCGTTGCGAGATCATGCTTGAGAACTACGTGAAGACCGTCAATATCGAAGGCCTTACCATGGTGGATATGGTACGGAAGGATTACCTGCCGGCCATCGAGGAGTACCTCTACACCCTGTCCCGCGCCGTAGACTCCATGAAGTCCGTAAGCGAGAAGGTACAGTGCCGTTACGAGATCTCCACCATCGAGAAGCTGACCGATCTGACCGACAACATCCTCTCCTCCGTAGAGGCATTGGAGCGGTCTCTGGAAAGCCTGAAGACCTGCAAGGATATCTTCGAGAGCGCAAATGCAGTCCGGGATGATCTGATCCCCTGCATGAACGTACTCCGCGGCTTCGTGGATGCAGCAGAGATGCTCACCTCCGCTAAGTACTGGCCGTATCCGAGCTACGGTAAGATCCTGTTTTCGGTGCAGTAAAACATAGATAAGCAAGAAGGAAGGCCGCGCGGTATGTCATTTTTCATGGCACACCGTACGGCCTTCCTTATTCTTATGCATTGTTGTTCGCCTTTATGACTGGTCCAAATTCTTTTTGTAGTAGGTATCCCGGTAGGCCTTCGGTGACAGCCCCGTCACCTTCTTGAAGGTGGAGGAGAAGGCGCTCTGGGAGGAGAACCCCAGAGAGATGGAGATATCCAGGATCGGAAAGTCCGAGAATCGCAGCATGTTCTGCGCAGTCCGGATCTTCTCATCATTGATGAACTGATTGACATTGACTCCGGTTTCCTTCGCAAAGAGCCGGGAGAAGTAGCTTGGGGAAAGCCCCTCCTTCTCGGCCAGCTCACTGACCGTCAGCTGCCGGTGCAGATTGTCATGGATATAATCGATGCTCCGCCGGATATGAAGGGACACCGTATTCATTTTCTTCAGCTCCCGCATGCGGGTGGCGAAGTCCACCTGCATATCTGCCATCAGATCCAGAACCTCCTCGGGATCCTTTGCCATATCCGCCTTCCGGATATAGATGTCCATCATGTGGTATTCTTTAATTTCAGTAACAGTGAAGAATTCGAAAATGTTCTTCGCAAAACCTTGCGCGATAATGATATAATACTGCGGAAGGATAATTGCTATTATCTTAGACTCAGCGGACTGACCGAGGAAGGAAAGAACCGGGTGGTCGGCAGGGTCAGTGAACTACCCCGACCTATAGAGGTCGGAGCTTCCTGCTTCAACCACCACAGCTTCGTCAACGATATACGTTATAGAAGTCTTACACGATGTCCACAG
>CACWHK010000021.1 GCA_902760755.1 uncultured Lachnospiraceae bacterium | reverse complement strand
GAAGCAGCCTACGATATTAACCGTAACCTGATCCTCCAGACCCTCTGCCTTCAGGATCTCTTCAAAACGTTTTTTGATCTCCATGGAATTGTTGGAGAGACACCCGGTACCGCCGCAGAGCACGATATGACGCTTGCCGTCCAGACCTTTGAACTTCTCGTCCATGGCTTTGGTACAGGAAGCGATGGAGCTTTCCAGAGTTTTGATATCCTTGATCATGCGTTTGCTCCTTTCTCTGCATCCTGATAGGACGCTACGATGTCATGCACCTGGTTGACAGTGACCTTCGGGTACACCTTGCCGTTGATGCTGACCGCCGGAGCGATACCGCAGGCTCCGATGCAGCGGAGCGCGTCGATGGTAAAGAGTCCGTCCTCGGTGGTCTGTCCGGGGCCTACGCCCAGAAGCTCCGAGAACTTGTCGATCACCTGCTGTGCTCCCTTTACATAGCATGCAGTTCCGAGACAGCAGCCGATGACATATTTTCCTTTTGGTTTGAGTGAAAAGAAGGAGTAGAAGGTAACTACCCCGTAGATCTCTGCTACAGAGATACCGGTCTTTTCCGAGACAACCTCCTGAACCTCCAGCGGGATATATCCGTACTCATTCTGGATATCGCTGAGGATCATCATAAGAGGGGTTTTCTCGTCCTTATACCGGTCGCAGATCTCCCTGATCCTGGCCGCCGCAGCGGCATTTAACTTCCCCATAGGTTTCCCTCCTGAAATGATAGAATAAGACTCCTTTATCATACCAAAAAATGACGGATTTCACAAGGATTATCCGCTTCCGGGAAAGCTGTCTTTTGCGGACGCATTTTCTTGCGTAAACCGACGTTTTTTGGTAAAATAACCCTGTGTGTTTTGTTATAGGGAACACACGAGAACGTGCCTTCGGAGAGAGTACTCCGCAAGGTGTGAGAGTGAAGGAAAGAGGGACCGCCATGAGAAGTTGGAGAAATAAAAAATATCCGTATTATGAGAACCCGGAGATCCGTGACTTAAAGGATCTTCTGGCGATAAAGGCAGAGGCACACCCGGACAAGCCGTGCTTCGTATACCCGGTGGACGGAGGGCAAAAGAGCAAGACCTATCTTGACCTCTACAATGACGTGAATGCACTGGGCTCCTGGATGTATGCCAGGAAGCTGCAGGGAAAGAACATAGCCATCATCGGCGAGAACTCCTATGAGTGGATCGTCACCTTCCTTGCTGCCATCAACGGCGGAAATGTGGCAGTCGCCATCGACAAGGGACTCCCGGAGGATGAGATCGGGGTGCTGATGAAGAAGGGTGACTGTGATGCGGTCATGGTCAGCGGAGCCTGCAAGGGGAAGCTTCCGAAGAAGTCAGCCCGCAAGGTTTACTGCATGGATGATTTCGAGGCCTATCTTGAGGAGGGCAGGGGCCTTCTGAACAAGGGGAAGACCGAGTTTAAGAAGTATAATGTCCAGCAGGACAAGACGGCTGCGATCCTCTTTACCTCCGGAACCTCGGGCTTCAGCAAGGGCGTGGAGCTGACCAACCGGAATATTGCATTTGAGATCAACAACACCTGCAAGCTTTTCCAGCTGGAAGGAAATATCGTTGCAGTGCTGCCCTTCCATCATGCCTTCGGTCTGATCGTCGGCATCATGATGGTGCTGTACTTCGGACAGACTGCATATATCAATAAGAGCCTGAAGCAGGTAAAGAACAACATGGAGGAGTTCCAGCCCCAGACCATGTTCCTGGTTCCGCTTTTTGTGGAGTTCTTCCACCGTCAGATCTGGGCAGAGATCAAGAAGCGTGGCAAGGAGAAAGCCTTCCGTACCCTGATGAAGAGTACGAATGCCATGAAGCGGATCGGTATCGATGTGCGGAAGCTCACCTACGATTCCATCCGGAAGGTATTCGGCGGAAAGCTGCAGTACATCATCTGCGGCGGTGCGCCTCTGGATCCCATGTACGTGAAGGAGTTTCGGGCCTGGGGTATCGAGATCCTGAACGGGTATGGTACCACGGAGTGTTCACCGTGTACGGCCGTAAACCGACCCTTCCATCATCTGGACGGCTCCGTGGGACAGATCGTTCCCGGAATCGACGCCAGAATTACGGATGAGGGTGAGGTTGTGTTCCGTGGGGATCTGGTCATGAAGGGCTACTACAAGGATCCGGAGGCTACCGATATGGTGCTGAAGGATGGATGGTATCATACCGGAGATCTGGGTTATATCACGGACGACGGATTTATCATGCTGACGGGACGGAAGAAGAACCTGATCATTCTTTCCAACGGTGAGAATATCTCTCCGGAGGAGCTGGAGATGGATATCGCCCGGGATGATGCGGTGCGTGAGGTTCTGGTTTATGATGAGCAGTCGAAGATCGTGGCTGAGATCTTCCCGGATGAGGAGCATATGGGAGACCAGGCATACTTCGAGGCCCTGAAGGATAAGGTAAATAAGGGAAGACCTCTCTACAAGCAGATCGTACGTGTGAAGCTGCGTGAGGTGGAATTCATCAAGAACGCCAGCATGAAGATCGTGCGGCATAAGAACATCTTTCCGCAGCAGTAACGAGATGGAATGAAATCGGAGGATGGAACAACATGGTAGTATTATTTACGGATACCGATACGGATCTTACGCCGAAGGAGGCGGAGGAGTACGGATATCATCTGATCAGCATGCCGTACATGATCGACGGGAAGGAAACCTATCCGTACAAGGATTTTGAGGAGTTTGATTCTCATGCCTTCTATCAGCAGCTTCGGGAGGGAACCCTTCCTTCCACAGGCGCGCTGAACCCGGAGAACTATAAGGAGATCTTTGAACCGATCTTTGCGGAGGGAAATGATATCCTGTATGTTCATTTCTCCAGAGTCATGTCCGCAACCTTCGATAACATGGATCTGGCGGTACGGGAGTTGAAGGTGCTTTACCCCGGCCGTAAGTTCTACGAGATCGACACCAAGGGTATCACCATCGGAAGCCTGAATATCGTGAAGGAGATCGGAGACCTCTACAAGGCAGGAAAATCCGTGGCGGAGATCCAGGCCTGGGCGGAGAAGGAGGTGGACCGGTTCGCGGTTTACTTCTTTGCAGATGATCTTACCTTCTTCCGTCGCAGCGGACGTGTGTCGGGAATCGCCGGGATCATGGGAAATATGATGGGCGTGCGCCCCATTATCCATATGAACGACGAGGGACAGATGGTCAGCGTCGGCAAGGAACGCGGACGGATCCGGGCCATCGAGAAGCTGGTGGACTATGTGGATCAGCTGGCGGAGGATATCTACGGGCACCGGGTGATCGTTGCCCATGCGGATGCACCGGATCTTGCGAAGATGCTGGCGGATCTTCTGTACGAAAAGTATGGCTCGGACCTTCGGGTGGAGGTGACCGTGGTGAATCCCACGGCCGGAAGCCACTGCGGCCCGGATACCGTGGGCGTAAGCTTCCACGCAAAGCATAGATAATAACGGTTAAAAGCCTGGTCCCGGAGAAGTGCTTCTTTCGGGCTCCGGGCTTTTCCGGCGGTATAAACAAAGCTTTTCTAAAGCTTTTCCATGGGTGAAAAGCAAAGGGGGTATGGGTGTATGATCAGAATCAGAGAGGTAAAAACGAAGAAGGAGCAGCGGGCGTTCGTACATTTTCCGATGACTCTTTACAAGGGAAATAAGTACTATGTTCCCATGTTCTACGGGGATGAGTTCAAGATCTTTGATCCGAACTACCCATTCAACAAGGTCTGTGATACGGCCTGCTTTCTGGCCTTAAAGGACGGGAAGGTCGTGGGAAGGATCCAGGGGATCATCCAGAGAGAGGCGAACGAGAAGTGGGGACAGAAGTGTGTCCGTTTCACCCGGTTCGATTCCATCGACGACGTAAATGTGGCAGCTGCGCTTTTTACACGCCTGGAGCGCTGGGCAAGAGAGAAGGGCATGGAGGAGTTTATAGGCCCCTTAGGCTACTCGGATCTGGAACGCGAGGGCCTTCTGATCGAGGGCTTCGACCAGCCTCAGACCTTCGAGGAGCAGTATAACTACCCCTATTATCAGAAGCTGATCGAGGCCTATGGCTTTAAGAAGGATAAGGACTGGCTGGAGCATCAGCTGTATGCGCCGGAGGAGAGAGCGGATCAGCTGGTTACCATCAGTGAGCGTCTGCTGAAGCGGTTCGGACTGGAGCTGGTTCAGGCAACCTCCATCCAGGAGATCATCGATGATCATATTCAGAATGTGTTCAAGGTGCTGGAGACAGCGTACTCCAAGCTGTACGGAACCATGCCTCTGAATCAGGAGATCATCGACAACTATATCAACGACTTCAAGATGATCGTACGTCCCCAGGACCTGGTGATGCTGTACGATAAGGATCATCAGATGGTGGCCTTTGCACTGATGTTCCCCTCCATCTCCGAGGCGGTGCGGCTGTCGAAGGGACATATCACACCGCTCTTCCTGAAGCGCTTCCTTCAGGATAAGAAGAATCCGAAGGTGATGGATCTGGGGCTGATCGGCGTGCTCCCGGAGTACGAGTCCAAGGGCGTTGTCATGGTGATGATCGGACTGCTGGTGAATCTTCTCATCGAGAGTGATCTGGACCATCTGGAGACGAATCTGATCCTGGAGGATAATTACAGCATGCTGAATATTCTGAAGCATTTTAAGAAGGTTCAGAACAAGCGAAGAAGAGTATTTAAGAAGACAATCAGAACGGAAAACTGATCTTATGGATTATACGGACTATAAAATAGTGGACGGTGAGATGTTTCAGGCCTTTGTGCAGAGCGGGGCACGGCATCTTAAGCGGAATATCAAAAAAATCAATGATCTTAATGTGTTTCCGATCCCGGACGGAGATACCGGAGATAATATGTATCTTACCATCTCCGGAGGGGTGCAGGAGATGCTGCGGGAAGAGGACCGAAGGCTCTGGAAGAAGGCCCGGGCCCTGGCCGGCGGCATGCTGCTTGCGGCAAGAGGAAACAGCGGCGTGATCCTTTCCCAGATCTTCTCTGGGATCAGCACCGGACTGAAGGAGTATGAGACTGTTACGCTGCAGGAGCTGACGGAGGCTTTTCAGGCAGGTGTGGAGCGGGCCTATGAAACCGTGGTGACACCGGTGGAGGGAACCATCCTTACCGTTGCCCGGGAGTCGGCGCAGCTGCTCCGGTTTGCGGATGAGGAGACAACCCTGGGAGAGTATGCGGAGTATCTTCTTTCCGCCATGCGGGATTCCCTGGCGAATACGCCGGAGCTTCTGGATGTGTTAAAGGAAGCCGGTGTGGTGGATAGCGGCGGAGCCGGTCTTTTCATGATCGCAGAGGGTGCGGCTCAGGCAGTCCGGGGAGAGAATACCGGGGAAGAGCCGGGTACGGAGCAAATTCAGCCCTTAGCTGCGGGTGCACCGAAGATGGACCTGTCCCTTTTTACGTCGGACAGCGTCCTGGAATTCGGGTACTGTACGGAGTTCCTGCTCCGGCTGATGCATGCGAAGACGGATGTGGAACATTTTGATGAGAAGGTGATCATCGATTACCTTTCCACCATCGGGGATTCCATTGTGGCATTTAAGGATGGATCCATCGTGAAGGTGCATGTACACACCATGACACCGTCCAAGGCCATGGAGTTCTGCCAGCAGTTCGGAGAGTTCCTGACGCTGAAGATCGAGAATATGAATCTGCAGCATAACAATCACGTGCTGCAGAAGGAAGTTACAGAGCTCGGGGATGTGCAAAGAGAGGCGGAGGAAGAAGCCACGAATGAAACTGCGATCCCCACGGTGAAGCGGAAGAGAAGACCCTATGCCACCTGCGTGGTGACCAACGGGCAGGGGATCATCGACATTTTCCGGGAAATGGGTGCGGACGAGGTCCTGATGGGCGGACAGGGGAAGAACCCTTCGGCCAGGGATTTTATGGACTGCTTCGACCGGCTGAATGCGGATTCCATCTTCGTCTTCCCCAACAATTCGAATATCATCATGGCTGCTGAGCAGGCAGCGGAGCTTTACAAGGATTCGAGGGTCTTCGTGATTCCGTCCAAATCCATAGGCCAGGCCTACACCGCCATGTCCATGCTGGATATCAGCTTTGACACACCGGAGGAGGTTCGGGATAACTTCCTGGAGAATATGAACTATGCAGCCACAGGTATGGTCTGCAGGGCCTGCCGGGATTACGCTTCCGAGGATGTGGTGGCAGCAGAGGAGGATTATGTGGGGATCACCTCCGACCGGCTGGTGACAGCAAGTCCCAATCGGGTGAGGACCTTAAGGGATCTCTGTGTGAAGATGGGGATCCGTGACCGGGAGATCGCAACCGTGATCTACGGGGAGGATATGTCGGAGGAGGACCGGGTACGGATACGGCAGCTCTTTGAAGAGGACTGGCCGTCGAAGGAGTTTTATGAGATCGAAGGACAGCAGGAGCTGTACGATCTGATCCTAATCCTGGAATAGGGAGGTGCGGTCATGACATTTGAATCGCACCGACCGACGCGCCGCTGAGCGAAGCGAGGGGGCAATACATAATGGATGGAGAAGAAGGGGGTGGCATAATGAGGAGCTTTGCGGTATTTACGGATACAACCAGTAACTTCACGAAGGAAGAGATGCAGCGGGTAGGGATCCGCGAGATCATTCCGTTCCACATTTATATCAATGACAAGGAATATCTGGCCAGCGGTGACTGGGAGAGCATCAGTGCGAAGGAGTATTACGAGATCATCAGGAACGGCGCCAACATGCGCTCCTCCTTTGCAACCTCTGCCCAGTATGAGAAGGCGTTCCGGGCAGCCCTGGAGGAGGGGCTGGATGTTATGTCCGTTTCCTGTACGGGTGCGCTGTCCGCTTCCGTGAAGGAGAGTATGACCGCGGCTAAGAAGCTGAAGGAGGAATTCCCGGAGGCGAAGATCGTCTGTATCGACAGCCATGGCTGCATGTATTCCCTGGCGCTGATGCTGGAGGAGGTCTGCAGGCAGCGAGATGCGGGAAAGAGCATCGAAGAGGTGGAGGCCTGGGTTGAGAAGGAGAAGCAGAACTTCAATGAAGTGGGTACGGTAGACCGTCTCAGCTACCTTCGGAAGGCCGGGCGTGTCAGTGCCTCGGCAGCGTTCTTCGGCGGAGCCTTCAGCATCAAGCCCATCGTTGTCTATGATGAGATCGGAAACAACGTGGCCATCGAGAAGGTGCGTGGCCGGAAGGCGTCCCTGGAGCGTACAGCAGAGCTTTGCGCGGAGTATATCCTGCCGGATGTGATCGCAGAGGTGGGTATCGCACATGCGGACTGTCTCGAGGACGCACAGCAGCTGGGAGAGCTGATCCGTGAGAAATGTAAAGAGAAGGGACACAAGGCAGAGCTTTCCTTCCGCTTCGGATATGTGGAATCGGGTGTCGGTTCCTCCGTGGGACCGGGAACTCTGATCGTCGGCTTCTACGGGAAGCCGGAGATGCGCTCCCTGTATAAAAAGAAAGGCTGAGCTTTGCTATTTGCAGCATAGTGTTGGAGGTTGAGGATGAGGATCATAGTTGATTGCCAGGGCGGTGATAACAGCCCTGCGGCAGAGGTGGAAGGGGCCCTTCTGGCCCTGAAGGAGAATCCGGAGCTCCGGGTGGTTCTGCTCGGAGACGAGGCAAAGCTCCGGGAGGTGATCGAAAGGCATAAGATCAACACACCCCGCCTTGAGATCGTACATGCACCGGATGTGGTGACCGGAAATGACAAGCCGACGGATGCCATCCGTCTGAAGCGTGACAGCTCCATGATCCGCGGCATCAAGATGCTCCGGGAGGATGAGACCGTGGATGCCATGGTATCCAACGGTGCAACCGGTGTACTGGTAGCTGCGGCAACCCTTCGGATCGGACGGATCGAAGGCGTGAGACGCCCGGCATTTTGCCCCATGGTTCCCAATATGCAGGGAGGACCGGTGGGTGTCTGCGACAGCGGTGCCAACGTGGATGTGACGCCCGAGATGCTGCAGCAGTTTGCCATCATGGGAACCCACTACATGCAGGTATTCCGCGGGATCGAGAATCCGAAGGTGGGACTTCTGAATATCGGCAAGGAGGAAGAGAAGGGCGATGATCTTCGAAGAGAAGCCTATAAGCTTCTGGAGAAGACTCCCGGCATCAACTTCTGCGGCAATATGGAAGCAAGAGAGTTTCTCAGCGGAGACTTCGATCTGGTGGTTGCGGACGGTTTCTCCGGAAATGTGCTCTGCAAGTGTGCGGAGGGCACGGCGCTGGAGGTGTTGAAGCGTCTGAAGCGTGACATCAATTCAAAGAAGCAGTACCAGATGGGCGGACTTCTGATGAAGAAGATGTTTCAGGAAGAAAAGGAATTCATGAATTACCTGAACTACGGCGGATGTGCGCTGCTGGGCTGTGAGAAGGTGATCATCAAGGGACACGGAAGCAGTGACCGGATCGCCACGAAGGTAAGCATCCAGCAGGCCTGCAAGATGCTGCAGGGTGGAATGAATGAAAAGATCAGGGAGTCCATCGCAAGAGTTGAGGCTCTGGAAAGTGAGAATACGGAAGGCGTAAGGAACGCCGAAGGGGAGGAAGAGTAAGATATGTTGTATGATGAGATTGTAGCCATGCTGGCAAAGCAGTTGAAGATCAAGGACGTTTCCACGATCCGTCCGGATTCCAAGATCAAGGAGGAGCTGGGTGCGGATTCCATCGATGTCCTGCAGGTTCTTCTGACACTGGAGGAGGAGCGGGGGATCACAATCCCGGACGAGGAACTGGCGACCTTCAAGGTAGTACAGGACGTAGTAGATTATCTGGAGAAGCAGTTGAAAAATGATTAAGGAATTAAAAGAAGACTTTGCGTATTATTATAAGGACTTCAAGCCGCGAAAGATCAATCAGCCGAAGTATCGGCATCTCTGGCTGATGCTCTTCTGGATCTTCTTTCTGGCCTCCTTCTTTATATCGGAGCAGATGGCTGTTGACCGGGGGTTCACTATCGTTCACTGTGCGCTGGATGATCAGATACCGTTCTGCGAGTACTTTGTCATTCCGTACGTGATCTGGTATCCCTTCTGGATCCTGATGGTGCTTTATACGGTAGCCTTTGATGTCCCGGCCTTTATCAAGTTCATGAAGTATATGATGATGACCCTTTCACTGGCGCTCTTCATCTATCTCTTCTGGCCCAACGGACATGACATGTGGCCGGAGAAGTTCCCGCGGGAAAACTTCTTCACCTGGATCGTGGGACTGATCTATAAGGCGGATCATCCGACGAATATCTGTCCGTCGGAGCATGTCTCCACGGCCTTCGGTGTGGTGATGGCAGCCTACAGCACGAAGCGCCTCTCTACGAAGAAGTGGATGATCTACTTCTGGACGGAAGCCATCCTGGTGGCGTTCTCAGTGGTGTTCATCAAGCAGCATTCCATTATTGATGTTGCAGCGGCTGTTCCGCTGATCTTCGTCGGATATCTCTGGGCGTATTTCCCGGACCACCAGAAGAAGTGGAAGGAGAAGAGAGCAGCGAAAAAGCAGGCTAAACAGGACGACTAACGCGTAAGCATAAAAAACAGGAGGCGGTTTGCGGTGCATTTGAAATGTACCACAAACCGTCTCCTGTTTATATTCTGTCTTACGCTTTAGTCGTCCTGAGGTCTTTCCAGTGCTGCATGGGTTTCGGACTCGATCATATCCTCACGTACGAAGGTCAGAAGATCGTCTTCCGTCATGTTCTCATCCTGTACGATACGGGTTGCCTGACGGTCGATACAACGCTCGAAGTAGTTACGAACCAGACGCGCATTTGCGAAGTTCTTGGTCTTGCCGTCTACCATGCCGCGGAGATAAGCCTCTGCCATGGTAGCTGCGTTCGGTGTCAGTACGTAATCCGTCTCCTTGCACATGTACTTGAAGATCTCCATCAGCTCGCCGGCCTGATAATCCGGGAAGTGGATGTACTTGTTGAAACGGGAACGAAGACCGGGGTTGGATTCGATGAACTCAACCATCTCCTTGGTGTAACCTGCAACGATGACGATGAAGTCATCACGGTCATCCTCCATACGCTTCAGCAGAGTATCAACTGCCTCCTGACCGTAGTCGCCTGACTCCTTGTTGTGGGTCAGGGAGTAAGCCTCGTCGATGAAGAGGATACCGCCGATAGCACGGTTGATAACCTCTGTGGTCTTCATAGCGGTACCACCGGAGAAGTGGTCTACCAGTCCGGAACGGTCAACCTCGATAAAGTGTCCGCGGCTTACTACGCCCAGCTGCTTGTAGATCTTTGCCAGAAGACGTGCCACGGTGGTCTTACCGGTACCGGGGTTACCCGTGAATACCAGGTGGAAGGACATGTCGATACGCTTCAGACCCTTCATCTCACGGAGACGACGTACCTTGATGATGTTGACCAGGTGCATAACGTCATCCTTAACAGAGGAAAGACCTGTGAGAGCCTGCAGCTCTGCGATCAGCTCGTCCAGCGGCTTATCCAGCTCTTCGGATTCGTCCGAACCTCTGCGGTTTCCGCCGACACGGTTCTTACCACGGTGCAGATCCGGGCCTTCCTGCTCCTGCTTCTGGAAGTTTGCGAACTCTGAGATATCATCCGCGCGCTTCTTCATGATGTTGTAGCCGGATACGTTGACCGCGTTCTTGGATACGAAGCGTCCGGACTTTGCATCGAAGGAGTTGACTCTTCCGATATCCGCATCGGATGTATTGTTGAAGTGCTCGCTGCTCTTGTTGGAGCCGGTACGCTCCATCTCCTGCATCTTGGCCTGTGCACGGGAGGAGGGGACATTTACGCCCGCTTCCTTCAGGGCATTGTTCAGAACCTCGATATGGTCGGTCAGCAGCTTTCGGGTGGACTCATGAACCTTATCATAGTTCAGGAAGCCTTCACCCAGCTTACGGAATGCATCCGCAATAAACTTGGACTTTGCGATATTACCCTCGGCAACGCCGGAGTTGGGATCCAGATCGGCCTTGATAAAGTAGTGCAGGGACTTCGGCGGCTCCTTCAGATAGTCGTGGTCACTGCATTTCTCACGGACGAATTCAGCGAAGCGCTCGCCGGTCCGCATGCGGAGGTTGGTTTCGATGTATTGGATCTGATCTGCAGTTTCCGGGTTACCGGGCTCATACAGATGTCCGAGAAATACGATCATGTCGTAACGAAGAAGATCACGGAGTGGGGTGCGCGCCTCGTCGGAGAACACATTTCCGTTCTTGTTGACCTCGTCTGCATACGCGATACACTCTGCGATCGTATTCTGAAGATTTCGAATTTGCATATCTGTTGCCTCTCTAAATATAATGTTTTTTGCTGCTTGTGACCCCCATCACAACAGACGTAGTTATTATAGCATATAAAAACAGGAGACGCAACCGATTACGTCTCCTGTCTTACTGAAAATCTGTGGTCAGATTTCGATATCATCCTCTACGACTTCGTCCGGAGCGCCCTCCAGGATCCGGTAGATAATGGCTGCCAGTGCGGCACCGATGAAGGGGCCTACGATGAATACCCATACACAGTTGATGGCAGTGGCATCTCCCTTGATGGCTGCGATCATGGCGGGGCCGAGACTGCGGGCCGGATTCACGGAGGTTCCGGTGAGTCCGATACCGAGGATATGCACGCCGGTCAGGGTGAGACCGATGATCAGGCCGCCGAAGGATCCGTGTCCCTGCTTCTTGGAGGTAACACCGAGGATCGCAAGTACGAAGATGCAGGTGAGGACTACCTCAACGATCAGTCCGGTCACGGCGCTGTCATGTACGCCGGCCAGTCCGTTGGTACCGTAGCCGCCGGTCTTATCCACTACTTTGCCCTGATCGAAGATCATTGCAAGAAGAGCGCTTCCTGCAAAGGCTCCGAGGATCTGGGATACAAAGTATCCGAGGAAATCGATGACGCCGATTCCGCCGTTCATCAGAACTGCCAGGGAAACTGCGGGGTTCACATGTCCGCCGGAGATATTTCCAAGGCTGTATGCCATAGCCACGATGGCAAGTCCGAAGGCCAGAGCAGTCAGGATATAACCACCGCCCATATCAGAGCTGCAGCCTACCAGCATGGCTGTTCCGCACCCAAGAGTAACCAGGATAAATGTGCCGATAAACTCGGCGATACACTTCCGCAAGCGTTCCATAAGATACCTCCTTCACACTTTAAGAATTGCGGGCTCCGATGCGGTTCGGAGCCTTATTGTAACCACCATCTTGATGGTATCATAAATGAACTGATTTCACAATATCCAATTTATGTAAACAATCGATTATGTGATGTCGCGGGAGATGTGAATTGACGCTCTTTTCCATAGAGAGTACAATGGTTGTATCATTTGTAACGGGGGTTGCTTATGGATATGGATCAAAGAAAAAGCTTATCATTTGTGGCCGTGCTCCAGCCGGAGGATTACGGACCGGTGATCCGCTGCCTGATCATTCAGGCAGTGACGGAGGAAAACCTGCGGTGGCTGGAAACCTACAAGTTCCCGGGACCGGTTCGTGACCGGTTTCGTTCGGATTCCCAGGGGAATCAGAACCCGATGGGAACCTACTACACGGTTTTCCCGATCTCCGGACCGGAGATCTCCTGGACTCAGGGCTTCCGCTACAACGAAAAGACGGATCGGAATGAATATAAGACGCCGGAGCTTCCGGGACTGAAATGTGCCCGCATGGTCTGTCCGGCGACCAACAACTTTACCCGGAGAAGGAATTTCACCTCAGGGAAGATCACGCTCAGGTACGTGGATTATCTGCCGGAAGCCTACAGTAAAAGCAGAAGGGGCGTCCGTACGACACGGAAGGGAACCCTTCCGCTGATCATCTGGCTCCATGGTATGGGAGAGGGTGGTGTGGATCCTACACTGGTGCTGCTGGGCAACCGTGTTACTGCCCTGGCGGAGGCTACGGTACAGTGCTACTTCCCGGAAACCGGGGCTGCCGTGGTGGCTCCCCAGTGCCCGACCCTTTGGATGGATGTGGACGGAACGGGCCGGATCAATGACTGGCAGCCGGATCTTACCGACGGGTACTCCTTTTATACCGAGGCGCTTAAGGGTCTGATCCTTCACTATCTTCAGAATCATCCGGAGATCGACCGCAGCCGGATCTATATCGGCGGATGCTCCAACGGCGGGTTTATGACGCTGAATATGCTGCTGGCCATGCCCGGATTCTTTGCTGCCGCATTTCCGATCTGCCCCGCGTACAACGCGCGGTGGATGAATCCGGGGCGGATTTCTCTCTTTTCAAAGACGCCCATGTGGATCACGGCGGCAGCCACCGACCAGACGGTACCTCTTCGGGATGCGGACGGGAATCCGGCTTATGCGGATGCCCTCTATGAGAAGCTTCTGGCCTATGCCGGGCAGGAATCATTATCCGGAACGAAGTTCGGAGAGATCACGCTGCCGAACCTGGTGTACAGCCGGCTTCCGCAGGTGATGGGCTATGATTCCCAGGGCTTCCCGTACGAATACTACGGACACTTTTCCTGGATTCCCGTGCTGCAGGACCGCATCACGAAGGAGTTCGACCGGGAGGAGATCCACCTCTTTGAGTGGCTGGCTGCAAAGCGGCTGGAGTCGGTGGGAGAGTAGGAGACGGACAGTATAATGATTCAGATTCATAAAAATGTTCCATAAATCTGAAAGAAAGGGACGTATCCTAACCATGAACCCGGAACGGCGGAGTCAGATCCGGCCGGACAGAATAAGAAAAAACCCTTACGGGATAAGGAAAAGGATGGATAAACCTATGAAGAAGAGATTTGGAAAAAGAACAGCAAAGCTTGCAGCACTGGTACTGACAGCCGGACTTATGCTGACCGGCTGCGGAAGCACGAACAGCGGAACCACCGGCACATCGGGAGAGAATCCGGGAAGCACCGTAACCCCGGATAAGCCCGCTTATACACAGGGGATCACAAACCTCTCCGCAAGTGTAAAGAAGATCGATGTTCCGGAGACGCCTTTCAAGGAGACACACGCAGCAGCTCTTTCCAAGAGCGGAGAGAAGCTTCTGCAGAAGATCCTCGAGATCTCGAAGGACCCGAACGGCAACTACCTGATCAGTCCCCTGTCCATCCAGATGGCACTGGGGATGGTAGCCACCGGATCTGACGAGGGAAGCCGGACCAGACAGGAGCTGATGAGTGTCCTGATGCCCGGCAGCAGCGAGGCTCCCTCGGCATTAAGCGAGGAGATGGCAACCCTTGCAAACCGGATGGAAGGTGCTTTAGATGTGAAGTGGAACGTGGCCAACTCCATCTGGGTCAATGACAACGGACGCGTGAAGCTTCGGGATTCTTACATCGGGGATGTGACGAATTATTACAATGCGGAGCTGTACGGGGCTCCCTTTGATCAGAGCACCATCGACGCCATCAACGGCTGGGTAAATGAGAATACCAACGGGATGATCCCGCAGATCATCAATGATCTTTCCCCGGATGCAAGAATAGCTCTCGTAAATGCACTGGCCTTCGAGGGTGAGTGGGCAGTGCAGTATGAGGAAAATGATATCGACGAGAACGGCATTTTCAAGAATGCAAATGGTTCCGAGACGAAGGTAACCATGCTGCACAGCCAGGAAGCTGCAGCGATCCACCTGGCAGGAGGTCTTGGCTTTATCAAGAATTACAAGGGCGGAAAGTTCAGCTTTGTAGGAATCCTTCCTGAGCAGGGAACCACCACGGAAGCCTACATGAAGAAGCTGGCAGAGGATCCGGGCAGCTTTGCGGAGGCATTTAAGAACGCGGATTACAGCAAGGATGTTTACGCGACCATGCCGGAGTTTAAGACCGAGTACGGCCTCTGCATGGATGAGACACTGAAGCAGATGGGAATGAGCGAGTCCTACTCCGATGACGCGAAGTTCGCTGCCATGGTAGCGGATGACAGCATGCCGGTGAAGATCGGTACCGTGATCCATAAGACACTGATCGACGTCAGCCGCAAGGGAACCAAGGCTGCAGCCGCAACGGTTGTGGTCATGGATGAGGCCTGCGCAGCACCGGATTTCGACGAGCCGTATTACATTACCCTGGACCGTCCCTTCGTTTATGCCATCGTGGATAACGAAAGCGGCGTTCCGATCTTCCTTGGCGTACAGAATACCATGAACTAAGAGAAAATGTCGTTAAAACAGCGGAAAAAACATGTTGACATGACCGTATGCAAGTGCTATTCTATGCACAGTTTCATACTTCAAACCGATGAAGCGGAGATAACGGCAGTGATGCCCATACAGAGAGTCCGGGTAGGTGAGAGCCGGGCAGGAAACAAGTTGTCAAATGGACCGCTGAGGGCGCAGTCAAATGTGGCATGCCACAGAGTATTCTGCGACGTGGAAGGCCGGCGTTACGGGCCGGGGATATGTTGGTATCCTGCTAAGGGCACGGGAAGTCCCGTGAATTCAAGGTGGCACCGCGGATAGTGAAAGATTATTCGTCCTTGACAGAGTGAATACTCTGTCGAGGACGATTTTGTTTTTCCGAAGAATCTCAAGGAGGAAAAAACTATGGAATTCTACCCATCCCTGGAAGAAGCAAAAAGGATTGCTGCAACGGGCGATTACAAGGTGATCCCCGTCAGCACGGAGCTGCTGTCAGACTTTATCACACCCATCGAAACCATGCGGATCCTGAAGGGAGTGTCCACACACTGCTACCTTCTGGAGTCTGCACAGGCCAATGAAACCTGGGGACGCTATACATTCCTCGGCTACGATCCGAAGATGGAGATCACCTGCATCAACGGAGAGATGAAAGCCGGCGACTTAACCTTCCGGACGGAGGACCCCTCCTCCTTCCTCCGGAAGATACTGGCGGAGTACCGGAGCCCGAAGCTTCCGGGACTCCCGCCGTTCACCGGAGGTCTGGTGGGATACTTCTCCTATGACTATCTGGGCTACAGTGAACCCACCGTCCGCCGTGACGTGGAGGACAGCGAAGAGTTCAAGGATGTGGACCTGATGCTCTTTGACCGGGTGATCGCATTTGACAATGTAAGACAGAAGATCATTCTGATCGCAAATATGAAGACCGAGGACCCGGAGACCGGGTACAACAAGGCTGTCCTCGGACTCCGGCAGATGGCGGACCTGCTCCGTCACGGAGAGAAGAAGCAGGAAGCTCCCGGCCGGCTGCTGGGAGAGGTAACACCCCTCTTCGACAAGGAACGCTACTGCGATATGGTGGAGCGTGGCAAGCGGTATATCCGGGAGGGAGATATCTTCCAGATCGTCCTTTCCAACCGGCTTTCCGCTCCCTTCGAGGGAAGTCTCTTCCATACCTACCGGGTGCTCCGTACCGTGAACCCCTCCCCTTACATGTTCTACTTCTCGGGAACGGATGTGGAGGTAGCGGGTGCTTCGCCGGAAACTCTGGTGAAGCTGGAGGATGGCGTGCTTCATACATTTCCGCTGGCCGGTACACGGCCGCGGGGGAAGACCGAGGAAGAAGATCTGGCACTGGAAGCCGAGCTGCGGAGGGATGAGAAGGAGCTGGCAGAGCATAACATGCTGGTGGATCTGGGCCGGAATGACCTGGGCCGGATATCAAAGTTCGGAACCGTAAAGGTGGAGAAGCTCCGGAGCGTGGAGCGGTTCTCTCACGTAATGCATATCGGATCCACGGTTCGCGGAGAGATCCGGGAGGATAAGGATGCGCTGGATGCTATCGCGGCAGTGCTTCCGGCAGGAACCCTTTCAGGAGCACCGAAGATCCGGGCGTGCCAGCTGATCGGAGAGCTGGAGGGCAACAAGCGGGGCATCTACGGAGGAGCCATCGGTTATATCGACTTCACCGGAAATATGGATACCTGTATCGCCATCCGTATCGCCTACAAGAAGAATGGTAAGGTATTCGTCCGGAGCGGTGCGGGGATCGTTGCAGATTCCGTACCGGAGACGGAGTATCAGGAGTGTCTGAATAAGGCGGGTGCAAGCCTTACCGCGCTGCGTCTGGCCGGAGAACTGGAGGAATAACGTATGATTTTACTGATTGATAATTATGACAGTTTCTCTTACAATCTTTATCAGATGATCGGAGAGCTGGACCCGGAGATCCGGGTGATCCGAAATGATGAAATGACGGTGGAGGAGATCCGTGCCCTGGCACCGGACCGTATCATCCTTTCTCCGGGACCGGGACGTCCCGAGGATGCGGGCATCATCATCGATGTTGTAAAGGAACTGGGCGGAGAGATTCCGATCCTGGGCGTGTGCCTTGGCCATCAGGCTATCTCGGCTGCCTTCGGAGCTACCGTTACCTACGCAAAGCAGCTGATGCACGGTAAGCAGTCGGTGGTTACGGCTGACCCGGATGCCCTGTTGTTCCGCGGACTTCCGGAGAAGTTCCCGGTGGCACGGTACCATTCCCTGGCTGCAGATCCGGCCACCCTGCCGGAGGAGCTGAAGGTTACGGCAAAGACGGAGGACGGAGAGGTGATGGCGGTGCAGCATGTGAGCCGACCCATCTATGGCGTACAGTTCCACCCCGAATCCATCCTGACACCGGACGGACGGAAGATGCTGGCAAACTTCCTGGGGTTGGAAGTGTAACCATAGTTAAAAACAGAACGAAGAGAAGCATAGATAAAGAGAAAAGGAGAACACAAAAATGATCAAGGAAGCAATCGTAAAGATCGTAAACAAAGAAGACTTAACCTATGATGAGGCATATGCTGTAATGAATGAGATCATGAGCGGAGAGACCAGCCCGACACAGAACGCGGCGTTCCTCGCTTCTCTTTCCACCAAGAGCGCAAGAGCAGAGACCACGGATGAGATCTCAGGCTGTGCTGCAGCCATGCGTGACCATGCAACCAAGGTTGAGACCGGCATGGAGATCTTCGAGATCGTAGGTACCGGTGGAGACAATGCACACAGCTTCAACATTTCCACCACATCCGCACTTGTGGCAGCAGCCGGAGGAATGAAGGTGGCTAAGCACGGTAACCGTGCAGCTTCTTCCAAATGCGGTACCGCAGACTGTCTGGAGGCGCTGGGTGTAAATATCCAGCAGAGCCCGAAGCGCTGCGTGGAGCTGCTGAACGAAGCAGGCATGTGCTTCTTCTTCGCACAGAAATATCATAGCTCCATGAAGTATGTGGGTGCTATCCGGAAGGAGCTGGGCTTCCGTACGGTCTTCAACATCCTGGGGCCCCTTACGAACCCGGGAAGCCCGTCCATGCAGCTGCTGGGCGTTTATGATGAGTATCTTGTAGAGCCGCTGGCACAGGTTCTTGTAAACCTGGGCGTAAAGCGCGGCATGGTGGTTTACGGCATGGATAAGCTGGACGAGATCTCCCTTTCCTCCGAGACCAAGATCTGCGAGATCCGTGACGGATGGTTCCGCACCAGCATCATCACACCGGAGCAGTTCGGTCTGACACGCTGCACGAAGAAGGATCTGGAGGGAAGCACTCCGGAGGAGAATGCGAAGATCACTCTGGGAATCCTCAGCGGAACGAAGGGACCGAAGAGAGATGCGGTTCTGATGAATGCAGGCGCATCCCTGTATATTGGCGGAAAGGCAGAGACCATGGCAGACGGTATCAAGCTGGCAGCGGAGCTGATCGACTCCGGCAAGGCCCTGCAGGTACTCAGCAAGCTGATCGACGTCAGCAACCGTCCGGATGAGGAGTAATACATATGACTATACTGGATCAACTGGCAGAGCACGCGCGGGAGCGTGTGGAGGAAGCAAAGAAGAACATTTCCTTAGAGGAAATGCAGCAACGCGCCACTGCGCTTCCGAAGGGGGACTTCCCCTTCGAGGCTGCTCTTCGAAAGGAAGGAATCTCCTTCATCTGCGAATGCAAGAAGGCGTCCCCCTCCAAGGGGCTGATCGCACCGGACTTCCCGTATCTTTCCATCGCGAAGGAATATGAGGCAGCGGGTGCGGATGCCATCTCGGTGCTGACGGAACCCAAGTGGTTCCTGGGCAGCGATGCCTACCTTCGGGAGATCACAGAGGCAGTGCAGATTCCCTGCCTTCGGAAGGATTTCACCGTGGATCCTTATATGATCTACGAGGCAAAGGTGCTTGGCGCTTCGGCAGTTCTTCTGATCTGCTCCATCCTGACGGAGGAGCAGCTAAGGGAGTATCACGCGATTGCGGAGTCCCTCGGGCTCTCGGCTCTGGTGGAAACCCATGATGAGGAAGAGGTGCAGATGGCTCTTCGGGCCGGTGCAAGGATCCTGGGTGTGAACAACCGGAATCTGAAGGACTTTACTGTGGATAAGGAGAACAGCCGGCGGCTCCGGGAGATGGTACCGGCGGATGTGATCTTTGTTTCGGAAAGTGGTGTCAGCACGGCAGAGGATGTGCGGCTCCTTCGGGAGAGCGGGGTAGATGCAGTTCTGGTGGGAGAGGCACTGATGCGTGCAGAGGATAAACAGCGGAAACTGGAAGAACTTCGAGGTGAAACACTATGATGGAAAGCTATGTACAGGGAAGTACGAAGATCAAGTTCTGCGGGCTCCGGACCACGGAGGACGTGGAGCATGCGAATGCGCTTCGCCCTGATTTTGTGGGATTTGTATTTGCGCCCCAGAGCCGGCGCGCTGTTTCGGAGCGACAGGCGGAGCTTCTGAAGTCCCATCTGGAGCCCGGGATCATCAAGGTAGGTGTCTTCGTCCGGGAGGATCCGGAGCGGATCGCCAATCTGCTGCATGCCGGAACCATTGACTATGCGCAGCTGCACGGCGGTGAGGATGCGGAGTATATCCGAAAGCTCCGGGAGCTTACGGATCATCCCATCATTCAGGCCTTCCGGATCGATAAGAAGGAGGATCTGGCTGCAGCGGAGCAAAGCGAGGCGGACTATATCCTGCTGGACTCCGGAGACGGAGGGGCAGGGACTACATTTAACTGGGAGCTGCTGAAGGACTTCCCACGACCCTTCTTCCTGGCCGGCGGACTGAACCCCGAAAATGTAAAGGAAGCGATCCGGCTTCTGCATCCCTACGCAGTGGATGTCAGCTCCGGAATCGAAACGAACGGAAAGAAAGACCCGGAGAAGATGGATCTCTTCACGGACCGGGTCAGAAGCTTAGATTAGAGAGGATACGACAATGACAAATCCGAATGGACGTTTTGGCATTCACGGCGGACAGTACATCCCTGAAACCCTGATGAATGCAGTGATCGAACTGGAGGAAGCCTACAATCATTACAAGGTGGATCCGGAGTTCAACCGTGAGCTTTCCGAGCTCTTCAATGAGTATGCCGGAAGACCCTCCCGCCTGTACTATGCGGAGAAGATGACGAAGGACCTGGGCGGAGCGAAGATCTACCTGAAGAGAGAGGACCTGAATCATACCGGAGCACACAAGGTGAACAATGTACTTGGTCAGGCGCTGCTGGCAAAGAAGATGGGCAAGACCCGTCTTATCGCAGAGACCGGTGCCGGACAGCACGGTGTGGCAACGGCCACCGCAGCTGCCCTGATGGGCATGGAGTGCGTTGTGTTCATGGGAGAGGAGGATACCATCCGTCAGGCACTGAACGTGTATCGTATGCGCCTGCTGGGGGCTGAGGTGGTTCCGGTGAAGACCGGTACCCGGACCCTGAAGGATGCAGTGTCCGAGGCCATGCGTGAGTGGACCTCCCGGATCGCGGATACCCACTACTGTCTGGGATCGGTCATGGGACCCCATCCCTTCCCCACCATCGTGCGGGACTTTCAGGCAGTGATCTCCAAGGAGATCAAGGAGCAGATGCTGGCGAAGGAAGGACGTCTTCCGGATGCAGTACTGGCCTGTGTAGGTGGCGGCTCCAACGCCATCGGAAGCTTCTATCACTTTATCGAGGATAAGGACGTGCGTCTGATCGGCTGCGAGGCAGCTGGACGTGGCATCGATACATTTGAAACCGCAGCAACCATTGCAACCGGACGGCTGGGCATCTTCCATGGCATGAAGTCCTACTTCTGTCAGGATAAGTACGGCCAGATCGCACCGGTGTACTCCATCTCCGCAGGCCTGGATTATCCGGGCGTCGGACCGGAGCATGCATGGCTGCATGATACCGGACGCGCAGAGTACGTGCCCGTGACGGATGAAGAGGCAGTTCAGGCCTTTGAGTATCTGGCAAAGACGGAAGGAATCATCCCGGCCATCGAGTCGGCCCATGCCGTAGCCTATGCACGGAAGCTGGCACCCACCATGGGTAAGGATCAGCTGATGGTGATTACCATTTCCGGCCGCGGCGATAAGGACTGCGCAGCCATTGCACGCTACAGAGGGGAGGACATCCATGAGTAAGATCAAAGAAGCCTTTGCGGGCAAGAAAGCATTTATCCCGTTCATCACCTGCGGTGATCCGGATCTGGAGACCACAGGCAAATGTGTCCGCGCCATGGTGGAAGCAGGCGCAGACCTGATCGAGCTGGGCATCCCGTTCTCGGATCCCACGGCGGAAGGCCCCGTGATCCAGGGCGCGAACCTTCGGGCCCTCAGCAACGGAATCACTACGGACCGGATCTTCGACTTCGTACGCGACCTTCGGAAGGACGTGAAGATCCCCATGGTCTTCATGACCTACGCAAATGTGGTTTACTCCTATGATGCGGAGAAGTTCATCTCCACCTGTCAGGAGATCGGGATCGACGGACTGATCCTGCCGGATCTGCCCTTCGAAGAGAAGGAAGAATTCCTGCCGATCTGCAGGAAGTATGATGTGGACCTGATCTCCCTCATCGCACCCACCTCCGAGAACCGGATCGCCATGATCGCCAAGGAAGCAGAAGGCTTTATTTATCTGGTATCCAGCCTCGGTGTTACCGGCATGCGCAGTGAGATTACAACGGATCTTGGCTCCATCGTAAAAGTGATCCGCGAGAACACCGACGTCCCCTGTGCCATCGGATTCGGAATCTCCAATCCGGATCAGGCACGTAAGATGGCAGGCCTTTCCGACGGCGCCATCGTCGGCTCCGCCATCATCAAGCTCCTGGCTCAGCACGGCCGCGATGCCGCCCCGGTCATCCGGGACTATGTGCGCTCCATGAAGAACGCAGTCAACGAAGCATAAAACGTTACGACGGACGATTCGCATCGTCCGTCTTTTATAGTATTCAGGGAACACGGCGCCGTCACTCAAATCCCTATTCCTCCGTAAGTGTAATAGAGCTTTGTATCCTCTGAAAATCATTATAGTACGTCACACTAACAACTCTGTTGGAATGTCTGTTTACGGTTAATACAAGACAGTCATTCCGAATCCGGTTATAGTAGTAGTGCGAGTCGGATGCACCCCCGCCGAAGTCCGCCACCTCCCGTTTCGATCCATCCGCTCCGTACATCATATTGTGCACCGCGGAAATCTCCGGTTCATTCACAGCCACTCCGTAGATCTGATACTTCCGCCCGGTGGTATTGAATCCCACCAGCGTATCCCCGTAGTAGATCAGGTTCAGCTCCCTGTCGGAACGAACCGTAACCGGATCATTGCTTCGGGAGAGCGCACGGCTCAGCTCTGCATTTTCCTCAAAATCTGTCTTCAGCTGTGCTGACAGCTCATACTCATCCATGGTAAGATAAGGAGAGATATCCTTTCCGCCGGAGCGGAGGAAGTACTGCAGACCCGCATAGATCCCGAAACCGAGAGCCACCAGCAGGATCATGGCAAGCACACGCCCCATCAGCGTGAGCAGCAGCTCCATGGCCGGACTCTTCTCCGAAAGGAACCGCCGGATCTCCCGGGTGGGAACTCCGATCTGCACACATAGATACGTGTAAAGTGCCAGAGCGAAGAGGTTGTCCCCGCCGGTGATGATCAGCTGCAGGATCGTGGCAAGCACCAGAAAGCCCAGCAGGATATACTTCACCAGATTCAGGACCAGTCCGGAGAAGGACTCCTTCACGCCCCGGGCGTCCAGATGGCGCTTCACCAGCTTGAAGAATCCGTTCTGGATCGCATTGAAGATGATGAAGACGATCAGTGCGATCAGAAGCTTGATCGCATACTCGGAAAGTGTTACTGTATTTCCGTGAAGCCAGAAGATCATATCCTGTGCCTTCGTGGCTTCTCCGGAGGAAATCTCCGCGATACAGCTGCGGAGGATGATCAGAAGGGAGATCACCAGGATCACATAGCGGATCATGGTGAATATGAAACGGAGGGAGCTCTGATCGGCTTCGTTACGTCCGTGCCTTTTCTGGAGCAGGGCAAAGAAGCCCTCCAGAAGCCAGAGAACCGCCATGGATATGACCATGATCACGATGATCCGGACCAGCGCATCCGTAAGCGGAGTTCGGTTCTTCTGGATGGATCTCCAGAGAATATCGCCGATATCATTTGCATAGTTGTTTGTAGACATGTACGTCCCTCCTGTAGGGAAGAGCCTGCAGGATCATTATAACATAAGACAGAACACATCAAAAGAAGAAAAGGAGGTGGATCATGGCAGCACCGAAGGATCCCTATATGCTGCTCAGCTGGGCAAATATGAAGCTCCGCGACCTGTATCCGACCATGGAGGAACTGGCGGCAGGGGAGTCTGAAAACGCGGAGGAGATCAAAACCAGACTGGAGAAGGTGGGATATTCCTACGATCCCGAAAAGAATCAGTTTGTGATTCACTGAAAAATGTGTTAGAATAATCAGTTGGGGCGAGTTTGCCTCGACTAACCTACGTATATCATCTGTATCAAAGAGAGGAGAATATAAACATGAAGAAACCCGTAGTACTTATGATCCTTGATGGCTTCGGACTTTCGGACAACCCGGAGGCAAATGCCGTAGCGATCGCGAAGACACCGAATATCGACCGCCTGGAGGCTGAGTGCCCCTTTGTTCCGGGTTATGCATCCGGTATGGCTGTCGGACTTCCGGACGGCCAGATGGGTAACTCCGAGGTCGGCCATATGAACATGGGCTCAGGCCGCGTGATCTATCAGGATCTGACTCTGATCACCAAGCTGATCCAGGACGGCGATTTCTTCAAGAACGAAGAGCTTCTGGCAGCCATCGAGAACTGTAAGAAGAACAACTCCGATCTGCACCTCTGGGGTCTCCTTTCCGATGGTGGTGTGCACAGCCACAACACCCATCTGTATGCGATCCTTGAGCTTTGCAAGAAGGAGAACTTCGAGCGCGTATATCTGCACCCCTTCTTCGACGGAAGAGACACACCTCCGGCATCCGGCAAGGATTACCTGCAGGAGCTGGTGGATGAGGCAGCAAAGATCGGTGTGGGCAAGGTAGCATCCCTGTCCGGCCGTTACTATGCTATGGACCGTGATAATAACTGGGACCGTGTACAGAAGGCATATGACTCTCTGGTGATCGGAGAGGGCGTGAAGGAGACGGATCCGATCCAGGCTATGCAGAACTCCTATGACAACGGTGTTACCGATGAGTTCGTGCTTCCCACCGTGATCGTGGATGAAAACGGTGCTCCCGTATCTTTGGTTAAGCCGAATGATTCCGTGATCTTCTTTAACTTCCGTCCGGACCGTGCACGTGAGATCACCAAGGCATTCTGCTTCTCCGATGAGGATATTGCAGCACAGCCGGGTGACGCATCCGATACCAAGTGCATCAAGTTCCTGAAGAGAGCAAACGGCTTTATGCCTCTTACCTATGTCTGCTTCAAGGATTATGATGAGACCATCCCGAACAAGCTGGTGGCCTTCAAGAAGCAGGAGATCAAGAATACCTTTGGTGAGTACCTTGCAGCAAACGGCTTAAAGCAGCTGCGTCTTGCCGAGACCGAGAAGTATGCACACGTAACCTTCTTCTTCAACGGCGGACTTGAGGAGCCCAATAAGGATGAGGAGCGTATCCTCGTAAACTCTCCGGCAGTTGCAACCTACGACCTGCAGCCGGAAATGAGTGCACCGGAGGTAAGCGCAAAGCTGAACGAGGCAATCCGTTCCGATAAGTATGATGTGATCATCATCAACTTCGCAAACCCCGACATGGTTGGTCATACGGGAGTTCTTTCCGCAGCAGTTGCAGCGGTAGAGCGTGTAGACCAGTGTGTAGGCAGTGCGGTTGAGGCAGTAAAGGAGAAGGACGGCGTGCTGTTCATCTGTGCAGACCACGGAAACTGCGAGCAGATGGTGAACTACGAGACCGGTGCTCCGCACACGGCTCACACCACGAATCCGGTTCCCTTCATTCTGTACAACTACGATCCGGCTTACACCCTGAAGGAGGGCGGAAAGCTCTGCGATATCGTACCGACCCTGCTGGAGATCATGGGTCTTCCGCAGCCGGCAGAGATGACGGGACAGTCCCTGCTCATTAAGAAGTAAGACGGAAACGAGTAATCGATATTAAGAAGAAACAGGGGACGGTTTCGGGGTAACCGGAGCCGTCCCCATTTCATACATCGGGGGGAGATTCCTGTTATCCCCGGTATCATTTTATGGGAGAGACAGAAGCCGGATGACAACGGATGTAAATGAAAACAGAACAGACTGGAAGCTCCGCTTCATCTTTCACAGCTCCTTCCTTCTGGAGCTGCCGGAGGCGTACCTTCTCTTTGATTATTACCAGGGAGAGCTGCCGGAGCTGGATCCCTCGAAGCGGTTGTACGTGTTGGCGAGTCATGTGCACTACGACCATTTTTCGCCGGTGGTATTCCAGCTGATCCGGAAGTATCCGGGAACCACCTACATCCTTTCGGATGATATCCCCGAGAGAGTGTGCGAGGAAGCGGTGGCTGAGCTGGGAATCGATCCGCCGGAGATTCTCCGGATCCGTCCCGGGATAGAGTACACCCTGCCGGAATTCCGGGTGGAGGCATTTGCTTCCACGGATCAGGGTGTCAGCTTTCTGGTGGAGGCAGGAGGAGGTCGGTTCTTCCATGCCGGGGACCTGAACGACTGGTGCTGGCAGAATGTGCAAAGATCCAGAAATGAGCGGATGCAGGAGGCGTACCTGGCGGCTCTGCAGGAGCTGAAGAAGGAGCTGCAGGGGGAAGTGCTGGATGTGGCAATCCTCCCCATGGACCCGGTGCTTGGGGAAGGGCAGTTCCGCGGACCCCTGGAGTTCCTGGAGGAGATTCCGGTCCGAAGCGCCTATCCCATGCATATGTGGGAGCGCTATTCGGTGGGAGACCTGTTCCTGAAGGAACACCCGGAATATGAGGATGTATTTCATCCGATCCATCACGCGGGAGAGGATATTTGACGTTCCCTGTCATCAGATTCATTTGACAGCAGGGGATATTTGAAGTAGAATAGATCCCGAACTAAACCATATGAACTACGGGAGCTGGCGGAAGCCGGCTGAGAGGAGGCGTGATCCCGCTTCGACCGCACCTGATTTGGATAATGCCAACGGAGGGATGAACCGATGCGAACCGAAGGATTCGGTGCGTGATCGGCGTAAGATGAGTGATCTGCAGGCAGTCCGACCGGGCTGCCTGCTTTTCTTTCCGGACAATTCCGTCAGGAACAGAAACAGGAGGAAACAGGAATGTTAAAGGAATGCTGGGAGAATGTACAGAAGAGAACACCGCTGGTGCATAACATCACGAACTACGTAACCGTGAATGATGTGGCAAATGTACTGCTGGCCTGCGGCGGAAGCCCGATCATGTCGGATGAGCCGGAGGATGTGGAGGATATCACCTCCATTTGCGGAGGGCTGAACATCAATATCGGGACGCTGAACAAGCGGACCATCGGCGCCATGTTCCTTGCGGGGAAGCGGGCGAACGAGCTGGGACATCCGGTGCTGCTGGATCCGGTGGGAACCGGGGCTTCGAAGCTTCGGACCGAGACGGCGGACCATCTGGTACGGGAGGTCCGTTTCAGCGTGATCCGGGGAAATATCTCCGAGATCAAGACCATCGCCAACGGAAGCGGAACCACCAGGGGTGTGGATGCGGATGTGGCAGATGCGGTGACGGAGGAAACACTCCCCCGGGCTGTGACATTTGCAAAGGAGCTGGCAAAGCGGCTGGATACCGTGATCGCCATCACCGGAGCCATCGATATCGTTGCGGATGCAAAGACTGCCTACGTGATCCGGAACGGACGCCCGGAGATGGGACGGATCACCGGAACCGGCTGTCAGCTGTCGGGGCTTGCCACGGCATATGTGACAGCCAATCCGGAGCAGCCCCTGGAGGCTGTGGCTACGGCAGTTACCCTGATGGGTGTGGCAGGAGAGATCGGCTTTGAGCGGATGCAGGAGGGAGACGGAAACTCCACCTACCGTAACCGGATCATCGATGCCATCTACAACATGGATGGAGATACGCTGGAGGCGCGGGCGAAGATCGAGAAGGTGTGAAATGCCATCCTGAACCGTCGCAGGCGGTGAAGGATCCCGGCACTGAGTCAGTGGATTCTTCGCGTTGCGCTGAATGACATCGCTCATATAGAAAGAAAAGGAGAAATGAATGAAACCGGATTCGAAAGATCTGCTTCTTTATGCCGTTACGGACCGTCACTGGCTGGCGGAGGGTGAGCCTCTGCTGCATCCGGTGAAGCGGGCAGTGGAGGGAGGAGCTACATTTGTGCAGCTACGGGAAAAGACGCTGGACGAGGCTTCCTTCGAGGCAGAGGGCCGGGAGCTTCTGGCCTATTGCAGGGAGAAGGGGATTCCCTTCGTGATCAATGACAATGTGGAGCTGGCCGTGCGGATCGGCGCGGACGGGGTTCACGTGGGACAGGAGGATATGGAGGCCGGACGGGTCCGGGAGCTGATCGGACCGGACCGGATCCTCGGGGTTTCGGCCCAGACCGTGGAGGACGCCCTTCGGGCCGAGGCTGCGGGAGCGGATTATCTCGGCGTCGGAGCCGTGTTCCCAACGGGCTCCAAGGATGACGCGGTGGAAGTACCCCATGAGACACTGGCTGCCATCTGCAGGGCCGTGTCTATCCCTGTAGTGGCCATCGGCGGGATCACCTATGAGAATATGGAAGAGCTGGAAGGGTCCGGAATCGACGGCATCTCCGTCATCAGCGCGATCTTCGGACAGAAGGACATCGAAGGAGCGACCCGGCGACTGAGGGAGAGGGCAGAGACTCTCTTCGGATAGCATCCTGAGGCTGCAGGCCGAAGGATCTCTTAAATGACCATACTGCTTCATCACGGCTATGCTGTGATGAAGCAGATAGAAAGCGGTACACCGGGGGCACCACCTTGTATCGCTATAGAAAACGAAGTGTAGGAGGAATCATATGAGAACAGCACTTACGATCGCAGGAAGCGATTCCAGCGGAGGCGCCGGTATCCAGGCAGATCTGAAGACCATGACAGCCCATGCGGTTTTCGGCATGAGCTGCATCACGGCCCTCACGGCCCAGAACACCACCGGCGTCACAGGTATCTTGGAGGTAACTCCGGAGTTTTTAAAACAGCAGATGGACGCCGTTTTCACGGATATCTTCCCGGATGCGGTGAAGATCGGTATGGTTTCGGCCGGCGGACTGATCCGCGTGATCGCGGAGCGGCTTCGCTTCTACAAGGCGCGGAATATCGTGGTTGATCCGGTGATGGTAGCCACCAGCGGCGCGCGTCTTATCAGTGAGGACGCTATAGAAACCCTGAAGCAGGAGCTGATCCCGCTGGCAACGGTCATCACTCCGAACATCCCGGAGGCAGAGGTCCTCTCCGGACAGACCATCCGGACCGAGGAGGATATGCTTACGGCAGGGCGTTTGATCCGGGATACCTACGGGGTGGCAGTCCTGATGAAGGGCGGTCACAGTATTAATGACGCAAATGATCTCCTGATCGAAGCAGATCAGGAAACCTGGTTCCACGGGACACGGATCGACAATCCGAATACCCACGGAACCGGATGTACACTTTCCTCAGCCATCGCTTCCAATCTGGCAGAGGGCGCATCCCTTGCGGAGGCGGTAAAGAAGGCGAAGGCCTATCTTACCGGTGCCCTTGCGGCAGGTCTGGATCTCGGAAAGGGCAGCGGTCCCCTGGATCATGCCTACGCCATCTCCGGACCGGAAGACGAGCTGCTGTATGTATAGCGAAGTATTAAGTTTAAGAGGAAAGTGAAATGAAAGAAAAGAAAACAAGTGTACTCAGCAACGGACTCATCTGGTTCGGGGCGGGTGTTTCGATTGCGGAAATCCTGACCGGAACGTATCTGGCTCCCCTTGGCTTCGGGAAGGGTATGCTGGCGATCCTGGTGGGCCACGTCATCGGATGTGTCTTACTATTCCTTGCGGGTCTTATGGGAGCACGGACGAAGAAGTCCTCCATGGAGACCGCCGGGATGTCCTTCGGAAACAAAGGAAATATACTTTTTGCAGCGTTAAATGTGCTTCAGCTGGTGGGCTGGACGGGCATCATGATCTACGACGGAGCGAGGGCAGCAGAGGGAATCTGGAACGTTCTCTACTTTATCTGGGCCATAGTGATCGGGGGACTGATCGTGGTCTGGCTTCTGATCGGACTTTCGCATCTGGGCAAGGTGAATATGATCGCCATGACCCTGCTCTTCGGGCTTACCATCGTACTCAGCTGCCTGATCTTCCGGGGAGAGAGCACCGGCACTGCATCCGTGACGGAGGATATCTCCTTCGGAGCAGCCGTGGAGCTTTCGGTAGCCATGCCCTTATCCTGGTTCCCGCTTATCAGTGATTATACCCGGGAGGCAGAGAGGCCCTTTGCGGCAACCCTGGTCAGTGCCGTTACCTACGGACTGGTCAGTACCTGGATGTTCGTGATCGGTATGGGAGCTGCCATCTTTGCGGGAACCGGAGATATCGCAGAGATCATGGTGAAGGCCGGGGTCGGAACCGCAGGCCTCTTCATCATCATTTTCTCCACGGTAACCACTACATTTCTGGATGCCTTCTCTGCCGGGGTCAGCGCGCTTTCCATTTCAAAGAAGATTCCCTCCCGGATCTTCGCCATCGGGGTAACGGTGGTGGGAACCATCGGTGCCATCTTTCTGCCGATGGATGACATCACGGATTTCTTATATCTCATCGGGTCGGTGTTCGCACCCATGATCGCCGTGATGCTGGCGGATTATTATATCCTGAAGCAGGACAGCAGTGACCGGAAGGTGGACTGGATCAGCTTCCTCTGCTGGCTGGTGGGCTTCGGTCTATACCGCTGGCTGCTGCATGTGGATACTCCCTTCGGAAGCACCCTGCCGGACATGGCGCTGACACTGCTCCTTACGGTTGTCATAAAGAAGCTCGCCGGCGTTATCAGGGGTCCCGTTGGTACAAAATCACAGATAGAGTAAGCGAATTTTGGCAACTTTGTATTATTACTTTTTCATTAATTAAGTGTTACAATCAAGAATGTAGGCATAGGGATGTACTTCGAAGGAGTTGTAGCACATGTTTGAAGTCGGTGATTACGTTGTATACGGAAGTAACGGTGTATGCCGGATTACTAAAGTTGGCCCCATCGACTGTCCCGGGATATCCCAGGATAAGCTCTATTACTCCATGACTCCTTGCTACATCCGCGATAGTGAGATCTGCACGCCGGTCGATAACGACCGCGTCGTGATCCGAAAGGTTATGACCAAGGACGAGGCGCTTGCTTTTGTACAAAGCATGCATCAGATCAAGGCTATGCCGGTGGAAGAAGAGAAGAAGCGTGAGCTTCTTTACAAGCAGGCATTACTGACCTGCGAGCCGGCGAAGATCGTCAGTCTGATCAAAACTATTTACGAACGGATTCAGATGCGCCAGGCCGAGGGCAAGAAGGTAACCAGTTCGGATTCCAAGTATTTTCACATAGCAGAAGAGAGTCTCCACGGGGAGCTCGCGATCTCACTTGGGATGGATAAGGAGGACGTGGGTGCGTACATCGAAGGATGGATGCACCGGTTACAGGCCGTATAACAGCAGAGAGACCAAGGAAAAACAGACCACGGAAACGTTAGAGGTTTCCGTGGTTTGTTTTTTTTCTGCGATACGGGTTTCCGGCGGGGAGGGTTTATTGTTTCAAATATGCCACATTATGGTTGTTCATGAAAAATATATAATTGACATTTCATGAATATGTGATACAATGCATTTTGGAAAATGACGAAATGCATATAAATAGGAAACAGTCCGAATCGTTTACCGTCAAAGGAGCAGTATGTACAGAGTAAAGAGAGCAATCATTATGGCAGCCGGCAGAGGAAGCCGGATGCGAGAGCTTACAGAGCATACACCGAAGCCCATGCTTCGGGTGAACGGTGTTCGTATGATCGATACTGCGATCCGGGGGATCCTGGAGAATGGGATCAACGAGATCGTGATCGTTGTCGGATATCTGAAGGAGCGGTTTCAGGAGATCGCAGCGGAGCACCCGGAGGTGCGTCTCATCGAGAATCCCTATTATGAGAGCTGCAACAACATTTCCTCCATCTATGTGGTTCGTGACCTGCTGGAGGAGGCCATGATCCTGGAGGGAGACCAGTTATTCAGCTCCTCGGTTCCGCTTGCCGCAGAGTTTGAACATTCCGGCTACAACGGATTCCGGCAGGATCAGCCCTCCAAGGAGTGGATCTGCGAGATCGACGCTGATTACAGGATCACAGCCTGCCACACTCAGGGTGCAGATCAGGGTTATGAAATGCAGGGCGTTTCGCGCTGGACACCGGAGGACGCACGGACACTGAAGCGTCTTCTGGAGGAGGAATTTGAAGAAAAGCAGCATCGGGACATTTACTGGGATGAGATCCCGATGGTTTTCCATAAAGATGAGTTTGACCTGTACTTAAATCTGGTGGACCGGAACACGCGGGTGGAGCTGGATACGGTTGAAGAGCTCGCGAAGATGGATCCGTCATACAGATCACATACGAAGGAGGGGTGACAGTGAATCTACAGGAACTGGATGTACTTCAGACCCTGCTGACGGAGAAGGCAGAGAACCAGAGACAGATCGCAGAGAAGAGCCGCTATTCCATCGGCGTCGTGAACCGGTCTCTCGGTGTGCTGAAGGGGGAAGGACTGATTGATGATTCCTATAAGCCGACGAAGAAGGCGAGGGATCTGGCAGCAAAGAACAGGACGAAGAGAGCCATCATCCTGGCAGCCGGCTTCGGCATGCGGATGATCCCTATCGGATCCGAGTGTCCGAAGGGACTTCTCACGGTGTTCGGGGAGGTTCTGATCGAGCGGACCATCCGGCAGCTGAAGGAGGCAGACGTTGAGGAGATCTACGTGGTAGTCGGGTTCATGAAGGAACGCTATGAATACCTGGAGGAGGAATTCGGCGTTAAGCTGATCATCTGCCAGGATTACACAACGAAGAACAACCTGTATTCCGTGGCAGCGGCGAAGGACTATCTGGAGGATGCCTATATCGTCCCCTGCGACGTGTACTGTTATAACAATCCCTTCCATACGTTCGAGTTCTACTCCTGGTATCTCACCAGCCGTGAGGTTTCGGAGGATACGGACCTTCGGGTGACCAGAGGCCGCGAGGTTCTGATGCTGGATGAGGAATCGAAGGGAAATAAATACTTCGGGATTACTTATCTTACAAAGGATGCGGCAAAGAAGGCAAGGAAGCGGCTTGAGGAGCTGACTGCCGGCGGACGGAACTCCAAGATGTTCTGGGAAAGCGCCATCATCACCAACAAGGTGATGGATATCCCTGCCAGAGTCGCAGGTCCGGAGGATGCGGTTGAGATCAATACCTACAGCCAGCTTCGGGAGATCGAGTATTACAATCCGATCCTTCAGAATGAGGTGATCGGCATCATCCGTAAGGTCTTCAATGTATCCTATGAGGAGATCAAGGATATTACGGTCATGAAGAAGGGACTGACGAACCGGTCCTTCCTCTTTACCGTAAAGGGTGAGAAGTACATCATGCGGATCCCCGGTGCGGATACCGACGGATATCTGGACCGGAAGCTGGAGGGCCGTGTCTATGATGCGATCCGCGGCAAGGGCTTCTGTGATGACAATGTCTACTACGATAATGAAAAGGGCTACAAAATCGCCCGGTTTATCGAGAACTCCAGAGTCTGCAATGAGTCGGACCTTGAGGAAGTGGCAGCGTGCATGCAGCTGGCAAGACGCTTCCATGAGATGAAGATCACCGCGGATACGAAGCTGGATCTCTACGGAAACATCCAGTACATGGAGGACCTCTGGGAAGGAGCTCCTTCCGAGTTCAGGGATTACGAAGAAACAAAGAAGCACATCTGGGCCATGAAGGATTTCGTGGATGAAAACTCCACTATCGAGTATCTGGCTCACGGTGATCTGAATCCGGACAACTTCCTCGTCTACTATGAGTACGGCGAGAAGAAGATCCAGCTGATCGACTGGGAGTACACCGGAGTGCAGGATCCGCTGACGGACCTTGCCGCATTTATCGGATACCGGAAGCATGACCGTGCCTGGGTGGAAAGCGTGATCGACTGTTACTTCCACGACGGCTGCACGAAGAAGCAGCGGTTGCTTGCATATTGTTATATCTCACTGTGGGGACTGTATAACAGTAACTGGTGTGAATATAAGCGGACCATCGGGGTTGAGCTCGGAGACTTCGGGTTTACCACCTATCAGTACGCAAAGGAATACTATAAGGTCTTCGAAGAAGAGTATGAGAAGTACAAGAAGGAGATGTAAAAATGGTCGACAAACAGACACTTGAGAATGAGATCCTCAGCAAGATCGAGGAGATGGAGAAGCCGGACTATGAGTTCCCGGAGAGATTCTCCAAAAAGAATTTCATCATCGTCCTGATCTGTGTCCTTGCAAGCATGGGCATCCTGATCGGCGGGGCATTTCTGTAAGCTTTAGGGAGGGGTTTTTAAAATGAGCGCAAAAGCGGAAAATGCAAACATTACGGCCATAGAAGATGAGGCACTGCAGGGCTGCGTCCCCGTCCTCACAAGGGAGAAGACCTATAAGTTCTCCGATGCATTCTTCTTTCTGGCAAGCTACGGAATCGCAACCTGGAACTATACCCAGGGTGCATATATCGCCTCTCTGGTAGGCTTTAAGCAGGTACTGATCACCACGATCTTCGGATCTCTTCTGGTTATGCTGATCTTCCAGCTGCCCACCATTCTGTCCACCCGGTACGGTATCGATATCTGGGTATGGCTGAAGGCAGTGCTCGGACATAACGGCGTTAAGGTTGTAACCATCATCGTTGTTCTGGTCAATCTGCCATGGCACGCGATATGCTGCGAGCTGTTCTCGTCCTCGATGGAAAACCTGATGGGACTTGCGGGCATAGAACAAAATTCGCAGTTCGTCCATGTACTCCTTTCCCTGCTCTGTGTGGCACTGGGTGTGTGGATCGCTTACCGTGGTATCAAGTCCATCAGTCTTGTAACCAAGATCCTGACGCCGGTACTTCTGGCTGTCGGTTTGATCGTTATTATCGTCGGCTTTACATCCGCTCCGATCGATGCGATCGTAAACTACGTTCCGGATGCCATTAAGAGCGGCGAGGCAGAGTCTCATATCTGCTACGTTCTGGCAGTTGACGCCATGATGGCATTTACATTTACCTGGTTTGCAGGTATGGGCGGTATCCCGCGTCTTACAAAGACCGAGAAGAGCGGATACTGGGGAGCAGTTGTCGGACAGGGTCTGGTAGGACCGTTCTTCGTAATCGTCGGTGCTGTTATGGCAATCTCCATGAACTATGTAACCGGTGAGATGGTTACGGATCCGACCCTTATGCTTTCCAAGCTGGCATTCCCGGCTATGGGTCTTTGCTCCCTGCTGCTGGTAGGCTTTGCAAATGTAGGTACGAATGCTTCCGTATCCTACGTCTACGCCGTCATGGTGAAGACGTCGTTCCACCGTGTCGGTTACCGGACCATGGTTATCATACTGAACCTGTATATCGCAATCCTTTGTATCTGGGGACAGATCATGGATTACCTCGGAACGCTGCTGACACTGGGCGCCTGCATGCAGGCTCCTCTGGCTGCCATGTTCTGCGCGGACTTCTTTATCATCCGAAAGCAGAAGATGTCGCTCCGTGCGGGCTTTGAGATCAACAAGAACCGGACCTACAGATATACCCTCGGATTCAATATCGTCGGTTTCATCTGCTTCTTTATCGGTATCGGAATCAACCTGCTGATCTACAATCCGTTCTCGGGTGAGGTCAACATTCCGTTCCTGTTCAACTTCACACCGACCATGTGCTCCTTCGTCGGAACCGGAGTTCTTTATCTTCTGCTGAACTCCATCCCGGCGATCCGGAAGTACACGATGAAGGATCGGGCAGAGATCACGGTATAAGGTTAAGCTACGAAAGATACAGTGAACTATATACTATGGTTACCGGAAAGACTCCCTTTCGGCAGTTGTCGAGAGGGGGTCTTTTTGATACAATGGGACTGGGTTTCTTTGAGAAGAGAAAGGATATACCATGAAATACAGGGTTTTGGGAAATACGGGATGTAAGGTCAGTGAGATCGGATTCGG
>CACWHK010000020.1 GCA_902760755.1 uncultured Lachnospiraceae bacterium | reverse complement strand
TGTGCCGGTTTTTTTATTCTTACCATCACAGGTGCTGTTCCCTTGCCGCGGATGCATTTAGGTAATGCGTGGGTTTCGTCCTCCCCAAGGCGCGCACAGTCCGGACACGGTGCTGTTTTCGGGGTCATCACGGGTCCCGGCACTTGGCAATCCGCGAGCCAACGGCGAAGCGGGAAGCCTATGTGCCGCTGGGGGCACCCGTGACTAAGGCGCGAGCCGGGCCCCGAAAATAGCATCCGTGGCGAAGGACGCGCGCCGGGGATTGCTCATACTCCAACAGCATCCGTAGGACAGGGCACAGCACCGTTTCTTCGGTAGAAATTACTTGCTATTTTAACCCAGAGATAACATAAAATAGAACCAAGTATGTGTTCTTATAAAAAGGAGAACTTCTATGCTGGACGAAAAAAAGATCCGTCTTATGACGAAGGTCAGCATTTACGAGAAAAATGAAGAATACGGCGACCTTGTCCTCGCCCACTACTACCGCGAAGACTACGTCCGCTTTGGCTGCATTCGCGCCGTTCTGGTCGCTACGCTGACCTACTGGCTGACAGTGGCTGCGTACGCATTCTATCAGTTCGAGAATCTGCTCAAAGAGATCAACAACATGGATTATTTCAGTGTGATCGGGAAACTGATGCTCGGCTACGTCGGGTTCCTCGGGGTCATCTACGTCCTGGCCTTCCTGATCTACAATGTCCGCTATCAGTACGCGAAGAAAGGACTGATCGCGTACAACCGAAACCTGAAACGTCTGATCGAGATGGCAATCCGAGATGAGTATGTCAACGAAGTGAAGGAAGTGAAGGTTCAGGTAAATAAGAGCATCGGAGGAGATGATCCGGAGCTTGATCAGATCATTGGCGAGAGGGGAACGAAAGAATGACCACGCTGTTTGGCATAAAGAATAAGATACGGGACTTCATCCGGAAGTATCAGGAGATCATCTTCCCGGTGCTTCGCCTGATTTGGTGTTATCTCGTTTTTACAAATGTACATACCATGTTCCACTATGTGGATCTCTTTGACCGGAAGCTGGTGATCTTCCTGATCTCCGTACTCTGTGCGGTACTGCCGGATACATTCCTGGTATTCGCGGCGGGAGCCATGATCGGTTATAACTGTTTCGTGGTGAATCTGGAAGTCGGCCTTGCATTTTCGGTTGTTTTCATGTTCATGTACTGCGTGTACATCCGGTTCTTCCCGAAGCACGCATACGCCATCTTCCTGGTACCGATCTGCTATGCCATCGGCATGCCGTACCTGGCACCCCTGCTGATCCTGGTGATCACCGGAATCCGCGGATCCATCCCGGCAGCCTTCGGTGTGGCCCTGTACTACTTTGCAAATACCGTGCAGGATATCCAGGTACAGCTGGTAACAGCGGAGGATGATTCGAAGGTTGAGATCCTGAAGTACTTCGTGGAGAACTTCCTGAAGAATAAGGAAATGCAGATGCTGATGCTGGTATTTGCCCTTACGGTTGTGGCAGCATCCATCATCTATCAGCTGTCCTTCCCGTTCTCCCACTATGCAGCAATCCTGTCAGGCGTGATCTTCAGCGTGATCTTCACGATTGCAGTGGCTGCGATCTTCAAGGAGTCTGCAGATACCACTGCAGCCTTCACCGGATCCTTCGTAGGCTTCCTGTTCTGTCTGGTGATCGAAACCTGTAAGGGAGTTCTGGACTTCCCGCATACGGAACGGGTACAGTTTGAAGATGATGAATACTATTACTACGTAAAGGCCGTTCCGAAGCTGGATGCGCCGAAGAAGAAAAAGAAGAAACGCTCCGCGGCAGAAGCGGTGGAGGAGAATATGAGGGGCGAGCATCGTCCCGAGAGACAAAGACGCCCTGCAGAGCTTCCGGTACCGGAAGAAGAAGCAGCGGCAGCAGCTGCAGTAGCAGCGGACAGACCGTTCCCGAGAGAAGAATCCTTCCCGGCAGCGGCACCGGCAGCAACACCGGAAGCAGAAGCAAATGCAGCAAATGCAGCTGAGGCAGCCGGAGAACAGGCAGAGGCAGTGCCGGAGAAGAAGCCGGAGCGGATCAACCGGTCCGAGCTTGTGGCCGCAAGACGCGTGGAAGAAGAGCGTAGGGCCAGAGCCGAGAATATCGAGCGAAGAAGATATGAGGAACCCGTGGCTCCGCCGGAGCCGGAGTTTGATCCGGAGGATGACGGGATCCGTGAGAAGAAACCGGGGAAAAAGAAGAAGGTTCAGTTGCCGGAGGATGAGTTCGAAGACCTCGGCTAGACATGAACTGATTGGGAGTGTAGCGTACAGATGGGTAGTATCGGAACATTTTTCCGCACATACTTTGACTGGTTCTATGTGCCACATATAACCTGGACGGATGTGCTGGATATCATCATAATTGCATATCTGCTGTACCATATTCTGGTCTGGTTCAAGACAAGCCGTGCATGGACGCTGCTGAAGGGAATCCTGGTGTTACTTCTGTTTCTCGGGATTGCCGCGCTGCTGCGTCTCAATACGATCCTTTGGCTTGCAAAGAATATTGCCAGCGTACTGATCATAGCCCTGATCATCCTCTTCCAGCCGGAGCTTCGGCGTGCGCTGGACGAGCTGGGACGAAAGCGGCTCTTTAACCGCTTATTCAGCTTCGATGAACGGGACGAGAAGGAGAGCAGATTCTCCGATAAGACCGTGTATGAGCTGGTACGGACGGCTGCCGAGCTGTCCAAGGCCAAGACCGGAGCCCTGATCGTGATCGAGCATGATACGCCCCTCGGAGAGTACGAGCGGACCGGTATCAGTCTGGATGCGGTTGTGAGCACACAGCTTCTGGTCAACATTTTCGAGAAGAATACACCGCTTCACGACGGTGCCGTGATCATCCGGGAGAACCGGGTTGTGGCTGCAACCTGTTATCTTCCCCTCACGGAACGGAGTGATGTGAATAAAGAGCTGGGAACCCGGCACCGTGCAGGTCTGGGTGTCAGCGAGAATACGGACAGTATGACGATCATCGTTTCCGAAGAGACCGGTGCTGTGTCCGTAGCCTACCGCGGACAGCTTGTACGGAATCTGAATGATGATTCCCTTCGTAAACAGCTGGAGCTCCTGCAGGATAAGCAGATCGAGAGCCGGCGAAGAAGATGGAAGAAGGGAGGTCAGACGGATGAAAAGCAAGATCGGAAAGAGTCTGTTTAATCATATCGGACTGAAGATCATATCCCTCCTGCTGGCCGTGCTTCTCTGGGCAATCGTCATGAATCTGGCGGATTACTCCACCACGAAGACCATCCATAATATCGAGGTAAAGCAGGTCAACGGCTCAGCCATCGAGAACATGGGCAAGGTCTATAACGTCCTGGACGGAGAAACCGTGGATATCGTGATCAAGGGTCCCCGTTCGGTGGTGGATCCCCTTACGGCAGCGGACTTTGAAGCAACCGCCAATCTTGCGGAGCTGTCCCTCACCAACACGGTAACCATCGTGGTGGAAGCAAAGGATTCCCAGGTGGGCGGCAAGATCGAGATCAACTGCGTGGATAATATCATGAACCTCTCCATCGAGGACAAGATCTCCAAGGAGCTTCCCATTAAGGCGATACCCAACGGAGAAGTGGCTGAGGGCTACGCCATAGGCTCTGTCATGGTTACACCGAATATCATCCGGATCACAGGTCCGGAGTCCATTATAAACCGTGTAACGGAGGTTCGGGCATCCATCGATGCAAGAGGCGTCAGCGCGGATCTGGAACAGCAGGTGACGCCCATGTGCATCAATGCCTACGGCGAATCCATGGCTGACCGGCCTATCGAGATGAGTGTGGAGAAGGCCACGGTGCTCCTTTCGGTATGCCCCACCAAGACCATTCCCATCGTCCTGAAGGGACAGGGAACGCCGGAGAGCGGTTATTCCGTGGTTGATATCAACTACAATCCGCAGGAGATCACCATAGCCGGCCCGGAGGACAGCCTGAAGGAGATCAATGCCCTTTATATCAACGACCTGTCCGTGGATGGCCTGAATGAGAATGCGGAAATGAATCTGCAGCTTGCCAATTATATCCCCGATGGACTGTTCCTTGCGGACTCCAATACGGAGGTGGCGGTAAATGTCATCCTGGAGAAGCAGGTGGAGCGGGAGATCGAGGTCAGTGCCCCGGATATCGCCATCATGGGCATGAATGTGAACTATGAATATGCACTTACCACATCCCCGGGCTTTAAGCTGAGACTGAAGGGCCTCAGCAAGGATATCTCGGGTGTGGAGAAGGATTCCCTGCAGCTGTCCGTGGATGCAACGGATCTGACACCGGGAGAGCATGTGATGAAGCTGACCTACGCCATGCCGAAGAGTACGACGGTTACCGTGCTGGGCAAGGCAACGCTGACCATCACGGAGAAGCAGGAAACCACGGAGGAGGGCCAGGAGCCTTCCGGAGAAGGAAACCAGAGTTCGCAGGAACCTGAATAGGTTACGGAAGGGGGATAAGCTACATGGATGAAATGATCGAACGCCTGCAGCAGGCAGTCAATGAGTCAAACTATATTGTATTCTTCGGCGGAGCCGGAGTTTCCACGGAAAGCGGGATCCCCGATTTCCGGAGTCAGGACGGGCTCTACTCCCAGAAGTATAAGTATCCGCCGGAAACCATCGTAAGTCACTCCTTCTTCATGCGGAAGACGGAGGAGTTCTACGATTTCTACCGGGATAAGATGATCATCACCACGGCGAAGCCGAATGCGGCACATTTGAAGCTGGCCGAGATGGAAGAAAAGGGCAAGCTGAAGGCCGTGATCACACAGAATATCGATGGACTGCACCAGGCAGCGGGAAGTAAGGAGGTCCTGGAGCTTCACGGATCCACCCTCCGGAACTACTGCATGTCCTGCGGGAAGCGGTACGATGATATTAAATATATCGCAGAGAGCACGGGAGTGCCGAGGTGCAGCTGCGGCGGTACCATCCGCCCGGACGTGGTTCTCTACGAGGAGGGACTGGACGGTGACGTGATAAGAAGATCCGTGGATCATATCGCGCGGGCCGACATGCTGATCATCGGAGGAACCTCTCTGGTGGTTTATCCGGCAGCGGGCTTTATTGATTACTTCCACGGCAAGCATCTGGTGGTGATCAACATGTCCGAAACCTCAAGAGACAAGATGGCGGACATCGTCATCAACGGAAAGATCGGTGAAGTCCTGGGACAGATCACCGTCTAGATCATGTACATTAACTGCATGTGCAGTGAGAATAAAAGTAGAAGGAGAAAAAACATGTTTAACTTTGAAGAGATCCTGCTCACCGATCCCGAGGTTGCCAAGGCAATGACGGATGAGTACAACCGTCAGAACCAGAACCTGGAGCTGATCGCATCTGAGAATATCGCCTCAAAGGCGGTTATGGCAGCCATGGGCTCCCATCTGACCAACAAGTACGCAGAGGGTTATCCGGGAAAGCGTTACTATGGCGGATGTGTCTATGTGGATGTTGTGGAAGAGCTTGCAAGAGAGCGTGCCAAGAAGCTTTTCGGCGCTGAATATGCAAATGTTCAGCCTCACTCCGGTGCACAGGCAAATATGGCTGTTTTCTTCGCAGTAATGCAGCCGGGCGATACATTTATGGGTATGAACCTGGATCACGGCGGACATCTGACCCACGGAAGTCCGGTAAATATGTCCGGTAAGTACTTCAACTGCGTGCCTTACGGTGTCAATGCCGAGGGACGGATCGATTATGATGAGGTTCTCCGTATCGCAAAGGAGTGCAAGCCGAAGCTGATCGTGGCAGGTGCTTCCGCATATGCACGTGAGATCGATTTCAAGAAGTTCCGTGAGATCGCTGACGAGGTTGGCGCAGTTCTTATGGTGGATATGGCACATATCGCAGGTCTGGTAGCTACCGGAAATCATATGAGCCCGATCCCCTATGCAGATATCACAACCACAACCACACACAAGACCCTGCGCGGTCCCCGTGGCGGTATGATCCTCTGCAGCGAAGAGGTGAACAAGAAGTACAACTTCAATAAGTCCGTATTCCCGGGAATCCAGGGTGGCCCGCTGATGCATGTGATCGCAGCAAAGGCAGTCTGCTTTAAGGAGGCTCTTTCCGCTGAGTATAAGGCTTATATGGACCGTGTGGTTGAGAACGCATCCACACTGGCAGGTGCACTGATGGAGCGCGGCTTCGACATCGTATCCGGCGGTACCGACAATCACCTGATGCTGGTTGACCTGCAGAAGATGGGTCTTACCGGTAAGGAGGTTGAGAAGCTTCTGGATGAGGTTCACATCACAGTCAACAAGAACACCGTTCCGAATGATCCCCAGTCTCCGTTCGTAACCAGCGGTATCCGTGTAGGAACCCCGGCGGTTACCACACGCGGAGCAGTAAAGGAAGATATGTTCACCATTGCAGATGCCTTCAAGGCAGCGATCATTGATCGCGACAACGCAGCTGCCATGGCACTGGTTGAGTCGATCACTTCCAAATATCCGATTTATCAGTAATAAGAAATGTACGACGGGCTGTGAGCAGAAATGTCTTACAGCCCGTGCCGTGCTTAGGATCTGTTCAATTAATTTCTTGACAGCTCCTTAAGGAAGACAAGGAAACAAGATGGAAAACAACAATAACAACAGAGACAATAATGACAACGGGAACCGTCCGAGACGGCCGGGGCTCACCAGCACCATCATCATTCTGATCATTTCCGTCATTCTGACGCTGATCTTCTGGCAGCAGTTCAATAAGTTTAAATCCTCCGGCGAGCAGGAGGTATCCTATGACAAGTTTGTCACCATGATCAATGATAAGAAGGTGGAGAGTGTTGAAATCTACAGCTCCAAGATCTACTTCAAGCCGAAGGAGCAGCCGGACAAGACCAAGGAGATCACCTACTACGTTGTCCGTACGGATGACCTGAAGCTGGTGGACCGCCTGGCAGAGTCCGGGGTGAAGTTCTCCCAGATCGATGAGGGCGGAAATGCGATCCTTCGTACGGTGCTTTCCTATGCGATCATGATCGGAGCCTTCTATATCCTGATGATGCTGATCATGCGCGGCGCCTCCAAGGGCGGCGGGATCATGGGCGTCGGCAAGTCCAACGCCAAGGTCTATGACATGCAGAAGGAGACGGGAGTTACCTTCAATGACGTGGCAGGTGAGGAGGAAGCCAAGGAATCCTTAGCAGAGGTTGTGGACTTCCTGCATGAGCCGGAGAAGTATCTGGCCATCGGCGCGAAGCTTCCGAAGGGCGCACTTCTTGTAGGTCCTCCGGGAACCGGTAAGACCCTGCTTGCGAAGGCGGTAGCCGGTGAGGCGCATGTTCCCTTCTTCTCCATCTCCGGATCGGAGTTCGTGGAAATGTATGTCGGCGTCGGAGCTTCCCGTGTGCGGGACCTGTTCCGTCAGGCCAATCAGAAGGCACCCTGTATCATCTTTATTGATGAGATCGATGCCATCGGCCGGAGCCGTGATACCCGTCATATGGGCGGAGATTCCGAGCGGGAGCAGACCCTGAACCAGCTGCTTTCCGAGATGGACGGCTTTGATACCTCCAAGGGTATCGTCATCCTGGCTGCAACCAACCGGCCGGAGGTTCTGGATAAGGCCCTGCTTCGTCCGGGACGATTTGACCGCCGCGTGGTTGTGGAGCGTCCGGATCTTAAGGGCCGTGAGGATATCCTCCGGGTTCATGCAAAGAATGTAAAGCAGGATGAGACCGTGGACCTGCACGAGCTGGCACTTACCACCAGCGGAGCCGTGGGTGCGGATCTTGCAAATATCATTAACGAGGCAGCACTTCTGGCAGTCCGGAAGGGAAGACAGTACGTCTCCCAGAAGGATCTGATCGACTCGGTAGAGCTTGTATTTGCCGGAAAAGAGAAGAAGAACAAGATCCTGTCGGATGAGGAGAAGCGTCTGGTGGCTTACCACGAGACAGGACATGCTCTGATGACTGTGCTGCAGAAGAACACCGTACCGGTACAGAAGATCACCATCGTTCCCCGGACCAACGGAGCTCTCGGCTACGTATGGCAGGTACCGGACGAGGAGAAGTCTCTGGAAACCCAGATGGAGCTGGAGGCGGATATCGTCATCGCCTGTGCGGGACGTGCGGCTGAGGCTCTGAAGTTCCCCTCCGTTACCACGGGAGCAGCTTCGGATATCCAGCAGGCTACTGAGAAGGCCCGCAAGATGGTTACCATGTACGGTATGTCCGAGAAGTTCGGTATGGTACAGCTGGAGGGCATTACCGGAGAGTATCTGGATCGCCGGGCCGTACAGCAGTGCTCGGATGAGACAGCCACCAAGATCGATAACGAGGTGCGCGGCATCATCAAGCGTGCCTATGCAAGAGCCTTCAAGGCCCTGAAGAAGAATGAAGCCATTCTGGATGCCATCGCAGCATTCCTGTATGACCATGAAACCATTACCGGTAAGGAATTCGTGGAGATCTACGAGAAGGTTTCCGGACGGAAGGTGGATGTGGGGAAGCGGCTTCTCAGTGATTCTCTCCTGAAGTCCGACAAGGATAAGGAGAAGGAGAAGCTGAAGGAGCGCGAGGCTGCCGAGAAGGAGAAGGCGAAGAAGCAGAAGGAAGGACACTACGGTGTGTTCCGAAGCCCCTATGCACCGGAGTCTAAGCCGGAGGAGCCTGCGGAAGAAACACCTGCAGAGTCTGAAGGGCCTGTAGCGGAAGCGCCCTACGAACCCTCGGAACCCGAAGAGACGGAAGGCTACACTTCACCGGCAGAGGAAGTTGAGGAGCCGGAGGATGATACGCCGAAGCCCTGGGAAACCTTCGCCAGAGAGCAGGAACAGGTACGTAGCGAGGAACCCGAGGAAGAGGAGTCCGATGAGGAGGATGCGGTAGTATCCAAGGAGTTGGATGACTTCGAAGGAGCAGAAGAGGAGGAGACTGAGGAGACAGGGGACGGTTCTCTGTCTCCCTAAGACAGTATAGAATAAGAAGTCGATACGCGTGCCATGGGAAATGTCACACGTATCGACTTCTTTTTTTGGTCTCTTTCGGGAGACAGAGAACCGTCCCCTGTCTCCTTGAGAACCGTCCCCTGTCTCTTTGGTTCGAAGTTATGTTAACTCGTCCAGCGTCTTTCCGTAGGACGGAAGGAAGTCCCGGAGGAAGTCCTTCACCTCGGGCAGCTCCTCTGCCATATACTTCAGCGAACGTTCCGTACTCTCCTTTGCGGAGTGGAACTCCTGGTTACCGGACCGCTCCTCCTCGATACATTTGATCAGGGCCGAAAGCTTATCGGCTGCCTTCACCAGACGGTGCAGCAGCTGATCCTCCTTCTTCGGATTGAAGATGTCCTCGTAGGCGGGCCTGAGGTCCTCCGGCAGCTGGGAAAGAAGCCGATTGTTTGCGATGGATTCCACGTCCTTGTATGCATTGCGGATATTTGCGTTGAAGTACTTCACCGGCGTAGGCATGTCTCCCGTGATGATCTCGGAGGCGTCATGGTAGAGCCCGATCAGCGCAGCCTTCTCCGCATCCACATTTCGGTCATAGCGTGTGTTTCCGATCACCGCCAGAGCGTGTGCGATCATGGATACCTCCAAAGAGTGCTCGGAGAGATTCTCCGGCCGGGAGGAGCGCATGAGAGCCCAGCGCTCGATGTATTTCATACGTGAGATCGTAGCAAAAAAATGTGATTCCATACAGGTAATTGCTCCTTTGTTCTGATAGATTTATTGTATGGGGTACGGGGAGGATAGTCAAGAGAGAGTTGCCGTAAAATGCCGCCATTACCCGGCCGGAAGCGGTGGAAAAATAACCCCGGATTATGGTATAATAGGGGTACATTTATGAGGAGGAGGACAGCCTATGCAGGAAACTAGACCATTTGTGTCATGGGATCTGATGAACCGCTTCATGATCGATGCTTTTCAGGGATATGGGGTGCCTGAGGAGGATGCGAAGATCTGTGCGGACGTGCTCCTGGAGTCGGACCGGCGGGGAATCGAGAGCCATGGCTGTAATCGGTTTAAACCGATCTATATTGACAGGATCAAGAAGGGAACGCTGCTTCCCGTAACGAAGCTGGAGACCGTGAAGGAAACACCCACCACGGTGGTGATGGATGCCCATGACGGTATGGGCATGGTGGCCAGCTACCATATGATGGAGCGCCTGATCGGGAAGGCAAAGCAGTACGGCATGGCCGGCGGAGCCATCCGGAATTCCACACATTATGGGATTGCAGGCTACTGGACCTCCATGGCGAGTAAGGAAGGCCTGGTGGGGATCACGGGGACAAATGCCCGGCCGTCCATCGCGCCCACCTTCGGCGTGGAGAATATGATGGGGACGAATCCGCTCACCTTCTCGCTTCCCACGGATGAGGAATTCCCCTTCTGTCTGGACTGCGCCACATCCATCATCCAGCGGGGACGGGTGGAGTATTATGCAAGAGAAGGAAAGCCGACGCCGGCAGGCACGGTGATCTCCGAGAACGGGGAGGCTCTGACGGACAGTGCCCGGATCCTGAAGGATCTGGTGGCAGGAACCGCGGCCTTCACACCTCTCGGTGGCATCGGAGAAGAGCTGGCAGGCTATAAGGGTTACGGCTACGCGGCCGTGGTGGAGATCCTCTCCGCAGCACTGTCCGGCGGACAGTTTATGAAGGCGCTTTCCGGCGTGGATGAGAACGGCAAGCCGAAAATGTACGGATTGGGACATTTCTTCTTCGTCATCGATCCGGATGCCTTTGTGGGGCGCGAGGAGTTTAAGAAAACCGCAGGAGAGATCTGCCGGGCACTTCGGGCATCGAAGAAGGCGCCGGGGGAGAGTCGCATTTACACTGCGGGCGAGAAGGAATACGACGTATGGCAGTTCCGGAAGGACAAGGGTGTACCGGTGAGCGAGGGCGTGCAGAAGGACCTCACTGCCATCCGGGATGAGCTGGGACTGGACTATCATTTCCCGTTTGAAGACTGATGTCATTGTCTGAGCGAAGCGCAGAATCGCAAAGAATCATCCTGTCACTCTGCGCAACGCAAAGAATCCCGACAGAAGGTCCGGATCAGATGTCTGAGTGATTGTCACACAAAACAAGGAGGAATCATGAACGAGAATATCACGAAACGCTATGAACTGCTGGCGGATAAGGTACTAAAGGGCCTTGAATCCCGTAACATGACCGGTTACTATGCAGCAACGAAGGAGGAGGCTCTGGCGAAGGCGCTGGAGATCATTCCGAAGGGCGCCAGCGTGTCCATGGGAGGTGCCATGAGCGCCAATGAGATCGGTCTGGTGGAGGCCTTAAAGGACGGCGATTACAACTTTATCGACCGCGATAAGGCGAAGAATCCGGAGGAGAAGCGTGCGGCCATGCTGGCTGCTTATGATGCGGACTTCTTCCTGTCCAGTGCAAATGCCATGACGGAGGACGGTATCATCGTCAATATCGACGGCAATTCCAACCGCGTGTCCGCCATTGCCCAGGGCCCGAGACAAGTGCTCTTTATCGTGGGCATCAATAAGATCTGCAGCGATCTGGACAGTGCCATGAAGCGCGCCAGAAATGTGGCAGCGCCCATCAACGCCCAGCGGTTCGGCCTTTCCACTCCCTGTGCAAAGACCGGTGCCTGCATGGACTGCAAGTCACCGGATACCATTTGCTGTCAGTTCCTGATCACACGGTTCTCGCGGCATAAGGATCGTATTCATGTGATCGTGGTGAATGACAATCTCGGATTTTAATCCGTGATCTCAGTACTGGATACGGTTTGCGAAGAATTCCCTGTTCGTAGACCACAGGTATAGTGACAGAACCGGTATTTTGTGGTACCATGAAACTGATCATATTCCCTGACAGCTAGGTTCATTTACTTCTTTTGTTACCACGGCGAAGGTTGCGGGTTCGAATCCCGTCAGCTGCTTGCGGCTGTAGCTCAAAGGTTAGAGCATCGCCCCAAAATAATGGACCGATATCGTCAGGGTTTTGATAGCTAGTCGGATTTACTTCTTTTCGGTTGGAGAATCCGGCAATATCATCAACCTACAACATTCAGCATCCTCGGATGCTGAATTGTTGTCTGGGAAAGAAATGTGAATGAAAGGCAGGTGACGTGGTATGAAGGAGATTTTTAAGGAATACCTGTTTGAAAAGCATATTCTGGTCTGCGAAGAGGGTACGGAGGAGAAGCATCCCTTCGAGGCCCTTTTTTCGCTTGCGAATCTGTTCAATATCCGGATCACGGAGGGCGAGGCCCTGGTGCGTTCGGATATGATCGCATTTGCCTCAAAGCAGCTGGGGGAGGATGTTCCGGCCCCCTTCTACAGGGGCTTCCCGGAAAGTGTCCGTAAGCTGTCGAGGGATCAGCTGATCTTTGACCAGATGCTCCACTACTTTGTTACCTACGGCATCGGTGATTTCTCCGAGGCAGGGCATTCCCTCTTCGAAGAGCAGATGGAACGGACCGCATTTAACGAGAAGGCAAAGATTCGGGACTTCCGTATCGTAACGGAGGAAGAGGCTGCAAAGCTTCTGGCCGAGGCAACGGATCAGCTGCTGGCGGGCACACGTCCGGTCAGCGAGTCTCAGTTTGATATGATAAGGGAGTACATCCTTACCTATGACCATAAGGTGCAGACCGTGGCCTCTAAGGATACGGCAACCCTGCTCCTTCTGGAAACCAGAAGTCTGCAGTTTGCAGAGTTTCTGAATCTTTCGGATGTGATCCGGTTTGTGGATGTACTGAACTTTAAGGAATATCAGAACGAGAATCTCAGTCAGCTGAATCTTCGGAATCAGGACCGGAAGCTTATCACGGCTCTGATCCATAAGCTGTTCTCGTTGGGACGCTGTAATCTGAAGGCCTGCTTCGAAAAGAAGAAGGCATGGAACGGACTGCTGCATCATCTGCATTTTAAGGCAAAGAATGTGGCGGAGCAGGAGTTCCTGGATGCCATGCGCGGACGGGACAACCAATCGGTTTATTCTTCCTTTGAGCGCGCCATGGCAGAGGGTGAGGTCGTTGCTGCCATGGAGCTTCTGAAAAAGGAGAAGGGCTCCGGTGCAGTGCTCCGGAATCTGAACTACATTTTAAGCCGCTGCAAAGACCTGGAGGATTTCGGGTATGTGGTACGAAATGTGGATTCGGACAATATCATCGTACTGCTCCAGCTGCTCCTGGCTTACTCGAATTACGAGCGAAATCAGGCAGCCCGAACCTTCCGGTTTACAAAGTATAACAAGCTCCGGATCCATCAGGAGACGGAGGAGGAGATGCGCCGTCGGAAGTCCCATATCACGGTGGGACAGGCCGGGATGCTGGCGAAAGAGCTGCGGAATATCCTGCAGCGACACCTGGCAGGACGTCTGGGTAAGGTCTATATCGACCCGGATATGCAGCGCTACGCACTGCCCCTGCAGGAGACCGCATCCCAGGGTGGCTTCGGTGTACTGACCCGGGGAACAAGGATTCCCATCGGAGAGACGAAGAAGCTTCGCGCCTTCACTTACTGGGAGAAGGTGAACGATATCGATCTTTCCTGCTTCGCCATTGATACGAAGGGAAGACGGAGGGAATTCTCCTGGAGAACCATGGCCGAAGCACAGTCTGAGGCCGTGACCTATTCCGGCGATGAGACCAGTGGTTTTCATGGCGGTTCGGAGTACTTCGACATCAACCTGGAGCGGTTCCGTCAGATATATCCGGACTTCCGGTACATGGTCTTCTGCGACAATGTATTCTCGGGGAGCAACTTCGACGAGTGCTTCTGCAAGGCAGGCTATATGCTGCGCGACGTCAAGGACTCCGGCTTCATCTATGAGCCAAAGACCGTGCAGTCCGCCTTTCTGGTGAACTGTGCCAGCACATTTGCCTACCTGTTCGGACTGGATCTTACCACAAATACCTTTATCTGGCTGAACATGGCGAGAGACAGCAGAGCGCGCGTGGCCGGAGATACAGACATGCGCTTCCTTACCGATTACTTCCACGTCACCGATGTGATGAATGTGTACGAGTTCTTCCGGATGATGGCAACCGAGCTTGTCACCGATCCGGCGGGGGCTGAGGTGGTTGTCACCGATAAGATCATCGACGTACCGGAAGGCGCGGAGGTGATCCGGGAGTACGACTTCGAGAAGATGATCGCTCTTATGAACAAATAACGTTTTCTGAAACAGCGCCCACCCGGCGCTGTTTTTTTTCGCGTGAAATACCCTAAATAGAAAGGTTTAAATGTCTCTTGCCATTGGAGGTTGTTTATGCTATAATCGCCTTTGCTGATTTAATTATCAAGCAAGACGCTTCCGTGGCTCAGTCGGTAGAGCGATTGATTCGTAATCAATAGATCACGGGTTCGAGTCCCGTCGGGAGCTCAAAACAAGGTGTAATCCTTCAGAGGATTGCACCTTTTTTGATGCGTTTTATTTTGTAAAAGGGGGCCATATTTGGTATAATGGATTACGTGCGATGAACCGATACCCGCACGGAGGGAGAGCTCCATGTCAGACACAAAGAAGTATCTTTCAAATGCATATAATCACCTAAAGACCATCACCCGCCATAAGGTGGAGGTGGGGAAGAACTGCTTCCGTTGCGGCCTGTACCGCCAGGGGATCCTGCACGATCTTTCAAAGTACGGACCCTCCGAATTTCTGATGGGTGTGAAGTATTATCAGGGCAACCGGAGCCCCAATGACGCGGAGCGGGAGGACAAGGGCCTCACCACCGCCTGGCTCCACCATAAGGGCCGGAACAAGCACCACCTGGAGTACTGGGTGGACTACTCCGCGGACCGGAGCGTGCCCGGCATGGTGGGAATGAAGATGCCCGACAACTATATTGTGGAAATGTTCTGCGATCGGGTTGCTGCCAGCAAGATCTACCAGGGCGATGCCTACACGGACGCCTCCGCGCTGAACTACTTCTACCGCGGACGGAGCAAGACCATGTTGCATCCCTACACCGCAAAGAAGCTGGAAATGCTTCTGAAGAAGCTGGCGGAGGAGGGGGAGGATGCGACCTTCGACTACGTAAGACGATATATGAAGGCTTACAGGAGATACAAGAAGAATAAAACATCCTGAACCCCGAAGGGGCGCTGCATGCCGGTGGCATGCGTTCAGCGCCGAATCGACCAAGCGGCAGCGCGAAGGTGAAGGATCCCATGACAAAGTAAAAGGATTCTTCGCACTGTGTGCTCAGAAATGACAGGTATATGTCATCCTGAGCCGGCAGGCGAAGGATCTGAAAGAATAGAGGAACCATATGGCATTCACACATTTACATGTGCATACGGAATACAGTCTGCTGGACGGATCAGCCAAGGTGAGGCCGCTGGTGAAGCGTGCGAAGGAGCTTGGCTTTGATTCCCTTGCCATCACGGACCACGGCGTTATGTACGGCGCCATCGATTTCTACAAGGCCTGCAAGGCCGAGGGGATCCGGCCCATCATCGGCTGCGAGGTTTACGTGGCTCCGGGCTCCCGGTTTGACCGGGAGGTGGGGAAGGAGGATGAGAGGTACTACCATCTGATCCTTCTGGCGGAAACCGACGAGGGCTACCGGAATCTCTGCAAGATCGTGTCCAAGGGCTTCACCGAGGGCTTCTACTACAAGCCCCGGGTGGACCGGGAGGTGCTGGCAAAGTACCATGAGGGACTGATCTGTCTATCCGCCTGCATGCAGGGCGAGGTGGCTGTAAATATCCGTCGTGGCCTGTACGAGGAGGCCGTGAAGACGGCTCTCTGGTACCGTGATACCTTCGGACCGGACAACTATTTTCTGGAAATGCAGGACCACGGGCTGGCAGAGGACAGCATGGTGAACCAGGGGGTAATGCGCATCGCAGGAGAGACCGGGATTCCGCTGGTCTGCACCAATGATTCCCATTATATCTATGCCGAGGACTGGGAAGCCCACGATATCCTGCTCTGCATCCAGACCAACCGGAAGGTGCAGGAAGAGAACCGCATGCGCTACGAGGGCGGGAATTACTACCTGAAGAGCGAAGAGGAGATGGCAGCCCTCTTCCCCTATGCACCGGAAGCGCTGGCGAATACCCAGAGGATCGCAGACCGCTGCAATGTGAATATTGTTTTCGGTGAGCATAAGATTCCCCGGTTTGATGTGCCGGAGGGTTATACTGCGGAAAGCTACCTTCGGGAGCTTTGCGAGACCGGTCTTGCAGAGCGTTACAACCCCGTGACTCCGGAGCTAAGAGAGCGTCTGGAGCATGAGCTGTCTGTCATTACCAGCATGGGCTTCGTGGACTACTTCCTGATCGTTTGGGACTTTATCAAATATGCCCGCAGTGTGGGCATCATGGTGGGTCCGGGACGTGGTTCCGCGGCCGGAAGTATTGTCTCTTATTCGCTGCACATCACGAACATCGATCCCATTCGTTACGACCTGCTGTTCGAGCGTTTCCTGAATCCGGAACGTGTGACCATGCCCGATATTGACGTGGACTTCGCGGACGAGCGCAGGCAGGAGGTGATCGACTACGTCACCCGGAAGTACGGTGAGGAGATGGTGGTGCAGATCGTGACCTTCGGAACCCTGGCTGCAAGAAACTGCATCCGCGACGTGGGACGTGCGCTGGATATCCCCTACAAGACCTGCGATCTCGTGGCAAAGTCCATCCCCATGGAGCTTGGCATGACCATCGGCCTGGCCCTGGAGAAGAGTGCGGACTTCCGTAAGTTCTACGAAGAAAATGAAGATGTAAAATATCTGGTGGATATGGCCCGTCAGCTGGAGGGGCTTCCGCGGCATGCTTCCATGCATGCGGCCGGTGTCGTGATCGGTCGGGAACCCATCGTGGACTATGTTCCCCTGTCCCGGAACAGCGACGCGGTAACCACACAGTACAATATGACCACCATCGAGGAGCTGGGGCTTCTGAAGATGGACTTCCTGGGCATCCGGACACTGACGGTGATCCAGGATGCCGTGGCTTCCGTGAAGGAGCGCCTCGGGATCGAGATCGATATCGACCATCTGGATATGGATGACCCGAAGGTATATGAAATGATCTCCGAAGGAAAGACCGAGGGCGTCTTCCAGCTGGAGTCCAGCGGTATGCGAAGCTTCATGCGGGAGCTCCGGCCGAGAAACATGGAGGATGTCATCGCCGGCATTTCTCTGTACCGACCGGGTCCCATGGACTTTATTCCGCAATACGTGAAGGCCCAGTCCCACCCCGAAGAGGTGACCTACGACACCCCGCTTTTAGAGGATATCCTGAAGCCCACCTACGGCTGTATCGTCTATCAGGAGCAGGTTATGCAGATCGTTATGAAGCTGGCCGGCTATTCCCTGGGACGGTCCGATCTGGTGCGTCGCGCCATGTCCAAGAAGAAGGCGGACGTGATGGCGAAGGAGCGGGAGTACTTCGTCTACGGAAATGAAGAGCTGGGTGTGCCCGGTTGTATCAAAAACGGTGTGCCGGAGGAGATCGCAAATAAGATCTTCGATGAGATGGCAGCCTTCGCAAGCTATGCCTTCAACAAGTCCCATGCAGCGGCCTATGCCGTTGTGGCCTATGAGACTGCCTACCTTCGGTGCTACTACCCGCTGGACTTTATGGCAGCGCTTCTTACCTCCGTCCGGAGCAACAGTGCGAAGCTTGCCAACTATATCGAGGCAGTGAAGCGGATGGGAATCCGGCTGCTTCCGCCGGACGTAAATGTAGGTCGCGGCGAGTTCTCCGTGGACAGCGGAGGCATCCGCTATGGCATGTCAGCAGTTCGTTCCGTGGGAGATACCGTGGTGGACGAGATCCTGCGGGAGCGGGAAGAGAACGGCCCCTTCGAGGATCTGACGGACTTTATCCGCCGGCTCTCCAACAAGGAAGCGAATAAGAGGACCATTGAAAGCTTTATCTACGCGGGAGCCTTCGACAGCTTCGGCCAGAATCGAAGGCAGATGATCCTGATGTTCCCGGAGATCGTGGATCAGGTGAATGCGGAGAAGAAGCAGAGCATGTCGGGACAGATGTCCCTCATGGACTTCCTCGGAGAGGAAGAGGTGGTAAAGACGAAGAAGATCTTCCCGGATCTGCCGGAATTCCCGAAGGAGGAGATCCTGCAGAAGGAGAAGGAGGTTCTCGGCATTTACGTCAGCGGACATCCGCTGGATGCTTATAAGGATCTTCTGGACCGGTATGCAACTGCCAGCACCCTGGACTTTGTGCCGGAGGAAGAGACCGGTACCACCACCGCACAGGATAATATGAACTACACCATGTGCGGTATGATCGAGCAGATCAATGTGAAGATGACGCGGAACAATGAGGCCATGGCCTTTGTGACACTGGAGGATCTGTACGGACAGATCGAGGTGGTGGTATTCCCGAAGGTATATGATTCCTGCCGGATGTTCCTGGAGAATAATAAGGGGATCATGGTACGGGGACGCGCTTCCATTTCCGAGGAGGAAGGGAAGCTTCTGGCATCCGAGATCCAGTCCTTTGATGTGCTGAAGCGGCAGTTGGAGGAGGAGTCGAAGGAGCTCTGGCTGCTGGCTCCGAATCTGGCAGGGCTTCGCAGCATACAGAAGGAGCTGGAGGAGCTGCTTCGGGAAAGCCCCGGACGGACTCCGGTCTATGTCCAGCTGAAGGAAGAGAAAAAGCGTGTGGAGATCCGCCGGCCCGTGCATGTGGATGACAGCCTGCTGAAGAAGCTGCAGCTGGAATACGGAGAGAATTCCGTGCTTGTACGGGAAGCGAAGAGACGATAAGGAGACAGGGGACGGTTCTCTGTCTCCCTGTCACTTTGAACCCCCAGGGGTGAAGAATCCCATGACATATTACTGGAGAAAGCTATGATCACATCACTGACCAACGATACCGTGAAATACGTGGAGAAGCTGAAGAAGAAGGCTTCCTTCCGTCGGGAGGAGGGCTGCTTTGTGGTGGAAGGGATCCGCATGATCCGCGAGGTTCCGGAGGCGGAGCGTAAGTGCCTCTTCCTGACGGAGGCTGCCCTTGCGGAGTATCCGGAGCTGGAGCACTGGTGTGACCGTGTGGAGACGGTGTCCGAACCGGTACTTCGAAAGCTTTCCGACACCGAGACACCTCAGGGCATGCTGGCAGTGGTGAGATTCCTGAAGGAGACAGAGACAGCGGGAGACAGAGAACCGTCCCCTGTCTCCTCGGGCAAGGCCCCTCTTTATCTTATCCTCGACGGTCTGCAGGACCCCGGAAATGTAGGTACCCTGATCCGCACCGCGGAGGCTGTCGGTGCCACTGCCGTACTGCTCAGCAAGGGCTCCGCAGATCCCTACAGTCCAAAGGTGGTGCGCAGCACCATGGGAACCATCTTCCGGGTTCCGGTCCGGGTGGTGGAGGATCTTCCGGCAGAGATCGAAGCATTAAAAAAGACAGGCGTGATCGTCTACGGAACACACCTGTCCGGTACGGATTTTTATCAGGCAGACCTGACCGGTCCCATAGCCTTCCTCATCGGAAATGAGGGGAACGGTCTTTCGGAGGAAGTGGCTGCGACGGCAGACCGGCTGCTCCGGATCCCCATGGAGGGGAAGGTGGAGTCACTGAACGCAGCAGTCAGCGGGTCTGTGGTTGCGTACGAAGCCTACCGGCAGAGGACGCAGTGATGTCTCCTTCCTCAGAATGACACCAGGAACCGGATTCCGTCCGTCGTCCGCTCGGCCCTGATCCTTCCGCCGTGCAGCTCGATGATCTCCTTCGCCAGAGAAAGCCCGATCCCGGTATTCCCGTTGGCTCCGGTATAGAAGCGGTCGAAGAGATGCTTTAAGTCCTCGTCCGTGATGGCATCACAATCATTTTGAATCGTGAGAAGGCCGTTTTCCAGTTGAATGGAAAGACGGCTTTTTGCGTATTTTACGGCATTTGTAAGAAGATTGGAGAAGGCATGCTCCAGCCGGTCCGGATCGGCAGAAATCGTCATCGGTGAGAGGCTTAGATCTACCTGCAGGCCCCGGCTTGCTACCGCGCCCTCCATGGGCATAAGGCACTCCTCCACCAGCTCGTTCAGTGCCACGGACTCCCGGTGCAGGGGCATGGACCCGCTTTCCAGCTTGGCGGAGAGAAGGATCTCTTCGATAAGCCGGCTCATTTTCTCGGTTTCCCGGGAAATGACCTGTCCGGTCCTCTTATAATCGGTGATCACCCCGGTCTCGATTCCCTCGGCGTAGCCGCGGATGGCGGTAAGGGGTGTTTTTAATTCATGAGAGGTATTCTCAAAAAACTGCTTCTCGGACTTGCTGCTCTGCTCCAGCTTCCGCCCCAGGAGATACCCGGCGAAGGTGCCGAGGATGCTGAGGATTCCGGCTGCGATCATGAAGTAATAGCAAATGCTCCGGATGGTCGCCAGTTCTCCGGTAATATCCACATAGGAGATGACGTAGGTATTCGTGTTCTGGATCAGGAAGGGGAACAGCTCCGTGATGAAGGAGATGTCATCCTCACCTGCAAATTCGGTGATGAGGGTAGTGACAAAGCTTGCTCCGTTGACTTCGCCCATGCGTACATACAGGGTACGATCATCCAGCTTCACCTTCCGGACCTCGGAGGATTCATGCTCCCGGCACCACTCGATGAGATGCCGTTCCAGTGTGGTATACTCCATAAAGCCGTCGGTTTTGCTGTTTAATCCGTCCGGAAGCTCGATCAGACTGGGGGAGTACTGAACATCATAGGTGATGGGTCCGTCCGAGTAGAGGGCCTCCAGCGCTGCGGTGGCTTTGCTTTCCGCCTGTCTCGCGGAAATGACCTGCAGCAGGATCAGGATGATCAGAAGCGTCATCAGCACAGCTCCGCCGACCAGGCCGGCGATCTTGAATCTGGTATGCTTCATTTCGCACCCTCCTCCAGCTTATAGCCGTAGCCCCAGACAGCGGTGATCCGTACGGTGCTGCCGGCAGCAGAAAGCTTCCGGCGGATCCTGCGGACCGTTTCGTCCGTAACACGGGTTTCCACGGCATCATTGTCGATCCCCCAGACATGGTCCAGAAGGGTATTTCTCGCAACGGCACTTCCGCTATGATCCATGAGGCACTCGATCAGCGCATATTCCGTCATGGAAAGTCCGGCAGGACAGTCTCCCACCAGAACGTCATGGGCGGAGGCGGAGAGGGTGATGTCCCCGAACTGCCGGTCCTCGGCCTCGGTCTTTTCTGCGGAACTCCGACGGAGCAGGGCGCGGATTTTCATCACAAGAAGGGAAGGAGAGAAGGGCTTCACCAGATAGTCATCGCCGCCGAACATATAGCCGCGCATCTGATCCGCCTCACTTTCCTTTGCGGTGAGGATCACGATGGGGATGTCCGAGATGGACCGAAGCTCCTTACAGATCGTAAGACCGTCCCGTCCGGGCATCATGATATCCAGCACTGCAAGATCACAGGGCTGCACACGGAAATGCTCCAGCAGGGCATCTCCCGTGGGGAAGGTCATGACGTCAAAGCCTGCACTCCTTAAGAATTCCCGAAGCACATCCAGGATGTCCGGTTCGTCATCTGCGGCGTAGATCAGTTTTCCCATGTGATTCCTCCTAAGTGTACTGTTTCATGAAACCCGAAATACCTGCCCCGGGCAGGGGCAGGTTGTGAAGGGGTTAAATAAAAGTGAGAAGATGTTTATAGAGAGTTAATGGGGTTATCAGCCATCGATCGCGTCTTCGAGGAGGTCCTCCAGATCCTTGGACAGGTCCTTGCCGAGCTCTTCCAGCTGCTTCCAATCCTCGTCGGAAATACTTGCAAACTCAGTTTCCAGGTCTTTCAGCAGTTCGTTGACGTCGATATTCTCAAGGAAGCTGTCGATGGAAGAGAAGGTCTTTCCCTCCGTACCGTTGGAGAAGGCGATAAAGCTGTCGAAGTCGCTCCAGCCGGCCTTTTTCTCCAGCTCCTCTGCACGCTTCTGCAGAGCTTCGATCTCTTCTTCATAGGGAGCGCAGCGCTTCTCAAACTCTTCCTCGCTCATGTCGATGGTCACATCATCGATCACCTTCGCCAGGATATCATCGATCTTCTGATAGATCTCCTTTAATTCCTTTTGCTCAGCGTCGGTCAGCTTGCTGTAATCCACGTCTCTGTTGTCCAGGCTGTCAACGATTCCCTTTACGTCCAGATCGTCCAGGAACTTGTCGATATCCGCTGACTTGATGGTTTCATTCACACCATCACCCTGAATTCTTATCTCACCGCTGTCCGGATCGATCTCGAAGGAGAAGCTCCAGACCGGATCACCGTTTTCATTCGTGATTACCGTATCGTCATCCGCAGTTGTCCGGGAGAAGGCGATACCATTTGTCATCTGCGTTGTTTCTGTCTTTGCAAATGCAGCCGCGGGGATTATACAGGAGAGCGAGAGGGCGGTGATAACACCGATTCCAAGGGCTTTTTTGGACTTTTTCATTTTGACTTCCTCCTAAGATTTTTTCCGCATATCCGGCGGATTGATCAAAGGATAACATGGCCGGTGCGATAGTTCCCCGCAAATCTGTCAGAAAAATGTCACAAAAGTGTAATAACACCCTAGTTCTGATTTAATACATACTGCACCGGATCCGGCACCGGTACTGCCCACTGCTTCCGGTACTCCCGGGGAGAGCAGTCGAAGAACTTCCGGAAGGTCTCCGACATATAGCTGACACCGTTAAAGCCTACAAGGGATGCAATCTCCGTCAGGCTCTTGGAGCTGGAACGAAGATATTCCGCAACCTTCCGGCAGCGAAGGTGACAGAGATAGCTGATGGGAGATTCCCCCACATACTGATGGAACAGGGAATTGCACAGGGACTTGCTGATGTTCGCACTGGCAGCGATCTCCGCCAGGGTTATATTTCCGGTATAGGAAGAGGAGATAAAGGCCATCATGGATTTGAAAAGCTGCATCCTCGGGTCCGAGGCGTATTCCTCCTGTTCGGGCAGGTAATGGCTGGCCTGCTTCCGGATATACTCCCAGAGCTGAAAGAAATGCATGGTGATCCGGAAGGCATCATGCCGGATGTCAGGCATCCCGGTCATCAGCCGGTAAACGTCCCGCGCGTACTCGTTGAGTCCGCGGAATCGAAGATAGGGAAGCTCTGCATTTTCAATGATGGGGCGGACGAACTGCATCTCCACGGCCACGGAGGACATGAGTACACTGGGGTGGATCACGCAGATCACGTACCGCACATCCTGGGGGTAGATGCTGAAATGGATCTGATTGGAGTTCACCATGATGGTGTCCCCCTCGCCAAGCTGGATCTCCCGCCCGTTCACGGAATAAGCCATACTTCCTTCCTTCACGGTGATCAGCTCGATATCCTCATGAAAATGGGGCACCTTCTCCCAGGTGACCCTGGGCTTGCCCCATCCGTCGTAGATATAAGAAGGAAAGGCCGGATTGTCATAATTGACGATCTCCGACCCGTCATCCCGTTTTACGATCAGTCCCATGGCTTCGCGATTCATCTTCGGATTCCTTCCTTTTGGGCGATAATACAAATATTTTTATATAAAACCAAATATCTTTATTTTCCACGGAATTATAACAATATTCCAGATGCGAAGAAGATTGTTATAAAATTATGGCGTTAAACGGGTGGTATTTCCCATCTACATACAATATACTTGTGTTTGTAAAGAAAAGCAAGCATTATTTACGACGATCGGAGCTGTTTTTGGTGAACGGCTTCAAGGGTAAAAAGGAGGGAGACCATGGCTGAAAAAGTGATCATCATGAAGAATGTCTGCAAGGACTTCAAGGTTCTGAACCGTCACGAGGGTTTGAAGGGGAGCCTGAAGGACCTGTTCTCCAGAGACTATAAGATCGTCTCTGCGGTGAACAACGTATCGCTGGAAATCGAGAAGGGCGAGATCGTCGGATATCTGGGCCCTAACGGTGCAGGCAAGTCCACAACCATCAAGATGATGACAGGTGTTCTTGAACCGACCAGAGGCGAGATCCTTGTGGACGGAACGATTCCTTATAAGAATCGGACAAAGAATGCGGAGAAGATCGGTGTTGTCTTCGGACAGCGTTCCCAGCTCTGGTGGGCCCTGCCTCTGATCGAGTCCCTAAAGCTGCTGAAGGATATCTACATGATCCCGGATAAGGATTATGAGGATATGCTGACGCTCTACCGGTCTCTGGTGGATATCGAGGACCTGCTGCATAAGCCGGTACGTCAGATGTCCCTGGGACAAAGGACCTTAAGCGACATCCTGGCTGCGTTCCTGCACAATCCGAAGATCGTATATCTGGATGAGCCTACCATCGGTCTGGATGTATCCATGAAGTCCAAGATCCGTACCCTGATCCATGCACTGAATCAGGAGAAGGGAACCACGGTCATACTTACAACCCACGATATGGGCGACGTGGATGCCCTCTGCCGGCGGATCGTCATCATCGATCACGGCAAGATGCTCTACGACAATGATATCGAGCACCTGAAGAAGTTCTTCGGCTCCTACCGTACCCTGAAGCTTCGTCTCTCGGGAGATATGAAGAAGGAGAAGGAAGAGATCGCTGCAGCACTTCCCATGTGCTCCGTGGGAATGACAGAGGACGAGGGCTGGATCACCATTCTTGTGGACGAAGAGAAGCGGAAGGTGATGGATGTTCTCGGACAGATCCAGAATTCCTATAAGGTCCGCGACCTGCAGCTGGAGGAGATCTCCACGGAGGATGTTATCCGGAAGATCTACGAGGACTCGGCTGCGGAGCGGGAGAAAGAAAAGAATGCAGCTTCTGCAGATGCGAATACTTCGGAAGGAGGCGGTGCAGAGTGAAGCTTAGGAAATACTTAACCTTCCTTCGCGCAGGCCTGATCGAAATGGTGCAGTACCGGCTGTCCCTCTTTATCATGGTAGTGGGCAACCTGCTGTATCTGATCCTGATCTACTTCCTGTGGAAGGCAATCTATGCTTCGGCCGGAACGGACCGGGTGAACGGAATGACCTTCTCCGACACCCTGATCTACCTGGTACTGGCCACGGCCATGTTCACCTTCATGGAAATGTACTCCGTGTGGGAGATCGGTCGTGATATCCAGAGCGGGAAGATGGTCCTGAACCTGCTGAAGCCCATGGAGTACCGGAGTTATCTCTTCTGGTCCTACTCCGGAACGCTGGTGGCACATTTTCTGGTGACCTTCCTGCCGACCTTCATCATTGTAAGGATCGTGACGGGAGATACCATCCCGCTGGGACTGAATCTGCTTCAGTTCCTGGGTGCTGCCGCCATGGCAGTCATCATCAATTACTATATCGATTTTATCGTGGGGACGATCTGCATCTTCACGGAGTCCATCTGGGGGATCAACATCATGAAGCAGGTGATCGTACTGCTTCTTTCGGGAGCGACGATCCCGGTTGCCTTCTTCCCGGAGGGACTGAAGACGGTGGTATACTTCCTGCCGTTCCAGTCCATTTACAACACACCGCTGACCATCCTGATCGGCAAGGAACCGACGGAAAATGTGCTCTGGATGATGGGGCTCCAGCTCTTCTGGTGTCTCTTCCTGGGGGTGGTGAGCCGGCTCTTCTGGAACCGATCGATCCGCCGGATTACGGTAAACGGAGGTTGATATTATGAGTGAAACGAAAGCTTTGACCCGCGAAGTGACCCGTAAGAGGGGACTGCGGTTTTACCTCAGGATCTATCGCAAGATCCTGGTACAGGACCTGAAAAGTAAAATGAGCTACCGTTCCGACTTCATCATTTCCACCATAGGAATGATCGCAACGAACGTGACCGGCTTCATCAGCTTCTGGATCCTGTTCCGGAACTTCCCGTCCATCAACGGGTGGGATTATTATGAAATGCTGTTCCTGTACGGCTTCTCGCTGGTGTCCCTGACCCCGGTGCAGTGCCTGTTTGATAACAACTGGAGTCTCCGCATGAACGTGTACTCCGGCGACTTCATCAAGTACTGCTTCCGTCCCATCAATCTGTTCTTCTACTATCAGTCGGAGATCTTTGATGTGAAGGGGCTGGGCCAGCTGGCCTTCGGGATCGGTACCATAGCCTATGCATGGGCGCACATGTCACTGCCCTTTACCTTCTGGGCTCTGTGCCAGCTGATCGTATTCCTGATCACGGCGTCCCTGATCATGATCGCCATGCAGAATGCGGCAGCAGCTACCTGCTTCTGGCTTACGAACTCCTTCTTCATCCTGGACCTAGCCCTGAAGATGAAGGACTTCGCCAAGTACCCGATTACCATCTTCAACTCGGTGTTCCGGTTTATCTTCACATTTATCATACCCATCGCGTTCATCGCGTACTATCCGAGCCTTGTGATCCTTCGGCCGGATGAGATCCCGATCCTTACCTGGCTTTCCCCGGTGATCGGCGTGATCTTCTTCCTGCTCAGCGTCAAGTTCTGGATGTACGGGGCAAGAAAGTACAACGGAACCGGGTCATAACGAGCTGCCGGCTGTGTCATCCTGAGGCCATAGACCGAAGGATCTGAGGAATTAGACAAATATAGAATCTGTCTATGGATTCTTGCACAAAGCGGTGTACAATAGTGTTCAGAACTCTGGCGGGTGACTCCGATGAGTCACCCGCTTTTTTGCACACGCCCGCGAAGAGGATGGAACCGGCTTACGCCGTGCGCGGGCGGTGCGCGAGCAGGCAGGGACAAGCCCTTCCTGCTCGACTATACCCATGGAGGAACTGACTATGTACGAACGAAGCGCCCTGTCCGAATGCGAAATGGTGACCATGCGCTGTGTATGGAACCTCGGAGACAACGCGACTGCATTTAACGTGATCAATATGCTGGCCGAAGACTACGGCATGGTTTACAAAGAAACCACCGTTTACACCTTCCTGAAGAAGCTGAAGGATAAAGGATTTGTGGATACAGTTCGAAGAGGAGTAACATACTATATCCCCCTCGTTGACGAAACCACCTACCAGAAGGAGATGGCCAAGAAGCTCCTTCGATTCTGGTTCAACGGAGACATCTCAGAAGCCGTCAACGCCGTACTCGAGGGAGAGAAAATCGCAAAAAAAGATGCTAAGAAGATACGTGAATCAATCAAGTTAAACACGAATGAGTAGATAGTTTTTTGCCATACAGGCGCGAGCCGGTCCTCGAAAAAGCATGGGCGGCGAAGGACGCAGCGCCGTAACTGGAAAAACTCTCATTGACACGTATCTTCGCGAATGCTATAATGCAACCGTTAAGTAGAGGCGCGGCAATCATGAGTCACATCCCCGAGGCCCTGACAGCCAACGACGAGATGCAAAAGGGAACGCCGCCGAAGTGAATCCGCCGGTCAGAACGGATCCGCTGGGCCTGTAGTGAACAACTGCAGGACTGTCACCGGAATGGGAAGAATCCGGTGGAGTGCTACTTCGGACTAAACCCTATTATTTGATTTTGGAGTTTATTTCGGGATAGTGCTCACTGTCCCGAAATTTTATTTTATAGGAGGAGCTGATTATGGCTATTTTCAAGGGATCAGGAGTTGCACTTGTTACACCGTTCAAGGAGAATCTGGAGGTGGACTACGAACAGCTGCGGAAGCTTTGCGACTGGCACTGCGAGCATGGTACAGACGCCATCATCGTGTGCGGAACGTCCGGTGAAGCATCCACGCTGACAGAGGAAGAGCACTCCGAGTGCATCGCAGTTGTTGCAGAGCAGGTAAACGGACGTATTCCGGTCATCGCAGGAACCGGATCCAATGCAACCTATACCGCAGTGAAGCTGTCCAAGGAGGCAGAGCAGAGCGGCGTTGACGGACTGCTTATCGTAACACCGTATTACAATAAGGCAACCCAGCAGGGACTGATCAGACACTATACTGAGATCGCAGAAGCAGTATCCACTCCGATCATCATGTACAATGTACCGAGTCGTACGGGCTGCAACATCCAGCCCGCAACTGCAGTAGAGCTGGCAAAGAACGTAGACAACATCGTGGCTATCAAGGAGGCATCCGGCAATATCTCCCAGATCGCTGATCTGGCTGCCATGGCTGACGGTTGTATCGACATTTATTCCGGAAATGATGATCAGATCCTTCCGCTGCTTGCACTTGGCGGAATCGGTGTCATCTCCGTAACCGCAAATATCATCCCGGAGGACACCTCCCGTCTGGTACACAGCTTCCTGGAGGGCAACATCGAAGAGTCCCGCGCACTTCAGCTGAAGGCCATGGAGCTTTGCCACGCACTGTTCTGTGAGGTAAATCCGATCCCTGTAAAGAAGGCAGTGGAGCTGATGGGTCTTTGCAACGGATTTGTACGTATGCCGCTGACGGAGATGGAAGCTAAGAACGCAGAGCACCTGAAGAAGGCTATGATTGAGTACGGTTGCCTGGCGTAGGCCTGTCATCCTGAGCAAAGCGAAGGATCCTGAAAGAGAGGATACAATTATGACCAGAATTATCATGCACGGCGCTAACGGCCGTATGGGTAAGGTGATCACCGGGCTGGTAGCTTCCGACCCGGATGCGGAGATCGTAGCCGGCGTGGATATCGTCCCCGGAGATGCAACCTACCCGATCTATACAAGTCTTTCGGATGTGAAAGAGGACGCAGATGTGATCATTGATTTTTCGAACGCAAAGATCGTTGACTCACTGCTGGAAACCGCAGCGGAAAGGAACCTTCCGGTGGTTCTTTGCACCACGGGACTTTCCGAGGATCAGCTGGCAAATGTACGAGCGAAGTCTCAGCAGATTCCGATCCTTAAGTCCGGAAATATGAGCCTTGGCATCAACACCCTGATCAGTCTGTTAAAGGATGCAACCAAGGTGTTCGGGGATGCAGGCTTCGATGTTGAGATCGTGGAGCGTCATCACAACCAGAAGCTGGATGCACCCAGCGGAACTGCCATCATGCTGGCAGATGCCATCAATGAAGCTGCAGGCGGAACGTATGAATATATCTACGACCGCAGCCAGAGACGTGAGAAGAGAGATAAGAAGGAGCTTGGCATTTCCGCCGTGCGCGGCGGGACCATCCCCGGAACCCATGAGATCATCTTCGCGGGACCGGATGAAGTGATCGAACTTCGCCATATCGCATACTCCCGGAGCATCTTCGGAAACGGAGCCATCAGCGCTGCCAAGTATCTGGCGGGCCGCGAGCCGGGACTGTATGATATGGGCGATGTGATCGCTGCTAAACAGGCATAAGAGGAGTTTGTTATGTATCAGGATCTGATCGTACTTTGCAGTGCGTCGAAGTACACCCAGAAATTCTATCTGAACCCGGACTTCGACGGGCTTCCGGAGCTGGTGAAGCAGGAGCTGAAAATCACCTGCGTGCTCTTCACCGAGGACGTGGGAGGCGTGATCCTTCTGATCTTCGATGAGAAGGGGAACCTGACCATCACCACGGAAGCAGACGACGGAGACATCCTGTACGACGAGATCGGAGCCCATCTTCTGGTAAAGAAGATGCGGGCGGAGAAGCGGGAGCTCTTCGAACAGCTGGAGCAGTATTACGCAGCTTTCTTCCTCAATGAGTAGGTTCAGGCTGTCATATTGAGTGCGAAGCTCGAAGAATCATAACAGTATTACACGATACAGGAGAACAACATGTTATTTGCGATCGATGTAGGAAATACAAATATCACGGTAGGCCTTTTCGACGGCAAGGAGCTGGTGAAGCAGTTCCGTATGATCACCCAGACCTCCCGTACCTCGGATGAGTACGGTGTGTTCCTGGGAGAGTGGCTGTCACTGAACGGCTTCCAGATGAAGGATATCACCGACTGCGTGATCTCCTCGGTTGTGCCGGACATCATGCACTCCCTGGTCAGCGGTATCATCAAGTACTTTGATGCACAGCCGCTCATTATTGCACCGGGGATCCGGACGGGGATCAAGATCTCCATCCCGAATCCGAAGGAGCTGGGTGCAGACCGTCTGGTGGATGCCGTGGCTGCCTATGAAATGTACGGCGGACCGGTGATCGTTGTGGACTTCGGAACCGCAACCACCCACGATCTGGTGCTGGAGGACGGAACCTTCTATGCAGGCGTTACCTCTCCCGGTATCCGTCTGGCTGCAAATGCTCTCTGGACCGGCACCGCAAAGCTGCCGGAGGTTGAGATCCGTAAGGTGAACACCATCCTGGGACGGGATACGGTTTCCAGTATGCAGGCAGGTATCTACTACGGCTATATCGGTCAGACCGAGTATATCATCCGGAAGCTGAAGGAAGAGTCCAAGCTGGAGAACCTGAAGGTTGTGGCCACCGGAGGACTCGGCAAGCTGATCTCCGAAGCAACCGATGAGATCGATATCTATAATCCGGAGCTGACGCTTCATGGACTGAGGATCATTTATGACAAGCAGTGATTTTACCGGAAAACTATTTTTAGGACCAATGGCAGGCGTAACCGACCTGCCATTTCGTCTTCTTTGCAGAGAGTGCGGCGCGGATATAGTCACCACGGAAATGATCAGCGCCAAGGGGCTTTACTACGGAAGTAAGAACACGCCGCCCCTGCTGGCAACCGAAGAAGGAGACCGTCCGGTGGGTGTGCAGCTTTTCGGGCGGGAACCGGAGCTGATGGCGGGAGAGGCCGAGAAGCTTCTTACGCAGTATCCCTTCGATTTCGTTGATATCAACATGGGCTGTCCCATGCCGAAGATCGTGAACAACGGAGAGGGAAGCGCGCTTCTTAAGGAGCCGGAGCTTGCTGCCGAGGTGGTCCGGGTCATGGCAGAGCGACTGCAGGTGCCGGTGACGGTAAAGATCCGCGCAGGCTTCGCCAGAGGTGAGCGTACGGCACCGGAGGTGGCGAAGCGACTGGAGCAGGCAGGGGCTGCAGCCATCGCCGTCCATGCCAGAACGAGAGAGGATTATTATCAGGGGACCGCGGACTGGTCCGTGATCCGTGAGGTAAAGGAAGCGGTTTCCATCCCGGTCATCGGGAACGGAGATGTCCGGTGCGGACAGGATGCGGCGCGGATGCTGGAGGAGACCGGCTGCGACAGTGTGATGATCGCCCGGGCAGCTCAGGGGAATCCCTGGATCTTCCGGGAGGTGAAGGCGTATCTTAAGGATGGAACCATACTTCCCCACGCGACGGCAGAGGAACGGCGGGAATATCTTACCAGACAGACTCTTCGGATGCTGGAGGAGAAGGGCGAATATATCGGCATCCGCGAGATGCGAAAGCATGTGGCCTGGTACACCCAGGGGCTGCCGGGATCCGCATCCATCCGGAGAGAAGTGAATCAGGTGACGGATCGGGAGGGGCTCCTTGCCCTGATCGAACGCATCCGGTAGCCCGAAAACATATCGTAAAATTGCATAATCATTTTTGGATAAAAGGCATATAATCCTGTTTCCGGCTCGTATAGCAACCTGTACAACCGACGGCTATACCGGAGATGTGCCCCGCAGGAGTTTTCTGCGGGGCACAAGTCTTTCTTGACCGAAGTATGGGGATGGACTATAATGTTATAAGTCTTTTTATGCCCGTATGACGAAACGGGCGCGAAATGCGTAACCTGCACCTTTGGGGAAAGGAGGAGCGTATGATCGACGAATATGATGACTATGACGATTATGAGTATGAAAAAAAGCCGATAAAAGAGAAGCTGAAGTACCTGCTTTACGGCGGCGTGGTCGCAGCACTGGTTGTGGCACTTTCTGCCACGGCAATCTCCAGATTCATCAATAAGAACGGCTCCTACGGAAGGATCGTGGTGGGCGGAGAGCTGTATGAGACTCCGACCTACGAGGAGGGCTTCTCAGCCATCAGCTATGAAACCATTCATCCGGAGCTTGCGACGGAAGCGTCCCCTGAGGTAATCCCTGAGGTGGAGGCAGATTCGGAGCTGGAGGCTACCAATACCGACGAGGGACGAAGACAGAAGGCACTGGAAAGCATCATGAAGATCGATAAGGAATATGTATCGAATCTGATGCGGCAGCATGAGCGTTACAAGGTGAGCACCATTTCCGAGACGTCCTCCATCACCTCGGACCCGAATGTGGTGACGCCGGTCAACGTTGCGGAAGGAAATGTGGATTACTACCCGGGCTCCATTGCGGCACCCATCTATCTGGATCCCCAGGAGGTTGGAGCGGAGTATCTCGGCAACTGGAAGATCACGGCCTACTGTGCGTGCGTGAAGTGCTGTGAGAAGTCCGACGGTATTACGGCCAGCGGGGCCATGGTTCAGGCAAATCACACCATAGCGGCTCCGAAGGAGTTTAAGTTCGGAACCAAGATGCTGGTGGGCGGACAGCTTTACACCGTAGAGGACCGCGGAGGCGGAATCCACGGAAACCGTATCGACATTTACTTCAACTCCCATGAGCAGGCAAATGATTTCGGTGTGCGGTACATGGATGTATATCTGGTTCCGCAGTAAGAGAAGAACGAAAACCATAGATTCAGTCACATGACTATAGAGGAGAGACAACAAATGAGTTTTTTGTACAGAAGCACGAGAAATAAGGATGAGGCAGTAACGGCATCGCAGGCGATCCTGCAGGGGCTCGCCCATGAGGGCGGTCTGTTCGTACCGGATGAGATCCCGGCGCTTGATCTTCCGCTGGAGGAGCTGGCGAAGATGGACTACTGCGGCGTGGCATACGAGGTTATGAGCCGCATGTTCACCGACTTTACGGAGGAGGAGCTGAAGTACTGCATCCACGGAGCTTACGATACCAAGTTTGATGATCCCATGATCGCACCGCTGGTAAAGCACCATGGAACACATTTCCTGGAGCTGTTCCACGGAAAGACCATCGCATTCAAGGATATGGCACTTTCCATCCTGCCATACCTTATGACCACATCCGCAAAGAAGAATCATATGGACCGTGAGATCGTGATCCTGACGGCTACCTCCGGTGATACCGGCAAGGCAGCACTGGCAGGCTTCGCGGACGTACCGGGAACCCGGATCGCAGTTTTCTATCCGAAGTCCGGCGTCAGCCCCATCCAGGAGAAGCAGATGGTGACCGAGCGCGGAAAGAATACATTTGTGGCAGGCATCACGGGCAACTTTGATGATGCACAGACCGGCGTTAAAAAGATGTTCAGCGACGAAGCGTTAGGCGAGTATCTGGCAGAGAAGGGCTTCCAGTTTTCCTCCGCAAACTCCATCAATATCGGCCGTCTCGTGCCGCAGATGGTTTACTACTACTATGCATACGCACAGCTGGTGAAGTCCGGAGAGATCAAGGCCGGGGACAAGATCAACATCGTGGTTCCCACCGGAAACTTCGGAAACATTCTGGCTGCTTACTACGCATCCGTTATGGGTCTTCCGGTAAATAAGTTTATCTGCGCCTCCAATGACAATAAGGTGCTGTATGACTTCTTTACCACAGGTGTCTATGACCGGAACCGCGAGTTCATCCTGACCTCGTCTCCGTCCATGGATATCCTGATCTCCAGCAACCTGGAACGTCTGATCTACCGGATCGCCGGAAATGATGCAGAGAAGAATGCAGCACTGATGAAGGAGCTTTCCGAGACAGGGAAATATACCATCACGGATGAGATGAAGCAGGCACTGGCTCAGTTCTACGGAAACTTCGCGGATATGGAGACCGTGGCAAAGACCATAAAGACGATCTACGAGGAGGATGGCTATATCCTCGATACCCATACGGCCGTTGCGGCTGCGGTATATGACATGTACAAGGCAGAGACGGGAGATGAGACACCGACGGTGATCGCCTCTACCGCAAGCCCGTACAAGTTTACGAGAAGCGTGATGACCGCCATCGATCCGGCTTATGACAGTAAGGAGGATTTCGAGCTTGTGGATAAGCTCAGCGAGCTTTCCGGAGTAAAGGTTCCCCAGGCCATCGAAGATATCCGCAGTGCACCGGTGCTGCATAAGACCGTGTGCGAGAAGGAAGAGATGGAGGCCGTGGTTAAGGGCTTCCTCGGAATTTAATAGACAGTTGTTCATTTGTACCCTCCAACTATACAAAACCGGGACTATTGAAAAAGCAGAAATTGTTTTTAGCGGATGGTCGTGGACTGTCCGCTTTTTTTACGAAAGAAGGGAATCGAATGTATAAGGTTCAAGTGAAAGGATGCTTCGACAGTGCGCATTTTCTGAAGGGATACGACGGGAAATGCTCGAATCTGCACGGCCATCGCTGGACCGTGGAGGTGGAGCTTTGCAAGGAGGAGCTGCAGGAGGAAGGACAGTGCCGCGGGATGGTGCTGGACTTCTCGGATGTGAAGGACGTGCTCCGTGGAGAGACGAAGCGTCTGGATCACTGCCTTCTGATCGAGGAAGGGAGCCTCAGGGAGACTACCCTGGCTGCCCTGAAGGAGGAGAACTTCCGAATCCTGGAATTCCCCTTCCGACCGACGGCGGAGAACTTCGCAAAGTATTTCTTTGACTATATGAAGTCTGCCGGCTATCCGGTATCAGCCGTTCGGGTATATGAAACCCCGAATAACTGCGCAACCTATGAGGCGTAACGATGTCATCCTGAACCCCGTAGGGGTGAAGGATCTTATAACGACGTAAATGACAGAGAGGGTTTGATAGTGAATCAGTTTCATGTGACGGAACGGTTCGTCAGCATCAACGGAGAGGCCCGCAGGGCCGGAGAGCTAAGCTGCTTCGTCCGGTTTGCGGGGTGTAATCTTTGCTGCAATTACTGTGACACCCGCTGGTCCTGTGACCCGGAGGTGGAGTGCGAGCTGCTTACCGCGGAAGAACTTCATACCTGGATCCGGGACTGTGGCGTGACAAATGTGACGCTCACCGGCGGAGAACCGCTTCTGGCTCCGGGAATCGAAAAACTGCTCCGGGAACTGGGACAGGACGGTGCCCTTCGGATCGAGGTGGAAACCAACGGAGCCGTGTCGCTTCGTTCCGTGATCGACATCCCGGGGAACATCAGCTACACCATGGATCTGAAGTGTCCCGGCAGCGGCATGGCAGAGCATATGCTTTGGGAGAATTATGAGCTGCTCCGCCCTGAGGATACCGTTAAATGCGTGGTCAGCGACCGGCAGGATCTGGACTGGGTAAGGGACAAGCTGGAAGAACGGCATTTGATCGGAACTTCAAAGCAAACGGATCACGCGATGGTTTACATAAGTCCTGTTTTCGGAAGGATCCATCCGAAGGAAATCGTGGACTATATGAAGGAATATAAAATGAATGATGTACGTCTGCAGCTTCAGCTGCATAAGTATATCTGGAACCCGGAAAAGCGAGGAGTATAACAATGGATTTAGACAAGATCAGGGAGCATGTAAGAGGAATCCTGGAGGCGATCGGTGAGGATCCGGACCGCCCGGGCCTGGTGGAGACACCGGACCGTGTGGCAAGGATGTATCAGGAGGTCTTCGAGGGGATTCAGTACAGCAATGATGAGATCGCTGCGATGTTCAACAAGACCTTCCCCATCACGGAGGGAACGAAGAAGGACATCGTTCTTGTGCGTGACATCAGTGCCTTCAGCTACTGCGAGCACCATATGGCGCTGATGTACGATATGAAGATCTCCGTGGCGTATGTTCCGACGGACCGTGTCATCGGGATCAGCAAGATCGCCCGGGTTGCGGATATGGTCTGCAAACGTCTGCAGCTGCAGGAGCGGATCGGAGCCGATATCGCTGAGATTATCGGAAAGATCGCAGGTACTGAGGATGTGGCCGTTCTGATCACCGGGAACCACAGCTGCATGACTGCGCGGGGAATTAAGAACATGACCTCTGAGACCGTAACACTGACCGTACGCGGTGCATTTGAAACAGATCACAGCCTGAAGGAGCAGATCCTGGCTCTGGAGCCCCAGGTGGTGCTGATGAACGACATGAGCCAGAGC
>CACWHK010000019.1 GCA_902760755.1 uncultured Lachnospiraceae bacterium | reverse complement strand
CTGAAGAGGAAGAACGGCTTTGAGGAGGCGATCCGTACCTCCATGCATTTTGTGAAGGAGACGCTTCCGGTCATAGGAACCGATGAGGACAGGGCATACTTCAACGAAGTGATGAAGGAAGTGGAGGAACTGAGCGTTATCACCCGCCGGCTGCAGGAAGAGTTCCTGGTGGGAGACAGCAGCTTCGAGAACGGCAACGGTTATACGAAGGAGCTGATCGAACGGGAGAAGAGGCTGGCGAAGAAGATCGAGGATTTCGGAGATAAGAAGCTTCACGGGGAGCATGGAATCCTGACCATGGATCCCAATTCCGAGGAGGCAACCAATGCCGTGCGGGTATATGAACATTCCCAGATGATGCTGTCCAATATCCAGCGGCAGATGGAACGGGATGCGGTGATGCAGCGAAACAATGAACTCCGGGAGAAGATGGAACGATGGAGAGTGTATCGCCATTTGTCCCTGGCGAATCAGGAGGAAGTGGTAAGGATACCGGAATCGGAGGAGAATAACCGCAGGGCCTGGGCGAAGCTGCAGCGCATGGAACGAATGGCGGTGCAGAACAGCATTGCCATGGAGGAGGAGCTGTCGGAGGATGAGCTGCAGGTAAGGAAGATGGCGCTGGTGGAGGGCCGGGGCGGTCTTCAGGAGAGTACGTCCCTTTGGGCATCCGGGGAGCTGCAGACACTGATGGAGGATGTCGGTGAGCCGGCCAGGGCGATCACGAAGGATCTGGTCCTGGAGAAGCTGGCGTCACTGGTGCTGCATCAGATCATAACTGATGAGACGAAATGTCCGCAGGAAGAACCCCGCCCTTATTTTAAGGAATTGGAGAAGCGGTTCGGAAGGAATCAGTTCCTGAAGATGGCAAGAGAGCTGGCTGAGACGAAGGAATTCCGGAATGCTATGAAGCCGTATATCAAGGGCAAGAAGCTGCGGGACGAGTGCACCCGGTTCCTGGCCAATGATCAGGAGCATTCGGTGGCTCTGAAGCTGGGAGGGCTGAAGCGTAAGCTCGTCCCGCCGAATCCGGATAGAAGAAGGTAGGGCTCCGTTACGGAATAAGTCCTAACGGTGACCTGAAATCTTGAAACAGATCGATCGGGAAATGGGGGGCCTATGAATACCATTGCTGTAGATGATCAGGAAAGTACGGCGAAAGAGATTGTGAAGATGATGACCGAGATCGATCCGGGAGGGACCCACACTCCCTTCTCGGATTATCGGCATGCGTTGGACTATGTTAAGGATGCACGGCCGGATGTGGCCTGGCTGGATATCGAAATGCCGGGGATGACAGGACTTGAGCTGGCCATGGAGGTGAAGAAGCTTTCTCCAAGAACGAATATCATTTTCGTTACGGGACATGAACGTTTTGCCTACCAGTCCTTCCAGCTGCATGCCAGCGGTTTTATCCTGAAGCCTGCGAAGAAGGAGGATCTGGAGCGGGAACTGGCGAATCTGCGTGAACCGGTGAAACGGGAGCAAACAGGGCTTCTCCGGATACAGTGCTTCGGGAATTTCGAGGTTTTCGACCGTACCGGAGCTCCGGTACGATTTAAGCGGAGCAAGGATAAGGAGCTCCTTGCTGCCCTGGTGGACCGCAGGGGGGCCATGAGCACCATTGGGGAACTGGCAAGCCTGATCTTCGAGGATGCGGATGACGATAACAAAATGAAGAAGCAGCTGCGTGTATTTCTGTCCAGTCTGCGGGACGACCTGAAGCAGGTAGGGGCGGAGGCGGTGCTGGTGAAGGGCTGGAATGCCCATGGCGTGGACTGCTCCCTGATCGACTGCGATTACCTGGACTATCTGAAGGGGGACAGTGTGGCCGTGAATTCCTTCATGGGAGAGTATATGATCCAGTATTCCTGGGCAGAGATGACCCTGGGAGAACTGATCACGAAACCGGGAAGCTATTACGATTAATGCAGTGTTATATCTGTGAGAGTGGATTATGAACAAGGACTTAAACTACAGTGCCATACGTCGGATCGCATACGTCCTTCCGATCCTGCTGGTGATGATGGGTCTCCGGTACGGTGTGATCTATGCCCTGCTGGATACGGAACAGGATCGGATCATGTATTCGCTCTTCCTGAACTCATCCTCGGAAAGCATCCTGATCTTTCTGCTGGATTACCTTCTTCTCATCTCGTTTTTCGTAAATATGTACCGGCTTTCTGATCTGGATCGGCGGTGGTATAAGGCCGGTTATCTCCTGATGGTCAGCCTCATCGCGGAGGTGGTGCTTCGTGTGTTTGAGTGGCAGCTCACGTATGTGACGTTTACCGTTCCTTCTTTCTTTGTCACCATTTTCGTGGGAATCCTGCCGGAGGTGCTGCGCCTGATCGCGTTCATCTTCTTCCTTCTGGGAGTCCGGCGGATCCGCGGGAAGATGCAGGAGGAAGGCCGGAACCGGGGGAAGAGAGCCGTGAAAGAGGACAGAGGGGGGAAGACCATCACGCAGATGTGGATCTCCGCAGAGATTGTTCTCATTCTGTCCATCCCTCTTTTTATCTCGTTTTACTTCGTTGTGGATGATCTGTCCACGGTTTTCATGAAATGGCTGGGAGTTGCAGAATCTGCGGCATATCTGGTGGCCGCAGTGTTGCTGGGACGAAAGGTATATGCATTCTGCCAGGAATACTATCTATACCTTTACAACAGAGGATAGGGATATGGATGAGATCATAGGATATGTGAATATTACCGTGACCCTGTTGGGAATCCTGATCTCAGTACTGCTTCTGATCGTGGGAATGCAGTTCCGGGCACATCGCGGACAGATGAGTTATTTCCTGTACTCTGTCTGCGTAACAGTGGTGGGACTTGGATTGCAGGTTGCGGACCAGTACTATATAGGGACCTCCTATAACCTTTACTTCCTGAGCTCCCGGGCCATGTACAGTCTGGTGGCGCCTTTCTTTACCCTGTACTTTATGGAGACGGGGCGTGACGAAGGCGAGGTATGGAACCGGAAGTTCTGGACCAGTATTCAGTTCCTGACGGCAGTTCTGGTCAGTGCCTTTGCCATTCTGGGACAGTTTAATTTCCTGGTACAGATGACAACCCTCTTCCAGTTCATTGTGGTTTTGTTCATGATGCTTTTTTCCCAAAAGGGCATTCGGGCCTGTATCGGCTTTATCATCGGTATCCTGTTCCCCATTACTTCAACCCTTGTGGGAATCGTGGATCCGAGACTGGATCTTCTGGGGATCTCCCAGGTTATGCTGCTTCTGTCCGTATTCTCCCTGTATCAGCTTGATACGGAGCGGGAGGTGCTGCAGAGCAGAACGGAACTGTCGGAGAAGAAGGTGGCGCTGCTGATGGAGCAGATCCATCCCCATTTTATCTATAATTCATTGCAGCAGATCGCCATTCTTTCTGAGGAAGATGCAAAGGCGGTGAAGCCGGCGATCCAGAACTTCTCCGGATATCTGCGGCGGAAGTTTCAGGCGCTGACCGGAGAATCCATGATCCCCTTCGAAGATGAGCTGGAGCATGTGGATATGTATATCGATCTGGCGAAGATCCTGCCCTCCCGCAGGTTTGAAGTGGAGAAGGATCTTACAGCCACGGACTTTATGATCCCGCCTCTTACTCTGCAGCCTCTGGTGGAGAATGCCATCCAGTACGGTGTCGGCATGAGTGAAGAAGGGGAGAAGATCCGGATTACATCCGTACGGGAGAAGGGATATATCGTTATTACCGTTCAGGATAACGGCCATGGGAAGCGAACGGAGTTACAGACCCAGAAAAGATATAAAAGTGTGGGAACGGAAAATGTTCGGACCCGTCTGTCCCTGCTCTGCAACGGGGAACTCTCCATAGATAAAACCGAATACGGAACCACCGCAACCATACGGATTCCGGAGTCTGAACGTATTGTTCAAAAAAAATAAACAAATAAAAAAAAATTTTTTTATTTGTTGCACATTTGTTATGCCTGGTATGATATACTCACATCATCAAAAGAAACCCAGTACAAAAAGGGGTTAACACCTAAATCATATAAGGAGGATGGAAAAATGACAGTAGGAATGAAGATGACAAACTGGTTACGCGAGGTATCCCAGAATAAGAAAGCGGTGATGATCATGAAGATCGCGGTGATCGCTTTCCTGGCAGTTCTGGTAACAATGTCCTTTGGCGACACGGCTATGGCCGCAACGGATATCGATCTGGATCCGGCAGTACATCCGGTCCTGAACCTGATCAACAAGCTTGTTAACCCGCTGCTTCTGCTGGTTGGTGCCGGCGGCGTGATCTTCTGCATCATCATGGGTGTAAAGTACGCAACAGCTGAGGAGCCGCAGGAGAGAGAGAAGAGAAAGCAGCATCTGAAGAATGCGATCATCGGATACCTTCTGATCTTCGTTCTGGTAGTTATCTTGAAGCTTTCTATCGGGCCTCTGACCAACTGGATGGTAGGCAACAGTGGTACAGGTTCCACCGTACAGGTTACAACTACAAAATAGCAAGGTTCTGATCCTCAGGACGGCAATTAGGGGGATTTTCCGAAATCAGCGGGAAAATCCCCCTAATTCTATAAAGGAACTGTGTATTTCCCAATGCAAAATGTTGATTTTATGTTTACTAACCGATATAATGAAGTGATATGGTTTTCTGTTGCGCTTTTGTTATCTGCTGTATGGTAAACTGATGATAAGATCGAAGGATTCGGGTAGTGCGCAGCACAGGCGGATCCACAGTTGGTTGCAGGCGACGAAGCATGGAAGGAGGGCGCAGCCATGAAGCATAGATTCGATTTTCATAAAAAGAAAAGGTTACAGGCGCTCTTCCTGACGGCCTGTCTTGGCGTCGTTTCCCTCTTTGGCGGGGCCGAGCTTCCTTCCTATGCGGACGGAGATGATACAGGTACGGAGACTTCCACGGAGGATGCGGCGACGGACGCTACATCTGAGCTCATGAAAGCCGAGAACGGACGGATCACCTTCTGGGAGTGGAATAAGGTGACCTATAAAACCCATTATGAAACCCTCAGGAAAGCGGCGGAGGCATCGGGAAGTGACTATATGGCATCCATGTTCGTCATGCTGGATCAGAATAAGAAGCCGCTCTGCTTCCTGTCCACTTATGCAGATAGTGACCATATCTTCCTGGGTGACGAGGTGCGCAGTCTGCAGGGGGATTTTCAGATCTTCGGATCGGATCAGAACCAGAGTGTCGAAGCGGCTACAAAGGCAATGAACGGATCCACCCGGGGCGGGGCTGACGGAACCCGCACGCCGGACACCGCGTTTCGAAGCAAAGCAAATGTTTTTATCAAGGAAGATCAGGACGGGTTCTCCCTGAAGGATCATCCGGAGTATTTTACGAAGGACAGATTCTATACCACCGGAGGAAGTATGGGTGTCCTCTGGACGAAAAAGATCTACAGTTCCGCTTCAAACAACTGGCCCTACCCAACCTTTTCGGAGGAATTGCAACTCGAGTGGTATGATTATGTGGGTGCCGCCTATTCCTTTGGCATTAGCCTGTTTTTTAAAGACAAGGAAATGGTTGTGGCTACACGGGAGATTCCCGGTGTTGATTATATCAGGGCTGACATAGCCTTACCCAGGGCGTCGGCCAAGAATCCGGGAGATCAGTCCTATCGGACCATCGGAAAGCAGCTGAACGGAAATCAGGACTATTACCTGTATTCCTCAAACAATTATCACCAAACCGGGAATTTTAACGCGGTGGTGAAGGACAGGGACAGAAAGTATACCGAAACAAACTTCGGTACGACGAAGGTCACAATTCCTTCGGGCTCCATGCCCGTCGAGGTCCGGCGGGATGCCGGAGATCCGGTCAGATATGATCTGAATTACACTCCGGGATATCTCGTCCCATATCGGGGGGATTCCAATGAAGACCGGTGGACACTGAGAGGCGCACTGAATCCCTTCAGCGATTATTTATGCTATTACAACGGATATATTCAAAGTATAGCTGGCGAATATTTCCTGAGCTGTGCCACGGGGAAAGACAAATACAGCGATGAGGATACATTTGAATTCGGAGGAGCTGAGATCTTCCCATCTGAGGCGAAGGCAAGGAATTCCCTTGGCTCTCTGGGGAAAGCGAAGAATATCAGCAATAACTTTTACTGGTATGTGGGAACCCCCCACACCTTCGTGTCTCTGGTAGGAACCGGCGGAGATCCGGATACCGGGATCGGAAGCACCATTACGATCCCTGCAGGTTCCACCTACGTGGTTAAGGATACGGAATATGTGGATGACAGCGGAAATACCGCCAAGTCCGATGGGGTGGTGCTTTCGGAGGGATCCACCATCGTGATCGAGGACGGGGGCGTGCTTTCCGTAGAAGGGAATTTTATCAATAACGGAAAGATCATCAATAAGGGTGGAACCATCCTGGTTAAGGATGGCGGAACCATCTCTCCCTACCTTGCGACTTCGGAAGGAACCATCGAGTGCTGCAGGGCGCCCGGGTCGGGGCAGAGCGGAGATATGATCATCATGCCGGGAGGAAAGGTTTTCTGTCTGGTGGATCCGGATACCTATGCAAAGAAGGATGCGGAGCCGGCACTGAAGCTTACCGGTGGAGGAAGCGTGATCAATTATGGCTGCCTGGTCCTCAGTTATGCCGTGATCGATGCGGGAAGCAGGATCGAGAACCGGAAGGATGCCCTGTGCTTTGCGGGCTATAACCGGACGGACGCCGCTACCATGCTTCATAAATCCGGCGCGAATCAGAAGAGCGTCTTTGGAGTTGCGGTGATCCCGCAGAAATATGTGACTACGGATCCAAATGACGCAAATCCGTATCATACGGGCGTAACCGGGGTGGCCACGGTCCAGTTGCAGGGCACCGGGGGGCAGACGATAAACAAAGGGACGATCCTGACGGAGAAGACAGCTACCTTCAATCATACCAACGGATCTGTGGATTATGCGCCCACCGCCCGGATCAATCTGGAGACTCCGGATTACTAATAAAGCGGCCGCGAAACAGCCGGGAGAATGAAGGCTTGTCCGGGAGTACTGTTCAAAAAGGAAGGCGGAGCCCTTCGTGGTTGCCCGCAGGATCCTGTATGGAGGATAGAATATGAAACGAAAACTAATCGCGATCATCCCAATCCTTGTGGTTATTGCTATCCTCGTCGTGATCCTGATCCTGACCCGGGAGAAGAAACCGGAGGGAGAGACTCTTTTCGGTGAATCGGATTATCCGGTGACTTATCTGCAAAACGGGGCGGATCTGGAGGTTACTCTGGACGGAAGCAAGACTCCGGATTTTGCATGGAGCGTGATAAACCATGGGGAAGATATGCTGGAGGTAAAAGCAAAGGGCGAGGAGAAGAAAGGAAAGATCACCTATATCCTTTCACCGAAATCGGCAGGTCCTGCCGATGTGGAATTCCTTCGTTCCGGCGAGACGGACGGTGTTGCTTACGAAGCCTTCCGGTTCACGCTTCCGGTATATGTCAGCAGTTCGGAATCCGGTTTTATGATCGCTCTGCAGACCGGAGAGCGGATGGCCGGAGGAACGACTGTGGTGGGAGATGCTACAGAGCATCCCATACATATCAAGAAGGATGAAGCGGGGAATCTGCAGCTGGAATTCCCCAAGGGTTCTTCGGACTGGGTCATCTTTGACCCTAACGGTCAGGTGGAGTTCCTCAGCATGCTGGATGACCGGCAGCAGACGGTGATGATTCCGCACGTAACCGCTGTGATCGGACCGGATGAGGAAGATTCCGGGGCTGATGAGAGTACGGAAAATACAGAGACTAAAGAGAGTTCAGAGAGTACTGAGAGTGCGGAACCTGCAGGAAATGAAGGAAGCACCGAGGATCGGGAATCGGCGGAGAGAGAGAAGATTGCGGCAGAAATCTATGACCGGTACCTGGAATTCAAGAGAAAGGTAGAATCCGGCGAGATCGAGCTCCCCACGGGAGAACCGCCTACGGAGCCGGATACGGATGCGGATGGCAATTATCTTCCGTCTTCCTATGTGCAGCAACTCCCGGAGAAGAGTGAATCCGAGAAGAAGCTGGAGGAGCTTTCGGAGAAGTACGGAAATACCTCTTCTTTGCTGGAGGACGGTTCGAAGAAGACGCTGATCATCGCTTACAGCGAAAGCATGAATACAACGGAATTCATCAACGCGGTGATCGATACGGAAGGAAATGTCACCATGACCCCGGGAAGTGACCCGGCGGAAGGTAAATAATCCGGGTTGAGAGGCCGGAGCAAGGGAAAAACCTGGACTGAGAGGTCGGAGCAAGGGAATACCCCTGGATTGGGAGGTCGGAGTAAGGTGAAAACCCTGGATTGAGAGGTCGGAGTAAGGTGAAAACCCTGGATTGAGGAGTAGGGAGAAAGGAGTGCCGGAACAGATGAATAAAAAGAAAAAGCTACTGATATGGATCGTGGTATTCATCCTGCTTACGGCAGTACTTGGCTTTGTGATCCGGATGCTGATCATCAATCTTCCGGAGGTGATGAAGGGCGGAGACTGGGACATCGACATCTCTATCATGCTGGACTTCAGAACCTATCTCTACGGGATGATTGGAGCTTTCGTGGTATTCATGATCTGGCTCCTTACAGGAAACAATCTGGACTTCTTCGTCTTTGAGAAGACCGGGAAGCTCCTGAAGGGAAACCGGAACCTGGATGTGGTTAAGGGATCCCTGGAAAACAGCCGGTTCCTTACGGATGAGGAACGGGACAAGTATTTCCCGGAACATGTCTATGAAGAGCTGAACAAGGTAACCCAGGACGGGATCCCTGTCCGTGCGGTGCTGGATAAGAAGAACCACCTGCAGGTGAACTTCTATCCCGGAGCGCACTCTCTGGTCATCGGTGCCACCGGTTCCGGTAAGACCACAACCTTTATCAACCCCATGATCCAGCTCCTGGCCTCCACATCTGCAGGCAGTTCCATGATCATGACGGACCCGAAGGGCGAGCTCTTTGATCTGCACTCCGCATATCTGGAGTCCCGGGGGTACAAGGTGCTTCTGCTGGATCTCCGCGATACTTATTCTTCCTCCCGCTGGAATCCGCTGGAGGGGATCTGGGACATGTACCAGGAGTACATTCAGGCTGGAAAGGAGATCCGCCTTCACAAGGACAGTATGGAGGATTATCCGGATCTGGATCGGGTGGACGGCGATGTGGAAGACGGAGAGCCCTGGGCCGAATGGCGGGGCAGGGCTTATGCCGATCTGTCCCACTGCAGGGATGATGTGGCAGTGACCCGGCAGAAGTTTTACGACGAGATGTACGAGGATCTGAACGATCTGATCTCCGTCATCTGTCCCATTGAGAATGATAAGGATCCTGTATGGGAGAAGGGCGCCAGATCCATCATCATGGCCACATGTCTTGCCATGCTGGAGGATTCCGAGGATGAGCGTCTGGGCATGACCAAGGAGAAGTTCAACTTCTTCAACATCAACAAGGCCCTGACGAATTCAGAGGATGAGTTTGCGGCACTGAAGGATTACTTCAACGGCCGGAGCAAGCTGTCCCAGGCATTTACCCTGTCACGTCAGGTAATGTCTGCGACCGATACAACCCTTTCCTCCTATATGTCCATAACATTTGACAAGCTGAACATGTTCAATGACCGGGGGCTCTGCGGCCTTACCTCGGCTACAGATGTCCAGGCGGAGAAGTTCGCGGATCAGCCTACGGCTCTGTTCCTGAAGATCCCGGATGAGAAGGATACCCGTCACGGACTGGCAGCGGTCTTTGTGCTCTGTATGTATAAGGCTCTGATCAAAGTGGCATCTGCCAGGGAAGACCTTTCCCTTCCGCGAAATGTCTACTTCATTCTGGATGAGTTCGGAAATATGCCGAAGATCGAGAAGTTCGACAAGATGATCACCGTAGGACGTTCCCGTAAGATCTGGTTTAACTTGGTGGTGCAGTCCTACTCCCAGCTGAACAACGTCTACGGCGAGAAGGTGGCGGACATCGTGAAGTCCAACTGCGGTATGAAGATGTTCATCGGTTCCAATGATATCGGAACCTGCGAAGAATTCTCGAAGCTCTGCGGAAATATGACGGTACGGACAACCTCCACATCCTCTGCCATCGGAGCGAAGGCCGGTGAGCTGAATCTGTCCACCCAGTCACAGGTGCGGCCTCTGATCTATCCTTCTGAGCTGCAGATGCTGAACAATAAGGAAAGTACCGGAAATGCCATTATCGTAACCTTTGGCAATTATCCGTTGAAGACACAGTACACCCCCAGCTACAAATGTCCGTTCTACCATATGGGACGGATGAACATGGACGAGCTGCGAAGCCGTATGTTCCGTGCAGACGAGGTTTACTATGACCTGGAGGAGCGGAACAACACGGTGCTGGGAGAACGGGAAGAGGAAACAGCATAACACTGATTTTTGGAGATAAGTCGCGCATGAAGAAAGCATCCGTTGCATTCATTTTCATACTGCTTGGAGCCCTGCTTCCGGGGATGACCGTGCATGCGGTGGGCGAGGACGGCCAACAGGAGGCTTCCACTTCCGTGTCCTCGGATCCGGTGGATAATATCGGATATTCCGGTCCGGTGGATATGGTTACCGGTGCTCCGGCGACGGATGGGGCGGAAAGTACGGATGAGTATATCAACATCTCCGAGAATGTCCGGTTTAACCGGATCTCAAAGGAATATGTGTTCAGTGTAGGCACATCCTCCATTCGAAGCAGTGTTGCGGACGGCATGGTGGTGACGGACAGCGTAACCCTTGCCAAGGAAGGCGAGATGAACCTGTCGGTCTATAAAGACGGGGCTGCCATGACGGATGTTCCGTCTCCCATCAAGGAGCCGGGTAATTATGTGGTGGTAACCTATGACAATAACAGCGAGAAGCAGCTGCTTTCCTTCCAGATCGTGAATGAGATCACCGGGAAGCTCACCTATCTGGTGCTTCCCAACGGCTTCTCCATCACATCCCTTTCAGTGGATGATCAGCTGCAGTCCCATTCCACGGGAACCGTGGACATGACGAAGGAAGGGCACTATGTGGTGAATTATACCTCTGCCCAGACAGGGGAAAGCTATAAGCTGGACGTAAAGATCGATCATACCCCTCCCCAGGTAACCTTTGAAGGCCTGGATGCCGAGAACAATGCCCGTGGGCCGGTGACGGTAACAGGCATGGTGGAAGGGGATACCATATCCATCGTTATGGATGACACGGAAAATGTAACTCTGGATGACGATAATCAGGTGTCGGAAACCGGCTCCTATCACGTAGTGGTTACAGACCGTGCCGGAAATTCCATCGAGCAGGATTTCCGGATCCTGCTGTATCTGAACCTGAATGCAACTCTGTTCATCGTCGCAATCTCCCTGGCTGTCCTTGGAGTCGTGATTGCACTGATTATAACCAGAAAGAAGATTCGAGTACGTTAAGAGGGTAAGTATGGTTTTATTTGGAATAGGAGATATCCTTAGCCCAATTAAAGACTGGTTTCAATCGATGCTGGAGAATCTGATCTACCGTCTGTTTTTTATGCTGGAAAGTCTGATCCTTCGTTTCGTACGGCTGGTGGAGGAGACCATGATGATCTTCACCGGCGAGCGATCGGTGAAATATGATACAAAGGATATGTCGCTTATCGATGTTTTCTTCAGTCACGGTGCCGTCAGAGGAATTTATACGACGGTGGCTATCATCGGTATCATATTCGCCTTTGGCTTTGCCATCGTTGCAGTGGTCAGGAAGATCGGTGATTTCCGGGATAAGCAGCAGGGCGTGACTATGGGGATCATCATCGGCAATCTGCTGAAGAGTATCCTGTTGATCGTCGGTATGAATGCCATTATGATCGTAGCCCTTTCCACCACCAATGTGCTGACGGGCTCCATCAGTGAAGCCATAAACAGCGGGCATAAATACACGGAGCAGACCTCCATACGATTTACAAATGAACAGTATGCCGCCATGGGGCGGGTCATCAATACCATCGGCAATTATTCCCTGAATCCATCCTATCGTTCCAGATATAATCTGAATGCCTGCTACAATGATATAAGGCAGGATCTGCAGCTTCTGGCGGAGCAGGGAGTATTCAAGTTCCATTACGTCTCTTATGATGAGAACAATCAGGTGCAGGTCACCTGGCAGAGTCTCATGGAAGAACTGGGGACCGGTTACGATTACAATTCGGAAGCGCCGCTGGATGCTTATGATGACGGTCTGACAAATGCGCTTCTGGACTGTATGGAAGCCTTTCGGGCGAACACCAATGTCCGTGTGCTGGAGTATTATGAGCGTCAGGTGGAGATTGCGGAGAAGGGAACGGGAACTGTCCCCATGGACAGGGTTCTTTTCCTCATCGGTACCATGGGTACCATCGGGAAGAATGCGGCAGCACGAAATGATGCATTTAACCAGATGCCGTCCTTCTACGATCCGGTGCGCCAGCCCTTCTACACGGGACAGCGGAGCATCTATGACTGGGATGCGGTACGTGAGGCCTTTAATCCCAGCCCCAGCAAGATGAACTATCTTCTGGTGTATGCGGTTTCCGTTGCAATCCTGATGGAAATGCTGGTGGTCATCATCACCTGCGCCGTGCGGATCTTCAACCTGCTGGCACTCTACATTGCTTCTCCCCTGGCCATCGCAGCCATGCCTTTGGATGACGGTGGAAAGTTCAAGCAGTGGATCACCGCGTTTATCGTACAGCTTCTGGGCGTAGTGGGAATGGTGCTTTCCATGCGGCTGTTCCTGATCTTCCTGCCTATCGTCTGGAGCCCGGCTCTCAGCATCTCGGACAGTGTGCTTCTGGAGTGTATCGTAAAATGCGTGATCACCTATGGTGGTATCACCGCAGTAAATAAGGTGAACGGCATCTTCACCGGTATCCTGGCCGACAATGCAGGATATCAGGCGATCCTGGCCGGTGATGTGCGTGACAAGGTAACCAACAGTAAGGTCGGACGTGGACTTCAGGCCATGAGCGGCAGCAATATCGCTGGCAAGCTGGGCGACTCAGTGACCGGAGCAGTGGGCGGAGCTACCAAAGGGGTCGGTGGCGCACTGGGAGGTGTAGCAAAGAAACTGGGTGGCAAGATTGCGGATAAGACGGGTCTTTCCGCAGTAGGTCGTTCCATCCGTGGAGCAGCGGAGGCTGCCGGCCTGGTGGCTCCACATGATAAGAGTAAGGATTCGGATACCGTAAAACAGGGAAGAGAACGGGATCGCCAGAGAGATCAGAAGAGACTGGCTGCGGATATCGCATTTGCGGAGAAGAACGGTGCCCATCGTAACGGTGCTCCTCTGAAGAAGAATGAGCTGAACCATATGAAGAAGACCCTGGATTACATGCAGAACGGTAATCGTACGCTGTCAGATGCAAAGAAGCTGGCTTCGGTTGATATGAAGCATGATGATCTGGATCGCAAGATGGAAGCAAGAGAGAAGGCAAATGAACGTCCGCAGAATATGCGTAACCCGATGAATCCGGGTGGCGGTGCCGGCGGAATCGGCGGCGCAGGCCGTGGCGGAGCCGGCGGAGGCATTGGCGGAGCAGGCCGTGGCGGAGCCGGCGGAGGCGTTGGCGGAGCAGGTCGTGGCGGAGCCGGCGGAGGCGTTGGCGGAGCAGGTCGTGGCGGAGCCGGTGTTGGCGGAGCAGGCCGAGGCGGAGCCGGTGCAGGCGGCGGTGCAGGCCGAGGCGGAGCAGGCGTTGGCGGCGGTGCAGGTCGAGGCGGAGCAGGCGTTGGCGGCGGAGCAGGCCGAGGCGGAGCAGGCGTTGGCGGCGGTGCAGGTCGAGGCGGAGTTGGCGGAGCAGGCCGAGGCGGAGCAGTCGGCGGCCGAGCCGGAGTCGGAGCAGTTATTGGCGGAGCAGTCGGCGGAGCAGTTGGCGGAGCAGGTCGTGCCGGAGCAGCAGTTGGCGGAGCGGCCGGTCGTGCAACAGTCGGAGCAATTGGCGGACGTGGTGGTATCGGCGGAGCAGTCGGTGGCGGAGCGGTCGACGGAGCCCAGGTTGGCGGCGGAGCAGCTGATGGAGCCCAGGTTGGCGGAGCAGCAGTTGGTGGCGGCGTAGATGACCTGCCGAACAATCTGAATAATAATAACTATAACTTTGATGATGATCTCTTCGGAATTGGTGACGGTTACGGAGCGGATTATGACGGACCTGCAGAGGCCGATATTCCTCAGAATCTGAATAATATCGGCGCCGGTGCCGACGATGATAACCTCGGTGATGCAGGCCTCGGAGCAGGCCAGGAAGGCGCAGGAGCTGTAGGGGATATCCCGGACAACCAGCGTCAGTATGGTGGACTGTTCAATGACGATGTGGTACCGGAGAATGAGGCCCTGGGAGATATCGGCGAACGAAATGCCGTTAACGATGTGAATGTTGATATACCTGAGGGCAGACATAGTATGGGTGATATCCATCGTGTGAATCTGAACCTGAATGATGACGGACCTGTCATCGGTCAGCCCGCAGGTGGAAATGCTCAGCCGAATGTTCAGGCACCGGGAGCGAACCAGGGACCGAACGTGAACCAGGGACCGAACGTGAACCAGGGACCGAACATGAACCAGGGACCAAATGCACATGGACAGGTAAATGTTCCTCATAGACAGAATGTTCAGGGCGTGGCGATTAACCAGCCGGCACAGGATCTTCAGGGACCGAGATTGAACATTGGCCAGCCGATCCATCAGCCGGCACAGAATCTTCAGCCCGTCAATCGGCCGGCACAGAATCTTCAGGGACCCAGAGCGGGAGGCCTGAACCTGAATAATCAGAGAGGACCGGGAATCAATCAGAGGAGAAACGGTCCAAGAAACAACAATAATAATAACAATAACAACTGATCGATTACAGGGGATGATCCCGCATGGGGATCCTCCCCGGATCAGAAAAGAAAGAACACGGTGAGGATTTAGACGTGCGACTGATACCGGGAAAAACTAAAGTAAAGCTGGAGCTCTTCAAGGGGATCAACATAGTAGACGTACTCGTCGCTCTGTTGGGCCTTGGAATTGCTGCGCTCTGCGCGGTATCATCGCTTCCCTATCGCTGGATCATAGCCATATTCGTCATGGGTATCTTTGGAATGCTGATCGTTCGTGTGAATGACTCACCGATCTATGTCTTCTTCTGGCATATGCTTCGGTACCGCGCATTTCCCCGAAGATTCTACCGAGTTTTTGATGACAAAGCCCTGAAGAATATGAAGGACAAGGACAGGGAACAGCTGATGGATGACTTCTATAAGGCTGAGTCCGAAGAAAACGAAGAGTCGGATGAGGAAGAAGAGAAGAATTCCGTTGACGAGAAGAAGGCTCTGAAGCAGCTGATCAAAGAAGAGAATAAGATCTTAAAGAGCAAGACGGCGACAAAGGAAGAGAAGGATGCAGTCTGGCTGGCCAGAGCAAAACGGAGTGCCGCAAAGAAGAAGGAGAAGGCCGAAAGCAAGGAAGATACCTCCAATTATGCGGATGTCAGTGATTTCATTCCCTTCACCGGTATCAAGGATGGTTTTATCGAGTACGCCGATGAGTACGTGGGCGCGGTCATTGAGATCGACCCCGTTGAATTCCGGTTCCATTCCTCCTATCGCAGGAACAACGCCATTGAAAACTGCTTCGGCAAGGTCCTCCGTGGACTGAACGGAGCATACGGCGTAAATATCGTGAAGCTGCAGCGTCCCATCATGTATGAACGGTATCTGGAGTCAGAGTACGGGAAGCTGGATGCACTGAAAAGCTCCTATGAAAGCGGACTGATCCGTGAGGATGAGCTGAAGGCACGTGTGGAAGTGGAAGAGGCGAGGATCTCCGAGATATCCGCCCTCTGTACCGATGATCTTGTCATTGAGGGCTTCTACTATCTGGTGCTTTTCGAACGTGACAGAAGAAATCTCCGGATGATAACCAACCAGGCACTGGAGGCATTGGAGCAGGCGGAACTGTCCGTACGCCGTCTGGATGACCGCGGTCTGGCTCTCTTCCTGAAATATTCCAATACCCTGGATTTTGATGAGCATGACATCGATTCCATCGATCCGGAGCATTGGGCAGAGTGGGCTATGCCCGAAAAACTGAAGTTCAGTGCACGGAAGATCGAGGTGGGCGGACTGATCACCCATAATTTCCGTGTGATCAATTATCCATCCGTTGTAGGAGATGCATGGCTTGCGGGAGTCATGTCCTTCCCGGCCACCAAGGTGGTGGTGAAGGTTACGCCTATGGATCGAAGCAAGGCCATCCGTGCCATCGACCGTTCACTGGCCGAGCTGCGCGGACGTTATATCTCCACGGGCATTGATTCCAAACGACTGGAACTGCAGACCCATATCGAGACGCTGTCCTCCCTGCTGGTTACACTACAGCAGGAGAATGAAGCACTGCTCTCCGTAAATATCTACGTTACCGGATATGATGCGCTTGCGACGAAAGAGGATCCGGTTCTGGGAGAAGGATTCAAGTCCAGATGTCCCATGATCCCGGATATGCGCAAGACCGTTCGCCATACCTGGACGGAAGCCGGCATGAAGCTGTCTCAGATGGATTTCATGCAGCTGCAGGCCTTCATCGGCTCACAGATCTCGAATTATGATCCTATGGTTAAGGAAGCCAGGGGTATTCCCTCCAATACGATTGCGGGAATGTACCCTTGGATTTTTGCGCATGTTTCGGATGAAGGTGGCGTGAAGCTGGGATCCTCCGACGGCATCCCGGTATTCATCAATTTCTTCCGGAGAGACTCGGAACGTGTGAATTCCAACATGGTTATTGTCGGTAAGTCCGGTTCCGGTAAATCTTATACCACGAAATCCCTGCTTCTGAATCTGGCTTCCGAGGATTCCAAGATCTTCATCCTGGATCCGGAGAACGAGTATTCGGAGCTGGCACACAATCTCCACGGTCGGATCATCAATGTGGGAAATGCAAAGTACGGTCGTCTGAACCCATTCCATATCATCACGGCACTGGACGATGATGAAGCCGGAGAAGGCGGCGGACCGGCAGGAAGCTTTGCTACCCATTTGCAGTTCCTGGAGGAGTTCTTCCGTCAGATCCTGCCGGACATCGACAAGGATGCGCTGGAGTATCTGAACTCTTTAGTGGAGCGGACGTACTTAAACTTCGGCATCACGCCGGAGACGGATCTCTCTGTTCTGCATGCGGAAGACTATCCGGTCTTTGATGACCTTTATGATGTGATCCTGGCAGAATTTGAGCGTACCAACAACGATTACCTGCGGCAGATGCTGCGTACCCTGGTGAATTACATCTCCAAGTTCTCCACCGGCGGAAGAAATGCGAATATCTGGAACGGACCGTCCACCATAACCACGGATGAGAACTTCTCGGTATTCAACTTCCAGTCCCTTCTGGCGAACCGGAACTCCACCATAGCCAACGCGCAGATGTTGCTGGTTCTGAAGTATATCGATAATGAGATTATCAAGAACCGGGATTACAATCTCCGGTATAACCTGAAGCGGAAGATCGTAGTCGTTATCGATGAGGCCCATGTTTTTATCGATACAAAGTTCCCGGTAGCGCTGGACTTTATGTTCCAGCTGGCGAAGCGTATCCGTAAGTACAACGGTATGCAGATCGTCATCACCCAGAATATCAAGGATTTCGTGGGCAGCGAGGAGATTGCCCGGAAGTCGACGGCCATCATCAATGCCTGCCAGTACAGCTTTGTATTCGGTCTGGCACCCAATGATATGGATGACCTCTGCAAGCTGTATGAGAAGGCCGGCGGGATCAATGAACAGGAGCAGGAGGATATCCTGTCTGCCAAGCGCGGTCAGGCCTTCGCCATCATGAGTCCCACATCCCGTACCTCCTTCCATATCGATGTTCCGGAGCTTTTCGTGGATATGTTTGAGAATCCGGAATTCGAGACGGTCTACTTCGCAGGGGAAGAGGGAGATGAGATCTGGGAGGAATTCATCGAGGGCAGCCGGGAGCTGCATGACGCCAACCTGAACGACCGTCTGATCTACGAGGAGGAGCATCCAGGCGTGGAAGGCATCCGTCCTCCGGAGGATGAACCGGGCAGCACCCTGAACTTCTCGGAGGTCACCGAGGAAGAACTCCTGATGGAGCAGGAAGAGCAGCGGCGTGAAGCACCGGTAAGTGCTGTAAATAAGATGCTGGCGGCGGAAGAAGCCGTGAATCGAAGAGAATATGAGATGGCTACCATGCGCTTCGGCGGCATCCGACTTGAAGAGGTGGATGGACTGTCCGGTGAGGGCTATGGAGGTGACGGCTACGGCGGTGACGGTTACGGTGATGACGGCTATGGCAGCGACGGTTACGGTGACGAAGGCGGCGATTGGTATGGAGATGACGGCTATGCCGAAACAGACTATGCCGGTGATGGCTATGAAGGCAACTACGGTGCCGGAGGCTATGCCCCAGAGAATGGCGGTGCCTACAGAGAGAATGTGGCACAGAGAGGACCGTCTGTAGCCTATACGGATGCGATGCTGGAGGAGAAGCTGAGCAGGTTCCGGGCTTCCATCCGTGCCGAGATGGAGCAGGAGCTGATGGAGCGCCTGAAATGGATCTCCATCGGTGCCAGCCTGGGCAACGGTTCCGGATTGAACGGTGCTGCATTTGATGCTGCGGCACAGGCAGCAGCAGGCCAGGCATCCGGATCCGAAGAGAATGCAGGATACTACGGAGCCTATGAAGGTACCGGTGATGGGTATGCAGAGACCGGAGAGGCGTATGCAGATGCCGGTGCCGAATACGGAGAAACCAGAGAAGCGTATGCAGATGTCGGTGCCGAATACGGAGAAACCGGGGAAGCGTATGCAGGTGCCGGATACGGAGAGAACGGAGAAACGTATGCAGGTACCGGTGACGGATATGGAGAAACCGGAGAAGCCTACGCAGGCGTGGATGCAGGATACGGAGAAACCGGAGAAGCATATGCAGGTGTGGATGCCGGAGATGGATCTGCAGCGGACCTTTTTGCTGAGGATGAGTCTGAGGATGAGGAATTCACGGTAGATGCGGACAGCCTCTTCAGCGATTCGGACGAAGACGGTATCCGGGGCTTGGACGAGGCGGATGCTCTCGAATCGGACGAAGAAGATATTCCGGGGTCCGACGAGGATGACATCTTTGGTTCGGATGAAGATGATATTTTGGGTTCCGAGGAAGACGACGATTCGGCCCTTGAGGATGATGAGGAATCAGAATCCGACGAATCCTATGAATCCCTGGATGATGAGGATGAAAACTTTGAGATGGATGCATCCGGCTTATTCCACCAGGATGATTCGGAGGAGGATGATCTGTTGGACGATGAGGATCTGAATATGGACAGAATGAATCACGACTTCGACTATGATCTGGAGGATGATTCGGATCTGAATGATGATCCCGATCTGGATGATGACGGTGAATTCGATGATGATGAATTCAGCGACGATCTGTCGGAGTATGATGATGACGATGATTTTGATCTGGATGACGACGATCTGGATGATGATGACGATTTCGGCCATACCCCGTTCCTCTTTGCGGAGCTTTTGGAAAAAGCAGCGGAAGAATACGCAGAGATGGATCTGGATGAACGGATGGCCGAGTCCGGAGAGGAAGTAATGGAGATCACACTGGATGAACTGTCTCAATACATCCGCGATCTTCACAAGAAGAAAAAAGGGGCGTAAGGTTAGCCATGGATGTTAAGCTGGTAAATCGGGGAGCGGTAGGAGAACTTATCCTCTCCGGAGATCTGGATACGAGAACTGCGCGGGATGCGGATCAGCTCTTTGCGCAGCTGGTACCCAGGTTTACTACGCTCATTTTGAACATGCAGGGGCTGAATTATATCTCCAGTGCAGGTATCCGTTCCATCCGAAATGTATATCTGATGCTCATAAGAAAACGGGGAAAACTGGAGATCACAAATGTAAACGATAATGTTATGGAGGTGTTCGAGATGACCGGTCTCGCCGGCCTGCTGAACATTCGATAAAAAAACTTCTTTTGTTGCGCATTTGTTGTATCTTGTATGATACACTGATTCCAACCTGGGCTCTGTAGATGAGCCTGTTAATGTCGGAATGTATGAGGGATAAGACTATGAAGATGTTTGATAAGCATAAAAAGAGGATCGCAAGGCTGCTTGTGACTGCCTTCTTCTTGGTGTGCCTTCCGCTGGCAGGTCTTCCTTCCATGAATGCATATGCGGCTCCGGATACGGGGACCACTGCAGTGCCTTCCGGCGATCCGACCGCGGATTCCGGGATGTCGTCCGGTGCGGCCCCGAGTGTGGTGGTATCCGGAGGAACAGAGGCGGCCATGAGCGAGACAGCGGGTACGGCTGCGGCCCCGGCGTATACAGTGAAAGCGGATGCGGCACCGGGATACGAAGCCTATAAGGGGCTCTCTGACTGGAAGGACAGAGAATCTTTCGCAGCGCCGAAGAATGCGTATGTGCTTACGGTGGCTACCGGCGCCAGTGCAGGGTCCACAGTACAGTACTTTGCAGTGAAGTACACCGGAACCGACGGATTATCATACTCCCAGTATGTATTTCCCGGCATTGATGCAGACAGCCGCAGCACAGCGCTGCTGACGAAATATGCAGGCGGAGCGGATCTTGGCGCTACATTTGGCAAGAAGGCTCTGACTGAGATCAATTACCAGGAAACGGAAGTGAAGGAAGCCATGCTGGGTTCCTGGACCGTACAGGATTTCGCTTTCCAGACAACCCAGGAGATCAAGTCCGTGGACAGCTTCGACGTGTACCTGGCCAAGGGGCAGTGGACCGTTCAGGGTATAGCCCTTTATAAGATGGAACGCTACCGTGGATATGAAGAGTATGGTCTGGTATCCGGACAGAGATTCCTGGATTTCGAAGGAAGCCTGGTGGCGGATCTTGTGAAGAAGAAGGGGGGAACCCTGACACTTTCCACAGGCTCCATGGATTCCGTGATCCGGATCGGCGGATCCGAATCCCCGTATTTCGGTATTCAGAATTATTCGGGCGGCGGAGAGAAGAGAAGCTTCTCCGGAACTTCGGATATATATTCCATGCGTGTGGATTTCTCGGATGTTTTAAACGGTGGCCTTGAAGGCTTTTTAAACAAGAATGCCGTGAAATTAAACGAAGATAACGGGATCGTGGAGGATCTTACGATTGAGATCCAGTATCAGGATCGCCATAAATGGGCACGGAAGGTGACCCTTCCTGTTGTGCTCAGCAGTTATATCATGGCAAGACGTGCCACGGGCAGCAGCACGGTTATGGGAATGGGTCAGCGCGGAGACACACTGGCTTTCCAGGCGATCCTTCCGGAATTCGGGTCACTGGTTTCCGGGGTAAGCTTAAACTCCGGTTCCGAGGCACGGTCCAGGATCGAAGCGAGGGGGATCTCCATCAGCAAATCCACTTCAAAGATGAAGGAAACCTTGTCGGCACTGGCATCGGATGATCTTCAGATCGCAGGTGTGTCCTTCTACAAGGGCGGCTGCATGCCTTATGTGGCAGGCGGGACTGACTCCAAGGGACGGCACCTGGAGGGTGCAACCCTGGACTATGTCTTTGAATCCGGAAGTCCCATCATGTACTTTACTACGGCGGAACAGAAGGGCCAGATGATGGCAGCCAACGGACGCCTGAAGCTGAATTTGAGAGCATATAAGGAAGGAAGTCCCCTGGTGGCAGGCAAGAACGGACAGGGATCCTTCCTGGTTACTCTTTATACATCGGATAAACCGAATGCCGGAACCAAGGGAGATGTGAATGTCCGGTTCCAGTATCTGGATATGAACGGAAAACCGAATCGTACGCAGAACTATAAGGCCAAAGCAGCGGCAGAGAGCTTCATGGGCTTTTGGCCGGCGCAGGATGGCGGGAGCTACCTGGAACAGCATGGCCTGGTGCAGGGCGGTCAGATATCCTACATCATGGAAGCACCCAATGCCAGGGAGTTTACGAATGTGGAGCTGTCCCTGTCGGGTGATAATCTCTGGGATATGAGCAACATCACCGTATCCTATGTGGAGAAGTATGAGCGAAGACGTGCATATCTGGCACCGTCCGATGTGACCGGTACGCATTACTGGCTGGAACGTGGCCTGGTATCTGCACAGGTATGCAATCTGGCCCAGATCCGGCCGCGGATCTCCGATGGAGACGGAAATGAAGTGGGTTCCGACGGCACGGATAAGACGGAGAAAAAGCAGCTGGTGGATGAGAATGGACGTCCTGTCTACGATGAAGAGACCGGTGAGCCTGTCTATGTAGATCCCCAACCCGGGCAGCCGGGAGGCAGCAGCTATGCCATGAACGGATCCCAGCTGTTCCGGCCGGGAGAAACCTATAATATCGATTTCGGCAAGGGAGTCGTATCGGATGTCCGTGATACGGACTACTCCACGGTACGAAATTCCATGACATATCAGCAAACGCAGGTGAACTGGAAGTTCTTCTCGGTTGCCAAGACCTATGACGTCCTGGTGCAGGTGGCACAGGATACGGAGGTGGATTTAGGGAACGGAGACGCAGGTTCCAAGAACTATTTCTACTTCCAGCTGATCTTCGAGAACGGAAACAGCGGTTTTGTACAGGCCAACCAGCAGTTGGCAGGTGACGCCTTCCGTTCTGGACAGGCGGAGACATTTACCATCAGTACCAATCGGGACTACGGCAACCTGCTGGCTGTCCGGATCCTGCCGGAGGATCTGTCTTCGGATTCAGAACCCTTCGATAAGCTGAACATCGACAGTATTACGGTGTCTGAGCGGAATGACGGAGGCTCCTATCTCTCCTATGTGGTGAACAATATAGGATGGATCGAGATCAGTTACCGTGATGAAGCCGAGAAATCCTCTGCCCGTGGACTTCGTGCCCGCAGCGCAAATGAAATCTCCAAGACCTATGATGTGAGCTACAAGCAGAGAGCCGTGAAGCTGCTCTGTGAAGTATCCACTCTGCCCTGGGACGGTGCCCTCAATCAGTTTGTGGGTTCCATCATCGCAAGGGTGGATTACATCAACACCGACGGGCAGGCGAAGGACCTGAAATTCGACGTGGTTCAGTATATGGCGGCGTATATGCGGAAATCCGCAAAGACCGTGGAGTCCATCGTGGATCCGAAGGAGTCGGTAACACCGACCACCGGGAATGGTGCCATCTCCGATCCGGCCACCATGCTCCGCCCGGGTAAGACGGACCGGTTTATCATGCCGGCCATCCCGGATCTGAAGAGTATCAAGGCCATTACATTTACATGTCAGACCAGAAATAATGAGGCTGCTTACTGGAATATCGGTAAGGTTACCGTATCCCAGGTAAAGAAGGACGGGCCTCTGGAGCTTACCAGCAGCGGAGAGTTCTACCGCAACATGGTAACGGAAAATCTATGTATGAACGCGGAGGATAAGATATTCTCCAAGCTCTTCTCCATGGGTATTCCAACGGAGATGGATACCATACGGTTCACGGAGAACCAGCTGGTATGGACCTCGGAAGCATGGGCGACTCCGGTATCCCGACTTCCTGAATCCGCGGACGATACCGTAAATATCTTCGTTTATCCTGTAGCTACAGGCTCGAACGGCGGAATGAACAGCTTCTTTACCACAGATAATGTGGTTGCTCCGGGACGTGAGCCGTCAGCAAAGGTGGTTCATGCAAACCTGAAGTTCAATATCCCCTATTCCCAGATGATGGCTGCGGCCTGTGATCTGGAACTGGGTTACGATGCAGCCGGCAATCCCATGTATTATGCAACGGGTGTCCGGGCAAGGGATATGGTCAGTGCAGGAAATCTGCTGATCCAGTGCACCAGCTCAGATGTGAAGTTTGACCGGGCGATCGTACAGCATATAAAGAAAAATGTGGTGATGTCCACAACAACGTATTCCTTCTATGGTACCACGGCGGTTATGGGCCTTTCAGCGGATCCGCTGGGAGCCAATCTCTATCTGGATGATACGGAGGAAAAGGTGATGCTGTCCTTCGGACACATGACCAGAGAGCAGACACTGCAGCCGGAGAAATTCGATATTGCGGTATCCTTTATCTACACGTCCTCCATCGACGGAGGAGCGACGGAATATCTGTCACCCTATGTATATCTGACGGATATGGGATACACCAGCATTTCTGAGGGAATGATGGCGAAGCTATCCTTCAAGGTACCTTATGTACGGAAGATCCTGGGCTATCGCATCGCGGCTTACGGCAATCTGGAAGGAAATGTTACGGCTTCTGCCGCATATGTAAATCAGCTTACCACGATCCAGGCGGATCCTGTCACCGGCACACCGGGACGAACGGATCAGAAGCTCAGGTCCTATGCATCCATGATGGGAGAATACAACCTGTCGGATCGTCTGGAAGCAAAGCGTGCCACCTCATTTAATATGTGGGGTGAAGGCAGTGTAGCGCCCATCTCCCTGACATTTAATTCTTCCACGGCACTGAAGACCATGGATGGAACCAGGGATGGAGCCGCACGTATGACCATTACCTACCAGGATTATCAGGATGGTACGAAGACCCAGTTCTTCGCGGACATGACAAAGTATATTCAGGTGAACCCGAAGACCTTTACAGCAGGTGAGGCAAGGAGTGTGGAATTCTTCCTGCCGGAAATGAACAGCAGTATGGGTATACGGACGCTGGAGGTAGTTCCTTATGATCCCGCTGTGGAGATCTGGCTGCCCGGAGCTGAGAAGGGTGTATACGGTTATGATCCTGAGGTGGATTCTTATATCACCCAGATGCAGGAGGGTACCGGAATCTTCGCGGATGGTACGGCGGACCCGTCACTTACCAAGGCACTGCTGTATTCCCGCAGCGTATCCTGGGGTGTCACCAGTGCAGAGTACAATGCCGGCTTCGGCGTCAATGTGCTTCCCTGCGAAGTGAACCAGGATATCCTCGGTATGTCCAACGGAACCAGCCTGCGGCTGAATTCCGTATCACTTACAACTTATGTCACAAAGAACGGTTTCACGGAAGGCATGGTGAAGGATCACGTGATGCAGCTGCTTGCCCAGGGCAAGGATGTGATCGCAGGTACCGTCACGGTTCGGGATTCCCAGTCCGGTTTCCAGGCACGGGTATACCAGATGATCGGTGAGGCCGGTCGGGATGTAACGGACGAGATGATGATCATCAATGATGTCAGCCGCAGCTTCAGCGTTACGATCCCGAAGAATACCACGGATGAAGTGATCGTGTACAAGATCCTTGTCTCCCCGGTAGAGGCGGAGGATGTGGCGGATGCCATATTCGTAACCGTCGAAAATGAGCAGGTCGCTTTGCAGACCAGCTACTCAACCGACGGAGGCGATGGAACGAAGGTAACAAACCATAATGCGGCCATTGTGGCCAAGTCAGGGGATGTTGTCACCGTGAAGACCAAGGTGAAGAATTCTTCCACGGGTATCACGGTATGGGCATATCGTATGGTAGGGGATGCCGCTGAGGCAGTGACCAAGTCGACCATCACGAACCTGACAGCAGCAGGCTTTGATTTCACGGTACCGGAGAATACCGGTGACAGTATCGTACAATACAGGATCGAGGTTTCACCTCAGGATGATCTAGAGGTACGGGATACCATTTACGTTTCCGTAGAACCGAAGGTGAAGGAGCCGGAGACTCCGCCGGAAGAACCGACAGGGGAGCCGGAATCCGGCACCGGAGGGGAATCTTCGGGAGAAGGATCTGAGACACCGTAGTTAGGAGTTGTCGCAGAATGAATTGAACAGATTGCGAAGTACAAGCAGGAGGTTCAGGTTGATCTGTGACAGATCCTTAGATGAGGATAGAACTGTGCTGTCGAGCAGAAGTAGAAACAATCCCATATTGATGGAAGCCTATCATGTGCTCCTGGGTTACGTGGAACTGGACCGGGAAGGGAAGATGATCCCCATGGATGATCCCGGTCCGGCCTGGGGGCCGGCGGACGGCGCCGGACGGCTTCGGACTCTGGGGGTTACCCATGTGAAGCGGAAGTATGTGTCCACGACGAACCATACAAAGGCACTCTACGATTCGGAGAAGGCGTTCTCGAATATCGGAAGAGGGATCCATTTCTTCGCAAAGGAGAATGTGCACGGCTGCCAGATCCGTTCCTATATCTTCTATCCGGTGGTGCTTGCTTTTTATGAAAATGAGAAAGGAGACCTGCAGCTGTCTGCTTTCACCGCCCGGTGTCTGACATCACGGTTGGCAGCGCGGCTGGCCATCCGGCAGTTTGAAAGGGTCACCGGCAGCTTCCTGTCCCGGGATGAACGTGAACGGGAGGCGAAGCTGAAGCGGAAGGAAGAACGGAAGAAGCAGCAGGAGGAGCGCCGGGCTGCCCGGGAGGAAGAGAAGAACAGGATCCGGGCTGCGAAGGACGCTGAGAAGGAAGAGGACCGGAAGTTCGAGGAAAGAATCCGGGAGGAGGAACGCCTTCGCCTGGAAGCCATGGAGAAGGATCTGGATGCCTTTGAGCAGGAAGAACTGCAGAAGGAAGAGGCAGAACAGCCCGGAAGGAAGAGTAAGAAGAAGGGAAAGCAGAAAGGCAATCAGGAGGAATCCGGTGATGCGTAAGAAGTAACAGGAGGAAGACGCCATGCCGAGACGAGATCAACAAAATGCCAATAACAACGAACAGAACGTAAATCCGCAGCAGAATGAGAATCCGCCGCAGAACGTGGATCAGCAGAATCCGCAGAATGCGGCAGACCAGAATCAACAACAGAATGTAATTCAGCAGGCTCCGCAGAATGAGGCAAACCTGAACCAACAGCAGGGTGCAAATCTGCAGAATCCTCAGAATCCAAACGTTAACAATAACGCTAATGTTAACGTTAACAATAACGCCAACGTTAACGTCAACAATAACGTCAACAATAACGCCAACGTTAACGTCAATAATAACGTCAACAATAACGTCAACAATAACGTCAATAATAACGCCAACGTTAACGCCAATAATAACCCCAACGTTAACGCTAATAATAACGTCAACAATAACGCGAACAATAACGCCAACCGGCAGGAGGCGGCACAGAACAATGTTCAGGCTGCACAGCAGCAGGATCAGCTTCGTCGAAATCAGGAGGCTGCCAATCTGGATCAGCACCGTCGGGGGCAGGCTGCACAGCAGAACCGTCAGCGGAACCGTCAGCGGAGACCTCAGGCACAGGGAGCGGCCCGGCCAAATGCAAAGCCGGCGAAACGTCCTCTTGTCCGGGTGAATCCCCAGGATGAGCTGGACGGAGGACTGATGGCTGAGCAGGCAGACCGTATAAGGATGCTGCGGTATCTGACACGAGAGGTGACCTTCGGGGCCCGTCGGGGCTTCTCATCTCCTGAATTTCGAAAGATCAAACAGGATCTCTATAAGCTGGATCAGTTCCTTCAGACCATGAAGGGAAGGACGGCCATGAATGCCGATGAGATGACGATGTACGAACATCTTACCATGAATGTATATAAGTCAACATCGAAGTACCTGGAGAAGAAGCAGGCAGCTCTTCGTGGTCGCACGGATGCAAAGGGTAAGGTGAAGACTTCAAGGTATGAGCAGCAGCGGATCTCAGCCATCATGGATATTCAGAAAGAGATCAACCTCATGCGCCAGAAGATGTATGAGAAGGAGCTGAAGAAGCACCAGGAGGAGCTGCAGAAAAGCTGCAGCCGGAAGCTGGATGAGATGCGTGAGACCTACGATTCCCTGAATCAGGCCGGGGCCAAGGATCCGGTGGTGCGGGAGGTCCTGGAGGATGCGGTATGCCGTACCATGTTCTACATGAATCGTATGCGCTCCCTGGAGAAGAATGTACAGATGAAGCCCGGAGATTCCATCGTTAAGGCGAAGAAGCGGATGGACAGGAATCTGGAGCCTACACGGATGGAGATGCAGAATATCGCCGGTCATGAGCTGACACAGCAGGTAGTGCAGGCGGGAATGAAGGAGATACAGAAGGGCAAGCCTTTTTCGGTGGATGATGTGGGACGCCTGCAGAAGGAATATATTATGAAGCATGGGCGCTCCCTTGCAGAGCACCGTCGCCGGATGCAGAATCTGCAGAAACCGGCGCGACAGGCTGAGGCTGCGAAACCGGAGCAGCAGAGGGAAGCCGATCGTCCGAAGGCAAATCAGAAAGCAAATGACAACGCAAACGCTAACAAGAATGCGAACAAGAATGCAAATGCTGAACGAAATCCGGATCCGGAGAGAATCCCCGTTCGGAGAAGAGCGAATTCGCTTCGCCCGAAGCAACCGCGGAATCTGGTCTGATTTTGACAGGAGTCGTGGGTGTTCCCGCAGCACATTACACACGTAGTGTGGGTGCTGCGGATCATTAGCCGGGGGCAACATACCTTTTGACTGCAGCATCATAGTATTCGTTAGATCATGAGATAAGGAGGAGAGCATGGAAGAGGCAATCCACTCGGATGGAGTAGAGTATTTCCATCTGGGAGGCCCGCCGCAGGATTGTGAATATTTCGTTGAACGGGACGAGAATTCCATCACTGTGGAAGCAGTGGAGGAAGCCCTCTATCCGGTGCAGGAATTCATAGATCAGAAGATCCTGCGGTTTGGCTGTAATAAGCGTGAACTGCATCAGATCCGGCTGGCAGTGGAAGAGATATTCATCAACATATGTTCCTATGCTTACGAGAATATGGTGGGCTGTGCGAAGATCAGCTGTAAGATCTCCGGTGAAGCCTCTACGGTTTCGATCTGTTTCGTGGATACAGGAACACCCTTCAATCCTCTGGCTATGAATACGGAGAATGCCGATATTCATTTCCTGGAGAAGGAAGGGGGATTCGGGATCTTCCTGGTAAGGAAGACCATGGATCGAGTGGATTATGATTATAAGGACGGAAGAAATGTCCTGGTGATCGAAAAGAGGCTGAGCGGTGGACCGCTGATGGCATAGCCGTAGTGCTGTGGCTGTCGCTAAGGGTTCAGGCCGGAAGAGAATTTGTGGTTGAAATACAGGGAAACATATAGTATAATCGAACAAACCGTTGAAGAAGAGTAAGTAAGCGGAACCACTGCTTTCACAGAGAGCTGCAGGGGATGAGACTGCGGCAGGTATGTCTTCGCTGAATGGACTTCTGAGGGCGACCGGAAGATCCGGGCAGATTGCGGATTCCCGCAGTTCATCGGATGCAGTATGGAAGCCGGAGTGTGGATCTCCGTGATCAAAGTCCGGCACATGAATGTGTGCACTAAGTGGATGCGGAAGCATCAAGCCGGGTGGCACCGCAGGCTGAGAATCTTCAGGCCTGTCCCAGCAGCAACTGTTTGGGACAGGTCTTTTTGTATCCTGTTCCCAGCACTCTGCTCAAGGTACCCGCACCGAACAGATCGGGCGGAATAAGGAAAAGGAGGACAAAACCATGGCAGAAGAACAGAAGATCCCGTACAAGATTTACCTCACAGAAGACGAGATGCCGAAGGCATGGTACAACATGCGCTCCGACATGAAGGTGAAGCCGGCACCGCTGCTGAATCCCGGAACAGGACAGCCGCTTACAGCCGAGGAGCTGACCCCGATCTTCTGCGAAGAGCTGGTGAAGCAGGAGCTGGACGATGACACGGCATTTATCGAGATCCCCCAGGAGATTCGGGATTTCTATAAAATGTTCCGTCCGTCACCGCTGGTTCGGGCATATTGCCTTGAGGAGAAGCTGAAGACACCGGCAAAGATCTACTACAAATTTGAGGGAAATAACACCAGCGGAAGCCACAAGCTGAATTCCGCAATCGCTCAGGCATACTATGCTAAGAAGCAGGGCCTGAAGGGTGTTACCACCGAGACCGGAGCAGGTCAGTGGGGTACCGCACTGTCCATGGCATGCGCATATCTCGGCCTTGACTGCAAGGTATACATGGTTAAGGTTTCCTACGAGCAGAAGCCCTTCCGCCGCGAGGTTATGAGAACCTACGGTGCATCGGTGGTTCCGTCTCCGTCGGATACCACAGAGATCGGACGCAAGATCCTGGCTGAGTTCCCGGGAACCACCGGAAGCCTTGGCTGCGCCATCTCCGAGGCAGTTGAGGTTGCAACCAAGAATCCGGGCTACCGTTACGTACTGGGAAGCGTACTGAATCAGGTACTGCTGCATCAGTCCGTGATCGGTCTTGAGACCAAGATCGCACTGGATAAGTACGGCATCAAGCCGGACATCATCATCGGCTGCGCAGGCGGCGGATCCAACCTGGGCGGACTCATCGCACCGTTCATGGGCGAGAAGCTTCGCGGAGAGGCAGATTACCGCATCATCGCCGTAGAGCCGGCATCCTGCCCGAGCTTCACAAGAGGAACCTTTGCGTACGACTTCTGCGACACGGGTATGATCTGCCCGCTGGCAAAGATGTACACCCTGGGCTCCAGCTTCATTCCCTCCGCAAACCATGCAGGAGGCCTTCGCTTCCACGGCATGAGCAGCACCCTTTCCCAGCTGTATCATGACGGATATATGGAGGCAACCAGCGTTGAGCAGACCGAGGTATTCGAGGCTGCTGAGTTCTTCGCACGGACCGAGGGAATCCTTCCCGCACCGGAGAGCTCCCATGCGATCCGCGTTGCCATCGATGAGGCTAAGAAATGTGCTGAGACCGGCGAGGAGAAGACCATCGTCTTCGGTCTCACCGGAACCGGATACTTCGACCTGGTAGCTTACCAGAAGTATAATGACGGTGAGATGAGCGATTACATCCCCACGGATGAGGAGATCGCAGCCTCCGTTGCAAAGCTTCCGAAGGTGGAAGGTTAATAATTGGAAGGAGACAGGAGACAGGGGACGGTTCTCAGGAGACAGAGAACCGTCCCCTGTCTCCTTCGAAAAATGTTTTACATAATTGTAAAATTATGTAAATTAATTGTTGCATTTCCATGACGTGCGTTGTATAATGAAAACACTTCAAATGTTACATTTCTATGACAAATGTTACAAAACGAGGAAGTTACTGTTACAAAATATGGGGTGCAAGAGATGAAAAAAAGGGGTTGGAAACACAATATCTTGTTGTTGGCAGTTGCGGCAACTCTGCTGGGAACCACCGGCAGAGCGGATGCGGCAGAGGTTTCCGGTTCGGAGGAAACCGTAGGAGCAGGGGAAGCAACCGGCGAGGATGCTGCAGCGGAGACGGAAAACGCTGCAGAAGAGGCTGAGGCTTCCGCGGCTGAGACAGCTGCGCTTGCGAATACCTGGACAAAGCAGGACAACAACTGGTACTTCTACAATGAGGAAGGACTCCTTCAGACAGGATGGATGAGTTTCAACAACCGCTGGTACTTCTTCGATGAACTCGGGATCATGCAGACCGGATGGTTACAGGATGAGGGGAAATGGTACTTCCTCCGGTCCAACGGCATGATGAAGACAGGCTGGCAGCAGGATGCCGGCAAGTGGTACTTCTTTACATCCAGTGGCGCAATGAAGACCGGATGGAAGAAGCTTTCCGGCAAGTGGTACTTCTTCCGCGGCACGGGCGCGATGCTGACAGGTTGGAAGAAGTACGGCGGAAACTGGTACTACATGAATGAAGACGGCGAGATGGTGATCGGAAGCATCACGATCAATGGCGTAGAGTACGTCTTCGACGCATCCGGCTGCTATGTGGACCCCAACGAGCAGGGCACTGAGGACGCCGGGAACGGGCAGGAGACGACTGGTGGCTCCGCCTGGGCCTACACGGATTTCACGGAGCAGGATCTGCTTTACATGCAGCGCTGCGTGGAGACGGAGACCAGAGACTGTGATTTCGAGAGCAAGACTCACGTGGCATCCGTCATCATGAACCGCGTATCCGCAGGGAACTTCGGAAAGACCCCGTATGATGTGGTAACCGCGAAATATCAGTTCGCATATCGCAGGGAGGATATCTCCGAAAGTACCATAGAAGCAGTGAATTACGTGATCGCAAACGGAGACACGGCCCAGGGTGCGCTGTTCTTCCACAGCATGACCTGGCGCGAGACATTCTGCGGTCGTCCTTATATGTTTACTGACAATTGCGGACATCATTTTTATTAAATTATTACAAAAGTTTAAAAAAATGTTGCATTTCTGTTTCAAAGAGTGTATAATCACCATAATTGCGAAAAAAGTGTTAAGAAATCGTGCGGAATAATTACGAGAGTATGACGCGTACGTAATGATTGAATGGAGATTTTTATGAAACAGAAATGGCTGCGAAAGATCGTGACATTTGCCCTGGCAGCAACAACCGTTCTCTCGGTTCCCATGCAGGCAAGTGCTGCAGAAGCAAGTGTTACAAACACTTGGAAAGAGCAGGACAACAACTGGTACTATTACAATGAAGAAGGTGAAGTTCAGACAGGCTGGATGAACTTCGGTAAGAAGTGGTATTACTTCGATGAAGAGGGTATCATGCAGACCGGATGGCTGCAGGACGGAAACAAGAAGTATTACCTGAACAGCAGCGGGGCTATGAAGACCGGCTGGCTGCAGGAGGATGCAGACTGGTATTTCTTTTCCTCCAACGGTGCCATGAAGACCGGATGGAAGAAGCTCTCCGGCAACTGGTATTACTTCCGAAGCAACGGAACCATGCTGACAGGCTGGAAGAAGTACAACGGAAACTGGTACTACTTCGATGAAGACGGCGAAATGGTGATCGGCGGAATCAATATCGACGGCGTTGAATATGTATTCGATGCATCCGGTGTTTACATGGATCCCGCAGAGATCGAGGGCGTGAGTGATGCAACCGGCGCTTCCTATGAGGGCGTATGGCTTCTCTACTCCGAACCGTATCAGAGAGAAGAAGGATATCTTACAAGATCCAGAGGTGTGGTTTACTACAACGGACATAAGGAGACCTGGTACTCCACAAATGAGCCGGGCCAGACCGTAACCGCAGTAAAGATCCCCGGTAAGCATGTTGCAAAGGACGGAACCATCCGTGACGAAGAGGGTTATATCTGTGTGGCAGCAAGCACAAGATACATGAAGCTGTACAGCACGCTGATGACCACCCTCGGACCTGCAAAGGTTTATGATACGGGTTGCTCCTACGGCACAATCGATATCTACACTAACTGGTAGAATAACAAAAAGAAGAACGACGCTTACGAGCGCCGTTCTTCTTTTTGTTGTTTTATACAATCTCCAGTATTGTATTTACCATTAAATCATTCTGCTTCGGATTCATGAAGCAGAACCGAAGATACTTATTGCCCAGCCCGCGGATGTCATCGCAGCGCCGGAGCATGATCCCCCGGAGGGAGCAGTGCTCCGCAACCTGGGAGGAAGTAAGATCATCCTTCAGGAGCTTCATCAGCATGAAGTTCGCTTCCGGCTTGAAGAGCCGGATGGTCCGGCAGGGCTTCATGGCCAGGTACACCAGACTGCGCTCGGTGTGGACCACGGAACGGGAGCTCTCAAAGTACTCCGTATCCTTCAGCATATCGATGCCTGCGATGGCAGAGAGGGTTGCGATATTGTTCTTGGTGGTGGTAAGGTCGATGATCTGGGAAAGCTCCTCGTTGTTCATCACCGCGTAGGCGAAGCGAAGACCCGGAACCGCAAAGAACTTGGAAACGCTCCGGAGCACCGCCAGGTTGGAGAACTCATCCGTAAGCGGAACGGCGGTAACCTCCTTGTAGTCATCCAGGAACTCCACATACATTTCATCTACCAGAAGGAAGATGTCCAGTGCCTTGCAGGCCTCGGCGATGGAAGCGATATCCTCCCGCTTCACCCGCTTGGAGGTGGGGTTGTTGGGATTTCCGAGGATCAGAAGATCCAGGGAGGAGTCCAGAGACTTGATCAGGTCCGTCACATCCAGCTCATATTCCTTCTCCTCGTCCAGCTCGTAGAAGACGGTCTCGCATCCGTAGGACTTGATGACCTTCTCGTACTCGGTGCTGCTGGGGACCAGGATCATGGCCTTCTTCGGCGTAAGAAGCGCGGCGAAAAGTCGGAGCAGATCCGGTGATCCGTTCCCCATGATGATCCGCTCCAGAGAGGTCTCTGCATAGTCGGAAATGGCTGTTTTTAAGTTCGCATAATAAATGTCGGGATATTTGATGATGGAGCCGATATTATTGGCTATGGATCGCTTGACGGAAGCCGGAATCCCAAGAGGATTCAGGTTCGCATCATACAGCACGGTCTCGTATTGCCCGATCCGTAAAGGGTTGGGATTCATTTTAAGAATATCCATTGGAACCTCCAAACGCGTCCATATTTTTACTTTCAAAAAGAATCGTTATCTGCTATAATATTACACGCTAATCCTATTCTACAACAGATGGCGTGGGATTCGCAAGTTTTATTTATCATGAGGTCAGCATGAAGGCAATCGTGGAGCAGTACGCCAAGGGCGAGTTTCATATCGACCGTCCCGACGTACACATTTCAAAACAGAGTTTCAAGCTGAGCATCGAAGCAGGAACCATCTATGAGGACGCGTTCACGGTGGAAAGCCGGAACAAGTATCCCATCAAGGGCATGGTCTATGACAGCCGGTACCTGCTCCGGTTCGAGAGCCACAGCTTCATCAGCCGCCGGTTCGAGGTGCGTTATTCCTTTGACGCAACCTGCCTCGAGGCGGGCCAGAACTTCCGTGGGCACATCAATGTGATCACCGACGGGGGTGAATTCCGTCTGCCCTACGATATCAGCATCGTGCCTCCCTGCGTATCCTGCGGAAGCGAGCGGATCGATGACCTCTTCAAGTTTGCGGCGCTGGCAGAGCGGAACTGGCCGGAGGCAACCCGTCTCTTTATGAGCGATGACTTCCGTCGGACCTTCATCAACCGGGAGCCGCATTTAAAGCAGATCTATGAAAGCCTTCTGGACAGCCGCTCCGTGGAGCAGGCCATGGAGGAGTTCCTGGTTCTGGTTCATAAGAAGCGGACCGTGACCCTGTCCACCGACAAGGCGAAGCTGGAGCTTGTCATGCCGGCGGAGATGGAGAGCGTGAACATCCGTCTTACCAAGAATACCTGGGGTTATACCCGTTCTGAGATCCGCAGCAACGCGGAGTTTATCATTCCCTCTAAGAAGAGCATCACCTCGGCCGACTTCATGGCCAACACCTGTGAGCTGCAGGTCTTCATCTCCCCCGAGCACGTGCCGGACGGAGAGAACAGCGGCAAGCTCTTCGTGGAGAATATCTATCAGAAGATTGAGATCGACATCCATCTGGCCCGTCCGCAGCAGCGGCGGCTGGATCAGGAGAACCGCCTGAAGGAGCAGGAGTATAAGCAGTGCAGGATCAACCTGACACAGGCGTATCTGGACTTCAGGATGGACCGGATCGGCCTGGAGGAGTACGTGGCCGATACCATCGAGGCCCTGCATGTACTGATGGAGATGGAGCCGGAGGAGGATATGTACCGGCTGGCCGTCATGCATATGAACATCCTGAAGGGCGACTTCGCCCGGGTGGAGCAGGAGTTCCTCCGGATCGAGGCAGACGTGGACCGAAGCCTCATGACGAACCAGGAGAAGTGCTACTACAGCTACCTGAAGGCCATGATGCTCCGGGACGAGGAGACCATCGAGAAAACCGCAAATATGCTTCGCCGGAACTACCGGACGCAGGAGCCGAAGATGTTCTACTTCTGGCTGCTGCTCTTTGTTGACCCTGTCTATAACGAGGATAAGGGCGCACTCTACCGGGAGCTGCTGGAAATGTACGAGGAGGGCGAGAACAGCCCCATCATTTACTTCGAGCTTTGCGATATCCTGAACGCAAACCCGCTGATGCTGAAGCGGCTTACCCCCTTCGAGATCACCACCATCAAGTGGGGCATGCGTCATAACTATATCTCCGATGATGTTCTGAACGAGTTTGTAAAGCTGGCAGGACGGAACAAGGAGTTCAACAAGCAGATCTTCGACGTGCTCCGGTCCATTTACGATAAGAATGAGGACGAGCTCCGCCGTCAGAGACTGACGCGGGAGCGGGAGAGTGCACTTGCCGCTGCGGAAGCAGAGCCGGCTCCGAAGGAGCAGGGGACCATGGCAAGCCTCGGAGAGAGCCTCGACAAGGAAGCCGAGGATGACGGCCTCTACTCCGGAGATGACTTCGTCTTTACGGGCTTTGATGAGGACGGGGAGGAGAAGCAGGAAGAGGATCAGAAGGACGGAGAAGGCTTCAGCGTGAATGCCCCCGGGGATCCCTTACGTCTTTCCAGCGAGGGCGAGGCCTACGACCGGGAGGGCGAGGAGCTGGACAAGGTGGTCCGCCAGTCCTTTGATGATAAGTTTGACGAGACCATGGCCCGGGAAGAGGAGGAGCGTCTCCTGAAGAAGGAGAACGAGAATCTGGGTGTGCTGGGTTCCATCTGCTCCATGCTGATCTCCGCAAATATGCTGGATGTCCGGTATCACCGCTTCTACAAGGCAGCGGTTCTTCGGTCCCTTAAGTTTATCGGTCTTAACGAGTGCTATATCCGCAGCATGGATCATTCCCACTACGAGCTGATCCCTGCTTCGGTTCTGATGTATCTTAATTATAAGAATACCCTGAGCGAGGACGAACTGGCATACCTTTATGCAAATGTTATCTTCAACAAGTCCGAGCACATGAAGATCTACCATGAATATGCCCCCACCATGGAGGATTTCATGGAGAGCATGATCATGAAGGGCAAGGTCAACGACGACCTGACCGTGATCTATGACGAGTTCCTGGAGCCGGAATCCGTAAGCTCCCTCTTCGCGGGCAAGCTGATCAACATCATCTTCCGCCGGAAGCTGGTCTGCTACAATAAGAATGTACGGGCCGTCATCGTTTCCCACAGCGAGCTGTCAAATGTACAGCATGTTCCGCTGGTGGACGGCGAGGCTTACGTGGAGATCCTGTCGGATAATGCCACCATCATTTTCGAGGACAAGGACGGGAACCGGTACGCCGGATCCATCCCCTATCACTTCGAGCGGATCGTGGACGAGAAGGCCTACATGCCCATCTGCCGCGAGTACAGTCCCAGGGACTACCGCGTGCTGCTCTTTAACTATGAGAGCATCGGAGAGTTTACCTATAAGAATGCCAAGGAGGTCAACGCTGCCCGGGAGATCATCAACTGTGAGGAGATCTCTGATGACTACAAGCAGCAGGCCTGCCTGAATATCATTGAATACTACCATGAGAATCTGGATACGGATGTACTGGTGAAGTATCTGCGCCGGCTGGATATCGAGTATCTGACCCACGCAAATGCCCGGACCATCATTACGTATCTTATCGATATGAACCTGTTCGACAAGGCCTTTGAGGCCGTGAAGCTGTACGGGTTCAACGAGCTGGATGTACGGGAGCTGTACCGTCTGGCGGACTATGGTGTGCAGGACTCCGAGGGCTTCCTCAACGAGAACCTGATGTCCATCTGCCTGAACCTGTACAAGACCGGTACCGTCAATGCCAATATCCTGACCTACATGGCCATGAATTTCAACGGCTCCATGGACGAGCTGTCGGGACTCTTCAAGCTGGCCAAGGACAAGGTAAGCGACGTGGGGCTTCTGGCCGAGAATACCCTGGCCCAGATGATGTTTGCCGGAGAGCATCTGGAGTATATCTATGATGTATTTTCCACCTACTACGGCGGACGCAGCCGCGGTCTGGTGGTGAAGGCCTTCCTTCGCCTGGCTGCCCATAACTACCTGATCCGGGATATGCAGGTGCCCAACTATATCTTCGAGGCACTCTACGCCGAGATCCAGAAGGGAAATATCGACGACGAGATCTCCTCCATGGCGCTGCTGCTTTACTTCAGCCGTCTGGAGCGTTACACAAATGAACAGAAGAAATGGATCACGGATACGGCACTGCGGTTCGTGGATGCCGGCAAGATCCTGCCCTTCTACAAGAGCTTTGCTTCCTTCCTGTCCCTGCCTCAGGATGTGTTCCTGAAGACCTATCTGGTCTACAAGACGGAGAACCAGCGACAGGTATTCGTCCGGTACAGCACCGGCACGGGAGCAAGAGCCCGGGAGATGACGAAGGTGCACCGGATGGAGGAGGTTGTAAGCGGCCTCTTCGTGATGGAGTTCGTTGTGTTCCACGGCGAGCGTCTGGTCTACCAGATCGAGGACGATCCGGAGGGCAACGCACAGATTGTGGAGAGCGAGGTCTTAAAGAAGAAGTCCTACAACAAGCAGGACCTGAACCGCTTCGAGATGATCAACAGCATGCTGGTAAAGCAGGAGATGCGGAAGGATCGGGAGCTGCTTGAGGATCTGGATGTTTATATCAATACAGTGCATCTCTTCGAGGAGAACCTGACATTATTATAGAGGAATAAATCATGGCAGACGCATTTTATATCGGAATGGATCTATGCTCGGACTTCACGCAGCTGTCGTACTATAATGACATCACGCGGGAGCCGGAATCCGTCAGCCAATTGAATAATAAAGAGACCTACCTCATGCCGAACATCCTGTTCTACAGCACGGATACGGGTCACTGGTACGTGGGCGGTGAGGCTTCTGAGGCACGCTTCAACGAAGAGGGTATGATCATCGACGGTATCTTCGAGAACCTGGACAGCCAGGAGAAGATCACCGTGGAGGGAGAGGAGTACACCTACCCCGAGCTCTTCGTGAAAATGGTGAAGCTGCACATCGACTCCTTCCTGTACCGCTACGAGGATGCCACCATCCGGAAGCTGGTGATCAGTGTGCCGGAGTACAGCAGCCGGATCTATTCCCTGCTGTCGGGGCTTTATAAGGTGATGGAGGTCCCGGAGGATACGATTGAGATCACGAGTCATCTGGACAGCGGTCTCTTCTATATCTTCAATCAGGAGAAGGACCTCTGGATCAACTCCGTGGCCCTGTATGATTACAACGCGGACGGTCTTAACTACTACCGGATCGACATTTCCAGAAACCGGACACCGAAGCTGGTGACGGTGACCCACGAGGATTATTCCTCCCAGATGTCCCTGTCCCGCTACGGAAATGACACCTACCAGATGGATGTGGACTTTGCGAAGATCGCAGACTACGAGATGAAGAAGGCCTACATTTCTTCTGTCTATCTGACCGGTGTGGGCTTTACGAATAAATGGATGAAGAAGTCCACGAACGTGCTCTGTCAGGGGCGCCGCGTGTTCGTGGGTCAGAATATCTACACGAAGGGTGCCTGCTACCGCGCAGTCGGCGGCGAGTACAAGGCCTTCTATGACCAGTTCTTCGTGGAGACCAAGGAAAATGTGCTCTTTGACGTGGGCATATCCCTGGAGGACGAGAAGGACACCTTCGTCCCCATCGTCAGCGGCGGCAAGCAGTGGTATAACATCCACGGCAAGATCTACGTGATCCTGGACGATACGGACACCATCACGCTGGTCTACAGGAGCCGTCATACGGAGGAGGAGAAGCGGGAGATCGCCAAGATCCACGGCATCCCGAAGCGTCCGAACAAGACAACGAAGCTGTCGCTGGAGGTGGAGTTCGAGAACCCCACGGACGGCGCGGTGATCATCCGTGATCTGGGCTTCGGCAAGCTCTTCCCCACCACCAACAAAATATACAGGAAGGAGTTTTCGATCGTATGGGAAAAATAATCGTATGCTCATCGAAACAGGCCGAGACTCCATTTACATTCCTGAATACGAAGGTGGAGATCTACACCTATGAGGAGCTTTGCTTCTATATATACAATAATACCGTGCTGATCTCGAAATCAGCGCTGTCGGATAAGCTTTGGAACTGGATCCGGGACGAGCTGGACATGCCCCAGCTGGCAGAACGGCTGGTGGGTCTGGCGAATAAGACCACATTTGTCCAGGACCTGCTGGTGGAGATCCTGAATGCCGGCGAGTATTACACGCCGGAGGAGGTGAAGACCTACGCGGCTGCCTGGCAGAAGTACCGGAAGCTGTCCCCCCTGCAGCGGGAGAAGCTGAAGGCCGACGGGTATCTGGGGTATCGCAGGTTTATCCGCGCCTCCATCATTTATGACAGCATCATTGAGCAGGAGGAGGAGATCCAGGATAAGGAATTCCTCGGAAATGTGTATCATAACCGTGCAGTGGCCGCGGCCAACAACATGGATACGGAGGACGCGAAGAAGTTCTTCCTGAAGGCCTACGACCTGAACAACAATGATGAGTCCCTGCGGGGGTATTTCTACGTGGTATCGGCCACGGAGGATATCACCACCCTCAGAAACGAGATCCACAAGATGGGACTTCCCGAGCGGTATTTCGAGGATATCATGATGGAGATCGGGGACTCCAAGGACGATGTCCGGGAGATGACGATCTACGCCATGCTGCAGCGGGCCATCTACAACAAGATGCATAAGGATATGACCGACTACGATAAGCGGATGGATATCATCCTGGCTCAGTTGAAGGATGAGTTTCGTGATCAGATTGTATAGGCACTGGTGCGATTCGCGGATAAGCGCCGAAGGCGCGTCGCCCATGCGAAGCGTGGGTGTGCACGGCCGATCGTATGCAGCCGGAATCGCAGTTAGAATTAAAGATTGAGAGGATAGACAAAACAACCATGGCTAAGGAACTAGGAAAGACTTACAGTCCGGAGGACATCGAAGAAAGACTTTATCAGAAATGGGAGAGCGCCGGGTATTTCCACGCAGAGGTGGATCGCTCGAAGAAGCCCTTCACCATCGTGATGCCCCCTCCGAATATCACGGGCCAGCTGCATATGGGACATGCGCTGGACAATACCATGCAGGATATTCTGATCCGTATGAAGCGGATGCAGGGTTATAACGCCCTTTGGCAGCCGGGCACCGACCACGCAGCCATTTCCACGGAGGTTAAGATCATCAATGCCCTGAGAGAGCAGGGAATCGAGAAGACAGATCTGGGTCGGGAAGGATTCCTGAAGCGTGCCTGGGAATGGCGTGAGGAATACGGCGGACGGATCGTACGTCAGCTCCGGAAGATGGGTTCCTCCGCAGACTGGGAGCGGGAACGCTTCACCATGGATGAAGGTAATAACAATGCGGTAGGTACCGTATTTAAGAAGCTGTATGACAAGGGCTGGATCTATAAGGGATCCAGGATCGTAAACTGGTGTCCGGTGTGCAAGACCTCTATCTCCGATGCAGAGGTTCTCCATGAGGAGCAGGAAGGGCATTTCTGGCATATCAACTATCCGGTAGTGGGTGAGCCGGGGCGTTTCGTGGAGATTGCCACCACCCGCCCGGAGACCATGCTGGGAGATACGGCAGTTGCCGTTAATCCGGATGACGAAAGATACAAGGATATCGTAGGCAAGATGCTGGAACTGCCGCTGACCGGTCGTACCATCCCCGTGATCGCGGACAGCTATGTTGATAAGGAGTTCGGAACCGGTTGCGTGAAGATCACCCCGGCGCACGACCCCAACGACTTCGAGGTTGGTAAGCGCAACAACCTGGAAGAGATCAATATCATGAATGACGATGCCACCATCAAACTGGAGGGCAGCAAGTACGACGGAATGGAACGCTATGAGGCAAGAAAGCAGATCGTAAAGGATCTGGAGGAGCTTGGCCTTTTGGTGAAGGTGGTCCCCCATACTCATATGGTAGGTACCCATGACCGTTGCGGAACCACGGTAGAGCCCATGGTGAAGCCCCAGTGGTTCGTCAGGATGGAGGAAATGGCGCGCCCCGCGAAGGAAGCGGTGGAAAAGGGAGAGCTTCATCTGATTCCCGAGCGCATGAATAAGGTATATTATAACTGGCTGGACAATATCCGTGACTGGTGTATCTCCCGTCAGCTCTGGTGGGGACACCGGATCCCGGCCTGGTACTGCCGGGACTGCGGTGAGGTGATCGTGGTAAATCCCGCAGTGGACGGTGTGCCCTGTAAATGCCCGAAGTGCGGATGCGAGAAGCTGGAGCAGGATCCGGATACCCTGGATACCTGGTTCTCCTCAGCGCTTTGGCCCTTCTCCACAGTGGGCTGGCCGGATACGGAGAGTGAGGACTATAAGTATTTCTTCCCCACGGATGTGCTGGTAACCGGCTACGACATCATTTTCTTCTGGGTAATCCGTATGGTCTTCTCGTCTATCGAGCAGACCGGCAAGCTGCCCTTCCACACCGTTCTGTTCCATGGCCTTGTCCGTGATGATCAGGGCCGGAAGATGAGCAAGTCTCTGGGCAACGGTATCGACCCGCTGGATGTCATCAACCAGTACGGTGCGGATGCCCTCCGCTTCACACTGATCACCGGAAATGCACCGGGCAACGACATGCGCTTCTACTGGGAGCGTGTGGTTGCAAGCCGCAACTTTGCAAATAAGATCTGGAACGCATCCAGATTTATCCTTATGAATATCGACAAGGCGGATCCGGCAGCCATTGAGGCTGTGAAGACTGCGGATCTGACCCTTCCGGATCGCTGGATCCTCAGCAAGTGCAACACCCTGGTGAAGGATGTTACCGAGAACATGGAGAAGTACGAGCTGGGTATCGCCGCAGACAAGATCTACAGCTTCCTCTGGGAGGAGTTCTGCGACTGGTATATCGAGATGGTAAAGCCGAGACTCTGGAATGATGCGGATGAGACGAAGGCTGCAGCCCTCTATACACTGAAGACCGTTCTTACCACGGCTCTGAAGCTGCTTCACCCGTACATGCCATTCGTAACGGAGGAGATCTTCTGTACCCTGACTGATGAGGAATCCATCATGATCTCCTCATGGCCGGTATACAGCGAGGAACTGCATTTTGCAGAGGAGGAGAACCACACCGACATCCTGAAGGAAGCCATCCGCAGCATCCGGAATGTCCGTGCGGATATGAATGTTCCGCCGTCAAAGAAGGCCAGCGTCATCGTTGTGACCGAGGAGGCGGAGCTGCAGAAGCTGTTTGAGGAAACGAAGAACTTCTTCGCACCTCTGGCCTATGCCGGCGAGGTTGCGGTACAGGCAGACAAGGCAGGCATCGCGGAGGATGCGGTTTCGGCCGTGATCCACAATGCAGTGCTTTACATGCCCTTCTCGGATCTGGTGGATACCGAAAAGGAGATCGAGCGCCTGAACAAGGAGAAGACCCGTCTGGAAGGCGAGATCAAGCGTGGCGAGAATATGCTCGGAAATGAGCGCTTCATCAGCAAGGCTCCGGCTGCCAAGGTGGAAGAGGAGAAGCAGAAGCTGCAGAAGTATAAGGAAACCTATGCACAGGTGGTAGAACGCCTGGAAAGTCTCAGAAAGTAGTGAACGTATGACGAGTGGCAGAAGGCTGCGGAGTAAAATGAAATATGTGATCCTGGTGCCGATCCTGCTGGCGATCCTCCTGCTCGGATTCTGCATCATGTTCTTCGGGCTGGAGAGCCGCGAGACCATCGTGGCGGCAGCAGTGCTCGGGGTCTATATCATTGTGGTCATTTTCGCCTACGTGCGGCTGATGCCCATCGTGTCCGCGACCATCGTGGACTACTCCCTGGAGCAGGGAAAGGTGCAGAAGGAGCTGCTGCACGGCCTGGCGGTGCCCTACGCGCTGCTGGATACCGACGGCAAGATCCTCTGGGCCAATGCCATGTTCTACAAGGCAATCGACATCAGCGAGAAGAAGTTCCTGCGCGGAAATGTGGAGAACTACATCCCCGATCTTACAGCGGATGTGCTGGATGAGATCGAGGGCGAGATCAGCATGGACGTGACATTTCAGGATCACTGCTACAATGCCATCATCCGTCGGGTAGACCTGTCCTCGGCCTTCGAGGATGACCGGCCGGAGAAGCGGGGGGATGATATCGTCATCGTCCTTTACCTCTTCGATGTGACCAACGAGCGCCGGCTGGAACAGGAAACCTATGATCAGAAGATGATCGCGGGTCTTGTCTACATCGACAACTATGACGAGGTTATGAATTCGCTGGAGGAGGTGAAGCACTCCATCCTCACGGCGCTGGTGGACCGGAAGATCAACATGTACCTCTCCAACATCGATGCCATCGTGAAGCATCTGGAGAATGACAAGTACCTCTTCGTTTTCCGCCAGAAATATATGGACACCCTGCAGGGTGACAGGTTCTCCCTGTTGGATGATGTGAAGAGTCTGAACGTCGGAAATGAGATCCCCATGACGCTGTCTGTGGGAATCGGCACGGCGGAAGGAAGCTTCATCGATGCATTTGAAAATGCAAAGGTTGCCATCGGTCTGGCCCTGGGCCGCGGCGGTGACCAGGTAGCCGTAAAGGACGGGGATACCGTAACCTATTTCGGCGGTAAGAGTACCGGTACCGAGAAGACCACCCGGGTAAAGGCCCGCGTTAAGGCTCAGGCCTTCGAGGAGCTGCTGGAGAATAAAGAGAAGGTGCTCATTATGGCGCATAAGCGTCCGGATGCGGATGCCTTCGGTTCTGCAGTCGGGATCTACCGGCTGGTAACCACTCTGGGGAAGAAGGCGTATGTGGTATTAAATGACGATACCGACGCTATCGGCCCGCTGGTGAACAGCTTCCGTCAGGGTAACCAGTACGGGGAGATGATCATTTCCTCGGCACAGGCTCTCAGCATGGTGGATGCCAATACGATGCTGGTGGTCTGCGACGTAAACCGTCCCAGCATGACCGCCTGCGAGGAGCTGATCTCCATGGTTTCCTCCGTGGTGGTATTCGACCATCACCGGCAGTCCAACGAACCCATCGAGGATGCAACGCTTTCTTATATCGAGCCCTTTGCTTCCTCTGCCTGCGAGATGATCACGGAAATGTTCCAGTACATCTCCGTAAAGCCGAAGATCCGTCCGGTGGAGGCGGATGCCATGTATGCCGGCATCCTGATCGATACCGATAACTTCCTGAACAAAACCGGTGTCCGGACCTTCGAGGCCGCATCCTATCTTCGAAAGAGCGGTGCGGATATCACACGTGTCCGGAAGATGTTCCGCAGCAGCCTGCTGTCCATGAAGGAGCGGGCACAGGGAATCAGCAACGCGGAGATCTTCATGGGCGTATATGCCCTTTCCTACGTGGAACCGGATCCGGACAGCACGGATGCACCCACCGTTCCGGTGGCAAAGGCAGCCAACGAGCTGCTGAATGTAGAGGATATCAAGGCTTCCTTCGTGGTTACGGAGGCAGCGGACGGTACCCTGTACGTATCCGCCCGGTCCATCGGAGACGTAAATGTACAGGTGGTGCTTGAGCAGTTCAACGGCGGCGGACATGCGACCGTGGCCGGAGCACAGCTGAAGGGAACCACCAGGGATGAGTTCTTCATCCGCTTAAAGCAGGTGCTGAAGGAGATGACAGCCTCGGGCAGTATCTGACATGACCCTGTCATCCTGAGTGGAGCGAAGCAAAACGAAGGATCCAAAGGATCCCGAAAGCATCGGTAAGTATGTAAAAGATCGAAATCAGAAAGGTAACATAGAATCATGAAGGTAATTTTACTTCAGGACGTTAAGTCCCTGGGAAAAAAAGGTGAAATCGTAGAGGTAAACCCGGGCTACGCACGGAACTTCGTGCTTCCGAAGAAGCTGGGTGTGGAGGCAACTCCCCAGAACCTGAACGATCTGAAGCTGAAGAATCAGAATGATGCCAAGGTGGCTGCCGAGAATCTGGCAGATGCCAAGGCACTGGCAGCCAAGCTGGCAGACTCCTCTGTCACCGCAGAGATCAAGGTGGGTGAGGGCGGAAGAGCCTTCGGCTCTATCTCCTCCAAGGAAATCTCCGAGCTGGCAAAGAAGCAGCTGGGACTGGATATCGATAAGAAGAAGATCCAGGTGAAGGAGCCCATCAAGGGTCTGGGAAGCTACCGGGTTGCGGTAAAGCTGCATCCGGAGGTAACCGCAGAGCTGCTGGTGAATGTGAAGGAAGGTAAGTAATAAAAGCGATGTCATTCTGACGATGCGAAGCATCGGAAGAATCTATCAGCACAAAGGAACGGAACATGGCAACACTGAACGAAACGGACAACAGCATACGAAGAATCCTGCCCCATGACAATGTGGCGGAGCGAAGTGTCATCGCTTCCATGCTGATGGATCCGGATGCCATTTCCGATGTCAGCGGAATCCTGATCAAGGAGGATTTTTACAACTCCGAGTACGGAATCCTGTTTGAAGCGATCTGCAGTCTCCATGATGAGGGAAAGTCCGTGGATGAGGTAATCCTCGGGGAGCGCCTTCGTTCCATGGGCGCACCGGAGAGCCTCTACCAGATGTCCTATCTGGGTGACATCCTGGCAGCCCAGTCCACCTCGGTTTTCGCCATGGACTACGCCAAGATCGTCAAGGATAAGTCCTACCTCCGGCAGATGATCCGGGCTGCGGATCATATTGCAAAGGATTGCTATGAGGCGCAGGGCAGTACGGAATCCATCATGGACCGTGCAGAGGAATCCGTCTTCCAGCTGGTGCAGAACCGGAACGGAAGCCGGGACTTCGAGTCCATGCAGAATATCGTTGCGGAAGTGATCAGTGAGATCGAGGACGCGACCCGGAAGGACGGCAGGATCAACGGCCTCCCCACGGGCTTCACGGATCTGGACCGAAAGCTGACTGGTTTACATAAAGGAGAGCTGATCCTTGTGGCAGCACGTCCTGCCATGGGTAAGACGGCACTGGTGCTGAACATCGCAAAGCATGTGGTGAAGGATGAGAAGGTTCCGACGGTGATCTTCTCGCTGGAGATGAGCAAGGAGTCGCTGGTATCGCGTCTCATCGCCATGGATGCTCTGGTGGATGCCCAGCATTTACGTACCGGAGAACTGACGGACAGTGACTGGGACAGCATCATCGAAAGCACGGAGCAGCTGGCCCGGACACCGCTCTTTATCGACGACAATTCTTCCATCACGATCTCGGAGCTTCGCTCCAAATGCCGGAAGCTGAAGCAGAAGGAGAATATCGGACTTGTGATCGTGGACTACCTGCAGCTGATGAACGCCTCCCGCCCCGTGGAGTCGCGGCAGCAGTTCATCTCCGAGGTGTCCCGTGCCCTGAAGGGTCTGGCCCGGGAGATCGGAGTTCCGGTGATCGCACTGTCACAGCTGAACCGTGCGGTGGACTCCCGTCCGGATCATAAGCCGGTGCTGGCGGACCTGCGTGAGTCCGGAGCCATCGAGCAGGATGCGGATGTGGTTATGTTCATTTACAGAGATGATTACTACAATCCCGAGTCGGAGCGCCCGGGCATCGCGGAGATCATCGTGGCGAAGCAGCGAAACGGATCCACGGGACCGGTGGACCTCGTATGGCAGGGGAAGTATACCCGATTTGCAAACTATCAGCATTAAGAGGGTGTTATATAGTAAGGGAGAGCGTCTGTAGCCCCACGAAAATGTGGCTACAGACGCTCTCCCTTGCTATATGCATCCGCTTAAGCTCCCTGAATGCGTTGTAGTTTGCGGATGAGCTGCGCATCGCTCATGGAGTAAATGTCATCCAGCACCCAGATGTGCATATCCTTCGCGCGCTGCTTGAAGAAGGAGGAGCCGCTGGTGGAGGTGTCGCAGGGCGAGGCCATGACAAGCACCTTCTTCGCGTATTTCCCTCCGAACCGGCTGGTGACGGTCTCCAGCTCGTGCAGGGCCTTGGAATCGGCACGCCCGCTCTTGCAGGAGATAAATGTAGGAACAGCAGAGCGCATCAGGATCACGTCGATCTCGTTGATGGTCTCGCTGCGGTTCCGTCCCTCTAGCTCGTCAGGGAGGGGTTCGGATTCTCCGTCCCAGTCGATCACGGCACCTACCACGGCATCCGTGAATTCCGTGGGCTTCCGCGTTGCAACCTCGTAAACATGAAGCTCCAGAATATTTCCGGTCTTCGTAACTACCTCGCGGATCTGCTTGGAGCGGAAGCGGAAGACCACCTGGGACCGCTCAAACCGGCAGAAGTCCATCATGCTGACCTCGTTCAGACGCTCCAGGATCTGGACAGCGTCCCGAAGAGCGGCCTTCGGCAGCCGGTATACGCCGTTATCATCGGCGGGATAGTTCTTTACGACCTCCTCAATCACGGAGCAGTGCTTGTTCCAGTTGTGGCGAAGCTCTTGGGCCACACCCCAGATGGTGCGGATCTCGTCACGGAACTGCTCGGTGAACCGCCAGTTGGTCATGGTGGTCCGAAGGACACCACCGTGGAGGATGATGTTCTCGGCCACGGAGATCTGTACATTTGTCTTTGCGGAAACGGGAGCAGCACCCTCGGAGAAGTCCATCTCGGTTCCGGTGTAGGGGTCGATACGCAGAGTTTTCGGGTCTCTGGTGGCGCTGACGTAACCGAAGGCGATCAGGAACATCTCCCCGCCACCGGTCAGCTCGAAGCGCGCGTCCGGATACTCCTCGCAGATATCATCGATGGTCTGGATGCAGAGCTCCAGGCTGTCGCGCGGCACCTCGATAAACTCCAGGATCGTGTCCGGTGAGGTGATGGAAGCGAACTTCCGGAGGCTCTTCATCTTCTTCGTGATCATATTGTGCTTATGCCCGAGATAAATGATCCGCTCCGGCTTATACTGCAGCAGAGCCATGATGTTCTCCAGGGCTTCCTCTGAGAAAAACTCTACATATACATCTCCCATGCTGTTACACTCCTTCTTGCAATCAGTACCATCCCCCGTCCATCCGGATCACGGCTCCGGTCATGTAGGGCGGCATCTCTGAGAGTCTTACGATGGCATCCGCAACCTCCTCGGGGGTTACGAACCGGCCGGCGGGGATCTCCTCCGCCAGTGCGGCCCGGTCCTCCTCCGAAAGATTCCGGTTCATATCCGTATCCACGACCCCAAGCTGCAGGCTGTTCACTGCCACCCCGGAGGGAGCAAGCTCCTTCGCCAGTGCCCGGGTGAAGGCATCCACCCCGCCCTTGGCTGCGCAGTACGCAACCTCGCAGGAAGCCCCTACGGCACCCCAGACGGAAGAGAGGTTGATGATCCTTCCATTGGTTGACATAATATTATGCATAAATGTATGGCACGTGTTATAGAGGGACGTAAGGTTGGTCCGGATCATCCGGTCCCAGTCCCCGGGACTTAGGTCCATCAGAAGCCCGTGCCGGCTGATGGCAGCATTGTTGATGAGAAGCGCCACATTTCCGCCGGCCTCATGCAGGGCTTTGGCCAGGGACTCCACGTAGGAAAGGTCTCCCACATCCCCGACGGAGCAAAGCACCGACTGTTCGGGATAACGCTCCCGGATCATGGCAGCGGTCTCCTCCAGAAGCTCCGTATTCTTATAGGCTGTCAGGCAGAGCAGCGGATACTGTCCGCTTTCGGCGAGTCGGAGGGCAGTGGCCCGTCCCACGCCGCGGGATGCTCCGGTGATCAAAGCAGTTTTCATAAGCTACACCTCGTACCGTTTCTATCCTATATTTTATCACACTTCGGGGCGGGAGAGAAGCGCTTCGTTGCGGCGAATTTTTTTTGACGGGAATGCTACTTGTTCGTTGCAAACAACCGGCGGATTTGGTATACTGTTTGTTGGGTGTAAGTTAAAAATTACGCAGAGTTTCACGCGTTGGAGGGGTGTTCAGATGAAAAAAAAGCAGAGTGCATCAGGGCTGTTTTTTTCAATGTTTCTCAGATCTGCTGTAGTGATCCTTGCGATCGTGATCGTTTGTCTCATCTTCGCTCTGGTACGGTCCGTGATCCACGGGAAGAAGACCGAGAGTACGGAAGCGTCCACCGGCGTTTCCACGGAAGTGCAGGAGGATCCGCTCCTTACGGCGGAGAAGACGGAAGCGACCACGGAGGCACCGGAGGCTAACTACGGGATCAAGATCGCAGTGCTGAACGGAACCGAGACCGGAGGTCTGGCAGGAGCCTGGAAGTCGAAGCTGGAGGAAGCAGGGTATACGGCAGTGGATGCCGGGAACTACAAGGGCGTTTCCGCAACCACCAAGTTCTACTTCAATTCGAAGGATATGGGACAGGAGCTGATCAACTATTTCCCCGGAGCAACGATCGAAACGGAGATGCTGAAGGAAGAGGAAACCGACGTGGTGATCTCCACCCATGATGTGCTGATCGTCATCGGTACCAGTGATGACATTTTATCAAAACCGTAGGCGAAAACAGCCGTAAACTCGGCAGATTGTACAAGATTTATATATGCTTTTCAGTAGGTTTTCTCAACCTGTGAAGATTTGATGAATAGTTCACAAAAGACAGGCGCTTTTCAATTCGAGCGCCTGCTCTTTTTTGTCAAATGTGATGGTGTTTTCAGGTGCAGTGTGCAGTTTTGACAAAAGATTTTCAAGTTCTTTATGCAATTCACATATAGTTTAATAGACATAAAAAAGGTAATATAGGTAGCGGTGAAAATATGTAAACAGACTTTATTAAAAGTTTTTTTATTAGGAGGAAGCAAGAGATGGCTAGTTTATCACTCAAAAACATTTACAAGATCTATCCGAACGGCTTCAACGCTGTAAAGGACTTCAACCTGGAGATCCAGGACAAGGAGTTCATCATCTTCGTTGGACCTTCCGGATGTGGTAAGTCCACAACACTGCGTATGATCGCAGGTCTTGAGGACATCAGCTCCGGGGAGCTGTGGATCGGCGACAAGCTGGTGAACGCAGTAGAGCCGAAGGACAGAGATATCGCGATGGTATTCCAGAACTACGCTCTGTATCCGCACATGTCTGTATATGATAACATGGCATTCGGTCTGAAGCTTCGTAAGGTTTCCAAGGAGAAGATCGACAAGTCCGTACATGAGGCAGCTAAGATCCTTGAGATCGAGCACCTTCTGGATCGTAAGCCGAAGGCTCTGTCCGGTGGTCAGAGACAGCGTGTTGCCATGGGTCGTGCGATCGTCCGTGAGCCGAAGGTATTCCTGATGGACGAGCCT
>CACWHK010000018.1 GCA_902760755.1 uncultured Lachnospiraceae bacterium | reverse complement strand
TTATCCTCCAGTGCTTTTACAAATGTACTGAATACCCGGTACTGCTCCAGCGCTGTGGTCTTATCCTTTTCATCTGCCTTTGCAAAATGTGTGAAGATCCCTTCTACGGAAAGGCCCTCCATGGAAAAGAGCTGCTCCGCCTCAGCCACGCCGGCGCTGTCTCCGGAGAAACCGATCCGGTGCATACCGGAGTCCACCTTGATATGAACCCGGGCCTTCTTGCCCATCTTCTCTGCCAGAAGGGACAGGCTCCGACATTTCTCCACATCATAGACTGCCTGTGTCACATCATACCGGATCAGATCCTCATAATCCGTCTCATCCGTATATCCCAGGATCAGGATAGGCTTTGTTACGCCACTCTCCCGAAGCTCCACAGCCTCGTCGATCTCCGCCACCCCGTAATAATCCGCCAGATCGTCCAGCTGCTTTACGGACATCTCCGCCAGCTGTCTTACGTTCTCATAGCCTGCCTTCTTCAGCGTGGTCACCGGGATTCCCCGGCCTCCGCTGTTCAGCTCCTCCACGGAGGTGGTTTCCAGCATATGAAGCATGGCCTCCTGCTGCAGGTTCCGATAAACCGCACGAATCCGGGTGATCAGGACATTTTCCGCCCCGGTCACCGCCGAAAGCTTTTCACTTGCGTCTTTCACACTCCGAAACAGCTCCGCTGCCTCGATGGCTGTAGGTTTCTCCATATACCTCTCCCGTTTTTGAACATACATAGTTTATTATACTCGTTTCCTCCCGTTTTGTCGATTCTTTTCCCTCCCCCCTGTTTTCCGGCGAATCCCGAGGGTCGTCACCACGATTTGCAGGTTGCGTGCCTCCTGCAGAAGTAGTATAATTTTGGATAGGGTTCACATATTTTTGAATGAGAAGGTATCGCTATGAACATGTTCAGACAATTAATCGACAAACTGAAGGCAAGTCCCAAGACCATCGTCTTCACGGAAGGTGTAGACTCCCGGATCCTGGAAGCGTCATCCCGGCTTCTGGCCAGCAGCTTCCTCACTCCGATCCTCATCGGAAATCCGGAGGATATCTATGAAAGCGCCGAAGAAAGCGGCTTCAATATTCGCGGCGCGAACATCATCGATCCAAACAACTTCGATGATTTTGATAAAATGGTGGACGAGTTCCTGGAGCTCCGCCGGGAGAAGGGTGCGACCGAGGAGGAAGCACGCCGCCTGCTCCGGCAGAACAACTACTTCGGTACCATGCTGGTGAAGATGGGCTATGCAGACTGCCTGCTGGGCGGTGCCACCTACTCTACCGCAGATACCGTTCGGCCGGCCCTGCAGCTGATCAAGACCAAGCCGGGGAACAAGATCGTATCCTCCTGCTTTATCCTGGTCCGTCCGGGTGCTACCGGTAAGAACGAAGTTCTGGCCATGGGTGACTGCAGCATCAACATCAAGCCGAATGAGGATCAGCTGGTGGAGATTGCCGAAGAGACCATCAAATGTGCCCAGATCTTCGGGATCGACCCGCAGGTTGCATTCCTCAGCTACTCCACCATGGGCAGTGGTTCCGGCGAGGATGTGGACAAGATGCGGAACGCGGCAAAGAAGTGCAAGCTTCGGAATCCGGAGATCCCTATCGACGGTGAGATGCAGTTCGACGCTGCCGTATCTCCTTCCGTAGCCAGCAAGAAATTCCCCACCTCCCAGGTGGCAGGCCACGCGAATACATTTATCTTCCCGGATATCAATGCCGGAAATATCGGCTATAAGATCGCACAACGCATGGGTAACTTCGAGGCCTACGGTCCGATCCTTCTGGGCCTTAACTCCCCGATCAACGACCTCTCCCGCGGGTGTACCGCAACCGAGGTTTATTCCATGGCGATCATAACCGCATCCTTTGCATAAACAAAGACAGTGGGCGGTCTCCGAGTACGCACTCCGGGACCGTCCCTTTAAAATTAATCTATTTTTAATCTTACTCCAAGGACGCATTCATCTTCCTCTGATAGGATGTTCACAGTAAGAGGTGCAATCCCCGCCGGGACTCCCGTCGGGTTTCATAGTACACGGAGGAAGCGATCATGGAAAATAAGAATCCCATGGACGAATTCGATAAGATTGAAAAGTTAAGACAGCGCGCAAATGTAAGCTTCGAGGAAGCGCGGGATGCTCTTGCAGCCTGCGAAGGCGACCTTCTGGACGCCATGGTTTATCTGGAGCGACTCGGTCATGCAAAGGCTCCCGAGCAGTCCACCTACTCCACCAACACAGATGAGAAGAAGTCCTACGAAAATGTTCCGGACGTGGTGGTTCGGAGCCAGAGTGAGAACAGCGACCCCTCCTTCTGGGATCAGCTGGGACATCTCCTGAAGACCGCATTTCGTAAGAGCGTGGACAACTACCTGGTGGTATCCCATAAAAACGAGGAGAAGTTCCGCATCCCGATCCTGCTGCTTGTGATCATTCTGATCTTCTTTAACTTCGGGATCATCGTTGCCATCGTCATCTCCCTGTTCTTTGATGTACGATACAGCTTCACCGGAAAGGACGATCTTTCTTCCGTTAACCGGATGATCGACGAGGCCGGAACCAAGGCAACCAACTGGATGCATGACAGCTATCACCGGGAGTCCGAGCCTGTTGATCCGGCAGAGCGCGAGGCAAGAAGAGCCGCGGAGCAGGCAGAACGGGAAGCACGTTGGGAAGAGGAAAGAGCTGCCCGGGAGGCACGTTGGGAAGCGGACAGAGCTGCCCGTGAGGCACGCCGGGAAGAGGAAAGAGCTGCCCGTGAGGCACGTCAGGAAGAGGATAGAGCTGCCCGGGAAGCGCGTCAGGAAGAGGATAGAGCTGCCCGCGAGGCACGCCGGGAGGAAGACAGAGCCAACCGGGAGATGCGTAAGACCGAGGACCGGGTAGCCCGTGAGCTGCAGAAGGCGAAAGACAAGGCAGAACGCGAGATCCGGAAGGCCAGAGACAAGGCAGAGCGCGAGATCCAAAAGGCCAGAGATAAGGCAGAAAGAGCCGGTCGCCGCGACAGCGAGCCGGAGGAGGACATCGATACCTCCGTTCGCCATGAGACATTTGCCAGGAAGGAAGTGGACGATCTGGCGAAAAAGTACGACAACGAAGATAAAAACGATAAGTAACAGGACACTTTAGCCGGTGACGACCGGCGTCATGCGCCCGAATTCATGAATACGGCGCAGAAAGGGGAACAAGATGCAAGCGAACATTTTAGTGGTTGAGGACGAGGAAAAGCTGGCCCGCTTTGTGGAGCTGGAGCTGAAGCATGAGGGCTATGAGGTCATGAAATGCGGAAATGGCCGGGATGCGCTGGAGATTGCCGAGAAGGGCGGGTTTGACCTGATCCTTCTTGATATCATGCTTCCGGGTCTGAACGGTCTCGAGGTGCTTCGGCGGCTTCGGACCACATCCGACGTTCCCGTCATTCTTCTCACCGCCCGGGATGCCGTGATGGACAAGGTATCCGGCCTGGATGCCGGAGCCTCCGACTATATCACCAAGCCCTTCGCCATCGAAGAGCTTCTGGCCCGGATCCGTGTGGTCCTTCGAAATGCAGAGAAGGCTCCGTCTTCCATGAGTCAGCCGGAATCCGAGGAGACCGCATACGGACAGCAGGCGGACGGTACCTACCGCTGGGGCAAGCTGACGCTGGATATGCCGAAGCGTGAGGTTCGTTATGACGGAACCATCATCGATATGACCAACCGTGAGTTCCTGATGCTGGAGACTCTGCTCTCCAACATGGACATCGTACTTCCCCGGGACACCCTGCTGGAGCGTGTCTGCGGATACGATTATCTGGGCGAGACCAACATCGTGGATGTCTACGTCCGCCATATCCGTGCCAAGATCGATGAAGTTTATGACGTTAAAATGATCCAGACCATCCGCGGGGTTGGTTATGTGATCAAATCCGAAGGATAAGCTGAGGAGGCATGCCATGCCGGAATACGCACAGAAAGAGCAACGCGAGGATCAGCCGCTGCGGCGGATGAATTCCATTACAAGAAAACTGCATCATCAACTCTTTGCCAAGAAGATCGTTATGTTCATAGCCTTCGATCTCCTGACTCTTCTGCTCGTCTCCTTCGGCTGGTTTATCGATACCGAGCTTCGGGTGATTGGCGAGCTGAGGTTCGACGTTGACCGTTCCTTCACAAGCTCCGATGGCTTCTGGGGGATCGAATACCTGATCCGGGAGAAGGACGGAACCGAGCTGCTGCGTGAAAATGCCAGCCGGCTGATCTTCTTCCTCATAGCCATCGCAGGAACCCTGCTCTTTGTGGAGATCGTCTCCGTGGCCATCCGGTGGTACGGGGAATCCCAGAAGATCCGGAAGACCCTCCGCCCCATCAATGAGATCGCGCTGAAGGCGGATGCCATAAGCCGCATGACATTTTCGGATGCCATCTACCAGACCGAGGGCGGTGCAGATGCCTCCTTCCAGCGTCTGGAGGAAGCCATCCAGGGACTGGATCCCGAGCAGGAACAGATGCCATCCCTGGGTGATCAGGAGCTGCAGGGCATCGAGGCAGCCATGAACAACCTGCTCCGTCGCATGCATGAAAGCTACCAGCAGCAGGCCCGGTTCGTCAATGATGCTTCCCATGAGCTCCGCACTCCCATCGCCGTAATCCAGGGCTACGCAAACATGCTGGAGCGCTGGGGCCGCGAGGATGAGGATGTCCTGAACGAGTCCATCACCGCCATCACACATGAGGCGGATCACATGCACCAGCTGGTGGAGCAGCTGCTCTTCCTGGCCCGCGGTGATTCCGGACGTACCCAGCTGAAGGAAGAGCCTATCGATCCGAAGGCCATGATGGAAGAGATCTACGAGGAGTCCCTGATGATCGATGAGAAGCATAAGTACCGCTTCAAATCTCCGGAGACTCTGCCCCGGGTGATCGGTGATCCGACCCTGCTGAAGCAGTCGATCCGAATCCTGGTGGATAATGCAGCAAAGTATACCAAGGAAGGGGATGATATCTATATCTCCACCGGACGTACCGACGACGGAGACCTGTACCTGCAGGTGCAGGATACTGGAATCGGTATGGCAGAAGCAGACGTGCAGCATATGTTCGAGCGCTTCTACCGCTCCGATGAAGCCCGCGATATCAAGGGAACCGGCCTCGGACTTGCCATAGCCAAATGGATCGTGGACCGGCACAAGGGACACTTCGAGATCCTGTCCCGTACCGAGCTTGGAACCCGGATCCGTGTAGTCCTGCCCCAGAGTCTTTTAGTTCAGCCCGCACCTACCGTGATCGACGGAGTTCCGGAGGAATCCCCGGAGGCACAGGAGCGACCCATCGTATTCGATGATGAACTGCAGTCGGGCAGCGAACCGATCGGAGAACCTGAACCGGATTCAGGCAGTGTACCGGAGACCGTCGAATTCGAGCCGGGAGAAGCAAACAAAGAGCCGGATTCAGCAGAACCTGAAACCACACCGGAAGATGAATCACCGGAAAACAGCGAAAAACAGGCGAGCGCCGGCATGTAAAGATACGAAGAAGGGCCCGGGGTACTACATTTTCCATGAAGTACCCCGGGCCCTTCTTTGTTTCTATGATCCTATGTTATTATGCTGCTCTGTTTACAGGATATCGATGATCTCCTTCTTCTCTTCTTCGTTTTCCTTCTGTACGGTCAGTGCAAGCACTCCATTTTCGAAGGCCGCCTTAATGCCTTCCTTCTTGGTTCTCGGGCCTACGTAGAAGTTTCTCTGCAGCTTACCGTAATGGCGCTCCTTGCGGAGGTACTTGCCCTCGTCATCCTTCTTCTCGGTCTCTTCCGAATGCTCAGCGGAGATCTTCAGGTATCCGTCCTCCAGCTCAACCTTCACTTCCTCTTTCTTAAATCCCGGAAGCTCCAGCTCCAGCTCATAGCGGTCGTCATACTCCTTCACATCTGCTGCCATACGGCCGATGCTCTCCGGCACCTTCTTCTCCTTCTCCAGGTTGCAGGGATAACCCATCAGCTCATTCATCAGATCATCCATAACGGTTCCTTTAAAAATATTCGGGTAATACATACTCAACACTCCTTTCTCTATTCGCGGCCCTTTCGGGTTGCCGGAGTCCATCTTTCGGTGGGCTTTTTTCTTTTGTTGATACTGTTATACCACTTCTGTTAGCACTCGTCAATAGTGAGTGCTAATAAAAAGTGTGAACATTTTGTGTCCTTTGCATAAGCATTGACGGAACCGGAAAAAGGTTGTACTCTATGAAAGAAGAGATTGTCTGGTATCCCATGGGCGTTTTTCATGCCCCATGGAAATGGATGGAGGAATACCAAATGAAGAAGAAGCTTTTGATCATCGGCGCGCTCCTGGCTCTCGGTGCAGCCACACTCACCGGTTGCGGACCGGAGAAGACGGTAGGCGACCAGCAGGTAGATCTGGCCAAGAACCTGATCGATAAGGCAAATGATGCCGTGGACAACGCAAATCAGACGAATCCGGATTCTCTGCTGGATATAAAGGGAGAGTAACACCGGAACGATAGAAGGAGCCCGACATTCTACGGAATGTCAGGCTCCTTTTTACGTTTCATTCGGTGGTTTCATTCCTCGAAAGGCCGAAGACCCGTTCCGTATTCTCTCTCGCACAGCGGATCAGCTCTTCCTCCGGGAGGTGCATATACTCTGCCAGGGTTCTTGCCACGTAAATGATGTTCTCCGGTACATTTGTACGTCCCAGTCCGGGAACGTTTCTCGGAGTAAGATACGGGGCATCCGTTTCGATGAGGATCCGGTCCTTCGGGATCACTGCCACGGCATCCCTGAGCTCGTCGGCTCTCCGGTCATCACAGATCCAGCCGGTCACGCCGATGGAAAAGCCCATGGAGAGGTACTTCTCCACGGTCGCACGGTCTCCGGTGTAGCAGTGCACCACGGACCGTTCCACCACCTTCGGCACCCCTGCAAAGAGCACCGCGAAGTCTTCCGCCGCATCTCTTTCATGCAGGAACATGGGAGCCTCCAGCTCCTCCGCCAGGGCGATAAACTGCTCCAGAACCTTCCTTTGGTTCGGCTTCGTCGAGAACATGCGGTTATAGTCCAGACCGCACTCTCCCACGGCTACCACCCGCGGATTCTCCCTGTAAATGCGGCGCACCACTGCCAGGTCTGCTTCCGTGAACCGGTCCGCATTGTGCGGGTGCAGCCCTGCGGTTCCGTACAGTGGGAACGAAGGGTCCTTCCTGCTCTGCTCTGTCAGATATTCATGTATGGTCCGGTTCTCCTTCGGGTCCGACCCCGTCAGGATACAGGCCACGCCTTCCTCTGCTGCCCGCTGCAGCACCTTATCCGGGTGCTTGAACTGGGCCGAGAACAGATTCAGACCTATATCGTAATACTTTATCTCCATGATCCTACAGGAATTCTCCCTCTACCTTCAGCCAGTCTACGGTGAGCTCCGCCGGATTCAGCTTGCCTTCCTTGATGTCGAGGAACATGTCTGCCAGTTCTTCGTCTGTCATGGTGCGAATGTGGTCGCCGCGGGTGATGATCACCGGGCGGTCGTTCTTTGCATCATCTGCCAGACCATCCAGCTCGTCCTCGGTTACCTTGTAGAGCTCCATCAGAACATAGCGCATCTCCATAAGACGGCCGTACATGTTCTCGAGGGTTATGAAGGCGTTCGGGTCAGCGAGGCTTTCAAGGTAGTTGTGGTACATGACGCGGTAGCGGATTTTGTACAGGTTCAGAGCCTGCTCGAATGTCATTGTCTCTGCCATAGTTTCCTCCTCCTTATGGGCCGCTGATTCATAGCGACCACCTTAATCATAATAACATACTTGGTTTCCATGCTCAACTGTTTGTATCCAAAGGTCACCGTCAAGTAATCGTTGGCACGATTCCCATCACACAAAAAATCCTCGGCGCTGTGTCCTATGCCACTGATGCTTTTTCGAGGACGCACATAGGCTTCCCGCGTGCGATGCACGCGGATTGCCAAGTGCCGAGACCCGCAACGTCCTCGAAAATAGCATCGTGGCCGGACATGACGCGCCTGTATTCCGGATTGACACCCACCTGGGTTTAAGGCCCTCTCCCAAACAATAATCCTAGTCGTCCATATGTCCATCGCGGTACATGGAGAAAGAGGACATGGGATAGTTGGCGAGATTGTCAAGGACATTTCTCGCGTCGGCGTTTTTGAGGAGGCCTTCGCGGGCTTTGATGATCTCGGTTTCGGTTTTATGTTTGGAGGGGCCGCCGACGCAGCCGCCGGGACAGGCCATGCCTTCGATGAAGTCTTCGGGAAGTTTTCCGAATTTGAGCAGGGTCAGGGCCTGCATGCATTCGGTACCGCCGGCACATTTGCGAAGCTTGATGTCGCCGGGATCCACCCCGCGTTCTTTCATACACTCGATCACGGCATTTGCCACGCCTCCGCTGGTGGCGAATCGTTTTCCGAAAATGGAGGCTTCCTGATAGGGGTCATCCACCGGCTTCAGCTCCACGTCCTTGGAACGAAGCAGTGCACGGAATTCGCCGTAGGTCATAACATAATCGGCATTTCCGGGAACGGATTTGTCCAGAGCCTCGCTCTTTTTGGCCATACAGGGGCCGATAAAGACGGTGACACAGCCGGGATGGGTGGCCTTCAGGTACCGGGAGATGGCACACATGGGAGAAACCACATTTGACATGTTCTCCTTAAACTGCTCCGGGAAGTGCTTCCGCAGCATTCCGATAAACGCGGGACAGCAGGAGGTGGTCATCTTCCGCCCTTCCGCAAGGGCTTCTGCCCATTCCTTTGACTCATAGGCCGCAGTCATGTCTCCGCCCAGTCCGACCTCCACCATATCCGCAAAGCCCAGTTCCTTTACGGCCGCACGGATGGATGCCATGGAGATATCCGGCCCGAACTGGCCTTCCGTTGCAGGCGCACACATGGCGATCACTTCCTTCCCGGCCTTGATCTCTTCGATCAGGCCCACCAGGAAGGACTTGGCTGCGATGGCTCCGAAGGGGCATGCGTGCACACAGTGCCCGCACTGAACGCATTTCTCTTCGTCGATCTTGCAGATGCCGTACTCGTCGTAGGTGATAGCCCCGGTGGGGCAGGCCTTCTTGCAGGGACGCTCCAGATGCGCGATGGCGGAATAGGGGCAGGCGGCGGCACATTTGCCGCACTCCTTGCACTTGGCCGGGTCGATATGGGACCTGTGATGGCCTATGGAGATGGCTCCGAACTGGCAGGAGTTAAGACAGGCCTTTCCCACACAGAGCCTGCAGTTGTCAGTTACCGTGTAGGACGAGATGGGGCACTCCTCGCAGGCCGGGGACAGCACCTGGATCACCAGATCCGACTGCCGCGCCGGGTCCGCGCTGGCCGAGAGTCCCTCCGCCAGGCGGATCCGCTGCCGAACGATCTCCCGCTCCTTATAGATGCAGCACCGGTACTGTGCCAGCGGTCCCGGGATGATCTTATAGACCAGTGCCTCCTTATCCTCGGAGGTAAGGGTTCCGGCCCACGCCATGCGGGCCATTTCCTCCAGGATCAAATGCTTCAAGCTTACAATTCCAACGTCATTTGTGATCATTTTCTGCCTCGTGATTCTTCGTTATTTCTATTCTCTTCCAATCAGGAAAATGTGCTCCTTCGTGTTCCGTAAGAAGCAGGGTTTTGCCCTCAGCCTTCTCGGAAATGTACTGCCGTACGAGTTCTGCAGAGGCCGAGTCCAGGCCGGTGAAGGGTTCGTCCAGAAGGACGACGGTTGCATCCTGCACCAGAGCGCGGGCCAGGGCCACGCGACGCTGCTCGCCACCGGAAAGCTGGCTCACCGGTTTGTCCAGGTCCACTCCCGGAAGGATCTTTGCCAGTTCCCCCCTAAGGAGCTGACGAAACAGCTTCTTTTTATCTGAAGTCGACATCCTGTCCGGATCCGTATTCCTGTCCGGGCGATGCTTCTTCAACCACTCCGCCGGAAGTGCGACGCAAAGATTCTCTACCGCCGAAAGCTCGGGGAGCAGTCGGTTATCCTGAAAGAGCATGGAGATACCGCCCATCTCCAGCAGCTCTGCCGGGGAGATCGTATTGTCCCGGCACTCGGAGCCCTTGCCTCGATGTGTGCGGGTGCTTCTGCCCAAACTGCCCGAACTACCCGAACTGCCCGGATTGTCTGAACTAACCGGGCTTCCCGAGCTGAACGAACTGTCCGATTTCTTCTCGGGAAGCTTTCCTTCCTCCCCCGAACGAAGGTAGGATTCATTGATGTATCCCACTCTTCCGCGATACTGAAGAAGTCCGGCCAGAACACGGAGCAGCGTGGTCTTTCCGCTGCCGGAGGCCCCGGTGATCACCACATGTGCTCCCGGGTCCAGTTCAAAGGACGTCTCCCGAAGCATGGGGGCTTCCCCCGGCCCTGCCGATATTATGTTAACTGATAGTCCGTATCCAATCATATTCTCCGACCATACATCTCTGTCATCCAGAGCCAAAGGCGAAGGATCTCCCTGCCGAAGCGACGGGATTCTCCGCCTTGCTACGCACTCCTCAGAATGACAAACCATTATACAACCTTCAGCCTCTTCAGTCCCAGCGTCACCAGCTTCTCTACCACCCATGACAGCAGGATCACCATCGCAGTCCACGCGAAGAGTTCCGCCGTTTCCAGATAGATCTTCGACTGATACAGTTCATTACCGATGGTCAGTCTTGCCTGACCGATCACCTCCGCAGCAATCCCGCTCTTAAAGCCCATGCCGATGGTCAGTGCCACAGCCGCTCCGATATGGCTCCGGAGCTGGGGAAGCTCCACGTAGTGAAACCGCCGCGGGCCGGTGAACCGGAACACCGTCGACATTTCCGTCATTGATGGATCCAGACTGTCCAGTCCCTTCTGCAGATTCAGATACGCAATCGGAAATGTCACAAGGAATACCACCACCATGGCAACCCATTCATTTCCGAACCAGATCAGAATGAGGATTACGAAGCTGGCCACGGGGATGGCCTTCCCCAGGCTTACCACCGGGGCAAGAAAGTCCCGGAGCAGCCGTTTCCTGTAGGCTGCATACGCAAAAAGAAAGCCCGATCCGGTGCCTGCGAGGATGCCGAGCAGCAGTCGGAGCAGTGTCCGAAGCAGCGAGCTGTAGAAGTCGCCCTTCCCCAGCATCTCTACCAGCGCCTTCGCCGTTTCCCATGGTCCCACAAAAAGCACAGGGTTGTTTATAAGAAGCGACAACCCCTGCCATAGAAGGAGCCATATGAAAATGATGATGAGCTTTCTTTTCATATTATTTGGTATTGATTATTCTCCGAGATAATAGAAGTCCTCGCCGGGCATCGCACCGCCTACGGCCTTCGGATCCTGATCAAAGAGGGTCTGCAGATATCCGCTGACGATCCCCTTCATCTCCGTACCGGTGATGCAGACGATATTGCAGGAAGGAAGCGCCTTCTTTGCTACCGGTGCCTTCTCGATGATCCCGTAGGATGCGATCAGCTCTGCGGTACCTTCCACATCCGAAACCGCCTTATCCGCGCTGGCTGCTGCCTCCTTCAGGAAGCTTGCAACCGCTGCCGGGTGCTCTGCAAGGAAATCGCTGCGCACGACGGTAAGACCCGTGATCAGCTGGGAGTCAAGACCCAGCTCGTCCCAGGCTGCGGTCAGCGTAAATGCAGACTTAAGAGACTCATTCTGCACCTCAGCCACTGTTGCAAAGGGCTGCGGCAGGATGGCGATCTTCGTCGGATCCTCCTTCAGAATGGAGGCGATCTCCGTTGCCTCGGACTTGAACTCGATCGTGCAGTCCGTGACGCCGTACTTCTCCAGCAGGAACCGGGTCGCATACTCCGGCGTCGTGCCCTGTCCCGTGGAAAGGACCGTCTTGCCTGCCAGGTCCTTCACGGACTTGATGGATGCATCTCCCGTGACGCACTCCAGCACACCACGCGTATTGATGGCAAGCACCTTCACCTTGCCCTCGGTCTTCTTATAGAGAACCGCAGCGAGATTCGCCGGCACCAGAGCCACATCCAGAGTGCCTCCTACAATCCCGGACGCGATCACATCCGCCTGCGTCTCCATCGTAAACTCATACTTTCCTGATGCCTCTCCCTTCTCGGAAGCCTTCATCAGATTCACAAGGCCCATGGTCGTCGGTCCCTTCAAAGACCCGACGCGGATCGTCACATCCTCTGATACCGCCTCTGTTCCTGCCTCCGCAGCCGTCGTCCCCTCTTCCGATTTCCCGCATCCTGCAAAACCAAGAACCAACGCCAGCGCAAGCAAAACACCAAGCACCCTTTTTCCACTTCGTCTCATTTCTTCTGTCCTTTCTTCATCAGAACTCCCAACTCCCCTATTCTAACACACCCCCATATTTCTAGCAAGAAGGTTGGACACTTCCATATCCGGCGCGAGCAATGAGCCGAGCAGGCATGCTCGCATGCCTATTCGGCGAATGCCGTGGCGCGAGCGAAGCGAGAGGGCGCGAGCCGGTCCCCCAAAACAGCATCCGTGGCGAAGGACCAAGCGCCGTCTCATGTAGCCGGGAACAACGCCGTCCCATTGTTCACAAGTGCTTGTAACAACCGTTCAAAAGTGTTATCATTTGTGCCATACAATGGAGGAGTAAATTCATGGACACGTTAGACATATTGCGACAACTGGCCATCATCATCGTGGCCGCCAAATTCTTCGGCCTTCTCGCCCGAAAATGCAAGGCCCCCCAGGTGGCCGGCGAGATCATCGCCGGACTTCTGATCGGACCGAGCCTGTTCAATCTGGTGGAACCCTCCGACTTCCTGGCGGGCATGGCCGAGATCGGCGTTATCATTCTGATGTTCACGGCAGGTCTGGAGACCAACATCTCCGATCTGAAGAAAACCGGTGTGAAGGCAACCATCATTGCCTGCACCGGCGTCTTCACCCCGCTGCTCTGCGGAACCCTGCTGTATATGGCATTTTACGGCTTCTCAGCCATCGGAACCGAAACGTTCTACCGTGCGATCTTCATCGGAACGATCCTCACGGCAACCTCCGTCAGCATCACCGTACAGACCCTGCGTGAGCTGGGCAAGCTTCAGGGAGAGCTGGGACAGACCATCATGAGCGCCGCCATCATCGACGACGTGATCGGCATCATCGTCCTCACCGTGGTGATCGGCTTCAAAAAGCCCGACGCGGATGTGACAGGCGTGCTTCTTCGCACCCTCGCCTTCTTCGCGCTGGCCATCGTTCTCGGCATCATCATTTACAAGGTATTCAAATGGTACGATAACAAGCATCCGCACACCCGCCGGATTCCCATCATAGGGATCGCCATGGCCTTTGCCCTGTCCTACGTGGCAGACAAATACTTCGGCGTGGCAGACATCACCGGAGCCTACGTGGCAGGCGTGATCCTCTGCTCCCTCCAGGATTCGGAATACATCACCCAAAAGATGGATATCAACTCGTACATCATTTTCGGCCCTGTGTTCTTCTGCAGTATCGGACTTCAGACAAATGTACGGACTCTCGACATGACCATCCTCTGGTTCTCCCTGGCCTTCGTTGCCGTGGGACTGCTCTCGAAGGTGGTCGGCTGCGGGCTTACTGCAAGGGTTCTTGGCTATAAGGGACACAACGCCCTGAAGGTGGGCTGTGGAATGATGACCCGCGGCGAGGTCGCCCTGATCGTCGCACAGCGGGGACTCAAGGCTGACATGCTCGAGCCCGCCTACTTTACCGCGGTGATCCTTCTGATCATCGTAAGCTCCATCCTGACACCGCTCCTGCTGAAGGCCCTTTACGCAAAGGATCCGCCGGAGGAGGCAGGACAGGCCTGACAAACTATGGATAAGCGAGGAACCTTCTTATGAAACTACTTGAAGATCGAATCCGGCAGGAAGGCCGTGTCTATCCCGGCAATATCCTGAAGGTTGACGGCTTTCTGAATCACCAGATCGACGTGGTCCTGATGGACCGGATTGGCGAGGAGCTGCATCGTGTTTATAAAGACTGCGGGATCACCAAGGTCCTGACCATCGAGGCCTCCGGAATCGCCATCGCATGCTCTGCAGCGCGAAGCTTCGGTGTGCCGCTGCTCTTTGCCAAGAAGACCCAGAGTCTGAATCTGGGCAAGGACCTGTATGTCACAAAGGTTGCCTCCTTCACCTACAAGAAGGACTATCAGGTGATCATTTCCAAGCGGTACCTTAACGAGAATGACCGTGTCCTCATCGTGGATGACTTCCTGGCCACCGGAAATGCCCTGCTCGGCCTGATCGAGCTTTGCAAGATGGCAGGAGCCTCCGTGGAAGGCATCGGCATTTGTATCGAAAAGGGCTTCCAGGACGGCGGAAAGATGCTGCGCGATGCCGGCTACTCCGTCACCTCCCTGGCAGTGATTGAAAGCATGACGGATGACGGAGACATCGTCTTCCGCAGCTAAATATCCGAAAACAAACGAGAGGGGTGACGGCCATGCCGGAGAACAGACCCAGATCATCCATAGAGAACATCTATCACCTGGAAGGCAGGGTCCCTGTCGCCCGGGCGATCCCTTATGGACTGCAGCATGTTCTTGCCATGTTTGTCGCGAACCTCACCCCCATCACGATCATAGCGGCCTCTGCATCCATTCAGGGGAAGGAGCTGGGCTTCCTGATGCAGAATGCCATGTTTATCGCGGGTGTTGCCACCCTACTCCAGCTCTATCCGATCTGGAGGATCGGCTCCCATCTTCCCATCGTCATGGGCGTCAGCTTCACCTTCGTAACGGTCCTTTCTACCGTCGCCGTGAACTACGGCTATCCGGTGGTGATCGGCTGCGTACTTACGGGCGGTCTTCTGGAAGGACTGATCGGACTGACCCTGCGAAGGATCTCACACTATATCAAACCCATCGTTCCCGCGGTGGTTGTCTGCGGGATCGGGCTTTCCCTCTTCACCGTGGGCGCACGCTCCTTCGGAGGCGGTTATACCGAGGATTACGGCTCCCCACAGAACCTGATCGTCGCAACCGTAACCCTGCTGGTATCCCTGGTGTGGATGGTTCTGGCAAAGGGGCCCTACCGTTCCCTGGCCGTCCTTGTCGGACTGATCGTTGGCTATATCCTGTCCCTCTGTCTCGGCATGGTGGACCTCACCGGAATCTGGGATGAGGGTGTTGTCTCCTTCCCACATTTCCTGATATTCACCCCGGAATTCAAGCTCGGACCGATCCTGTCCGTCTTTGTGATCTTCCTGGTTTCCGCAACGGAAACCATTGGCGATACCTCCGCCATGGCCATCGGCGGACTCAGGCGTCCCGCAAGAGATGAGGAGATCTCCGGAGCTCTGGTGGTTGACGGCTTCGCTTCCTCCCTCTCCTCCCTGTTCGGATGTCCTCCGGTCACGTCCTTCTCGCAAAATGTAGGACTGATCGCCATGACCCGCGTCGTAAACCGTTTTACGATCATGACCGGCGCCGTGATCCTGGTGCTGGCAGGCCTGTTCCCGCCCATCGGTTCCTTCTTTGCATCCATCCCGCAATCGGTGCTGGGCGGCTGCACCATCATGATGTTCGGTCAGATCCTTCTTGCAGGCATGCAGATGCTGGCGGGCTGCGGATTTACACAGAAGAACATCACCATCGCCTCCCTGGCACTGGCCATCGGTGTGGGCACCACGGCCTCCGGGGAATCCGATATCTGGAATCACTTCCCGGACATCGTACAGGATATCTTCAAGTCAAATGTAGTCGCAGTGGTTTTCGTGATTGCCCTGCTCCTCTCCTACATCCTTCCGGAGAACATGGGGGAGGATAATCCCAAGAATAACAAAGATAAACCAAAGAGTGAATAAAGCATAGAAGAAAAAGAATCCCGCGGGTTCCATGGAAAGGAAACCCGCGGGATTCTTTTTCTTACTGCAGCTTATTTTCGTTTTTTGATCAGCATGGCTGCCGTGCCGCCCAGAGCTGCCAGGGTCAGCGCACCCACTGCCGCAACCCCGCGCACATAGGGTACATTGTAGCTCATATCCGCATAGCTCATGTTGATATGCTCATCCAGAAGCGGAGACAGCATCCGACGCTGGTGATCCAGCGGCGACATTTCCACATGAGTGTTCCAGTCGATGATCATGGTAGCGCGGTACTTCCGCCCGTACTTCGGCCAGCGGTAGGGTACCGTGGAGGGATTCCCCGTCTTCGCGAAGTTCACCCACATCCGCTGCACCATATCGGAGATGCTCTTCTTCCCCTGCTTTCCGGTGTAGATGGTCTCCTCCAGATTCCCGAAGACATATGCCAGCTCCACCGCATGGCAGGCACCGCGGAAGCGGATGGTGCTGGGCACCTTCCAGAAGTACATATACACCTTCCCGCCATGCTTGCAGTGCTCCTCCGCCTGATGAATGGCAGGCAGACGGAACATCATCTCATTGTAAAACTCCGCCATCTTCCAGACCGGATGTCCCTTCTTTTTCTTCAGGAAGGTCCGCACCACATTGGCTGCTGCGGGGTTCATAGACCGAAGATCATTCTCCAGCTTCACCGGGATCCCGAACCGGAAGGGTGCGATCCCGCCCAGCTCACCGACCCAGTAATTGATCTCATTGGAATTCGTCCCGATCATCAGGTCGCAGTGGGCTGTTTTCCCCCTGGCGTATGGCTCGTACGGATCCTCCGGGATCAGCACGCCGTCCCGCTGGGGGAAGTTATTATACATATTGACTGCTTCATTTACTCGCTTTAAGTCGTCCTCCGAAAGCGCCATCAGATCATCCATGGAGATGGCTCCGCTGGCCTTAAGAAGTCGTCTCGTAAAGTCCTGGCATTCCTCTTTGGAAAATGTCAGCGCCACCGATCCGCTCTCCGCGATGGACCTTTTGAAAAGCCCCTTTGCCTCACCAATGAAGGGAAGGATGGATACGCTTCCCCCGCCGGCGGACTCTCCGAAGATCGTCACCAGTTCCGGATCTCCGCCGAAGGCTGCGATGTTTTGCTTCACCCAGCGAAGTGCCTCGATCTGATCCCAGATCCCGAGGTTGGGAGCATCCGGGAACCGGTCCCCTCCGGGCACCTTGGAAAAGTCCACGAAGCCCATGAGTCCGGTTCGGTAGCCCGCAGTCACAAGGACGATCTCCGGGTGTGCGGTGACCAGATTCGTTCCGTCATAGAGCGGATCCGCGGTCCCGCCCCAGCCATAGGAGCCACCGTGGAAGAAGACCATGACTGCCTTCTTCTCACTTGTATCCGAGGGATTCTTCCATACATTCAGGTAGAGGCAGTCCTCTCCCTGAGGATAGTAGGACGCAACCTCCGTAGGCCACTCGGTCTGGATCGGCGTCTTTCCGTTGTAGTAGGCCTCATAGGTCCGGTCATCCGGATCCGGAGCCACGGGCCGCTGCCAGCGAAGCTCCCCCACCGGAGGCTTGGCGAAGGGCACTCCGCGAAAGGCAATGGTCTCACCCACACGCCTTCCCACAAAGGACCCGTTACAACAGACAGCCACCAGGGCAGGATCCGCAGCTCCCGCGATCTCCCGGTTCTCCCCGTAGCTATCTGACATTCTTTTTTTCACACTCGAATGCATTACTTCTTTCTCCTGAAAATACCCTTCACCTTTGCAAAGAAGTTCTTCTTATCCTCCAGCTTCTTCCGAAGCTCCTTCACCGTCACATCCTCCTGGGTGGTCTGTGTCACCAGAGAATGTGCCACCCGAAGGAAGATATCCTTGAAGGCCTCGATGCTTGTATCCTTATAACGGCTGGCTGCATAATCGATCATCAGCACCAGTCCTTCCGTACCGTCCAGGATCTCCATATCCAGAATGGTCTGGGAGGCAGCCTGGTTCTGGCGGATGTCCACGGTCTCGATCTCCATGCCGCCCATACCGCCCATATCACGGATATCCTGCTGATAGAGAAGGTATGCCGACTCGCTTCCACCCACCTGATTGTGGATATCCACGTAGGGATAGCAGCTATGCTCGATCCCCTTCTGCACCTGCAGGTGTACGTTCTGGAAGATATTCCGGATGGTCTGGTCATCCTCCAGCCGAAGGCCGATAGGCAGGTCACGGAACAGAAGTCCTACGGTGTTCATCATCTGCAGATCCTCACGTCCGTTGTAGATCCAGGACAGCTTGATATTGCTTGCCTTATTGTAAAATGCGATGGACAGGGCCGCAACCGTGATGAAGAATTCATTCCGGCTGATCTTATAGCGGCGTTCCATGGCAGCCATCTGCGGCTGCTCGATGCCCATTTCCGCAAAGAGCTCTCCCATCTCGTTCTCACGGGACTCATGATCGATCTTCGGGTAGCTGGACCACTCCACGCCCTCGAAACGATCCTCGAAGTACCTGCGGCTCTCCTCGTAGAAATCCGTCTTCTGTGCATCCTCACGCTGCTGCAGCATCAGATAATAGAAGTCCGGATCCGGCAGCATGCCCATGTAAAGCTTTCCTACATTTCCCATGAATACCTTGAGGGACGTGCCGTCGAACAGAGTATGGTGTACATCGAAGAAGATATAACCGTTCTTCTCGGTCTCGAAGATCCGGCAGCGATACATGCAGCCACCGATCACCTGGAAGGGCTGAACCAGCGTATCCTTCAGGCTCTGGAACTCAAACTCGCTGATCTTCTCCACCTTGATCTCACGCTCGATCTCCGGGGTGTAGCGCTGTACCACCTCTCCGTCCTCGTTGAAATGGAAGGTGGTGAGCAGTGCCGGGTGATTCCGGACAACCGTCCGCATGGTCTCTGCCAGCTTCTCCAGATCGAAGCTGTCCTTATCCGCCTTCATCATGGAGAAGAGGTTATACATGGTGGACATGGGGGTGTACAGCTGATAATCCAGCATGTACAGCTGCTCCGCGGTCAGCGGATGATCGTGCCTTTGGGCCTCCGCATTCTTTACCTCCGGAGCCTCACCGTCATCATTTGCATGATTCTCCTCGTAGAGCTTTGCGATCTTCTCCGGGGTTCTTCCGCGGAAGATCTCACTGGCCTGCAGGCCGGGGAGCTGGCTCTCGACAATTACCTGGATGGAACCCAGGGAATCTCCGCCCATCTCATAGAAATCATCATGGATACCGATCTGATCCACCTTCAGCACCTTCTGCATGGCCTCGCAGAGCTTGCACTCCGTCTCATTTACCGGTGCCACGTATTCGGTCTTGAAGTTGCTGGTATCCGGCTTCGGCAGGGCCTTCCGGTCCATCTTACCGTTTGTCTTCAGCGGGATCTCGTCGATCTTGATATAGTAGGACGGGATCATATAGTAGGGAAGACGCTTCGACAGCTCCCCGCGCATATAGTCGGGATCCACCTCGATATCCTCGGTGAAGTAGGCTGCAAGATAGCTCTTGCCGTTCTCCTCGAAGCCGCGGGCTGCAGCCCATTTCAGATCCAGCACCTGCTTTACGGCAGCCTCGATCTCCGCCGGCTCGATCCGGTTTCCGTTGATCTTGATCATATCGCCGGAGCGTCCCAGCAGGAGGTAATTGCCATTCGGATCCTTCCTTGCCAGATCTCCGGTATGATATACGCCGTTTACGAAGGCCTTCTTTGTCTCCTCCGGCAGATTGATATAGCCGCGGACGTAGGGGTTCTCGAAGCAGAGCTCTCCCATCTCGCCCTCCGGCACCACATTTCCTTCCTCGTCGATCAGAGTGATCTCGGTCTTCACCTCCGGCTTACCGATAGGACATGTCTCGTAGGACTTGTCGATGGGGAAGACACCTACGGCAAACCCGCTCTCGGAGCAGGCATAAATGTTGATCAGATCCAGCTTCTTGTTATATACGTTGTTGGCAGGCTCACTTCCCACAAAGAGCATGCGGAGGAAGGGTCCTGTCTGGTTCCCCAGCATCCGAACGTAGGACGGAGTCAGGAAGGTGATGCTGATCCGCTTCTCAACAAAGAACATCTTCAGCGCCATGGGATTCTTGATGGTGGCATAGCTTACCACGTAGATCCGTCCGCCCTGAATGGAAAGGCCCTTCAGGATCACGATCACGGATGCCACGAAGTTCATGGGTGCCAGCAGCGCCAGACGGTCCTTTCCCGTAAATGGGGTTTCTCCGTTCACCTGGATGGATTCGATGGCCCGGTTCAGATTGCCATACTCATGAAGCACACCCTTCGGATTTCCCGTGGTTCCGGAGGTATAGATGGCGTATGCCGCGTCATGATCATCCGTTACCTCATGGCCCGGAAGACTCTCCTCCTTCAACACCTCGGTTATGGCTTCTGCATTCAGTTCAAACTTACAGCCGCAGTCCTCGCGGATGAAAGCAATACGATCCGGTGCGTAAGTATCCTCCACCAGGGCCCATGCAGCTCCTGCCTTCCAGACACCAAGCATGGCTATGATGGGCATCACGCCACGGGGCAGGTTGATCAGGACGAAGTCCTCTTTCCCCACACCGTTCTTTTTCAGATACGCATATACCCGTCCGGTAAGATTATCCAGTTGCTCATAGGTGATGCCCTTCGAGTGTGCATCATCAAACAGAATGGCTGTGTTCGGTGTATCCTTTGTAAACTGTTCAAGTACGTCTATAATTGTGCCCATGTCAATCCTCCTCGGTCTAAAATCAACTATTTCTATTTTACCGCACTTTTACACCGGGAGACAACCCTTTTTTATGCCTGCCCCCGGCGGTTCGTGCCTTCCTCCGAAGCGGTTCTCTCCACCCCGGGCGAAGACCGAAGGAGTTCCTGCCATGGATTGCTTTCTCATAACAAAAAATGCGCCGCGATCAGGAAAGGGGGGCTGTCGCGGCGCGAAAAAAGGTAAAAGAGAGGGATTGGTAAGTTTATTTCACCGTAACCGAACCTTCCGTGGATCCGGCCTTTACGGTGTAGGTGCCTTCCTTCAGGTCCGCACTTGAGAATACTACGGAGCTGTACTGCTTGGAAGGTGTATATTTGAAGATCGCAGTGCCTGTGCTGTCCAGAAGCTCCAACTCTGTTCCTCCGGACTGTGCACTGCCGAAGTCATATTTAAAGCTTTTCTGTGTGGAAGAGGAACCGAAGCCCTCTGCCATTCCGGAGCTTCCCACTGCGATCACGGTACCGCCGTTCACGGTAAGTCCGAGTCCGCTGTCCAGTGCTCCGTTACCGTTATTTGTGGGGCCGTCCACGTAGATCACACCGCCGTTCACGGTAAGATATCCGTTGGAGTCCAGGCCGTCACCGTTTGCATTTATGTAGATGGTTCCGTCATTGATCACGATCACGGCGTTCTCATCCGCATCCATCATCATGCCGCCACCACCGCCCGGGAAGTTCTCGCCGTTACCGCCCGGAAAGCCTCCGCCGTTGCCGTTCTGCATATCGGGCATCTCACCGTCGGGCATCTCCGGCCTTTCGCCGTTCTGGAAATCCGGCATCTGCCTGCCGTTCGGCATCTCAGGCATCTCACCATTCTGGAAGTCCGGCATCTGTCCGCGTCCGCCCTTGCCTCCGCGGCCTCCCTGCCTGCCATCCCAGCTGCTGTCACTCTCGTCGGTGGAAGCACCCGATCCGTTCGAATCATCTGTGTTCTTCTTTCCGCCGAAGTCGCCCTTGCCCTGGAAGTTTCCATCGGAATTTCCATCGAAGTTTCCACCGAAACCGCCCTTGCCTCCGGAATTGCTTCCGCCGGCTGCATTCATGCCGTCATCACTTGCCACGATACTGATCTCACCGCCATCCACCGTAATGGTGTAGCCCTCGATCCCTTCGTAGCTTTCCTTCACGTTGATCTTTCCGCCACGGATCAGAAGGTCGGTCTCCGCATGGATTCCGTCATCCCGGGTGGACAGGTCGAAGGTTCCGTCCTCGATATAGATATAGCCACGGCCTTCCTCATCGCCGTTGCTGGTATGCAGTGCATCATCCTCGGAATCGATGGTGAAGGTTCCTGCCTTGATCCGGATCGAATCATTGGCAGAGATTCCCTTTGCTGCTGCAGTGATGTTATAGGTTCCGCCTGTCACCTTCAGGTCATCCTTGCCCACGATGGCATGCTTTGTCTTTGCCGTAACGTTAAGGGTTCCGCTGCCGTTGAAGACGATATCATCACGTGCATAGATCACGCCGTCCACATTCGTATCCTCGTCCTCCTGCACAAACTCTGCGCCGGTATCGGACAGGGTATTCGTCGTTCCGTCCGCCAGTGTCACAAAGACCTTATCCGCATTCTTCACATAAATGCATGCGCTGTCGCTGTTGGTCATGGTAACTCCGGAGAGTACCAGCTGTACCTTGTCATCATCTCCCGCATCCACAACGATCTGTCCTGCGGAAAGGGTTCCGGATACCACATAAACCCCGGCCTTGCTGATGGTCACATTCGGGGCTCCGGAGGAGGTATTTCCCACCGTGGCTCCGCTGCCGCTTGCCGTGATCGCGGTTTCGGAAAGAGTAATGGACTCAGCCTCGGATGCATCATAGGAAGGATCCAGGTCCCGCTTTGAGAACTGGTCATCCACGTCGATGGCGGACGTCTTCACCGTACTGCCCGAAGACGTATTGTCGGAAGATTTGGAGCCCTTGGAGGATCTGTCGCTGATCTCTTCTCCTTCGGTGGCACCCTCCGCCAGCTCCTTTGCATTATTTGCGGTGGAGCTGAGGGGCTCCACCGCATCTGTATTCTCTGAATTCGATCCGCAGCCGGTCAGTCCCGTGAGGAGTCCCATGGACAGCAGGGCTGTGGTGATATATAATCTGTTCTTTTTCATGATCCTAATCCTCCATCTTTACTTACAGCTCATCATAGGCTGTGGTCGGACGGCCCAGACTGATCTCCAGATTTCCGTTTCCGGTGCGGAGCTCGTCCAACATTTCCTTTACGGAAACACCGGGTTTTGTTACCACATGGTAGCTTACCTTGTACATGCTGCCCATATTGACGGTCTTTACCTCCTCCAGCGTGTAGCTGGTGAGGTACTTCTGAAGGACTGAGTCAAACTTTCCTTCAAAATCCAGGCTCTCCGGAACGGTGATCTTTAAGATCCGTTCCTGCTTGGAGGATTCTCCGAAGCCTGTCAGGTTCAGGATCAGCATGAGCAGCGAGATCACTACCGTGAAGATGGCTGCCACGCCGATATAACCCATACCGGTTGCAAGTCCGACGGCCATGGCCTGGAAGATACATGCGATCTCCTGGCCACGTCCCGGTGCGGAACGAAAACGAACCAGACTGAAGGCTCCCGCAACTGCAACTCCTGCTCCCAGGTTGCCGTTCACCAGCATGATCACCATCTGGACCGCTGCCGGCAGGACTGCCACGGTGATAAGAAAGCTCTTGGAGCAATGGTTCCGGATTCGATACAGGAGGGCGATCGCCAGACCACATAGGATTGAGCTGAAGGTGGCGATCAGAAAATCCGTCCCCGTGAGTGTGGTTGAATCAAAAATCGTACTGAATATATTCGTCATATGTCATCTCCCCTTTCCATTTTGACATATAGCTTTTCCTTTGTTTCATCCGGCTAAGCCTGCACTTCCCCGCATCCCCATCATGCGTATGCAACTGCTTCGCCCTTCTTTGCTGCACTTCCTGCCAGCTGATAGATATATGCACCTGCCATCCGGCGTGCCATCATCACTTCGTATCCTCTGCCGTACTTGGAGTAAGATACCGGGAAGATCCCCAGTTCACTGAAGATCCGGGAGAGCTCCATGGGAAATGCATTTGCGATCTTCACTTCCATGAGTCTCTGTCCCGGCTGGAGAAGGTCCTCGCCCTTCGCGCCTTCGCGAAGATCCAGATGATCCGTTCTCCAGAGGATCTGTCTGTCAAATGTGATCCGAAGGTTCGGGTCGGAGGTTCCGGCCATTGCGATCCGCTTGTAGGAGATTGCCATCGCCGGCCGAAGTCCTGCATATCCCTGCTTCATGGCATCGATCTCGGATTTGATCTGAGAGCTTTGCAGCAGCTCTCCCTGACCATCCAGATACGCCTTTGCCTTCTCGTAGGGAGCATCGATTCTTCTCTTATATACAACACCCTTATACTTCTTCTTGATCTCGATAAAGGATGTGGATTCGTCTCTTGCCGTTCCGTAGCTGCGAAGCCGAAGCTTTTCCTTGTAAACCGGCTTCTCCAGAGAGGTACGGATCAGGTGGAATTCCGGGGTGTCGTAATAGATGTTCAGGATATCGGTCTCACCATACTGATCGACTTCTGCGATTCCCTGCAGCCGTACCATCAGAGCCTTATATTGTTCGTCGCTAAGGAGGTATTTGATCTCTGTTCTTTTAAAAACTTCCTGAAACTTACTCATATGGGCACCCCTTTCTTCTTTATTCCACCGGGTAAAGGATTTGGTAAGGATTTTTGTGAGGTTTTTCTTGTTTATGGTGCCATGATACATTTGTAAACTGAAAGAAACCTTAAAACTAAAAAATTTTTTTTAAGTTTTTTTAAATGCAAAGCAGCCGGCCTCCATTTTCATGGAAAACCGACTGCTTTACGCCTTATAATTCTTCTGTTTAGATCCGGATCAGAAGCTCAGTTCCTTTGTGATCAGTGCCAGATCCGTGAAGAAGGACATATACACCACTCTGTGGGTCTTATCACTGACGGTCAGCACCAGACACTGGTTCTTCGCCGTATCGCAGTAGTAGTAGGACTGGGAATTCCCGCCCATCAGGTCATTGATCACGTGGAAGACGTAATCCGCCTTGAAGGTAAGGAGCTGATCCATTTCCACTTCCTTGTCATTGACACCGACACCGAAGAAGCGATAGTCTCTTCCGTCCGTTGCCACACCCACCTGCTCGCCGTTGATGTAGATCACCTCCAGCTCTCCCGAAGACCGTACCGTAACGGTCCCGCCGGAATACTGCTGGATCTTGGAAGCCCTCTCGTTGTGATCCTCAAAGGTAAGCTTCAGGTGATCCGCAAGCTCCACCTCCGTATAGGTAAGATAATTTGAGATATCCTGTCCTCCGGAGCCGACCACATAGTTTACTACCAGGTAGATACCGAAGCCGATAGCCCCGAGGATCAGAAGTCCGATCAGCTTATAAATGATACCGCGGGCGGTCTTCGACTTCCCGACGCCCGACGAGGCTGCCTTCACGGCCCCCATATCCATATAGGTCGGAAGATCCCGGACCGGTTCCATGCCCCTGTCACCATACAGAGCCTTCTCCTCTTCCTCCTGCTGCTTCCGCTTCAGGGTCTCCGTATTCTCCTTGATCTCGTATCCCATACTATCCTCAGTTCTATACCTTTACATCCGACCACTTCTTATGCGCCAGGTATCCGAAGCCCAGGGCATTCGGTCCCGTATGCGCGCCGATGGTGTTATTGATCATCAGGATCTTGTACTTCCGGTCCACATCGATCCCCAGCTCCTTCTTCACCCGGTCCGCCAGCGCTTCCGCGTCGTCACGGTTGTAGGTGTAGACGATACACATGTATCTCGGATCCGGATCCATCCCCTTTGCGATCCGAAGGATCTCGTTGATGGCGCGCTTCCTCGTCCGTACCTTCTTTAAGGGAACGATCTTGCCCTCTTCATTCAGATACAGGATGGGCTTGATATCCAGCATGGTACCGAAGGCTCCGCTGAAGGGAGATAGTCTTCCTCCCCGCACCAGGTAGTGCAGGTCATCCACAACGAACATTCCCTGGAAATCCTGCTTCACGGACTCGATATAGTCCCGGATCTCCTCCATGGACCGGCCTTCCTTCTGCATATCCCGCGCCACGTAGAGCATAAGCCCCGCACCGCCGGATTCACTCAGAGAATCCATGACGATCACCTTGGATCCGGGGTATTCCTGCATCAGCTCCTCTCCTGCATTCTTACAGGTCTGATAGCTCATGGAAAGTCCGGAGGAGCAGATGATCGCAAGCACGTCTCTGCCCTTCTTCAGCTCCGCTTCAAATGTGGTCTTGGCTCTGTCCGGATTGACGCCCGAGGATTTTGCCGTCTCCCCTGCCGCCAGACGCTTATAGAAGGTTTCCTCATCCAGAACGATCTCGTCTCCGTATACCACTCCGTCTCCGAAGTAGTAATACTGCGGAAGGATCACGATCCCCTCTTTTTTCGCGTAATCCGGGTGAACGTCCGTGTTAACGTCCGTGAAAATAGTAAACTCCCTCATACTCTTCCCCTTCAACCCCGTCATTTACATCTTGCGAGAAATGACTATTTATCGCATGGTCTCCGTAATGATGGGAACCATCTGCTTTTTCCGGGATACCACGCCCGGAAGGTATACTCCCTTATGGTCCCTGGATGTAACATTGAAGCCTGCCTCCAGGATGACCTCCGCCCCATTTCCGGAGAATAACACATCCGAGGATTCCCGCAGGATATTTGTTACCATGAAGAACAGAAGATCCACACCGTCCTGCTCCCGGATCTTGTCCATCTCCGGCTGAACCTGTGCCTTGATGGTCTCCACCTCGTTGGCATCCATGGTGCTGATCTGGCCGACGGCGATGGTATGCTTGCCGGCGGTGAATTTCTTGAAATCCTGATGCAGGATCTCCGTTGCGGTCTTGTCTCCCAGATTGCTGCCCGCCTTGAACATGGCCTTCGCCAGCTCCTCCGGGTCAACTCCGGCAATCCGCGCGAGCCCCTCTCCCGCAACCCGGTCCGCATTGGTACAGGTCGGTGACCGGTACAGCAGCGTATCGGAAATGATGGCCGAGAGCATCAGGCCTGCGATGTCCTTCGGGATATCGATCCCTTCATCCCAGAACATCTGATATATGATGGTACAGGTACAGCCCACCGGCTGATTCCGGAAGAATACCGGCTTCGATGTGGTTACCGTACCGAGGCGGTGATGATCGATGATCTCCAGAAGATCTGCAGATTCGATCCCGTTGACCGCCTGTGCCTTTTCGTTATGATCCACAAGGATGACCTTCTTTTTGGAAGCACCCAGGAAGTTCCGTCGGCTGACCATGCCCTTGTAGTTCCCTGCAGCGTCCACCACCGGGAAGTATCTGTGCCGGGTGGAAGCCATGATCGGAAGTACATCCTCGATATAATCATCCGCCTTAAAGGTCTGCAGGTCCTTGGACCGCATGAAGTAACGGATCGGCATACTCTGATAGATAAGACGCGCCACCGTAAATGTATCATGAGGCGTCACAATGATCTTGCAGCCCTTCTCCGAAGCCAGCTTCTTGATGGACTCCGTCACCTTCGCTCCGCCGCATATGATGATGCAATCTGCTTCCATCTCTATGGCGCAGAGCTGGGTATCGTAGCGGTTCCCCAGGATCACGATATCATGGGGTGCGATCTGCTCCTCCATGGCATCCGGTGTTCCCGATGCGATCAGGACCTTGCCCTCCGTCTGCACATCTCCTACCTCACCCACCAGCATGACGCCGTCCAGGGTAGCCACGATATTGGCATAGGAGGTCTTTGCATCCGAAAGGGTGTTGGCCTCGTAGGAGCCCATGTAGGATTCCATGATATCCCCGGTGGTGATCAGCGCCGAGAGGCGCTTTCCCTCCGTGATGCACAGGGTCACAACCTTGTGCTCCTTCATGATCTCCCAGGCATCCTTCAGGGACATATTCTCCGGAACGCCGTTGATCCGACGCATCTCCATGTCACGAACCTGTGTCCGAACATCACCAATAAACCGGGGCGGCTTTACACCGAACCGGTCTAGTACATACTGCGTCTCGCTGCTGATATTTCCGCAGCGGGCTGCTATGAAGTTCTGATCCGGCTCCTTTTGCCGCTTCAGATACGTATAAGCGATCGAAGCGGCTATGGAGTCGGTGTCCGGGTTTTTATGCCCGATCACATAAGTGGGATGTTCCGCGAATGAATTCATACCTACTCAATTGTAAGGATGTCTGCGAATCCGGTAACCTCAAACACTTCGTTTACAACTTCCTGAACATTTGTAACCTTCATGGAACCCTGCTGATTCATGGTCTTCTGTGCCCAAAGAAGTACGCGAAGTCCTGCGGAAGAGATATAATCCAGCTTGCCGAGATCGATCGTAAGCTCAGATACTCCGTTCAGAGAATCCTTCAGATCCTGCTCCAGCTCCGGAGCTGTAGTGGTATCAAGTCTTCCCTCGATCGCAACTGTCATCTGGCTTCCATTTTGTTCCTTTGTGATTGTCATTTTCCTGCCTCCTTTTCCGAATATATTTTGTGTATTCGAATGAATTGTATCACATTTTCACGAGAGATACAAAGATTTTCTAAAGCACGGACACATCTTTTTCATGATTTCAGGCTTAATCTTTGCCATTTCCCATGAAATCATTTATAATGAAAAATGGTTTTGAAGTAAAAAAGGGAAGCCCCTGCTCCTACATTGAAATGCAGGAGCAGGGGCTTCCTTCAGACTGTAGACAAAGTGGGTGGGGAGCTGACGCTCTCCACCATTTTTCTTAGAAATATACTTATCCATGTAGTCTTCCCAAATGTGTCTTGTTACTATCTTTTGGTGATCACGGCTCTCTGTACATTTATTTAAGAACGGACATGTGGCACACACTGATTTATCACTTTTGTATTCACGGTATCCATCTCGATTTGTAGTACTTTATTTCAGCACCTGATCATTTGGACAAATATAACAATCACCTCCTTGAAATGATACTATTATTATACCATAAAAATGCCGAAAAAGCCAGTATTTATAAGGGATTTCAGACTTTTTACATAGAAAAATCAGGGGCGAAGCCCTGACTTTTCTACAGTCTGACCACCGCTATAAAGCGGTGGCTTTTATGTTATCGCCGACGACTTCTTCGATAGAATATCACAACTCCGCAAAGCATCAGCATGGCCATCAGAGCCAGACTTACTACATCAAGCCGGATACCCGTAGGCACGATGCTTTCCAGGGTATTCGTTACTGCAAGTGTTGCATCTGCTGTCATCTCGATCTCCATGGTATTCGTCGTCTCAGCATCTTCATCATTCAGTTTGAACGTGGAAATATAGTTTTCTTTATCTTCGGTAATGGTGACCTTTATACCAACCGAGAATGCGATCCGTACCACGTCATTATGACCCATGGCAAATGTGTCACCGGTGTGGAGCTTCGTATCCTGCTTCACTCCGTTCTTGCTCCATGTATATTCATCCAGTTCCGTAGCACCTTCCACCTTAAGGGTAAAGGTGAAATCCTTCGCTTTATTTCCGAAGTTTCCTTCCACAGTCTTTGTGATGGTCAAGTATGCATCCGTTCCGGTATAGGTGTTTTCCACGTTGATGACGTAGCTCGGAGCATCCTCCGTTCCCACATTCTGAACAAGTGCCTGATAGCCCTCCGGATCGATGGAAAGGACGCCGGAATCAGAGATCGTAAAGATCACATCCTTCGTAATTCCATTATAATCGTCCGGTGCTTTCGTCTCTGTCAGATAGTACTTGCCGTGAGGCAGTGTGTTATCGATCTTCGGAATCGTACCATCTGCACCGGATACAAGGCTCTCAAAGCCTTCCATCGGAAAATAATCCTTCAGGACTGTCCCGTTACTGCCTGTGACGCCACGATACAGAGCAAACTGTGCTCCTGCCAGTGCCGTACCAAGTTCATCCACCTTGACTGCCCGGAGCTCATACGGCTTGTTATAAAGATCAATATAAGCGATCAGCTTATCAGTGGTCACTGTGGACTTGTAGCCCCTATACCAACCGGTATCATTATCAACTACAGTAATATTGTCATCAGAATCCACCGTGAATCTCACTGACTGTGGAAGTCCGATATAGCCTGCAGGTGCTTCCGTCTCTGTCAGGACATACTCTGTATCCACATCGAAATCGTACAGGATCGTAATCCTGCCGCGCGAGTCCGCCGTATAAGGTCCGATGGTTTCATCGCCCTTCTTCAGGACAAAAGTTCCGCCGGAAAGCTTCTCCGTGGAATCCCACTTATAAAGCGTCATAACGATTCCGCCGGTTCTCACATTCGAGATTTCATCCACGCGGACATTTCCGGGTGTCATCTTCCCTGTGGGCGTTCCCGGAGTATACTCCACACTGTAGGAATGACCTGTCGTCACTCCTTCCTTCGTAGTACCGTTAACCGAAACAAGATCTCCGTCCTCCAGTTTCGTCAGACTGGAATAAGAGGTAACCTTACCGGTTGCGTCCACCACAGGATCTTCCAGAGTAACCTCAAAGATCTGATAGTCAGACAACTGCTTTCCATCCGCAAGACGGTCAAAGAAATATCGCACGCTTGTGGTGGGATATACCAGTCTCCTGATGGAATCCGGCACTAACTGATCTCCGACATAAACCGCCGTGTAGATTGCCGCGTAATCCAGAATGTATTCACTGTCGGTCCATTCCTTATCCGCCTGAAGCTCCCAGCCTCTACGATTATCCACGAAAATCTTCGGATACTCACCCTTTAAGATAGTTCCCTTATTCGGTTCCGGATCAGTATCAGTATCATGTCCGGCGTCAGTTCTTTCATATTTTTCCAGCTTATAGCCCAGCGGAACTTCTTCCGTCCGTTCCACCAGCTCATACTTCATGTCCACCGGAAGGATCGGAACCTCAACCGTGTACCACGCGGGGATCTCGGAAATGGTACCGTTCATGGAGGTCTCAAAGGTCGCGGCCTCCTGCTCATCCACCGTCAGATCTGTAAATACACTCTTGCCGAGAGACACGAATTTATGATCACTGAAGCTCCATGCACAGTATTTCCCGTCCTTGTTCTTGACGCGGTACTTGTACATGCTTGCCAGTTCAACCTCTTCATCCACACCGTTGGACAAAGACAGACGGAAGCTGAAGGGCGTGTCATCATCATAAATCGGTGCTTGATTCTCATCATACAGCCGTTTGGTGAAATCAATGGTTCGAAGCCCCTCCGGATTGACATGGTTGTTGAATGTAAGCATCGGTCGTTCCACAACACTCTTCCATCCGGAATCATAGGACATTCGATCCTCAACTCCCGTTTCCACCGGTTGACCGTCCACCTTGGTACCGTTGATGTAGACTTCGTTATAAACGTTCTTGTTGATCCCCACCTCCTCGATCCTGTAGGCGATGGTATTATCAGGAAAATGTATCTCCGCCCCTCTCTCAGGCGACAGGAAATAAACCGATGTCAGTTCCTGGGTACATCCCACCGGCGTATATCTGTCCTTATAGGCAACCGCCTTTGTAGAGTTCAGATAGGTAACATGGATATTCTCATCGTCATTTGAAAGCAGTTCCTCCTGACCGTTCTCCTTCCTGTACCATATCCGGAAGGGATACTCCATAAGGTCAAGATCCATCTCGGTACCCTGAGGCTGTGTTACCTCCTTTTTCAGAGTTACACTGCCCGGAGTCACATAATTCAGGTTGAATCTCATATGCAGGTTTGAAGCACCCGCGCCTCGCTCCATGTAGAACACCTTCATGGTATGGGAAGAATAATCCTTGAAATGCTTCTCGAAATCACCATCCGTTCCCATTGTGAAATACTTGGAAAGGTAGTTATTCACCTCCGTAGTCGTTGCAGATGGATTTCTGGATTTGTAGTTCTCCCGGAAGATATCTCTCAGATTCGTGGTCGTGCCGTTTACTTTTACAGTTCCGGTGGAGAAATTAACGGTACCTTCCAACGCCGAGTGAATACCACCCAGATCGATCACAAGCTCACCGTCTACGTAAAGCCAGAAGTCATCGTCACCGGTGAATTCGAAGACAATATCATGGCCCCATGCATCCACGCCCATCGGGGTCTTTACGAAGCTGGCGCTCAGCTCCATACCGAAATAATAATCAGGGTCATTTACCAGATTCAGTTTCTCCCCTCGTCTGGGATCGTCATCCTTCAGAAGCTCTTTCTTTGCATTGTACAGATTCAGCGGATTCTTCGAAGCATACACCCCCGGAGTGATGGTATCGTAGGGCATAAACTGCCCGTGCTGTAACGAGGGCTTCGCAGTCGAATCCATGGTTCCGAGTGCATCGTAAACCTTGAAGTTTCCGTCATTTGTCTCCTTTAATGTGGCAAAGTTCTGACAGCTGTCAAACTCAAAGTACCCGCTGGCCTCATAGGTACTGGAAATGAAGAGATGGTTGACCTCTGTACCACTGGAGAATAAATCCGAGAACGGACGCGTTGATTCATCGGATGTAGCAGAAGGATATCCATCCGCTCCGAGATTTGTGGTAAGAAGGCCCTGTTTTGCCTTATTCTGATCCGCATCGGAATAATAGCTGTTTCCCATAGCCTCATGCTGGAACTTTGTAGTTGTAGAACCACTCGGTTTGGTGGTCGCTCCGCTATAATTCTGCATCTTCATGGTGATACCATACTTCTTATTATCGATGGTATCCACCGGGATCAGAACCTGCTCCGGTGTATCAATGGCCGCAAAGTAGAAAGTAGCCGCCTTGGATCTCTTACAGGAAACGATGGCATCCTTGTCATCAGACGCCTTCAGACCCGCATATGCATAGTAATCATCATCCCAGGCCAGGATCTGGGAGTAATACTCCCCTTCCTTCCGGCCGGGCATATTGATACCGATCTTCTTGTTGGCAAGCATCTGTCCTTCCCGGATCTGGGGTGCCAGATACTTTTGGGAATACGGGTTGAACAGTTCATAATAGTAGTTCGGATCGGTGGTGCCTTCCCAGTAATACTCTGTGAAATCCCACTCCAGCGTATTTACCTTGCTGCCGACCCACATGATATTATCACCGCGTTCGTAGCAGGAAACCAGACTTCCGTCATGACCGATGGCGTAGAACTCATAGGATGTGGTCTCCGGATTCCAGACACGTGTATATACAACGACCTTGGCACCGTTTCGCACCTCGGACACACTGACCTTCTCCGCGGAATAGATTACAAAATCATCATCTGCCAGATCGGTAAGTTCCACCAGATTCAGCCAGTACTTATCATCCGATCCGGTATTACTTCCCACGAACTTACTGCCATCAAAGCAAACTGACTTACCCCCGTAGGAAAGTGTTATCTGATTCTTATACTTCCCATTTCTTCCGAGCACGGTAAATCCGGTGGCATCCGACTCGTCAACGAGCTGGAGATTATTGCCGTCCAGCTTAAGATACTTCGTGTCTTCACCGGACTTAACGGAGATCGTATAGGTTCCATCCGCCTGATTCAGATGGAAGGTCCACATGGAAATATCCTTATCCTGGGCAACAAGCGCAACGCCGTCATGGGAAAGCGGATTCACCTTTGCAAACATTTCCTGAGCCTTCAGGGCGTTGGTTCCGGAAGCCTGCGCCATCATGGCCTGACCGGAAATGCCGCCGGTATAATACATCAGGCCATAATTCATTCCGTCCAGATTATCCGGATCCGATTCGAGATCTTCGATGGTAAACCATGCCGTATTTCCGGTCTCGCTTCCATATCCGATCAAGGCCTTTGAAGTGGCTCCGTCTGCCATAACCACCGCATTTTGTTCACCGATCTTGGTAGTAATTTTCACTTTACCGTTCGACTCCGTAAGCAGGAACGAGGTTGCGTCTTCCTTGTTTGTTGTATATCTGAGGGCAGAACGGGGTTTGGCGAAATTACTAAGAATGAACCCTTCTATGTAGTTCTTCTCGCCACCGATCATGGCGTAAATGTAAAAGTTATTTTCTGTATCGTGCTCAAAATACAGCTTTATCGCATTTGCAGGCCTTGGATCAGACTCTGCAACACTGGGAGTATTCTTAAGTCCGGTTCTTCCGTTAGTACCTCCCACATCATTCACCAACTCACCTGTGAGATAATACCTCCCGGATGTACTTGAAGAATTTGACCCAAGCGAGAACGAGGTATAGTATCCGAACTCACCTTTCCTCTTCAACAATGCAAGCACCGTTTTGTCATGCACCACATCATCTGCAATGGCATATACACTGAATCCCTTCGCGTAGAAACTGATCTTGCCCTCTTCTACCGTAAAGTCTCTGATCTGTTCTTTCTGTCCGTCATCCATGATGTGCCAGAGCTCCGTGGTATCCGAGCCTGTGATGGCAGGATCCGTGATCTGCACATGGATCGGGCGCTCTTCATCCGGCTGGTACTCTTCGTCACCTGCCTGGATCGTAATATCATAAGCAGAAACAACCGACTTGTCGTTCTCGGACTCACCTTCAATCTCATCGAGGGCACCGATCACAGCTGCCAGTTTCTCCGCATCCTTTTCTTCTTTATTCTCCGAACCGTCTTCCTTATCATCCGCCTTTGCTTTCTGAGCCTGCTCTTTCAGAAGGTCCGGATCGGTTTCTTCCTTCTCCTCGATCATATCGGAAGCCGTAGCAGTTGCACCCTCGGGCATCATACCCTTAAGCGTTACAGTAACCTTCCGGTCTTCCTCATTGGGATAAAGCTTGATATTCTGATAGCGGAAATCTACTGCCGTTTCATCTTCCTCTGATGAACCCGCAGCTTCTGTGGAATCCGCTTTTTCTGTCGTTTCTGTAGCTTCCGATGCTTCTGTTGTCTCTGATCCCTCAACAACCTCTGATGCATCCTCATCTTCTGATGCTTCCGTTTTCTCCTCAGCATCTGCAGTCTCTGAAACCTCCGTAGTATCGGAAGCCTCCTCACCCTCCGATGCTTCCGCAGCATCAGAAACTTCCTCGTTCTCCGTTGCTTCCGAAGTTTCGACAGCTTCCTCATCCTCTGAGGCTTCTGTATCCTCTGACGCATCCCCGGATCCGTCATTTGTTTCGGTCGTCTCTGTTTCTGCCTGAGCCATCTGTACATTTTCATCATCTGCAGCCACACGGAATGAAGTCGGCATAAAGGATGTGATAATTAACATAAGCGCGATAAGAAAGCAGAGAACTCTGCGCTTCTTGTTCTTATTCATGCTGACCTCCTTTCCCGGAAATGTACTTAATACCAAGCAGTATAAGGATTCCGATCAGTGAAACGAAGAACAACTCGAAAATGATACCGCTATCGTCGCCGGTCTGTACGACGTCGCTCCCGGTAGGCTCCGTTGTTTTCTCAGTTGATTTTTCAGTTGTTTCTTCTGTTGTATCCGGTTTTCTTCTATCCGACGCAACTTTATTCTCAAATGCAAGTGCCGTCGGCTTTACATCCGTGTCCGCGTAATTCACTGAAATCGTGTAGGTGAGTTTGTCATCCTCACCATTCATTACACACACATGGATATCATATTTATGATTATCGTATCTGACAGTCGAATCACTGCCCTTTTTCTGATATACACGGTACACATAGGTGCCGGGTTCCTCGATGGTGATCCGGAACTCGCCCTGTCCCGCTTTGTTCAGGGTGATCTGAGTGACCTTAGGTACAGGCGCACCCGAATCCTCGGCCTTCAGCTGGATGTTGAAGGTTGCATTTTCAGCGCCTTTTGCATTTACGCACTCAAAGGGGATCACTGCATCCACGGGTTCATACGCACGCTCCGCACGTGCTCCAAAGCTGCAGAAATACACGACAAAAAGTACGCAAAGGAGAAGCCGCACAAAATGTACCCTTCCCGCAGGCGCCATCCTTCGAACTATGCAGTTGTGCTCATGTATATCTCTCATCTCACATCCGCCGTAAATTATACTTGTCCCCCGTATCCCCCATTATTCGTAAATGTAGCAGAATACAAGGAGTCTGTTACTGGACACCGGTTCAACACAGGTGGACAGTACCAGTATATGCCCGGATTTCCGGACTGCGGGATTCACAAAGGCCGCCCGCTCTTTTATGATCTTCGTGATATCCTCCAGAAGCATAGGTTCCAGAACATCCGTCTCCAGCACATTGATCCTGATGCAGGCAAATATTCCGAGCTCATAGGTTGCGGATGCATTCCGACCGACAACCAGCGTCCCGTGACTATGCTGTTTCAGATAGGATTCACTCAGGAAATCATCCAAAGCTCCGAACATGATCCCATACTCCATATGATGGCCGTACAGGATACTGTAATCATCCGTGAAATCCTGACTATTTCGGCTGTCGAGGAATATGCTCCCCGACAGCGAATAGTCACCATATGGATTTACGTTGAGGTACTTTGAATTGTCATCACCCTGCATTACAGGGTAATCGATATTTGTATCATCGATGGTGATCCATGCCACCATGTCGTCCGTGATGGGTGCATCTTCCGGAACGCCTTCCTCCGCAGTCGGCTTGTATCTCAGGTAGCTGTCGTCATTTGCGTTATGATAGACATACCAGGTATCATACAAGCCATAGATCACGATCAGAAACGCAAGAACAAACACAAGAAGCATGAACTTCTCGTACAGGATGTTCATTTTGATCCAGAAACGCTTCATCATAGACTAAACCTGTCATCCTTTGTTTGATGGTTACTCTTCCTCATATTTTCTTCTGGAACGTGCGCCGAAGAAAATGATTCCTGCTACAACGATGATCGCAACAATGATCAGACCTGCTGCAGAAAGGATGATACCTGTGGGGATGACGCCTTCACGCTGGTTCAGAAAAGAGGTCATAACTGCCTTCTTATTTCCGGCAATAGCACCAATCGTACCTGAAGTTGCATCCTCATAACCAGCCACCTTAAGAGTATCCGTATAATCGTCCGCCTTGATCGACTTATAATCCTCTGCATCCTCAGTTACGGTATAGGTTACATTGGGAGCAAGACCGCGGATCGCAATGCTCTGTCCATGCTGCAGATAGAACTTCACACCTGCCTTCAACTGTTCACCTGTAGCCGAAGTCGGATTCGTCTTATTCTGATTTGCAGTTCTTGTTGCGCTGGTGGTACCGGTGGTCGCATCCGCATTTCCGTCTGTTGTGGAAGCAACACCGTCATCTCCAATAGAAATCACATAATTGACATCATCATTGACTCCGGTAAGAGTTACAGTGAATTCAAACCATTTGTCTCTGGATGCCTGATTTCCCGTAACCTCTTTCTTGATGACCAGATCCTTCGAGCTGTACTCGTTGGTAAAGCCGTCCGTCTTATCACTTAAAGTGTCTACTCCGGAGCCGTTGGTGGTATTACGCGCTACGGCACTTGCATCTGTATGCATCACATAGGAAGAAACCTCCAGAGTTCCATCTCCCTTATCAACTACATACACATCAAGCACCCGGTCCACATCGTTGTCCTGCATGATCCCGGCAGCTGTATTGGCAGCACTTGCAGTTTCAGTGATGATATACCGATAGATACCGGGCTCATCAAATTCGACATTCGAGAAGTCAACCGTTGCCTCTTTTGTTGCAAACTTCTCCCCTGTTTCCAGCTGTACACCGGTTGTTGCATCAAGTCCGGCAGCCCGGGAAGCTGCTGTTCTTGCAACGTCGACATAGGTTCCGGCAGAAGTCGCCGTAGCATCACCCGGAGCAAATGTCACATTGGAAACGGTCGGTGTTCCGACTCCCGCGAGTACCTCCATGGTTTCCGGATTCGGATCTGTTGTAGGTGCTAACGCAGTTCCCGGAGCAACCGTGAATGAAAATGTTGCATTCGGGACCGGGTCATCTACATCCATGATCAGATACTTGTTGAACTTGCAGTCTGTGGCTGAGCCATTAATCGGTTTATATGCCGTTGCTGCAGATGAGGGTGCTCCAAGCATCGCGGTAAACGAAGCTGCAAGCACTGCGGTTAATAGTAGCTTCTTTCCCTTCATATTTCGTACCTCCATATGAAATAGTTTTAATAGTGTGGCAGAGAGAATTCTGCCGATTTATATAAAATCCGACATTACGTCAGATACCTCTTTTTCTGAGAAGCAGGATGATCTTACCCTTCGTATCCTTCAGCGGGATACCACCATAGGTACGGCTGTCCAGCACATCTGATCTGTAATCGTTCAGCACGAAAACCGTATCCTCGGGCACCGTGTACGGGAATTGAAGTGCTGCCCCCTCCCCGGTGGTGGGATAGACCGTATCCTCGTAGACCCCATAGCCATTTACGGTCAGCCCCTCTTCGCCCAGATCAACGATATCTCCCGCCTCGGCCACGATGCGTCCGAACTTCGTCACGCCGTCCCTCTCATAAACGATCGGATCCCCCCGGTGAAGGGATGCCAGACGGAACGTCAGGCACAGGTCCCCATCCTTGATCATAGGATATCCGGAATTGCTGTGGTTTACATAAATGCCTACAACAAAAATAAGAAGAAGTACAACAACAAGGGCAGTTACACCTATCTTTATAAAAAAGGAAATGGCATACTGTCGTGCTGTCTTCTTCCGCTTCTTTGCGGCTCCGGGTGCCGTATTTACTTCACTTATAGCTTCGTCCGTGGATACTCCTGCCGTATCCTGCGCTGCGTTCTTCTGCTCCACAGCGCCTTCTGTTACTGACTCGGTCTTCACACCCGCGGATTCTGCCGTCTTTTCTCTCTCATCCATTTAGGCTTTTCTCCGACTTATGTAACCTAAAAGTCATGTAGTAAATATTTATAATTATACACATATTATGTGAAAAATCAAGGTTTTCTGCTGTACCAGACCGGTAAAAAGAGAGAGAGCACATAGCTGTTTTATTTTATTCACGACGCTCAGTTAATGAGCATGGTTCACAATGTTTGCAGCGTTACGGGTTAAGACAGATTCCTGCTGCGTTGAAGCGGTAGGTTACCCCTCCGATGGTCACCGTTCCGGTTACCATCTCTCCGTTCTTCGTGAAGTAGTACCACTTTCCGCCGGAGGAAAGCCATCCGGTCTTCATGGCTCCATCCCGGAAGAAGTACCATTTCCCTCCGATCTCCTTCCAGCCGACAGCCATGGTACCGTCCTTACTGAAGTAGTACCATTTTCCGCCGGAGGATAGCCACCCGGTTTTCATGGTTCCGTTGGAATTAAAGTAATACCACTTACCGCCAAGCTGTTTCCAGCCCGTCTTCATGGTTCCGTCAGAGCTGAGGAAGTACCACTTGTTCCCGAAGGAAAGCCATCCGGTCTTCATGACTCCGTCCGAACCGAAGTAATACCACTTCTTATCGATCTCCTGCCATCCGGTCAGCTTCTTTCCCTTACTGTCATAGTAGTACCATTTGCTTCCGCTCTTTTGCCAGCCCACAAGGATCTTCGGGATCACATAGTGTGTCCGGTCCGTCTCCATCCCGCAGTTCATGCAGTAGTGGACCAGATCATATCCGCCATCCTTCCTGCTTGTGGCTTCCACTCTGTTTTCAATAAAGTCCTGACCCAGGGGAATATGATTGTCCAGCTTGACCTGGAACTGCATGTCCGTCCCTGCCGTATCGGAAAGGATCTGCAGTCCGATACAGGAATTAAACCGTCCGCCAAGGGAGTTTGCATCGCTTCCTCCGCCGTAGTAGGGAAGGCGGAAGCCCTCGGAAAGCTCGTTGCAATTCTCCGTCAGGTACTCTGCCGTAAGGAAGGGCTGTTTTACCACACTGCCGCCCTTTTTCTTCCGGATCAGGGTATAAGAGCCGTCGGATTCCTTCTCCGGGAAGAGGGGCATGATAAACGGCCTGTGGTCCGCCGTATTCTCGCGTTCTCTATACTCCTCCAACACCGTTTCATCCAGATGCCAGATCACGATTCCTCCCTCCGGAAGCTTCGTTTCGCCGGACCCTTCCTCCGTATACTTATAGAATTTACTGATGCCGTTATCCCAGGAGCCAAGGCCGCGATTCTCGATCAGGAAAAGCTCTCCCTCATTTGCAGTGAGTATAAGGTAGCAGTTCACATCCTCCGTCTTCCGGTAGGTATCCGTCGTCACGGTATAGATCCCGTTCTCTTCGATCAATGTCGGCAGCATCCAGTCAAGCTTTATCCTGCACCAGGGATCAAAAGGATAGATCGTATACTCCCCGTTTTGATCCTGTGCCCAGGATCCGGATGCCATCAGACTGAGCTTATAGACTTCATAATCGCTCCACTCCGCATCCTTCAGATAATCCACATCATAGAGATCCGGAAGTCCGAGATAGTGGCCAAGCTCATGAGCCATGACTCCGAGAGGGGCCTGTTTGAGGATCACCTCGCTCCCGCTGTAGGTTCGTATGGTCTCCGCCACTGCGATATAGTTGTTCACCAGGGTCCCGTCCGGCCTCGGAAGATCCGCATCCGTCCGGGTCGTTCCCTGCTCCATATAGGAAAGGGATGCGGCGTGAGCCCAGAGATACTGATCCTCTCCGAGCTGGGAGAGAGGTCTGTCCTCAGCGGATGCCTCATATCCTGCCACAATGATCCCCAGAGCCAGTTCATCCGTGGAGATCACTCCGTTCCCGTTGGTATCATAGGCCGAGAAATCCACATAATCATCTGCCGCAAGGATCGCAGCCTTAAATGCATCAAAATGGGTGAGATGCTCCGCGTGGGAGGAATCTCCCCAGCGTCCGTGGGCATTGGAAACGGTCACATGGACGATTCCGTCATTCGCCGTATCCTTCACATTTGTGTTCCCGTCCACACCGTAGGCACTGCTCTCCTTTGCCGGTGTGAAGGTGAACTGTCCGTAGGACATATCACTGTAGAAGCCGGCCAGAGACCGTTCCTGCCGGAACACCGTCTCGCCCCAGTCATACTCCGAATTATAGGAGATGCCATCCGGGAGGGTCTTCGAGCTGCCCTCAAAGCCCACAACCAGGATCAGCAGAGGAACACTGTATGCAGTTTTCTCCGTCATCCTGCTTCCGTCTGCGGCGGGAGCGTTCCGAAGCTGTCCCTTTGCAGCCGCTGCCTGCTTCTCCTTCAGAAGCTCCAGTGTCACCAGCTGATCTCCGGGGACGGAATGGCATGCACCGTCCTCATCTCCTGCCGTTACGCCCGGTGCAGCCGGGACGGCATAGACCGTAAGACCCGTGGCAAAGAACGCCGTGACCAGGATCAGCATGGCCAAAGCCACCTTTATGCTTTTTTTACCCCTCATACGCCCTCCATAGTTATGTAAACCATCATGTAAACCTTGCTACCAGCTTCGGCTTTCCCTCCGGATCATTTAATACCACCACCGTGGTACCGTTCTCCTTCGAAACATAGGGGAACAGAATATCCCCCAGCACCGACTGCTGACGCACATCGCAGTGGAAGTCCGTAAACTGTCCGGTTCCCTCCGGAAGCACTGAGCATGCCAGTGCCACATACTGCCCGTTGTTCACATGATGATTCGTATCCAGATTCAGCTCCGTCACGGTGATGGGAGGCCTTGCCTCCATCATTTCCGGGACGGAAAGCCGTCCCTTCTCGAATTCCTTATCCAGAGGCTCATGAGTTCCGTACGCCACAAGCTCCTTCTCCGGCACCTTCCGCTCCGGCTTCTGGGTCTCGGTATTCACGTACGCCCACTCCGAGTAGGCGTAAATAAGAAGCTCTCCGGTCTCTTCGTTCTCTATGGTGAAGTTCCGGGTTCCGAGGAAATGCCGGAAGCCGGTGGCCCAGGTGGTGATCTTCACATGCTCGCAGAACACCGGCCGGCGAAGGATCTTCACCTGCCAGCTGATCAGCATCCACGCGGTGTGGTGCTCCTTCAGCCAGTCGATCCCGACTCCCTTATCCTCCGCTTCATAGATACAGCAGTCCTGCATGTAGTTGATGATGGAGGTAAGGGACAGGTTCCGGTTCTCATCCAGTTCCGTGTAGCGGACCCTCTCCGTAAATGAGTACATAGTATTATCCCCTTTGGTATTTTGCCATGCGTCTCTCCGAATCCTTTGTGCCATGCGTCTCTCCGAATCCTTCGTGCCATGCATCTCTCCGAATCCTTTGTGCCATGCGTCTCTCCGAATCCTTCGTGCCATGCGTCTCTCCGAATCCTTTGTGCCATGCGTCTCTCCGAATCCTTCGTGCCATGCGTCTCTCCGAATCCTTCGGATTCGTCGAGTCACGGCATTCGCCGTATGCTTCCGCTTCGGTATCGCTGCGCTCGGGAGCCAGCTCCCGCGCAGCTCCCCTCGCGGATGCGCATGGCTCATTGCTACGCGTCAGTCCTCTACACCCAGCTCCTTCAAAACGCGGATCACGTCGGACACGACCTCCACATCATTCAGCCGCTCCGCCGGAATCTCCACGTTGAACTCCTCCTCAAGAGCCATGACCAGCTCATAGAGATCCAGGGAATCCACTGCCAGATCATCCTTGAAAATGGTATCCGGCGTGATCTCCTGCGGGGAAACACTGAGACGGTCTGTCATGATACTTACCAGTTTTTCGTAGATCATAATCTTCTCCCATGTTCAGAAAAGGCCCGTCACTGAAGAACCGAAGGCTACGCCTCCGGCCCGGAATGACGGGCCGATCCTTACGGTATCAATACCGTGTTATTTCTTGGTCTTTGCTGTTGTCTTCTTTGCCGGAGCATCCAGAGATACCGTCACCTTGGAGAGATGCCAGATATCCTTTACGTACTCCTCGATGGTACGGTCAGAGGAGAACTTGCCTGCGCAGGCCGTGTTCATCATGGCCATACGTGCCCAGCCTGCCTCATCGCGGTAAGCTGCATCCACGCGGCTCTGTGCCTCTGCGTAGGAATCGAAATCCTTCAGGATGAAGTATACATCTTCCTTGGTCAGAGAGTCATACAGGTCACGGAACAGCTCCGTATCCTCGCTGTAGGTACCGTTGATCAGCTGTGTCAGGACGCGACGTACGTTCTGGTTGCTGTTAAAGATATCCCAGGGATTGTAGCCGCCCTCACGCTCGTAACGCATAACCTCATCTGCGGAAAGACCGAAGATAAATGCATTCTCTGCGCCAACCTCTTCCACGATCTCCACATTTGCACCGTCCATGGTTCCGAGAGTCGGAGCACCGTTCAGCATGAACTTCATGTTACCGGTACCGGATGCCTCACGGGAAGCGGTGGAGATCTGCTCGGATACATCTGCGGCTGCAACGATGATCTCAGCGTTGGATACACGGTAGTCCTCGATGAAGACAACCTTGATCTTGCCGTTGATGGTCGGATCGTTATTAACCACATCCGCTACGGAGTTGATCAGCTTGATGGTCAGCTTTGCACGCTTATAGCCTGCAGCAGCCTTTGCACCGAAGATAAAGGTTCTCGGATACATATCGAAGGACGGATTCTCCTTCAGCTCGTTGTACAGGTGCATTACGTGCAGGATATTCAGCAGCTGACGCTTGTACTCATGCAGACGCTTGATCTGTACATCGAAGATGGAGTGCGGATCCACATCGATCCCGTTGTTCTCCTTAATGTACTGAGCCAGACGCAGCTTGTTCTGATACTTGATGTTCATGAACTCCTGCTGATACTTCTTGTCATCTACGTAAGTAGCCAGCTTCTTGATCTTGGAAAGGTCGGTGATCCACTCATCTCCGATCTTCTCGTTCAGCCACTGAGCCAGCAGCGGGTTGGCATGTGCCAGGAACCGGCGCTGTGTGATACCGTTGGTCTTGTTGTTGAACTGCTCCGGACGCATTTCATAGAAATCCTTCAGCTCACGCTTCTTCAGGATCTCGGTATGCAGACGAGCCACACCATTTACGGAGTAGGAGCCTGCGATAGCCAGATGCGCCATCTTAACCTGTCCGTCATAGAGGATCGCCATCTTGCGAACCTTCTCCTGGTCACCCGGATACTTCTCCTGGATCTGAAGAACGAAGCGACGGTTGATCTCTTCAACGATCTGATATACACGCGGAAGCAGACGGGAGAAGAGCTCGATCGGCCACTTCTCAAGTGCCTCGGACATGATGGTATGGTTGGTATATGCGCAGCAGTGGGTTGTGATCTCCCATGCCTCATCCCACTCCAGGCCTTCCTCATCCATGAGGATTCGCATCAGCTCTGCCACTGCGATGGTCGGATGGGTATCATTCATCTGGAAGGTTACGCGATCCGGCAGATCCTTCAGATTGCTGTCGCTCTCCTTGAACTTCATGATGGCACGCTGCAGGGAAGCAGAAATGAAGAAGTACTGCTGCTTCAGACGCAGCTCCTTACCGGAGATATGATTGTCGTTCGGGTACAGAACCTCAACGATGGTGCGGGCCAGGTTGGACTGCTCCACAGCCTTCTCATACTCGCCCTTATCGAAGGAATTCAGGTTGAACTCCTGGATGGCTTCCGCATCCCAGATGCGAAGGGTATTTACCACGTTATTGCCATAGCCGATGACCGGAAGATCGTAGGGTACGGCACGTACGGACTGATAGCCCTCCTGCTCTGCACGCTTAACCTCGAAGGGATAACCGTTCTTAAGCCAGTCGTCCGGCTCCTCGATCTGATAGCCGTCCTTGATGGCCTGACGGAACATACCGTAGCGATAACGGATACCGCAGCCGTAAGCCGGATAGCCCAGTGTGGAAAGAGACTCCAGGAAGCAGGCTGCCAGACGGCCGAGACCGCCGTTACCAAGGGCAGGATCACGCTCCTGATCCTCAATGAAGTTAATGTCGAGACCCATCTCATCCAGTGCTTCCCTGATCTCATTGTAGTAGCCAAGATTCAGCAGGTTGTTGCCCAGAGCACGGCCCATCAGGAACTCCATGGACAGATAGTAAACCTTCTTTACCTTCTGATCCTTGTATACCTTGTGGGTAGCGATCCAGCGTTCAATGATATCATCCTTAACTGCGTAGCTGACTGCCTGGAAGATCATCTGAGGCGTAGCCTCGTCCAGACTCTTCCGGTAGAGGGTCTTCAGGTTCTTCTCAACCTCTTTCTTGAAGGCCTCCTTGTCAAATGCTGCGACTTTCTTCATACTCACTTCCTCCTTTTGATCGGATGTTCGGCCCCAAACGGACCGATCTATTACCACTTCCCGCCCTCGATCATGCGCCACGAGCGGGAAGGTGTAAGCGTATTATCTGGCAACACCGAGAAGCACATGCTCCTTGTTGATGTCCCATTCCTTTGAAAATGCGCCGTCAGCCGGTGCATCGAAGACCACCTCGGTTGCAAGGACTGCGCCCTTCAGCTGCTCCTCGTTGTTCCGAACGATCTCGGCCAGCGTATCATTTCCGGATACATAGAGCGTGATCCGGTCGGTTACCTCGAAGTCTGCTTCCTTCCGCATGGTCTGTACCTTGGAGATCACCTCGCGGACAAAGCCCTCCTCGATCAGCTCCGGTGTAAGACGTACATCCAGCACAACGGTTACCGCATTGTCACCCTCGCTGACGTAATCTTGGCTCTGAGCCGTCTCGATCAGAAGATCCTCCTCAGCCAGCTCCACAGGCTCTCCGTTTACCTCGAAGCGGATGGCACCCGTCTCCTTCAGCTCTGCCATAGCCTTGGTTCCGTCCACCTCGGTAAGGTAGGTACGGATACCGCCCAGCAGCTTGCCGTACTTCGGTCCCACGGTCTTCAGCTGCGGCTTGAAGCTGTAGGAGGTGAAGCCGGATACGTCATCCCGGAACTCCACGGTCTTAACATTCAGCTCATCCTTGATGATGTCGATATAGAAGTCATCCAGCGCCTCTGCTGCCTTCACGTACATGGCAGCCAGGGGCTGACGGTTCTTTACATTTGCGGTGTTACGCGCCGCACGGCCGAAGACTACGGTCTTTAATACCTCATCCATGGCCTGCTCCAGCTCCGTGTCGATCAGCTCCTCCTGTACCTCCGGGAAATCGCAGAGGTGGATACTGATGGGCGCATCACTGTCGATGTTCCGCACCAGATTCTGGTAGATGTTCTCCGTAATGAACGGAACCATGGGAGCAGCTGCCTGGCTGACGGTCACAAGGGCAGTGTAGAGGGTCATGTAGGCATTTACCTTGTCCTGAGGCATGCCCTTTACCCAGTAACGCTCACGGCAGCGACGTACATACCAGTTACTCATATCATCCACAAACTCCGCCAGAGCCTTTGCAGCCTCCGGGATCCGGTAGTTCGAAAGATTCTCGTCAAAGGTCTTTACCGCAGAGTTCAGCTTGGACAGCAGCCAGCGGTCCATAACGGACAGGCTCTCGAAATCCAGCTCATGCTCCAGCGGGTTGAACTGATCGATCTCTGCATAGAGCACATAGAACGCATAGGTATTCCACAGCGTACCCATGAACTTGCTCTGTCCCTCGGTCACTGCCTTCTCGTGGAAACGGTTGGGCAGCCAGGGTGCGGAGTTGGTATAGAAATACCAGCGGATCGCATCAGCTCCGTACTTCTCCAGAGCCTCCATGGGATCCACTGCATTTCCCTTGGACTTGGACATCTTCTGTCCGTCCTTATCCTGCACGTGTCCGAGAACGATCACGTTCTTGTAGGGCGCCTTGTCAAAGAGCAGTGTGGAGATGGCCATCAGACTGTAGAACCAGCCACGGGTCTGATCCACGGCCTCACTGATGAAGTCTGCCGGGAAGTTCTCCTTAAAGATATCCTCATTTTCAAACGGATAATGCCACTGTGCGAAGGGCATCGCACCACTGTCGAACCAGCAGTCGATCACCTCCGGTACACGGTGCATCTTCTTACCGCAGTCCGGGCAGGTAAGCAGCACACCATCCACGTACGGGCGGTGCAGCTCGATATCCTCCGGAACGGTACTGCCATCCTCCATCACACCCTTCTCACGAAGCTCTGCGATGCTTCCGATGGACTCACGTCTGCCGCAATCCGGGCACTCCCAGATATTGAGCGGTGTTCCCCAGTAACGGTCACGGGAAAGACCCCAGTCCTGTACGTTCTTCAGCCACTCGCCGAAACGTCCCTTACCGATACCCTCGGGGATCCAGTTTACGGTATCATTGTTTGCGACCATGCGCTCGCTGACCTCGGTCATCTTGATGAACCAGGACTCCCGGGCATAGTAGATCAGCGGTGTATCGCATCTCCAGCAGAAGGGATAGTCATGCTCGAACTTCGGTGCTGCAAAGAGCAGTCCGCGACTGTCCAGATCCACCAGAACCTTCGGATCCGCATCCTTTACGAAGAGGCCTGCAAAGGGGGTCTCCTCGGACATGGTTCCGTCTGCCTCAACGAACTGAACGAAGGGCAGGTCATACTTCCGGCCCACGCGGCCGTCATCCTCACCGAAGGCCGGTGCGATATGTACGATACCGGTACCATCGGTCATGGTTACGTAATCATCGGCTACGATGAAATGTGCTTTCTTATGCTGCTTCTCTGCCTTAAGGGCTGCACCCTCCCAAAGGGACTCATACTCTCTTCCCTCCAGGTCGGTTCCGACATACTCCTCCAGGATCTCGTATGCCTTGCCGTTTTCCAGCGGTGCATACTTTGCATTTCCCTCGCCGTCCTTCTCCTCGAGAAGACCGCCGATCACCTGATCCAGCAGCGCCTTTGCCATGATGTAGGTATAGCCGTCGCAGGCCTTCACCTTCACATAGGTCTCGGAGGGATTCACGCAGAGTGCCAGGTTGGAGGGCAGGGTCCACGGTGTGGTGGTCCATGCCAGGAAGTAGTACTGCTCCTCTCCCTCGGCAACCTTTGCCTTGAAGCGGACAACTGCGGAGCGCTCCTTTACGGACTTATAGCCCTGTGCCACCTCGTGGGAGGACAGGGGGGTCCCGCAGCGGGGGCAGTAGGGCACAACCTTAAAGCCCTTGTAGAGAAGACCCATATCCCAGATCTTCTTTAAGGCCCACCACTCGGACTCGATATACTCATTATGGTAGGTTACATAGGGATCATCCATGTCAGCCCAGAAGCCGACCTTGCCGGAGAACTGCTCCCACATCCCCTTGTACTGCCATACGGATTCCTTACATTTTTTGATGAACGGTTCTATTCCGTACTCTTCGATCTGTTCCTTACCGTCGATGCCGATCTCCTTCTCGACCTCCAGCTCCACCGGAAGTCCGTGGGTATCCCAGCCCGCCTTACGGATGATCTTGTGGCCCTTCATGGTCTGATAGCGCGGGATCATATCCTTGATGACCCGGGTCAGCACGTGGCCGATGTGCGGCTTACCATTTGCCGTCGGAGGTCCGTCGTAGAAGGTATAGGTGGGAAGATCCTGCTTCTCCTCGATACTCTTCTCGAAGACCTTGTTTTCGTTCCAGAACTCCAGCACCTTGGCCTCGTTCTCCACGAATGCAAGCTTGTTCGAAACCTTGTCATACATAATCTGCAGATTCCTTTCTGTTCTCATGTATCCTTCCCGTGAAATGACGTCTTTTTTCACATGGATACACACTTCACAAGTATAACACTTCTCTTTTCCATGTGTCAAATTGCAGGAAGTAGAAAAATGTACGAAAACCCGTCCTGTTTTGTACATTTCTCACCATTTCTTACCGGGTTTTTCGAATCGCGGTTTACATAACTCCTCGTCCTGTGGAACCCTTCTTGACAAACGTGCAAAAAGAGGTTACATTCTTTCCGTAGAATTACGAAGAAACCCGTGGGATTTCCCCACTTCGGAGGCAACACATGGAGAACGAAACCAATATCGAAAAATACAAGGATCTCCCGGTCGATGAGGACGGGATCCGTCAGTTTATCACAAAGGATATGCTGATCGGGGATGTGATCGAGATCTATCCCTCCGCAGCGAAAGCCCTTCTTTCCGTTGGCATGCACTGCGTCACCTGCGGTGTCGCTCTGTATGAGAGTGTGGAGGAAGCCAGCTACGTTCACGGTCTGGATCCGGATGACGTGATCAAGGTGGTCAATGATATGCTTACCACGGAGCTGATCGAGCATCCGGGAGAGAGCTTATAGAGATTCTTCGCCTGCGGCGCAGAATGACACAAATGTGGCTCGGATTGACAGGACATGGAACCATGGACAACAGAGCCATAACAGGCCATAAATAGAGGTGCCGCCCGACACACCACTTCACTGGTGTACCGGGCGGTACCTCTTTTATGATATTCTGTGTTTTACTTTACGTACTCTACTTTGATATCTCCGGTGGAGGTGTTGAGCTTACACTCTCCTCCTGCTCCGTTCTGTTCCGGAACTCTGATATCTCCGGTGGAGGTATCTGCCTTGATGTTCTTCTCAGAGAGGAAGGAGCAGATGATATCTCCGGTGCTGGTGTCGATATTCACGGTCTCGGCATCACCGGATGTAATCCTGATATCCGAGGTGGAGCCGTCGATCTTCAGCCTTCCGAAGAACTCCGAATTGTTAATGATCACGTCTCCGGTGGAAATGTCGATCGTTGCACTTCCCGCCAGAACGTTGGTCAGACGATGCTGTCCGGTGGAGCTGTCAAGGATCATATCTCCCTTTACGAGAAGGTCCTTCAGTTCCACATCACCGGTGCTGGTATTGATCCGAAGCTCGTCCAGCTCCATTCTGGTCGCATTCGCACCCTTCTCTTTTCTGTTCGAATTCTCTGCCTTCTTCTCCGGCAGGTATACGGTCACCTCGATCTTCTTGAATCCGCCGAAGATTCCGATATACTCGAACCACTTCTTCTCATTCTTCTCCTTGATCTTCAGTGTTCCGTTCTCTACCTTTACCTCATGGATCCGCTTCTCTGTCTCATGGCAGACCACCCTGGCCTTGCCGTCGGCGGATACTTCAAAGCGAACATCCGCGGTACTTGTATCAATCGAAATCTTCGTGAAGTCTTCCTCCACAACATGCTCATTTGTTACTTCATCGCCTTCCGTACTGAACTTTGTAAAATCAAATCCCTTCATGATCAGGGCCACCATACAGAAACCGATTCCGCAGGCGATCAGTACGATTGCTATGATAGACCATATTCTTGCTTTCATATCTTACGCCTCCTTTCTGCGGAAGATGTTTCCGATTCCGCGTCCCATGGCTCTTGTTACTGTAAATGTTCCGCGTACAACTGCGCCTGCCAGCATAAACAGGAAGATACCGATGCCTGCAAGGACGAATCCGATGCCGGCATGCATGAGGCCGATGGCAACTTCACCCTGAATCGCGAAGAAGATCAGGGAAAGAGCTCCTGCGATTCCCGAAACCACGAAGGAACCTGCAACTGCGAAGAACGCGATCATCAGTGCCCATACGGTTACAAACCCCGCGAAGATCAGGGAGCCTGCAGTTACCAGAAGCGGGAACCAGATCGGGAATCCGAGGATGAAGAATGCGATCTTCCATCCGGAGGTTCCCCCCGACGCCTTCTTCTTTGGCTCCGGTTCCGGGTTCAGGTAGCTGTCGATGGTCTTCATATATTCTTCGTTATAAGCATCGCTCTTATAGGACTCATTTTTCTCATAAGGCGACTTGTAATAGCCTGTTCCGGAAGTGCTGCGGGAGGTCTGCTTCGGTGCCTCGGCCTTGTAGTTCGGTGTCTCCGCCTTGTAGCCCGGAGCCTCCGCCTTGGTCTCTGCCGCTGTATCTGCTGCCGGCTTCGGGGATTCCTTCTTACCCCGGTTCGTTCTTCGTTCCGGAATCTCGGCGATGATCTGCTTTGCTGCGTCTTCCACGGATCCGACGGCTGCCACCGCCTCTTCCTCCGTCATGCCGGATTCCATCCGGTCTTCGATCATCTCGCTGTAGTAGTCCAGAGACTCTTCAACATCTTCACTTGGAACTTCAGACAGTTGCTTCCACAACGCCGTGAGGAACTCCTGCTTGTTCATCCCCCGTATCCTCCTTTACTATGAACTCATAAATGGAAAGGATCTCATTCCATTCTTCCTTAAACTCTTCCATCCGCTTCGTACCCTGCTCCGTGATGTGGTAATACTTCCGAAGTCGTCCGCCGTGCTCAGCTGTGTAAACATTTAACATGTTTGCCGATTCCAGCCTCCGCAGGATCGGGTAGAGCGTCGATTCCGAGACCTCGACGTAGGGCTTCATGTCCCGGATGATCTGATACCCATAAGAATCTGCTGTTTTGATGGCTGCAAGTACGCAAACCTCCAACAGACCTCTCTTCAGTTGAACATCCAAATCCCTTCCTCCTTTCCGGTCGCCAGGCTTTGTTTTCCCTTGTATTTCCTCAGGTTTTCCCGCCTCACACGTCGTACTATATCTCGCACAGTATTGTGTGTCAAGAGGTATAAGAAAACCTTAATGTACTTTTAATGATTGATTAAGAAATGAGGCCGCTACGTTAAAAACATTAACGAAAACGGCCTCATTTTAAGGTGATCTCCTGCACTTTTTTCTTCGGTTAATACCCTGCCAGACAACGCTTGCAGGGCTGATATCCGAGTTCCTTTAATTCCTCGATGGTACCGGTGTATTCCTTCCTGTTCTTCTCCTTCATATCCTTCACACTGTCGCAGGAAGGAAGATGGATCTTCATGGAGCTGGTGTTCAAAATAAAGGTGGTCTTTTCCGGTTCCACGCTTCCTTGTTCCGATCCGGTGTCCTCCTCCGTCGGGAGCGTTCGTTCTCCCACCGGAGCTTCCGTGGACTCTTTGGATTCAGTAGATTCCGTGACTTCCGTTGATTCGGTCCTTTCGGTGGTCCCGGGTTCCTTCGCGGTGGTTCCCTCCGCCTTCTCCTCGGCTCTCCGGCTCTCTCCCGTCAGATAGTCGATCTCAATCCCCGGCTGCACGTTGTAACAATACACATGAAAGCAGAGTCCGGCACCTGCATCCTCCACGGACCAGGCCTCCATCTCCACTCCGGATGCCACCAGGTTTTCTCCCTCAAACACCGGTGTCACGCGGTACAGCACGTGATTCCCGGTGGCGCGGATATAATCTCCGACCCGGATCTCGAAGGGAAGCATCCCCTCTACATTCAGGTACCTTGTGCCGGTAATGAGGTTGGTCTCCCCGTTCTCCCCGGCCAGGGCAAATCCGATCAGGTGACAGCGGTTGTAGAGGTAGTTATCCTCAATCAGATCGCTGTACTTCACCGTATGCCAGCCCGAGGGCCGGATCTGTCCGATCTGCCCCCGGTCCTCCTCAGGCATAAGCTCCGGGCTCAGGTTCGCATACGCGACCCCGCAGCGACCCAGTGCATCCAGCGCACTGTAGGTTTCAAATGTATCCGTCCGGCGCCTTTCCTCTTCCCTGAAGAACGGCCTGTTTTCGTCCACCGTCACATACGGCTCTCCGGCGTACGGAGGGAGCTTCGACAGATCAAAGGCCTTCTCCGGCGCCTCCGGTTTCTCTGTCGATTTCTCTTCTGAAGCAGATGCTTCCTGCTCCCCTCTTCCGCTGTCACGGCTTCTCTGCCACTGATATCCGATTCCTGCCAGTCCGAGAACCGCTATGAAAATGTATAGGATGATCCTTGTTCGTTTCTTCATTCCGTATCTTTCATATCCGTAAGATAACCCCCGCGTTCCAGAAAATCCTGAAAGGCTTTGGCATACTGCCGGGAGAGCTCTTCACTGTCCGCCTCGATCAGCACTTCGATCCTCCGGTCGATTCCCACGAACTTCAGTGTAAACCGTCCGTGGTCCCCCAACTCCTCACCGTACCGAAGCACTGTATCCCGCAGAGCCGGGTCGTCCGGGTACTTCACGGTTTCTCTCAGTTTATAGTCTCGAACGATTTGATACCGATACTTTTCCATTTTCACCTCGTACGGATTATTCGGCCCGTCAACCGCAAAAAATGACTCTACTCCTTCAGCAGTACTTCCATCTCCTCCGCGGTCAGCTTATTTTTCTTCATCAGTTCACTCACCAGACGGTCGATCCTTGCACGGTTCTCCTGCAGGATCTCCACGGTTCTCCGCATCTCGCCCCGCAGCAGTTCATTTACCTTTCTGCGGAAGTCCGGATCCTTCATGGCATCTCTTGGCTCCATATAGGCCAGGCCGAAGTCCTCATCCATACCGTAGGATGAGATCATGGCCGCTGCCAGCTTCGTGGCGTTCTCCAGATCTCCGGCTGCGCCTGTGGATACTCCGTCCTTCTCGCCATAGTATACGATCTCCGCAGCCCGTCCGCCCAGACTGGTCCGAATGCGGGAAAGAAGCTCCTCCTTCGTCGCCAGCGGACCGAGGTCCTTCGATGAATGCTCCATATATCCGCCATGCTCGCCCCGGGCAACGATGGTAAGATAGGCCGGCGTATTCCCGCCAAGATAACAGAGGAAGGCATGCCCGCTTTCGTGCCGCGCCACACGCTCCAGAGATTCATAGCCCCAGTCCTTCTTCTCGCCGTGCTTTGTCAGCTCGAAGGCTTCCTCGAGGATTTCATCATCCACCGGCGTTCCGGCCTTCACGGCCATACGGTTTGCCAGCTCCACCACACCTGTCAGATTCGCGGGGCTCATACCCGTGGACCGCTCTGCCAGCCGGTGCAGCATCCCTTCACTGACCACATGCGTCGGGTTCTTTCCGATCAGCATCCGGAGCAGCTTCTCCCGGTCTGCCTCATCCGGCAGATCCACCAGGATCTTCCGGTCAAACCGACGAACCAGCGCCGGATCCAGTTCTCCGATGCCGCGGCCTCCTGCTTCCACTGCGAAGTTTGTGGCTGCAAGCACAAAGACCGGTCGCTTCGGATCCACGGAGAAGCCGTCCATTTCCGTAAGAAGGGAGTTAAGCGTTGTCTCCTCCGACCGTCCGTAGGTGGTTCCCTCCCGCTTCCGTCCGATGGCATCGATCTCGTCGATGAATACCACCGCCGGAGCATATCGTCTGGCCCTCTGGAACAGGTCACGGACCGCGGCAGGGCCGGAGCCTGCATACTTATTCACAAAGTTGGACGCATTGGCGGGAATAAATGCAACGTCGGATTCTCCCGCCATGGCACGCGCCAGCATGGTCTTGCCCGTGCCCGGAGGGCCGTACAGCAGCACACCCTTCGGCGGTTTTAAGCCCTTGGCCGTGTATTTCTTCGGATTCTTCAGGAACTCCACGAAGAAACGAAGCTCGTCCTTCGCGTCCCTTGCTCCGATCACGTCGTCAAATCTCGTATTCGGTTTCTCAGCGTCGCTGAGAATGCTGCCGGCATCCTCGCCTTCCGCAGCCCGTTTCAGCGAGAAATCGCGAAGGCGGATCACCACCTCCTTCTGGTCCTCGGACAGCTTCGGAGCCGTCTCAAAGGAGAGGTTCTTCCGTTCGGCTGCAAGTGTCGCAGCCACCTCCTGCAGGTAGAGCTCCCGGCAGACATCCGTGAGAATATCCTCAAATACGGTAAAGTCCTCCTCCGGTTCCGTCAGCTTGCCCCGGGCTCCTGCCCGGACAAAGCTCATGGTCAGCTCCTCGTCGATCACAAAGTCCTTCTTCTCCAGCAGGTAGACCGGCAGCTCCGGAAGACGTTCCCGAAGCTTTCGGAACAGTCCGCCTCCGTCCCGGAAGGCTCCGGCAGCCATGGGCTTATTGTCAAAGGCTCCGACGGAGAGAAGCAGATCCTCCTCATAGACCGTGCTGAGGATTTCCTCGGTTGTCCTGCTCTTTTCCGCAATATCCAGAAGCACCATGCGGATGTTCTTCTCTCCCGCAATGGTAAGCGCTTCCTCTACGTTACAGGTGTCATAAAAGATAAACCCGGGCATGGCCTCCCTGCAGTGATCCGCAAAGGTCGTATCTCCGTAGATCAGGATCTCCGCATTTTCATCCGGGAAGAACAGCGGCTTTAACTCCGGTGTAAGGGAATCCGTTTCCACAGAGAAGGTAATCTTCTCCAACGTCCTTACCACCTTCTCAAAGCTTTCCTCGTTCCAGAGGCGGCAGACCTTGAAAATCTCATTCTTAAAGAACAGCTCCGTCTGCGCCCGGAGGGTGCGGGCATCCGCAGCTCCACCCTCGCGGAAGAGCAGTGCCGTGGCAAGAAGCGGATCAAACTCCGTCTTCACTCCATACTGCTTCTCAAACAATTCTCCAAATCGGCAGATCTCTCTCTCACTGATCTTCTCCAGATTGTGGGGCTCCAGATGATTGAACAGGATGGGCCAGCCTGTGGCCAGACGGCTGGTGATGGCTCCGGGGAAGAAGGGGGATCCCGTCCGCGGATCCTTCTCCGTCTCCAGCGCATTCAGGATCACCTTCCGGGGAATCCCGGCCGCGTTCTGCCGGGCCTCGCCCTCATAGAGGGACTTTCCTGCATTGCTGGTAAAGATAATGATCGTATCCTTAAAGCTTACCTCCCGGCCAATATAACGGTCCGTAAGGCGTCCTGCATCCAACACCTGCAAAAACAGCTGGATCGTATTCAAATGTGCCTTCTCGATCTCATCAAAGAGAAGGATACAGCAGGGGTTCTCAGCCACAAAGCCCGTCAGTACACCCGGTGCCGCTGCCTGATAGCTCTTCTCCCAGCCCACAAGTCCGCCGTGGGACTGATGGTCCGAATAGGTGGACATATCAAACCGCTTAAAGGGAAGTCCCAGTTCTTCTGCTGCCTGCTCTGCCAGGAAGGTCTTTCCGACTCCCGGAGGTCCCACGAAGGCAAAGATGGCACGGGGGCGTTTCCGGTTCTCGTCGCTGGCTGCCAGTACATTTGCGGCAAAGAGTCCCTCCGCAAATGCATGCACCACATGGTCCTGCCCCTTCACGGTGGAAAGCAGCTTCGCACGGAGTCTGCGGATCCGTCCCGTCAGCTCCGAGAGGTAGTCCGGACTCATTTCCCGTGCATTTTCCTCCTCGTTATCCGCCATGATCATGCCGTCCACCACCTTGACACTCCGGGGATTCTTCCCTCCCTTTCCGTCGTAGGGAACGTCCTCGCCATCCGGCACAGGCGCCTTCTCCTCCCCCGGTTTCTTCGCTTCCTCGTGCGGCTTGTTCCAGTCTGCGATATCACACACCTGCTTCAGGATCTCCGTGGGTTTCTCCACGATGGCCCGCAGCATATCTGTAGGAAAATACTGCTCGGATTTCCGCTCCGCAGCGAACTTCTTCGCGCGATTCCAGTACTCCTCCACATTTTCCTTCTCGATGGGAGGAAGGTGCAGCAGCGTCTGGCGAAGGATACCCCGAAGGTGGGTGGTATCTACCTTATAGCCCTCCGTGAGCAGCGTCTTCAGCGCCCGGATCTCGATATTTGTCGCAGCAAGAAGGATCGGAGATCCCTGCAGGATATCTTCCGCTTTCATCTCACTCAGCTTCAGGATACCGAGAAATACATCCTCGATGCACATGAGCTTTCGGTTTCCGTGCTTCATTTCCGCCGACGCACGGGCATATACATAATCCATGGTATGGGAACCAACCATAAGCCAAACCCTCCTCAACTTCTCCTATACTACCGGATCCTCCGGTGTTTCAAACTCCCAGAAACAGCTACTCACATGATTCCCATACAGGTCCGTAAGATACAGGTTGCCTTCCTCGAAGGACGCGAGGCGATTGGCTTCGCCGCTGCTTCCGAAGGCCTCGGAGGTATCCTTCCAGAGCACCTCTCCATCCTCCGTCCGCACCAGCATCCAGTCATCCAGTGCTCCGTATCCCCGTTCGATCGTAACAAGCATCATCTTAAGGTCATCCGTCGGGATTACCCTCCCGATCTTTGCGTCCGAGGCAAAGAAGGGCTTCCACACTGCCGTCCCCGGCTCGTAGATGAATAGCTTTTGTGCGGTGCAGACCAGAACCTGCTTTCCGTCCCGGGATGCCACAATCCGCTTTACCGGATCACACGTATCCTCCGGCAGATTGATGGTCTCCCGTTCTTCCTTCCCCGGTTCGTTCATCCAAAAGTAGCTGTTACGGGATACCCAGGAAAGGACCGCACCGCTCTCCGGCTGCGCGCACCATTCCCGCTCGGCTCCGAGGGACTTTCGCTCCGCGATCCCCCGGGATTCCCCCTTCTCCAGATCCAGCCGGAGGATCCGGAAATCCCCCTCGTACCCGCGGATTTTATGGAAGGGTGCCTTCCGGTCTCCCACCTCCAGGATCACGATCCGCCCGGTGGGATCCATCGCAAGGATCTGATTTACCCAGCTATCCTCCTGCCCGATCCCGTACTCTTTTCGAAGGATTTCTCCGGTTTCCTGCAAGTAAATCTCTTCCGTCAGAGTCGTCCGCTCTAGGATCCTCTGATCACCGGTCCGTTCCCCGGAAATGTACAGCACCCGGTGTTCCTTTCCCGACCGGGCAACACAGTAATCACATTCCCACCGGTCTTTGGCCAGACCAACGACCCAGGCCAGGTGTTCCGGCGTATCCGCCGCGGGTCCGATCCCGTAAAGCCCCACCGGCTTCCGATACCGAAGCAGCACTTCGTTCATGCGAAGCAGCGGGCTCTTTCCTTCGCTCTTGGAATAGTTCTTCATTTTTTCGTAACCGGCCAGCATCCGTTGTACGTCTTTTTGCTCCGCTGCCTGTTCGAAGCTCTCCAGGCACTGCTGTACCTTCTGCTCCATGGTGGTTGCTTCATGGATTGACGTCGGGTAAGAAACGCGATAGGGCATGCTTCCCGGCTTTCCGATCAGGGAGTCCAGCGGGAGCAGATACCAGCGAAGCTGATCCCGAACTCTGGAATAAAGCACCAGCTGCTTTCCTTCCCCGTCCACGAGAATCTCCGGATACCGTTCCTTTTCCGAATCCGCCGAGCTAAGCGCCGGCAGCTCCAGGGTCTGCAGGATCCGGTGATTCCCCATCTGCTTTACGAAAAGCGTATGCCCGTTCCTGATCGCATACAGGTTCTCCCCGATGGGAAGCTCCCCTGATTCAAACGCCTTATACTCCTTCGGCTGCTCCGCGTAGGAATGATACTCCTTGAGAAGGGTCTGGGACCGGACATCCCAGAGCTTTGCTTCTCCTCCGGTCATGGCAACAAAGAGATGCCGGCCATCCTTCGAAAGGATGCTTCGGCTCTCCTTCGGTGAGAAGAGGATCTGCGGTTCCGTTCCCGGATCCGGCCAGAAGCCGATTCCCCGCCCGGTATTTACATCAAACTGGCGAACATAGAGATAAACCTCGTCCTCGACCCGTTCTCTGGTCAGGAAGGAAATGATCCCCCGGTCCAGACAGGCCGATACCGCCAGCAGGTTCCTTCGTCCGTCCGACCCCCTTCCGGAAATGTACTCCGGAACCGTAATCTCAAACGAAGACGATCCACGCTCACGGAAGAAGTCATCGCAAAGCGCCTCCGCACCATACTCCTCCTCCAGCTGCCGGAAGATCCGATGCAGTTCAACATCATTGTATTTTCCTGTTCTCCAAAGATAGAGAGATTGATTCGTCAGTACATTTACGTTCCGGGTATCCACCGCAAGCGCGGCATTCCAAAGCTCCAGCGCCTTCTCCGACTGTCCGAGGTCGATCATGCTGAGGGCCCGGTTGTTCAGGGAATCGGCCGTATTCGCTGCCGACTGAGGTGCGGGACGGGGATAGCTCTCTCCCGTCTCCATAGTATAGATCTCCCTGAGTGCGACCTCCACCCTGCCGAAGTCATGATACCGGTCATCCGGATCATTGGCGAGACAACGCGCCAGAAGTCGCTGCAGACGCTCCGGGATCGGAACGCGGCACATGGGGAAATACTCGTTGCAGACAGTCCCTACCATAGGGCCGGTCAGCTCACGGCCATGGGCCCAGGGCTTGGAGCCGAGGTACATTTCCAGAACACTGACAGCCCAGCTGTAGATATCCGAACGACGGGTCAGGGGCTGGTTCCCTGCCTGCTCCGGCGAGCAGTACGCCGGGGTCTTCCCTCCCGCAGGTGTGACGATGGTTGCGGAGGGATCCCCATCCGATCCACGCCACGGATCCTCCGGGATCGCAAGATTGGTGCGCGCCTTCGCCAGACCAAAGTCGCTGACCTTGGCCTCCCAGTTCTTATTCAGCAGCAGATTCGCCGGCTTCACATCCTGATGGATAAGGCCCTGCTCATGCGCAAAATGCAGTCCCCGGGCAAACTGGATCGCGATATCCAGAAGACATCGTTTCACCTCTTCCTCCGACCCCTGATAGAGGGACCGGTCCTGAATACAGTCCTCCAGACTGCCCCGATCCATCCACTCGGAGAAGATGGTAGGTACGTCCTCGATCCGGCGGACATAGTAACAGGATACAATGTTCGGATGCAGGCCCAGCCTGATCCATGCATTGCACTCCTCCGTAAAATCATCTCTCTGTTTCTCGGTCACGAAATAGGACGGCTTCGGACGCTTCATGGCCAGATCCACATTCCAGTTCTCATGATGCACGCGCCAGATGGAGCCCATACCACCGTGGATGGCATCCGAGTCCACACGATAGGTGCCCAGAATATATCCGCCCCTCCGTGGGGTTCCGTGCATCGCAAAGCCGGTTGTGATCCGCAGCCCCACCGGAGTTTTCTCTTCCTTCTCTTCGACCGTTGCGTCCCTCTCCTCATACACGGTAGCGTCACGGTCAGAGCTGCTCTCATACACCGTGGCATCCCCGTCAGAGCCGCTCTCATACACCGTGGCATCCCCGTCAGAGCTGTTCTCGCTTCCTTCGTATACGGTAGCGTCACTGTCCGAGCTGCTCTCACTACCCTCATATACGGTAGCATCGCTGTCCGAGCTGCTCTCACTGCCGTCATAGATTGTTCTCTCATCCCCCATACTCAGCCCCCCTTAAATTATCTGAATATAGACTGCGGATATGTTATCCCTTCCCCCATGTCGGTTTGCTGCATCGATCAGCTCCCTGCACACGGTCTCCGGATTCTCGCTGTTTCGCATGAGCCGTGCGATCTCCCGCTCCGGAACCATACCGTACAGCCCGTCGCTGCAAAGAAGGATCCGGTCTCCCGGCTTCACGTCCACAACAAAGGTCTCCGGTGTTGCCGGTGCCGGCATGCCCACGAAGGCCGTAAGCTGGGAGCTGGCAGGGCTTCCCTTCGCCGCTTCCTTCGTCATCCGCCCCATACGCACAAGATACCCGGCCACATTCATATCCTCCGTGACCTGGATCAGCTTCTTCTTATACTTCGGAAGGAGGTACCCCCGGCTGTCACCGAGACATACAAAAACCGCCTGTTCCTGAAAGAGCATGACCCCTGCAAGGGTTGCCCCGAACATGAAAATGCCGGAGGAATTTCCCCTCTGATACAGCCCGTCACTGATCATCTGAACCGTCTCCCGGAGGATTCCCGCTGCTTCCTCCGTCGTGGCCTTCTCCAGAAGAGGCTCACAGCTCTCCATCACCATGGGAAATGCCCTGCACACATAGGCCGACGCGTCCCCGCCCTGGGGCAGTCCCCCCATTCCGTCGGACACGGCAAAGAGACCCTTCTTCGGAGAAAGGATCACCTCATCCTGATTCTCCTCCCTGAGGGAGCCGATATCCGTAAGACCGGCAGCTTTTATTTCATACTGAAAATGCTCTGTCTTCATTTTCGTCTCCTCTCTTCACCGTCCGTGTCATTTATATGAAGTCCCGGCAATACTCTCTTGTGAACGCCGGGATTCTGTCCACGATAGCTTCCCGAAGCTCTGCCGCGGATTTGCAGCCGATCTCCGGCTCCTCCTGCAGAGCCCGGTCGATCACCTCAGCCAGCCCGGAGGGGAGCATGACTCCCCGTTCCAGGATGGGAACCGCCTTCTCCGTAACGATGGCCTGCCACATATTTTTCCCGGAACGGAAGTTTTTCGGAAATTCACCGGTCAGCATATGATAATAGCTGGCCGCAGCCGCCCAGACATCCACCTCCGGCTTTGCGTACCTGCAGTCCAGTGCCTGCTGACGCGGCATGAAGGGAACCGTCCCCCGGACCGCATTGTCATTGCTGATGCTCGAAAAGCCGGCTGCCTGGAAGGCCTTGGCCATACCGAAGTCCGCCACCTTCGCCACCGGATGATCTCCCCGGTCCGAAAGGAAGATATTTCCCGTCTTAAAATCCCGGTGCACCAGTCCTCTGGCATTCATGGTCTTTCTTCCGAAGATACCCCGCTTCCTGATCTCCACATCCACATCCACATGGTGAACATAGTCCAGACCGTCCAGCACCTGAAGCATGATCAGGGTGGCCATATTCAGAGTAAGCCGCCCGCCCTGCCGCTTCATAAGGTCATCCACGCTTCCGCCCTCACAAAGCTCCATCAGGATAAAGAAGGTGCCATCCGCACAGCCGGTCTGGTAGGTCCTTACCACATTTTTATGATCCAGGTACTCCGAGAGCTTTGCTTCCCGAAGGAACATGGCAGTTACCTTCGGATTCGCTGCCGCCTCCGGAAGCATGGTCTTCAGAGCGTAAAGCTTTCCGGTGGATTCCTCCCGCACCTTCCAGACCTCACCCATGCCGCCCTTTCCGAGCCGTTCCACCCGCTCGAAGCCCTTGACGGGGGAAGGTCCTCCCGCCGGTGCTTCCTCCCGGATTGCTCCGCCGATCAGCGCAGCCAGGATGACTCCCAGCATCTTCTCCCGATCCTGACGGCATTCCATACAAAGCGTATCATCCGGCGAGGTCGGCGGGAACATATTTCCGCAGGCTGCACAGACCTTCTGCTCTCCCTGAGAGACGGAGAGGTATTCCGACTCCTCGTCCTCTTCCTTGGGCTCCACGGATGCAGATGCTTCCTCCGGTTCCTCCTGCACAACCACCGCGCAGGTAATCTCGCACCGCTTTCCGAGGCGCACCCGGTCTCCGTCATGGAGCTCGTAGGTTTCATGGTCCTCGCCTTCCGCCTCCTCCGGGGACTGCTCCCGTTCCCGCTGTCCGATCTTCTCATCATTCAGGTAGGTTCCGTTCAGGCTTCCGAAATCCTTCAGCAGGATCTTCGGCGGATTGATGTCCAGAAGACAGTGATAGCGTGAAACCGTGTTCTCCGGGAGCACGATCCCGCAGTCCTCCTTCCGTCCCACAAAGATCCGGTCCGGCTCCGTGTATTCATAAACCTTTCCTTCCAGCTCCCCTCTGGTGACCGTGAGTGTAATCTTTCCTCCCATAGTAACCTCCTGTTCCCCCGGCACTCTCGCCTTCTCCTTCTGCCGGGCACCCTACCAATATGTATCGCTCTCTCGCATGCGCTCTGCGGCGCGTCGGTCGGTGCGATTCCTATGTCATGACTTCGTCATGACCGCACCTCCCTCAGACATAGATCTGCACCTTCACATTCAGCCGGTCCTTCTTCGTTCTGCTTCCTTCTCCCTCGAAGCGAAAACGTCCATGATGCCGGACCGAAACCACATCCCTGCCCTTCAGCGGCTTTGACACCTGTGTCACGATCCTGCCATTGACGAACACCTGCTCTCCGTGCACAAGCCGCTGGGCTTCCTCCCGGGACAAATGATAGAGCCTCGCCAGGATACTGTCGATCCGATTCGCACTGACCACCAGTACCTCCTCCCGAAGCTTTGGCTCCAGCTCCTCCGGAACCGCGGTGAGCTCCAGCACCCGCACCTTCGTATGCTTCACAAAGCAAAGATTCTCCCGGATGTACTCACTCACATTCTCATGAACGAAGAGATACCCGGCATTCTCCCGAAGGAAGATATCCCCGATCTTCTCCCGCTCCAGACCCAGTCCCAGCACCGAGCCGAGAAAATCCCGGTGGGTCAGGTGATCCGCGAACTTCTCCTGCACCGCCTCCACCTTCAGGAGACGGATCGGATAGGGCTCCGGATAGCCGCACATTTCCTCGGAACCGAAGCGGATCATGCGGCGTTCGCAGCTCTCCGTCCCTCCGAAGGTATCCGAAGGAACATAGGAAAGGTCCCGTTCCATCGCATGATAGACCGAAAGCTCCCCCATACCGAGAAAACCGGTATAAAGATACCGGTTTTCGCTGTAAGACCGCTCTGCCAGTTCCTTCAGGCGGTTGCGTATAATGTTATCATCATCTCGTTCTGCCATGGTCACCTCACAACCATCGTTTCTTCCGGAAGAAGATCAGACTCGTGACGGCGATGGCCAGACAGATGACGATCACGATCGGATATCCCCATCTGGACTCCAGCTCCGGCATGTAGCGGAAGTTCATTCCGTACCAGCCGACGATCAGGGTCAGGGGCATGAAAATGGTGGTCACCACCGTCAGCACCGTCATGATCCGGTTCTGCTTCACATCCAGCTGGGCCTGATACATATCTCGTACCTGCATGGTATAGTCACGCAGCGAGGAAGCTGAATCATACAGCCGGGACATACGATTCGTAAAGAGGTGGAAGTACCGGACATTCTCAGCCTTAAAGAAGCCGTTCTCGTTCTCCTCCAGCTCCTGCCCCAGGTCGATCAGCTGATCGTAGTGGATCCGAAGATCACGGAGATTGCCGCGGATCTCATTGGCCCGCTTCAGCTGCTCCTCGGCCTCACCGCCCTCCTGGATCACATTTTCGATCTGATCCAGCTCACGTTCATATCCCTCCAGGATGGACAGATCCCGGGTAATGATCTGTTCCAGAAAATCATACAGGAACCGCTCCAGACTGGGGATGTGCCACTTCTTGTTGCGCTTCACGCGCCGGATCAGATGACCTGCCATCCCGCCGTCATCAATAAAAACGATTCCCTTCTCATCCAGTGCGAATGCGAAATGCCATTCCTCCTGGTCAAAATCCCGTCGGTTCGGGATCGAGAAGGTTCCCGTCAGGGAATCGTAGTTCACTTCCGCCTTCGTATTGTGGATATTCTTGGTATCCGGCTCCAGATCGATGCCCATATCGAAATCCGAACGCTCTGCCTGCCACTCCTCCGTGGTAAGCACCACAACATAAGGAGCCTCCCGCTTCCGGCAGTCCTCCAGCGTACATTCCTCCAGGGTATCACGAATCAGATAATACATGGCCCGTCGTCTCCTTCCCACTTTTCGGGGTATTTCGGCCGGTTTCGGAGGTCCTCCGAAACCCGGTACCCATACAGAATCATTATAACATTCAACCCCTGCGGATACAAGCATCACGCAGGGTCCGGATCACTGAAAAAACGTATGAATCACGCACCTTCCACCCGTTGACAAAACCATCCCCGGATGTGAAAATGGAAGGCAGAGATGCCCGCATGCAGGGCTCTCGTCCATAAGTAAGGAGACACTATGCGCCATGAATGAAAACAGTACCAAAACGAAACGTAAATACCGTACGCTGCTGATCCTTGTGCTCCTGCTGCTGACTCTTTCGATGATCTTCGCACTCCTGCTGCTGGCCGGCGTGATCCGGATCGGAAAGCAGGACACGAAGGATACGGAAGGAACGGAAGCCACAGCCGACGCTTCGGAGGGAACCACGGAAGCTGCGAAAAACGTACGCGTAGCTCCCGGCATCATCGAAGGAATGGCTCCCGCCACGGAGGTGGAGGGGATCACCGTCACCGACGAGATGCTGGAGAAGGGCATCCTGAACGAGGGCAATCCCTCCCGCCTTATGGGCGTGATGGAGCGGGCAGCCCGCGGGGAAGAGATCACCATCGCCTATCTCGGCGGATCCATCACTGCAGGAAGCAGTGCCTCCCCCCAGGCGAAGCGCTGCTATGCAAACCTTTCCACCGAGTGGTGGCGTGCCACATTTCCGGAGGCAAGGATCAACTACGTAAATGCAGGGATCGGGGCCACGGATTCCTGGCTTGGCGTGCACCGCGTCACGAAGGATGTACTCTCGAAGGAGCCGGATCTGGTGATCGTGGAGTACTCCGTCAACGACTACCAGGGTATTAACAAGGAGACCTATGACAGCCTGCTCCGCACCATTCTGGAGTCCGGGACCAATCCGGCGGTGATCGCACTCCTGCTGGCGGGTGAGACCTACGGGTTTGCCGCGGAGCATGCACCCATCGCCTTCCGGTACAAGGTGCCCATCATCAGCTATAGCGCCCTCCTAACGGGAAAGCTGGTTCCCTGGAAGAAGGTGGGGAACACCGACGGAACCCATCCGGACAATCCGGGCCATGCACTGATCGCGCATCTTCTCACCGAGTACTACCGGCGGGTGCTGGCTTCCATCAATGAGACGGAGGACCCGGGCTACACCGTCCCTGAGATCTCGGAATCACAGACAAAGTGCCGCTACGTCGGCGCGGACCTGCTCTACTCCGACGAGCTGACCCCGGATACGACGGAGGGCTTTACGGCTGCTTCCGTAACGAAGATCCTCTTCTCCGACAAGGGCTGGAAGACCACCTCCGGAGGAACCATCACCTTTACCATCGAGGCAAGGGAGATCGGGATCGCATGGCTGCAAAAGAGCGTGGACCCGCAGGGAACCTATGCAAGCTATGATCTTTGGATCGACGGGGAAAATGCGGCAACCCTCGCCGGCGTTGCCGACAGCTGGGGTGCACATCTTGAGTACCGCTCGGTGCTGATGGATACGAAAGCCACCCACACCGTGGAGCTAAGACCCTGCGAAGGGAATACCGGCACGGAATTTGAGGTACTGGCCTTCGGGATCGTACGATAAAACCTAAGTAAAAGAAAGCGAAAAAGGGATGCTTCCTGCTATGGAAACATCCCTTTTTCCTTGAGATACGTTTTAATTAATATCATGCTGACCCGAGGCCTTCAGCCGCACCATGGCACGACGAAGGGTTGCCTCCGCGGAATAGTATTCCTGCAGGCTTCGCTTCTGGAGCATGATCTCCCGCGCTTCCTCCGCACGGGCTCTGGCACGCTCCGCGTCGATCTCCTCCGGACGCTCTGCCGTATTCACCAGCACCAGCACATCCCCGTCCTCGATCCGCACCATTCCCTCGGAAACCGAAGCCGTATACTGCTTCGGATCATTGGGAATCCGATACTTCATGATCCCGGGGACCGTGGCGATCACCAGATTCCGGTGAAGTGCCTGGATTCCGTAAGCACCATCCTCCGTCGGTATGATCAGCGAGGTCAGCTCCCCCTCAAAGAAGGGACTGTCCGCCTCATATATCCTAGCCTTGAAGACATTCATAGACAGAGTTCTCCTATGATACCGGATCCTTCGCTCTACCGTCTGGTCGATTCGACGCAGAACACAGCCCGCCGGGCTGTTGCGCCCGCTTCGCTCAGGATGACAATCCATGTCATTCCCAGGGCAGCAGGCCGAAGAATCCTTCCTGCAGTTACCGCACAAATTACAGTGTTTCCGCCTTCCGTACGGCATCCTCTACGGTGCCGACATTGAAGAATGCTGCCTCCGGAAGTGCATCATACTTGCCGGAAAGAAGCTCGGAGAAGCCGCGGATCGTCTGATGCAGCGGCACGAAGACACCCGGATTCCCGGTGAACTTCTCCGCAACAAACATGGGCTGGGACAGGAACCGGATGATCTTTCTTGCCCGGTTCACGATCTGCTTATCCTGGTCCGACAGCTCGTCCATACCCAGGATCGCAATGATATCCTGCAGCTCGTTGTATTTCTGTAAATATTCCTGCACGGTCCGGGCCACGCGGTAATGCTCCTCACCTACCACGTCCGCCTCCAGGATCCGTGAGGTGGAAGCCAGCGGGTCTACCGCCGGATAGATACCCTGCTCCGCGATCTTACGACTGAGCACGGTGGTGGCATCCAGATGGGAAAATGTGGTTGCCGGTGCCGGGTCCGTCAGGTCATCGGCCGGTACATAGACCGCCTGCACCGAGGTAACCGAACCGCTTCCCGTGGAGGTGATCCGCTCCTGCAGCTCACCCATTTCTCCTGCCAGTGTCGGCTGATAGCCTACCGCGGAGGGCATACGTCCGAGCAGGGTGGAAACCTCAGAACCCGCCTGCACGAAACGGAAGATATTATCGATAAAGAGCAGCACATCCCGGTTCTCCATGTCCCGGAAATACTCTGCCATGGTAAGTCCCGTCAGGGCCACACGCATGCGGACACCGGGGGATTCATTCATCTGACCGAAGACCATGGCCGTCTTGTCGATGGTCCCGCTCTCCTTCATTTCATTCCAGAGGTCATTGCCCTCACGGCTTCGCTCTCCGACGCCGGTGAAGATGGAGTATCCGCCGTGCTCCATGGCCACGTTGTGGATCAGCTCCTGGATCAGCACCGTCTTACCGACACCCGCACCGCCGAAGAGTCCGATCTTACCGCCCTTTGCGTAGGGCTCCAGCAGGTCGATCACCTTGATCCCGGTCTCCAGGATCTCAACCGAAGGCTTCTGCTCGTCAAAGCCAGGTGCCTTCCGGTGGATGGGCCAGCGCTCTGTCTTCTTGGGAATGGGCTTGCCTCCGTCAATGGGCTGTCCGAGAACGTTGAACATACGCCCGATGGTGGCTTCTCCCACGGGAACCGTAATCCCGGTTCCCAGGGCACGAACCTCCATGTCCCGGGCAAGTCCCTCACTCTGAGACAGGATGATGCAGCGCACCTCCGAGTCTCCCAGCAGCTGGGCAACCTCCATATATCGTATCTGTCCGTTCACCTGTACGGTCAACGCTTCCCGAAGCCTCGGGAGCTGACCCTCCGGGAACCGGCAGTCTACCACCGGTCCGGAGACCTGAACGATCTTACCCTTCTTCATAACGTACTACTCCTCGATTTTCATCTGTCAGGATTCTTCGTGCCCCGTCAGGCGAAGGATCCCGTCACTCGTACCATCTCACAGGATTCTTCATACTACGTCCGGCTCATGCCATCCCTTGCTCCCGCCCGGCAGAGCCGGGCATGACCCGGATGGCTATGCCGTGCACTCAGAATGGCATGTCAACCGGAGGCCTTCTGGCGCTCCCGCTTCTTTCTCTGCGCCTTGGCTCCGGCCGCAACCTCCGTAATCTCCTGGGTGATGGCTGCCTGCCGCACCCGGTTATACTCCACCGAAAGGCTTCCCAGCAGCTCCTCTGCGTTGTCATTGGCCGACTTCATGGCATTCATTCTGGCACTCTGCTCACTGCAGAAGCTCTCCACCAGCGCACCGTAGATATACCCCGCGATATAGCTGGGGACGATATTCTCCAGCGCTGCGGTTACATTTGGCACGAACTCATATTCCTTCCGGATCTCTCCGGAGTGAACCTCCTTCTTTCCGAACTGTCCACGCTCGAAGGGAAGAAGCTGTGTCTTCCGCACCAGGGGCTGTCCGCCCCGCTCCATCTGGCTGTAAATGATACGGATCTCGTCGCATTTCCGGGTGTTATAAAGCCCGAGAAGAACGTTGCTGATCTCTCTGGCTCTCCGGAATGTGGGGTTCTGCGCCGTGTAGAGGAAGGACCGCTCGATGGGGATCTTCCGGCGCATGAAATACTGTCGCCCGTACTCACCTACCACGTAGAGCAGCACGTTCCTGTGCCTCCGGATCTCCTCCTCTGCCTGCTTTAAGACGTTATGGTTGTACGCCCCGGCCAGACCCTTATCCGCCGTGACCACAAGATAGGCGTAGGTCTCCGCCGGCTTCCGTCCGGTCTCCGGATAGAAGTAATGACTGTTCACATCATCCCTTCGCTGAAAGATCCGCTTCATCTCCGATTCCTGCAGGCGAAAGTACGGCAGCGTCTTATCCAGCTCGGCCCGCGCCTTCGTCAGCTTCGTGGACGCGATCAGATACATGGCATTCGTGATCTTCTGCGTATTGCGAACGCTCTCGATTCGGTTTTTGATCTCTTTCGTATTCGCCATGGTATATCGTCTTTCTTACGCACCAAAGTGAAGGGATCCTTCATCGCCTCCGGCGACTCAGGATGTCATTCTATTGCATCGCCTCCGGCGACTCAGGATGACATGTCACGGAGACACATAGCTCTCCGCAAAGGTCTTTGCCACGCGGATGATCTCATCCTTTGCATCATCCGACAGCATACCCGAGGACTCGATCTCATCACAGATGGCTGCCTCCTCGGTCCTGAAATAATCAAGCAGCCGGCCACGATAGGTCAGCAGCTCATCCACCGGAATCTGCTCCATGGTATGAGCCGTGGCTGCCACCAGAATGATCACCTGCTCGTACAGCTTGAAGGGTGCTCCCTGGGGCTGCCGGAGCAGATGCATAAGCCCCTGCCCGTACTGCAGCTGGCGCTTCGTTGTCTCATCCAGATCACTGGAGAACTGTGTGAAAACCTCCATCTCCCGGTACTGTGCAAGATCCAGACGGATACCGCCTGCCGCACGCTTCATGGCCTTCTTCTGGGCCGCACCGCCCACACGGGAAACCGAAAGACCTACATTTACCGCAGGCCGCTGACCCGCGAAGAAGAGATTGCTCTCCAGGAAGATCTGTCCGTCCGTGATGGAAATGATATTCGTCGGGATATAGGCTGACACGTCGCCTGCCTGAGTCTCCACGATGGGAAGTGCCGTCATGGAACCGCCGCCCCGTCTTGCCGAAAGATGCGCCGAGCGCTCCAGCAGCCGGGAGTGCAGATAGAAAACATCTCCCGGATACGCCTCACGCCCCGGAGAACGCTCCAGTAGCAGTGACAGCGCACGATAGGCGATGGCGTGCTTCGACAGATCGTCATAAACGATCAGAACATCCTTGCCCTTCTGCATGAAATACTCCCCGAGGGCAGTTCCCGCGTAGGGCGCGATATACTGAAGCGGTGCCGGATCACTGGCCGTTGCAGACACAACGATGGTGTGATCCATGGCCTCGTTCTTTCGTAAGGTATTAACCAGATGTGCCACCGAGCTGGCCTTCTGACCGATGGCTACGTAGATGCAGATCACACCATTTCCCTTCTGATTCAGGATGGTGTCCAGCGCGATGGAGGTCTTCCCCGTCTGACGGTCACCGATGATCAGCTCACGCTGTCCGCGGCCTATGGGGAACATGGAATCTATGGACAGAAGTCCCGTATTCATGGGATCGCAGACCGGCTGGCGGTCGATGATCCCGGGAGCCGGACTCTCGATCTCACGGTAGTCCTCCGCCCGGATCTCCCCAAGTCCGTCGATGGGGCTTCCCAGTGCGTCCACAACGCGCCCCAGATATTCATCACTGACCGGAATACCCGCTGCCCGCTTGGTCCGGCGCACAACGCTTCCTTCCGTGATCTCCTCATCATCTCCGAAGAGCACGATACCGATCTCTCCCTTGCGGAGATCCTGCACCATGCCGCGTACTCCGGATTCGAAAAGCACGATCTCGCCGTACACAACGGACTCCAGGCCTGTGGCGATAACGATACCGTCACCCACACTGACAACCCGGCCCTCCTGCACGGGAATTGCCTCCAGGGTCCAGCTGTCCAGGGATGACTTAATGAGAGAGATCAGGTTCTTGGTCTGGTTCTTCCGCCCCAGCTTCGCCTGGTTGATCTCCTCAACCTTATCCTTCAGCTGCTGCAGCCGCCCTTCCGGCGTCCAGTTATAAACCTCTCTCTCGATATGAAGGCGGAAGCCGGACTTCAGGGTTTCATCCTTCACCCATTCCAGCTCCACCGGACTCATATATTTTTTCTCCAGAAATGTAACGAACCGCTGCCGCTGTTCCTCACTGGGAGCCTCCCCGGAGAAAAGGCGCGCCTTTTTCGGAGTCGTATTAGGATTCTCCATCCGGTACACTCCTTTCCGCTGCCTCTAAAAATGCATCGTAGGTCGTGGAAACATCCTCGGAAAGAAGGATCTTCTCTGCTGCCTGCTCCACCATTTCCGTGATCTCCTTGCGGGCACCGTCCACGATCTGCTCGCGCATGGCTCTGGCCTCTTCCTTTGCATCCGCCACGATCCTCCGTGCAGATTCCTCTGCCTCCTTCTCCCGTGTACGGCGCATCTGCTCCAGCTCCTCTGCCGCAGCCTTCTTCTTTGCAGCGATCTCCTGCTCCATCTCTGCCAGCTTGCCTTCGTACTCGTGCTTGGCTTCCTTCGCCCGCTTCAGGATATCATCTGCTGCATCCTGTCTCTCCTGATACTCCGTCTCACGCTTCTTCATGAAGTTTTTTACCGGCTTATACAGCAGGAAATAAAGCCCCGCGAACAGGAGCGTAAAGTTCAGAAGATGTAAGAGGATCTGCTGGAGATCTATATTTAATGGAATTCCGTCCATGGTGTGCCTCCTTAGCTTTTATGAACTGACCGGATCACTCCGCCGCTTCGCAGCTCCCGTGATCCTGCCAACATTCGGGTTCCCGCGCTTCGCGCTCCACCCTCATGTTGTCTTGGGCTGCAAGGTCCTGAAATCACGTCTGCAAGCAGGCGACTGCAGGACTTTCAGCCCTCAGTTCATCACATTACAAAGATGATTAGAATAGCCACGATCAGCGCATAGATGATCGCCGTCTCTATGAAGACCAGACCGAGCATCAGTGTCGTTCGTATGCTTCCTTCCGCTTCCGGCTGACGGGAGATCCCCTCTGCCGACTTGGCGATGGCGATACCCATGGCGATGGCTCCGGCTGCTGCCGCAAGTCCGACGGCGATGGCTGCCGCAAGCGCCTTGCTTCCCGTATCCTCCTGCACCACGAGATCCTCGGCAACAGCCACATCATTTGCGATGGTTCCCCGGAGCGTGCTTACCTTCTCCACCACCTGCTGCTTACTCTCCTTTGCCTGTACGATCGACGGACCTGCCAGAACCACGCCCAGCAGAAGTGCGATTGCGATCCCCAATCCGATAGCCAGCTTCTTCAGTGTCATCTGTTTCATTTTCGTCCTCCTGACATTTCTTCCGCGCTCACGTCGCGGATCGATTCTATGAACAAATATCGTTTCCTATGCGGCAGCCTCTGCCCGCTTTACCTTCTGCTTCCTGGGTTTCGGCTCGTGTACCTCCGACACCTCTCCGTAGAAGACGGAGGTCAGCATCGTAAGGACATAGGTCTGGATCAGTGCATGCAGCAGTGTGAACAGTACGCCTACCACAACCGGAAGCACGTAGCTCAGCTGGATATAGTAGTAAACCAGCTCCGTGACCAGGGCTCCGGACAGAAGCGCTCCGAAGAGTCGGAAGCTCATGGAGATCGGGAGCGAGAAGTCCTTGAAGGTCTTCCCCACGCCCTTTATTCCATTTCCGGCGATACCTCCGGACAGGATCACGAGATACGAGAGGCATCCCATCATGATCGCGCCGTTGATGTCCGCCAGCGGAGCCGGCAGCGAGACGGAGTTGCCCTCCGTCGTAACGGCCTGCACTCCGAGGAGCTCGAAGCAGGTCCCGACGAAGATATAGCTTCCCGCCGCAAAAAGATACATCCCCAGGAATCTGTTTCTATGGGGGCTGTTGGTCTTGGCCAGCCGGTCAAAGAATCCGACCCACTCCTCGATCAGGATCTGAAGCTTCCCGGGCATCAGCTTGAACCGCGGGATCACAAAGATCCGCAGGATCAGCGCCAGCGTGAGCAGGATTCCCGTTACCGAGAATGCCGAGATCACGGCGGGATTCACATCGATCAGGCCGAAGAGCGATATTTTGTTATCCTCATGCAGAACGGCATCCCGCATGGCTTCCTTGATCGTTTCGTGCTTCTCGTACTTCCCCTGCAGAAGGATTACTCCCGCAAGAAGAACCGCCGCGATCAGAAGGAAGATCAGGATCATCCGCACCTTCTTCTTTTTATCCACAGCAAGACTTCCTTTCCGTCTATATTCTTCCGTAGAACATACGCCTTTATTTTACTCTCATGAGTCTTGAAAATCAATCCGACGCTTTCACTATTTTCACGATCCGGCTGGTCCCGAGGCGGTCCGCTCCCAGCTCCATGAAATGCTCCGCATCCTCCAGGGATGCGATGCCTCCGGCCGCCTTGATCTTCACCTTCGGACCGACATGCTTCTTAAAGAGCTCCACGTCCGCAAATGTGGCTCCTTCGGACCCAAAGCCCGTGGAGGTCTTGATATAGTCCGCGCCGGCCTTCGTCACCAGATGGCACATTTTGATCTTCTCTTCCTCTGTCAGCATGCAGGTCTCGATGATCACCTTCAGCACACGTCCCCGGCAGGCCCGCTTCACATCCTCGATCTCCGAGAGGACATAGTCCGTATCCCCGGCCTTCAGCATGCCGATGTTGATCACCATGTCGATCTCATCCGCACCCAGAGTAACCGCTTCCATGGCCTCAAACACCTTCACGGTGGTGGTCGAAGCCCCGTTCGGGAAACCGATCACGGTACAGATCGGCATCTTATCCCCTGCGTACGCCTTCGCCTGCTTCACGTAGCAGGGCGGGATGCAGACCGACGCAGTCTTATACTGAATCGCATCATCGATCAGTTCCTTTATTTCCTCCCAGGTTGCCGTCGGCTGCAGCAGTGTATGGTCGCACGCTGCAAGAATCTTCTTTACATGGAATACATTCATGGAAATCACTGTCCTTTTCTTTGGAAATACATGAAGCCCTCACTTTGTTCGGGCAGTCCACTGATAATTATATCATAAAGAGTAATGTTCAAAAAGAGAAAGTCTCCCTGCGACACCATCAAGTAACTTTGCCGGTTGCTTTTCTTCCTGCCGTATGCTAGAGTGAAGGTGGTGCGAGCGTTACACTGCCGAGGACGAACTGCGCCCAATCGTTGAAGAGTATCACTCCATGAAATAGAATCTATCCTATACTGGTGGGGAGCGTCAGCTCCCCATCCACTATATCTGCCATCCGAAAGGAGCCCTGCCATGCGTCTTATCTTTGTACGACACGGTGAACCTGATTATACCAATGATTGCCTGACGGAAAATGGGAAGCTTCAGGCACAGTGCACCGCGAAGAGACTGGAGTCCGAACCGATCCGGGCCATCTTCTCATCCCCCATGGGAAGAGCTATGGAAACAGCTTCCTTCACGGCAGAAATGAAGGGCCTTCCTGTCACCCTGCTTCCCTTCATGCATGAGATTGACTGGGGAACCGCTGCCGGCGCAGAGGAAGTTCCGTACAAAGGACATCCCTGGACGCTGGGCTACCGGCTGCTGACCGAGCATCCGGAATACGTCGGAAGTGATCAGTGGATGGACCATCCCTATTTCCGTGATAACCGGTGTCTTGCAGAGTACCGGAAGGTTGCGGAAGGGGTTGATACCTTCCTTGCCGGATATGGTTTGGAACGAACAGGGAAGCTTTATTCCTGCCGACGGAACTGCGAGGATACCATCGCACTCTTTGCGCACGGAGGCTCCGGAGCAGTGCTCTTCTCACATCTGCTGAACCTACCGTTTCCCTTTGTGCTGACCTCCCTTCCCTACGGGGTATGCTCCATCTCCGTCTTTGCACTCTGTCCGGAGCAAAGCGACCTTGTGATCCCGCGGCTGGAGATATTCAATGACATGGGACATCTCGGAAGTGTCCGACAGGAGAAACTGCATTTTGAGAAGTAACGAGAAAGGCGTCAATCGGAAACGATTGGCGCCTTCTTCGAATAATGTGGAATTGTCAGTACTTCATCCTCCTGAACGGGCACAGTGGCTGCCCGACGGCGTTATACAGATTCACCTTTCCATAGTTGAAGAATCCGTACCGAATGCCTTCGATGGGTTCTTTCGCTTCGATCCGGAGCTCCTCGCCCTGGACCGTAACCTTCGGAACCACCCAGGCCTTCTGCCCGGAGATGTACACCTCAAAGCCGTAGATATGTCCGTCCTCTCCGGAAGAGCCTTCCTTCCGAAGATCCAGAAGTGCATTCTCACAGGTTTTAAGCCTGCCATAGGTATTTGCAAACTGAAGCAGAAGCTCTCCCCGCTTCCACTGGATCTCACGAACCTGCATGCACTTCACGCCGTCCCGGTGATCCTCGTAGATCTCCTCCAGAACGCACGCCGCGGTCCGCTCCCCCGGTGTTTTCTTATCCGTCGGATGAACATTGTCATACTCGCCGCAGTCGATCAGCGGGACAAGCATGGTTGCCTCCGAGGAAAGCACGGCTCTCTCCTGCGCTTCGCGAAGGTATGCCCAGTCTCTTTTATCCTCTTCGTTCCGCCCGATAAACATGGGCAGCTGCAGGATCACAACCGGAAGCTTCTTCTCATCAAAGAGTGCCCGAAATTCACGGATCAGCTCGGACAGCAGCACCGCATAACCGGAAGCCCGCCGGCTATCCTCCTCGCCCTGATAGTAAAGGATTCCCCTTGCCGCGATGGGCGCGATCCTCTCCAGCATGGTATGATACAGCCCTGACGGGCGAAATGCCGATCGAAGTCCCTTCGGAGGCGGCCACGGATAATCACCCGCAACCTCTGTCAACTCCTCCGGTGTGATCTCCGGATTCTTCGCCTTTGCCTCTGCCGCAAGGGTCAGGTGCTTCTCAACCATGGCATTGTATTCCAGCAGCAGCCGGTCATAGTCCTCCTCGGACTGCCCCTCGATGGCTGCCGCGAATTCCTCCTGATAGACGCGTCCCTCGGGATACTTCTGCAGACGCTCCTCCGACAGCCAGCAGGAAATGGAGGTCCCTCCCTGATAGCAGTCGATGATCCCCACGGGAACCTTCAGTGCCGCATAAAGCTTCTTTGCAAAGAAATATCCGATGCCGGAGACATCACGGAAATGTCCTTCCCGGAAGTCCTTCCACTCCAGCCCGTCCTCCTGTTGCAGCACCTCATCATCGATCACCGGTGTCTTGATACACTTGAAATACCGGATCAGCGGGAAGTCTGCCTCCGAGAGCTCCGCTTCCCCGCCATCCGAATTCTGCAGCTCGAACTCGATGTTGGACTGCCCGTTCTCGATCCAGACCTCACCGTAGTACACGTCACCGATCTCGATCACCGTCTCATTGACTCCGATCTCCGTAACGGTCATGGTGTACGGTCCGCCGGCTGCATGCTTCGGAAGGCGCACGATAAAATGTCCGTCCGTTGAAGCGCTCTCCGCCGTGATTCCGTCGATCTCGACACGGATCACATTTCCGCTCTTTGCCTCACCGAAGATCCGAACCTCTTTCTCCCTCTGAAGAACCATATGCTCTTTGAATATGGCCGCCAGCCTCATACCTTCTTCCCTCGCTTCCGCGTAGTTTCTATTTCCAATGTATATCATGTCATCCGGCGTTCCGGGATCCTTCCTCGCTTCGCCCGTCAGATGACACGGTTAATACGTCACACCCTGCGCCCGTCAGAAAGACATGGCGGGAAGGAATTCCTCGATCCGCTTTGCATCCTTCTCATGGGTGATCTTCGACGGATGACCGCAGGCCATACCGTCATGCTCCACGTCATGATACGGAAGCTCCAGCCCGTAGACTTCCGTGAATCCGTCCTGTTTCACCTTATTCACAACCTGCTCCACATATTCGTACATCCCCGGAGCCAGTGTTCCGAGAACACAAAGCAGCTTCGCCTTCGGGAACGCCATCCGAAGGGTGTAAAGGAAGCTCTCATACCGGCTGAGGAAGCCTCCCCGAATGTTCGGATCGTTGATCATGCCGGAATCATTGGTCCCGAGATTGATCACCACCAACTCCGGCTGGAACCGGCTGTAATCCTCTCTTGCCTCCTTATCATAAAACCAGTTGGTGTACGGGAATTCCCGGGGCAGGATATTCTCCGGATCCCCCGTATATTCCACAAACATCCCATGGCCCGAAACGGAAACCCACTCTGCGTTCCAGTCCATCCGCTTTGCAAGCACTCCCGCGTAGGAAAGCTCTCCGTCCTCATCCCGGATCGTGTACTCCGCATCCGGTGCACCCAGCACGCCGTAGCCGCAGGTGATGGAGTCCCCGATAAAAAGCACCTTCCTCCGGGTATCCTCCGGTACGGGAAGCAGCTCTCCCTCGTAGTTCAGTACGGTCAGTCCCACGAAGGACATGCCCGCCTCCGTGATCTTCACAACACGAATGGTATGCTCCTCCGGCTCTGCGGATTCAAAGAGCGTCAGCTCCTGCACTACATTTCCGAGCACATGCTCGGAGGCTGCAACTCCGTCCACGTAGACGCGGAGCCCCGGTGCATTGATCCACTCGTTCTCTCCGGTACGGAGCACCACACTGAGCCGTGTCCCACGGAAATGTACCGTAAAGCTGCAGTTCGTATACCCGAGTACTGCCATCCGGTCCTTCCACAGGATCCGTCCCTGAAAATAGATATTCCCGTTGTTCTTCATCTGATCTACTGTTACCGTCATGATTCTTCCCTTTGTCCTCTGTTATTTCAGATTCTTCGCCTTCGGCTCATGATGACACGCCTGTCATTCTCCGGAAATGATACAGCGTCGATGCGCCGTCTCCCCGGAGCTTATCCGTAACAAAGCCCACATGCATCAGCTCATCCCCGCCAAAGATCCTTCCGTCCTCCAGCTGATAGGAGGCCTCCGGATCAAGCCCCGCCAGGTACAGCACCTCCGGACGAAGGTTTGCTCCGCCCCGCACCTGCACATAGGAAAGCAGTGCCTCACTCCGGTCCTTTGCCACATTCATCCAGGCATAGGAATCCCTTCCGTTCTTTCGCTTTGAGAGTGGCGTGGTACTGCCGATCCGGTACAGGTCTCCCTCCCGGATCAGATCATTATAGGCATGGTAGGTTGCGACCTGTGCACGAACCTCCGCCAGCTCCTCCTCGGAGAGCTTTGTGATATCCAGTTCATAGCCAAAGGTTCCGGCCAGCGCCACAACCCCGCGGGTTGCAAAGGACGTGGTCCGTCCCACGATATGATTCGGACAGATGCTTACATGCGCGCCCACGCAGGACGGCGGGTAGATCAGTGCCGTTCCTTCCTGAATGGCAAGCCGCTCCATGGCATCCGTATCATCCGAGCACCAGATCTGCGGACTGTAATAAAGCATACCCGGATCAAACCGTCCGCCTCTGTAATAAAGCATACCCGGATCAAACCGTCCGCCTCCGCTGGTGCAGTTCTCCAGAAGAAGCTCGGGGAACCGTTCCAGGATCCGCTCCTGCAGCTCGTAGACTCCGAGCATGTAGCGGTGCAGGATCTCTCCCCCTGCCGTGGAAGCGCTTCCCAGATCCGTCAGAGGACGGTTCATATCCCATTTCACATATTCGATCTTCGCGCTGCCCAGAACCGCGGAAACACTTTCCACCACATAGTCCCGTACCTCTTTCCGGGTCAGATCCAGCACGAACTGGCTTCTGCACTCTGCCGCCGGTCGTCCGGGAATCGAGAGAGCCCAGTCCGGATGTGCACGGTAGAGGTCGGAGTCCGGGCAGACCATTTCCGGTTCAAACCAGACGCCCAGCTTCATACCGATCTCATGCACTGCATCCGACAGCGCCTTCATCCCGCCCGGAAGCTTCTCTTCGTTGACGATCCAGTCCCCGAGAGAACTGTTGTCACTGCTCCGCTTTCCGAACCAGCCGTCATCCATCACCAGCATCTCGATCCCGGCAGCCTTGGCTACACGGGCGATCTGCAGCAGCTTCTCAAGATTAAAATCAAAATAGGTTGCTTCCCAGTTGTTGATCAGGATCGGACGTTTCTTATGGAGATACGGACTCCGGATGAGATGTGTCCGGAAAAGATCATGGAAGGTGCGGCTCATCCCGCCGAAGCCCTCCGCCGAGTAAACCAGCAGGGCCTCGGGTGCCGTAAAGCTTTCCCCCGCCTGCAGCAACCAGCTGAAATTGTAATCGGATAACCCTAAGCCCACACGCAGCATATCGTGCTGTGTCCGCTCCACCTCAGCCGTAAAGCTGCCGGAATAGACGAAGGACAGGGCCAGCACCTCTCCGCTCGTTTCGCCTGCATCCTCACCTGCTATCGCAAGGAAGGGATGCTCCTGATGGCTGGAGATGCCTCTCTTGGATCCTACCTCCACACGCCCGTGGCCGATGGGTCTTCGGTCGATCACCCGCTCTCTGGCCCAGGAACCGGACAGCGTCACGATCTCCCGGTTCTCCCAGGGAAGCTCGATGCATGCGGACAGCACCCTCTCCAGGGTTACCGCAGCAGCTCCGTCATTTGTCACACGGACGCTCCTTGCAACCACGTCCAGTCCGCGGAAGATGCTGTAGGAAAGAGTCACCGTAAGACCCAGTGCCTCGTCCGCCAGATCGATCTCCAGCGTCTTTACATCTGCCTCGCTCCCGAAGGTTGCCGGAAGACCGGGCAGCTTCTTCTTACCGTCAAAGATCCTGTGGTCGCGGTACCTAAGCTCGCAGCCAAGGAACCCGTCCGCATTTCGTACCTCCAGGGAATTCGGGCGAAAGTCTCCCGTTCCTCCGAAGCTGTATTCGAAAGGAAACCCGTCCATAAAGGTGCATTTGTCACCCGGTTTTCCCTCCATGTAACTATATTCAAGTTCACGAAGAAGCGCCCGTCCCGCGTCAGAACGCACCTTCTTCCCGTAGTAAATGTGGCCAAGATACAGGGTTTCCTCCTGCGTATCCGCAGGTTCTTCCGCTGCCGATCCCGTCATGGCACCGATCACCGCCCCTGCAAGGCCCATGATATATGTGGAATGCTCCATCTGCAGGGTGAAGCATCTGCTTTCGTTGTTATATGTGATTCCAAATGTATCGATCATAGTACTTCCTGATATAGTAAGATTCTTCGCTTCGCTCAGAATGACAAACACTTGTCATCCTGAGGCGAAGCTGAAGGATCTTATCCGGCGGAACTCTCCGCCAGATGTCCTGACTACCGAATACCTACCTCGGTATCGTCATAGCGGGTTACGCTGTGCTCCTTGATATAATCTACGATATCATCCAGCTCGGTGAACGCCAGGCTCACGTAGCTGTCTGCACATCCGTAGTAAAGTGCGATGCGTCCGGTCTCCGGATCATGCACCGTTGCGCAGGGGAACGTTACATTTCCTACGAAACCACGCTCCTCATACCACTCCTCCGGTGTAAGAAGGAAGTTCTCACAGCGATACTTAACGACCGACGGATTGTCGATATCCAGGATCGCTCCACCGATGGAATATACATATCCGTTGCAGGTTCCCGCAACCCCGTGGTAGAACAGAAGCCAGCCTTCCGTGGTCTCGATCGGAGCAGCACCGCCGCCGATCTTCAGGCTCTCCCACCACTCGGAGCTTCGACCCATTACGTGACGATGCTTGCCCCAGTAGGTCATATCCGGACTCTGGGACAGGAAAATGTCACCAAAGGGGGTGTGACCGCTGTCCGACGGACGGGAAAGCATCACGTAGTTACCGTTGATCCTCCGCGGGAAGAGCACCGCATTCCGGTTAAAGGGAATGAACGGGTTCTCCAGACGGGTAAAGGTCTTGAAGTCCTTTGTCTTAGCCAGACCGATGGATGCGCCGTAGAAATCCTGGCACCACATGGTGTAGTAGGTATCCTCCACCTTCACCAGACGGGGATCATAGGCGTAGATCGGCTGGAAGGGCTCTCCTTCCTCATTTACAAAATGGATCTTCTCTTCTTCAAAATCCCAGTGAATTCCATCCTCACTTCTTCCGAAGTAGATCATGGATACACCGTTTCTCTGCTCACCGCGGAAGACACCGACATACTTTCCCTCAAAGGGAACCACCGCACTGTTGAAGATGCGGGCTACACCCTTCACCGGATTCCGCCCGATGATAGGGTTCTCGGTATATCTCCAGATGGGAGCATGGGTTCTCGGTATATCTCCAGATGGGAGCATCCTTGATCCCTTCCGGTCTCTCCTGCCAGGGGATGTTCGGAAGCGGATCACAGTTGAGCATCTGTACCTTGGACATAATTGTCTCCTTGTTTTATTCGTTATTTGCGTTTTCCGTGACGCGAATCGCCCCACAGGATACTCTTCTTCTCGCCGGATTTCTTACGGATGATCTCCTCTTCGGATTCCTCCGCCTTCTCCTCCTCTGCGGCCTTACCCCAGTACCAGAGCTGCTCCTCGGGGCTTCCGGGCTCCGGCTTCTTCATGAATCTTCGCATCACATACTCCATGGGGTAGGTGGAAAGATAGAACATGAAGCCGGGCAGGATCACCACCATCCAGGGCATGAGATATGCCCCTGCCAGGGTAAATGCAACCACCACCAGGATTCCCACCGTAAGCGGAAGGAAATGGAAGGCTGCATAGGCAGACATCTTGAAGAGCTGGAAGTTCCCCTTGGTAAATCTGGAAAGAAACGGGCAGAAGTAAAGCACGCAGGCCAGATAGAGGAAGCTGACTCCCACCAGGATCACCCACATGGCATCATTCAGCTGACTGCGGTTGTTCCAGAGCCAGTAGACATCCACCACCAGAACCGCGGTCACGATCACGTTGATGAGCCCCGGAATGACGGATGCCTTCAGGTTCATTTTGAAGCCATGAAGGAATTCCCGGAACATATAACCGGTCTTGAAACGCACGACCTTTGCCATGGCGTAATATGCCGCTGTCGTGGAGGCCACCAGGGTGACCAGCGGAAGCGAACAAAGCAGCCACAGTACTCCGATCATCAGGATGTCGAAGAGCATATTCATGGTTTTCGCCAGTTTTCCGTCCGGTGAGAACATGCATTTCTCCTTTTTCGGGACATTTTAGGACAAAGAGAGCCTACGCCACACCGTTGCAGCGTAGGCTCCCTTCGCATTCCAGCCATGCCACCTCTCCGGATGCTACGCATCCGTCGAGTCACGGCATTCGCCGTATAGTCCTGCTTCGACATCGCTTTGTTTGTGAGCAAGCTCACACAAAGCATGTCTCGCAGTCCTGCATGGCTCATTTTTACGCGTCTATTTAAACATATTGTCTAGCGCCGTTTGCACGAGCTGCTTATTGGTCTCCTGGAACTGAGCTGCTGTCTGCTCACCCTTCAGAAGAAGCGGGAACTGATAGTCAACGCCCATAGCGTTCCAGAGGTCGATACCGGTCTTCTCACCGCAGTAGTACATTACGTTGTAGTTATCCTCGGTCAGCGCGTTGTTGTGCCACCAGTCATTTACGTAATCTCTCTGCTCGAAGTCCTCTCCGTAGTAATCCTTGTACTCCTGGAATACCATGTATACCAGATACGGATCTTCAACACCCTGCGGGATGAAGTAAGCTGCACCGGAAGCTGCGTTCTTACGTGCATTTGTCTCCTTGTTTCCGGACGGTCCGATGGGCATCGGAACCCAGATCTCTTCAAGACCTGCATCAGCATCCTTGTTGGAGTCAACGATCCATGCCTGGCTGAACCAGCATGCTACTTCGCCGTTGATGTAGGAGTTCTGGTTGTCGTTCCAGTCTTCCTCGTTCCACGGTCTTGCTACGTGATCTACATTGTACATGTTGTAGATGAAATCAAGTGTCTCGCCGACTTCCTTGCTGGACAGGTTCTCTGTCTGGTTGGAAGCAACTGCGGTACCATTGCTCATGTTGAGGTACTCGAACAGCCAGTCATAACGGGAACCGAAACCGTATACATCCGTTACGCCGTCACCGTCGGAATCCTTGGTCAGCTTCATCAGGTACTCTCTCCACTTATCCCATGTCCACTCGCCTCTCTCATAGAGTGCGTTCGGATTCTCAAGACCTGCGTCGTCCAGCATCTTCTTGTTGAAGGACAGTACGTAGGAAGAACCGGGGATGGACTCACCGCCTACCGGCAGCATGAAATAAGTTCCGTCAAAACCGTTGATGTTGATGGTGGTCAGATAATTCTGATTTGTCAGGATATCCGCATCTGCCGGAAGCACCTTGGAAAGGTCCGTTGCATATCCGTTAGCAACTGCCGGGATACCGAATGCAGGCTCGGTCAGATAGATATCGCAGTCCGGCTTACCTGCCAGAACGGAGGTATTGATGGACTCCTGAATTCCGTCATAGGTCAGGTTCACGTACTCGATCCGTACATTGTACTTCTCTTCTACGCGCTTCAGGTTGTCGAACATCATCTGTGCCAGCTCCTCATCGGATACGGACGGATCATCATGGATGTCTGTATTTGTGCTGTCATAGTAAATGTCGTACCAGGTACCGATGCGGATGGTTCTCGGCTCAGAGCCCTCATGCTTCGGAAGCTTGCTCTCGGAACCACTGGTAGATGCCTCGGTATTTGCAGATGTATCATTTCCGCCTGCAGCGGTTGTTCCGTCGGATGTGGATCCGGAATCGGAACCGCAGGCTGCCATACTGAATGCCATAGCGGCGGTCAGTGCAAAGGCTGTAAGTTTCTTAAACTTCTTCATTATGTTTTCATCCTCCTTATGATGTTCCGTGCGGGGATCCCGTCCCCGCACGGGTTATTTCATTCCTTCGCCTGTTACTTTGTGTTACCGATGCTTGCGCCGGTTACCTTCCACGGAGAAGAAGCCTCGAACTGGACTCTTGTTCCCCACTTGGATACATCATCGCCGCAAACCTGCGCGATCAGCTCGTAGGAGATCTGGCAGTGGTTTCCGTCAAAGAGACCGTAGGTCACACCGGAACCATCGAAATCACCAACGCCTACACGGCTCCAGCCAACCTCTGCATCCGGCATAACGATCCAAAGCTCGCCACTGTCGGAGGAGTACTCAACATCGATTACGGAACCCGGAACGAGAGCTGCGATCATCTCTTCTGTCAGAGTCGGGCCATCCTGTGCCCATGCATCTGCCTTAGTCTGTGCACCAATATCGATATTGCTGTTGGTTGCCTTAAATGCTGCTGCAGTACCTACACGTACGCCATATACTTCCCATGCGGAGTCGGACTCGCACTGGATCATGGATCCCCACTTGGTGATATCATCACCGCAGTACTGTGCGATCATCTCATACGGGATATATGCCTTGCTTCCGGTTGCTACGATGTAGCCCTGTCCGGAACCATCGGCATCACCGACACCTACACGTGTCCAGCCAACTTCTGCTTCGTTCATTACCAGCCACATATTTCCGGATTCGGACTTGTAGCTTACCTCGATCATGGAGCCCGGTACCAGTGCTGCCTTGACAGCATCTGTCATGGCAACGCCTGCCTGTGCCCATGCATCCGCCTTTGCTGTATAGCCTTCCCAGACAACTGCGTGTGTCAGAGCCGGCATATCTTCCTTCATACCAACACGTACGGACATAACTTCCCATGCACCGTCGGACTCACACTGGATCATGGAGCCCCACTTAGCGATATCATCACCGCAGACTGCTGCGATCTGCTCGTAAGTGATCTGGCAGGTATCCTGTGCGTTGTTGATATAAGCATACTGCTGTCCGGAACCATCCCAGTCGCCAACGCCTACGCGGCTCCAGCCAACCTCTGCCTCATTCATTACTACCCACATATGGCCTGTCTCAGCCTTGTACTTGATCTCGATCACGGATCCCGGTACCAGTGCAGCCTTGACAGCATCTGTCATTGCAACACCGTTCTGTGCCCATGCATCACCCTTTACTGCGAAGCCGTCCCATGCCACTGCATGTGTAAGACCGAAGAGGTGTGCGGTATCACTTGCTGCAGAGAAGCCTGCCGGTGTACCAAACTCTGCGGAGGTATCTGCAGTAATGGTATTTCCGTCCTTGTCCAGGAATGCCATGCTGGTAATCCACAGATTCGACGGAGTGGTCTTGGAGTTATCTGTCTCCTTGGAAAGAACGATATAGTTATCCTTTCCTGCTACAAAGCCTGCGTCCTTTACGTCAAACTTTGCTGTCTTCGGGTTCTGGGTATCAAGGTATACCGACCAGTTGCCTGCCTTGAACTCATGATTGTCATCGCCTACGTAGCAGTACAGAGTACCACTGGATGCAGCAAACTTATCTGCATTTTCCGTACCGAGATCCATGCGGATCTCAGCCAGGTCAGCCACCTTGTCGCCAAGCAGTGCTGACACATTGATTCCGACGAACATATTTCCGCCGGCTGTGTTCTCAACCTTCAGTCCCTTGGTTCCCTTGAAATCTCCTACGGAAAGTACGGACGGATCTGCGCCGCCGACACTTGTGTTGACTGCCGCAAATGCGAACTTTCCATCCTCGAAGTCAACGCTCGGAGTAACCTCTGCCTCCGGCTCCGGTGCTGTGGTATCCGGGGTCTCGGTTGCTGCTTCGGTGGATGCAGGTGCAGCCGTGGTTGCTTCTCCACCGGATGACGCTGTTGTGCCATCGGAAGAGTTGCCGCATGCAGCAAGGGAAGACACCATCATGGCGGATGCCAGAACGATAGTTGCAAGTTGCTTCTTCTTCACTTCTCATTCCTCCTCTTAAAGTGATTCTTTGTTTATTAATAAAGATTGTTTCCACAATTTTATTAACGTTGGTGGGTTTCCTATTTTATTCGCTGCGCTGCCCACGGCGGTGTGCCATCCGCGCTTCGCGCGTATTCCGCGCCTGCGGCGCTCATGCACCCCGCGTTCGCAGCGCCCCTGCTTCGCAGGGATTATACCCATCCGCGCACGATTGCATGCGAGCATGCATCGTGTGCTTCTGTGTATAATTACGCGAATTGTTTCTTATCCGACTATTCCGCTACGCTCAACACCCTCGATGAACTGCTTCTGCAGGATCACGTAGATGATCACCAGCGGGAGCATGACCAGTACGATTCCGGCGTCCATGTAAAGCTGAAGGATGTTCGGGTCGTAGATCCGGTATACATTTCCGACGTTGGCCGCCAGGGTTGCGACACGCTTCGACAGCAGGATCGAATCACTGATGTTGAAAAGCTTCGCGTAGAAGGTGTCATTGTACTGCCATACCAGCGAGAAGATGGATACCGTGATGGCTGCCGGAGTTGCATTCCGGAGCATGATACGGAAGTAGGTGTACCACACACCGCAGCCATCCACATACGCCGCTTCCTCGATCTCCTTCGGGAGTCCCCGGAAGAACTGGCAGAAGATGTAGATGTAAAGTCCCGATCGTAGCCCGCAGGCCAGGAAGGTCATGATGTACATGGGCCAGACCGTACCCAGCAGGTTTGGACTGTTCCCCATAATGAGTGACAGGATTCCGAACACATCAAAGTTTGCAAATGTCATATACAGCGGAAGCATGATGGTGTGGGTCGGAATGACGATCATGACAACCACAAATGCGAAGAGGATCTTCTTCAGCGGGAAGTCATACCGTGCGAATCCGTAGCCTACCATGGAGCACATGAATACCTGGATCAGCATCAGCGATACGGAGTACAGGATCGTGCTGAGAGAAGTCTGCGTGTAGTTCAGCGTCTTCCATGCGATCTCGTAACGCTCCATCGTGGGACTCTGCGGGATCATATAGACCATGGTATTATAATTGTCTGCATCCGAGAAGAAGGATCTTGCGATGATACCGAGAACCGGTCCTATGATCACATAGGCAACTCCGATCAGTACCACCCAGCGGAACAGGCCCAGGAAAAAGCCCTTAAAGCCTTCGGTGATCCGGCTCTTCGTATTGATGTCCATCTTCTTCAGATGAAATCCTTTCGGATTCACGGCAACCAGCTCATCTTCCTTTATGGTTTCCTTATTCAGTTCTTCACTCTTTTCGGTCTCGTCCACTACTTCTTCCTCTATCTCATCTGTTTTCTCGTCTGCTGCTTTTATCTCTTCTGCAGCCTTTTCCATACCCGTATCACCTCCTTCCGGAGCTTAGCGCTCTGCGTTAGTTATAGTAGAACGTTCGTTTTTGTATGAACCTGACGACTATGGCCAGTATCGCGCACGTGATCAGCGTGGATACCAATGAGAACGTGGAGCTTAGTCCGTAATTCTTTTCCGAGAACGCCGTATTGTACGCCAGGTTTACAACCTCCGAGTTTACAAAGCTGTCCACCACCGTGTAGACCACGACGGTTATGATGTGCGGCATCACCATGGGGAAGGTTACCTTCCAGAAGGTTTCATATGCCGTTGCACCCTCGATCTTCGCCACCTCATACATGGAGCTTGGGATGGACTGAAGTGCCGCGATGAAAATGATGATCTGGACACCGGACGCATTGATGATATCACTGATCCGTCCGACTGCTCCCACCACGTACTCGATCAGTCCCATGGGAAGTCCGAGAGAGCTGAACATCTGCACGTAGTACTCAACGCCCACACCGGAGCTGGCTGCTTCCGCAACCTCCGCACCTGCAGAGGAGAGACCGCCTACCATCATGCTGGCGGAGACCTTCATGGCTGCCAGGATGGCTTCCGAGTTCAGGATGACCGGCAGAAAGAAGATGGCACGCATCAGGGTTCTTCCCTTAAACTTCCGGTTCAGAAGCATGGCGATCATCAGACTGAAGAAGGTGATCAGCGGAACATCGATCAGCATGTCGCCGATGGAGGACGTAAGGATCTGCTTGAAGGTTCCGTGTCCCCGGAATGCAAACAGGAAGTTGTCCAGTCCCACGAAGTCCAGAGTGTAACCGCCACCGTTGTTGACGGTCAGATCCGAAAGGGAAAACTGAACCGTCATGATCAGACTCCGAAGATAAAATGCCAGGAATCCGATCAGCCACGGAACGATGAACAGAAAGCCTTTCATGGAGCGCTTACGGGCCAGAGTCATCTTCTGTTTTTTCTTCTTCTCTCCCATGTCACCCTCCGATAGTGTAGCTCTTCGGTCCTACGGTTACGCCATCCACACTTACACTTTCCTCCGTGTGGTTTACATAAATCTTAACCCCGTTGCTGTAGGTTGAAACGGATACTCCGCTCTTTACATTTACGAAGTCCGTCAGCTTTGCTCCGCTGACTTTGCTTAGTACTTCATTTGTCTCCTTCCAGATGGAGACTGCCGTATCCTTCCATACATCGAAGGATGTGGAGTAATACTTGTTGAGACCCGTCAGCTTCATCTCCGTTGCATTCTCGTTGGTGAAGGTGAAATGCGGGGATGCGCCTGTCTCGATCAGGGTAAGCACGATCTCATTCGTGTCTGTTGTATTCCCCAGGTTGATCACACTGCCGGAGTAATCGATACAGCCATGGATCAGCATCTGATAGAAGGGAACCGACTCGTCGATCACGTAGTAGTCGTTGTCGGACAGCGGTGCGTTCAGGATATCATCGGCGTAGGCGAAGGAATAATCATTACCGTCATTCACCATGATCTTCTTGCCGGTATCCTTCATCTTCCCGAGCTGTGCCTCCACGATCTGAAGGGCCTGCTCCCGGGTGATGACATTTGTCCGGCGCTTGTCGGACTGAAGCACATTTCCGAGATCCCGAAGGGAGATACCGCCGATCTCATAATCCGTGATCTTCTCCGTGAAGCCCTCGGTGTAACGCACCAGGAACTTCGGGGAGATCAGATAATAAATGTTCTCGTCATAGCCAAGGCTTGCGGTCTGCCGGAGACTCACCGGGCTGACCTCGCCGAACTCGCCCACATAACCGGTACCGTAATACCGGGAGCTTTCATTGGAGGCGGAGTAACGGCTGCTTACATCCGACACCTTCTGGAATGCACAGTCCACATACATGGTACCGTTCACTTTCTCCAGTGTCTCCGAAAGGTCTTCCAGATCGGACTTGCCCCCCAGCTTTCCGGGCACCTTGATCTTGCCCAGGGTGTCGTGGTAGTACCCGCCGCCGGACCAGCCCTGCAGGTTCATGACCTGACTGGTAACGCCCGCCTCGGACAGGGACTTTGCCATATCCTCAGCTTCTTCAAAGGTGGTCATGGCCTTCAGGCCCCGGTACTGGGTTCCGAGGAAATACTTGGTTTCCTCCACACCGCTGATCACATCATAGTAGAGCTTGATATCTCCGGTTTCATTCTTTGTTTCCGAAAGCTTTCCTTCGCTGATCAGACGCTTCCGGTAGTAGTTTGCCGCACCTGCATACCCGTTATCCTCTTCGGTCAGGAAGGTGTAGCGCATGGTAAGCGGACTGTCGTAGAAGTTCTTCTCCACGATGGGGAGGTTGGCCTCGCTTCCGGTGGTACCGAACATGGCCAGCGTATCATTTCCGCGTACCGTAAAGGTTGTATAGACGTTGTTGTATTCGTTGATATCTCCGGCCACGCCTGCGGATACATTTGCAAGGGACGCACCGGACTCGATGGTTGCAAGGATGCCTGACTTCTTACGGAAGATTCCGAAGAGTGCCAGCTTGGAGTTCTCCGTTACCTCACGGACCGTATAGTCCGCAACCATGGGGTCGATACCGTAGATGTACTCGGAGTAATCATTTCCGGACTGCTGCTTACTCTTGCCATTGTTGAAATACACGATCGAGCCGGAGCCGTTGGGGAGGAGCATGTAGCCCTCTTCCTCCTTTCCTGCCGCACCGAAGAAGTCCAGCATCTGGATGTCGTGAATGGCTCCGCCGCCGCTCTCTTCCACGCCCTTCATGTAGACGGTGGCTTCGAGATAATCATCTTTGATCGTAATATCCAGAGGAACGGTGAAGGAGATGTTCTGCTCCACCTCGCCCTCGGCCACTTCCATCTCGCGGTCATAATCCTCTCTGGTCCAGCCTACGCTCTCGAAGTACTCGTTCAGCCGGCGAAGCTCTGCCACACCCTTCTGGGTGTTGCTCAGCATCACCAGGATGTCATCGCCAAGGTCACTCTTGATGAACTTCTTCTTCGTGTACTTGGCTCCGTCCTTGTTTCCGTTTGCCTCCAGCTGCTCCAGGATCCGGTCCAGGGTTTCCTGCCGGATATAGATGGGAACGATACCGGTGGATGCGGTGGTGTCTCCGAAGGTGTAGGTCAGCCGGACACCATTCTCGATGCCGGATGCCGTAAGCTGTTTAAATGCCACGGCCTGACTGAAGGAATCAAAGGTGTTCTCAATTCTCTGGGTGTTGTAGTAGTCCAGGATCAGCTGACTCTTCATGTTGTTCCGGTTGGACTGATTGACGATCTTATCATCATCGGCACCCGGAGGATTGGAGTAGATGGTCTCACCGTTTCGCTTGTCGTAGACTGCGAAGCATCCGGTATCCGTCTGCACGTACAGCTTCAGGCTCTCCGTCTCTGCCGCGAGGCTGTAGCCCTCCACGGAGGGAGAAGCATCGGAAAGTGCCTTGAAGTCTCCGGCCGCCGGCATCTCGTAATCCGTAAGATAGTCTTTATAATGATTGTAGAAATTATAGCGGATCAGGTAGTAGGTCATATACCCTGCGAAGATCAGGATCACTCCGAGGATGACGTAGATCACCCACTTGCTGAGCTTCCTCCTCTTCTTTTTCAGGTTCAGCTCCTTCATCGCTTTTTTCTGTTCTTTTGTCTTTGCCATGTTGAGCCTCCTAAGCTCGGAACAGTAGCTCCTGATAGATACTAAACAGGAAGCTGTAAACCTGATTGATCAGATCCACAAGGAGAAGCAGGATGAAGATGATCAGCAGCATGGCGACCAGCGTCAAAAACAGCGTGATCAGGGTCTTCCCCAGTGTAAAGCTGTGGACCGTCATGATCCCCACCAGCATCAGGAACAGTGTATAGGCGATCCCGATCCCGCAGATCATTGTGTAAAATGCAGCCTCATCCTTTGATACAAACTGACTGATCAGCGTTCCGATCAGGACACAGACCGTAGCCGGAAGGGTGGAATACCCGATGGCTATGATGATATCCTTCAGTCGTCCCTTGCCGTCCATAAGGCAGGTGATGGACCAGTTGCTGACACAGATCAGGAAGAAGAACAGAAGAACCGTAACCAGCTCTGACAGAGAGTTTACGTTTCTCGGGTCTATCTCGTTGACCACAAAGCCGGCAGAGATTCGGTTGATGGACCAGACCACCGAGAACACCACCACAAGGATCAGGGCGATCACCACACTGCCGTGCTCCCTGTGCCGGATCTCGTAGAAGCCGTCGCCGGGATGGCTGATGGTGTAAAAGAGGTATTTCCATTTATCTTTCGATAATTGCTTTCCCACTACAGCAATCCCTCCTCTCTTTTCTTCCCTTTCTTCTTGTTTCTCCAGCGCTTCCAGATCACAAGTCCTGCGATGAGGACGATCAGGATGGAAAGGATCCAGGTCAGGTTATCCGCCAGCAGCTGGTTTCTGTATCGCTTAAATGCGATGGAATAATATTTCTTGTTCATGCCAAGCTCGAAGTAATGCATGGCCTGCTTGTTATCGCCTGCGGTAAGGTATGCCTTTCCGATACCGTTGTTGGC
>CACWHK010000017.1 GCA_902760755.1 uncultured Lachnospiraceae bacterium | reverse complement strand
ATTCATGAAAACAATCTTTTTTTCCGCAGAAGCGTTCTGAAAGCAGAACGCTTCTCTTTTTTCCGTCTGAAAAAGCAATTTGAAGATGAGACAAAAATCCAAAAAAATGTTGAAAAAGCTTTGTGAATCAGTTATAATGATTATGTTTATGTGAAACGTATCGGCTGCAGTCTCATAAAACCGGCCGGCACCGTAAATAATATTTGATTCGGGTACACCGAATGAAGGGAGCTTTAACGTAAAAAAATGAAACAGTATGATGCCAACAACATCCTGAACGTTGCCCTCGCCGGACACAGCGGCGCCGGTAAAACTTCGCTGACTGAAGCGATGCTTTATCTCGCAAAGGCGACGGAGCGCATCTTCCTGCCGCTGCTGCAGCAGATCCGAAGGATGGTATCGACAACTACTGGCTGTATTCTTACGGAAACCTGACATACTGTGGTGCCGGACATCAGAACGTAACCGGACTTCACAGAGATAACAATGATGAGCGTAGATTGTTCATAAATGTCATTCTGAATTCTGCTAAGAAGTCAGTATTTGGACCTACGATTGAAGTATATGATCCGGAACCTTCAGGAACAGACAGTTCCGGCAAGCCGATCTATAGGAATAACGATATCACAAAGAACAGTGATGGAATCTATGAGATGGTTGTCGGAAATATGACGGCAGTGCCTGAGTTCACTTATCGCGTATCTATTACAGATGAGCAGGATGAAGTATTGCGAGTGAAGATTTACTATGATCTTTCACTGAATAGCGCATCTACAAAGGATTCTGGATTCGTAACAGGAACGGACGAGTTGATTTGGGAGGCAGAAGCTGCGTCGGATTCATCCATACTGAAGAATCTATACAAGCAGATAACTAGCGCGCTTTGTACTGAAACAAAAGTGGTAGATGGTAAAAAGGTCGTTATAAACCATTTGCAGCTTGATCCTAAGTATTTCGCGCCGTATGGACAGAAATACACGTATATCGTGATTGCTGTTGAAACAGAGAAGTGCGGATGGGTAACCCAGCGTATTATGGTTAAGATTGCACCGAAGCTTTGGGATCTGACCTAAGGCGAGCAACAAAAAAACATAAGTCATAGGGGAGTCATATCATATGATATGGCTCCCCGTTTATATGAGTGGAAACATAATGAAATGGCCATAAACCCGTTGTTGGTATTTATGGCCATTTACTTACTTATAATAATTGGATGATAAAGATGTCTTTGGGAAAAACTAAGCGCGTCCGGTGTATTCGCCGGTTCTTGTGTCAATGGTGATCATATCACCTGTATTGACGAAGAGAGGGATATTCAGGGTAGCACCGGTCTCAACGGTACATGGCTTGGTTGCGTTGGTAGCAGTATTGCCCTTAACACCAGGCTCACAGTCTGTTACCTGAAGTGTTACCTGAATCGGAGGCTCGCAGGAGAATACAGAGCCCTTGTAGAAGCTTAGCTTACAGTTTTCATTCTCCTTAACGAACTTCATAGCATCCTCGATCAGGGAAGCGTTCACCGGAGTCATCTCGAAGGTCTCTGAATCCATGAAGTAGAAGAGGTCTCCATCCTTGTAAGAGAACTGCATATCTTTCTTCTCAATATGAGCGGTTTCAAACTTCTCAGTAGGGCGGAAGGTACGCTCAACCACACCACCGTTGATGATGTTCTTCAGCTTTGCACGTACGAAAGCAGCACCCTTACCAGGCTTAACATGCATGAACTCGATGATCTGGTATACATTTCCTTCGATCTCAACGGTAATACCGTTTCTGAACTCGCCTGCAGATATCATAAATAATCCTCCCTTTTTCCCGTGACAACGTGAGATTCTTCGCTATGCTCAGAATGACATGCTGAATGCCGGGATTAATGATTGATATTAGGTAGTTGCGCTTATGCGCACGAACATAGTTATTTTATAATAACATATGTTATTTTTCAACTGTTTTTTTCGAATGTCGGATAGTCCGTCGAATCACATAGAAGAGGATCAGTGCCAGAAGTGTTCCGACGGAGATCAGGATGCCTGCCCACATACCTAGCGGGGTGTACTTAATCTCTATCTTGTGGTCCCCGGCTGTGACGGGAACACCGATCCCCTTCATGAATTCCCTGGTTTCAACCTTGTTTCCATCTACATAGCAGGCCCAGCCGGACATGTTCGGAAGGGACAGATATACGGTACCATCCTTAGGAGCGGTGATCGTACCGCTGACGGTTGTAAAGTTGATCTGAATGTTTTCCAGGACATAATCCTTAAGCTTATCATGGAGCTTGGCAACCTCATCCATATTGCAGATGGCTATTCGCATGTAGTAATCGGATCTTCCGTAGGGGAGGTGCATGTCCATAGGGAATACATCTGATTCCCCGGTAGCGGTATAGCCTGCATATACGATGGCATTGAAGTAGGAGAAGTACAGTTCTCCTTCGACATCCTCTGCAATATGAATCCAAGTGGGGATGGAGTTGTTGCTTCCTTCAACGTATTCTGAAGTGTCTGCTGTAATATAGGAGACTTTTGAATCGTTTTCCGTTGTGATCTTTGAGGCATCCGTTTCAATTTCAATCGGAGTAAATATATCTCCGCAGCCCATTGCATGGGAGAATGCATTTTGGAACTCAAAAGCATTTCCACCGTGGCCGTCTGAATTGTAATCAGCATATTCAGTTTTTGCCCAGGCCTCAATAGCTTCGTCATTCCTGAAAAAGATTCCCAGAGGTAGGAAGTTTGTATTCTCATGGAGCTCCAGCTGGCCGGATCGATCGATGATCGGGTAGTGGGACCAGGAGCTATCATCCAGATCGTTTGAGATATTATATTTAATGTGAAGCATCAGATCTGCCAGAGGGTTTCCGGACTGGTAAAGCGTTGAGTTCGAGGATGCAAGCAGGTTCCACTGCTGGAACAGATCTGTGTGATGTACAGTTGCATATGATGAGAAGAAACTGTCGGAAACCGTATCGGTTCCTTCGGCCAGATTATACTCATCGGCTATGTATTCCGTAGCGACAAAAGGTTCGGTCATATCTTTGTGCCTTTTGGTCAGTGCCTGTATATTTTCCTTGCTGGTTGAGGTGTTGATCGTTGTTCCTATGGATCGCCGCAGAGTATACATGGAATTCAGGATGATCTCTACAAGCAAAACTGCGATCATAACTGCTCGGAATTGCTTTTTGTATCGTTTCCATAACTGCAAAAGGGCAAGTGCCAGATAGATTCCCAGAATCAAGAAGGACATAACGATACAGAGGGAATCTGAATCATCAGTGATACCCAATGCCCAAAGAACGCCTAGGGCAATCGCCGGCAAAGTGATTCCAAGGCAGAAGGTTCTCCGGCTATAGTCCTTCCAGGAAAGCAGGCACTCGTAGAACATCACAACCAGAAGAAGGATAAAGAAGGCTGCAAAGCGGTTCGGTACCAGTGATTGATAGTGGAAGCCGTGGAAGATGTAGTTTAGTGTGCTGTTTCCAAAGGCAACGAAATATAGCGCTAGTAAGATGGATCTCCGTATACGCACGGACAGCTTAACATTCTTATTGATCAAATAAAGAGGTATGATCAGAAGTACAAGGATTCCTACGTAGTAGTTTGCGCGGAAATCATTATCCGTGGTGACAACCACATCCCTATGACTCATATAGTCGGAAACAACTGATAAGTAAGAACCGTTTGCTTTCGCAATAGGAGAAGTAGTATCTGCAATCTTGTATGGGGAATCCAGCGTTCGCATATAGTAAGGGATAAGCCGGAAGCATGCGAGGCCCGCTGCAGCGATTGAGGATAGTGCAAGTCGAATTCCCTTAAGGAAGAAATCTTTGACGCTATCAAATTCCATGGTGAAGAAGTAAAGCGCCAGAAATTCGCAGAGCATGAAGGCATAATATGCATCCCCCATCTGAACGAATAACAGGACTATATACATGGCGGGCTTCCGGTCATAAATCAATCGCTCCATGGCAAGTAATAACAACGGAGCGTAAACTAGGAAACCAAAATTACCATATACGAAATAATTTACTCCAAAGGCTGAAAGGGCATAGGCGGTTCCAATCACGATAAGACGGGGGTCCTTCTTGTCCATGGTCCTGCCATGACGACGATGAGTCAGGTAGAGAATCAGTGTCAAACCGGAGAATGCCAGACTGAGGAACGATCCAAAAGCAAGCTCTATTCCATAAAGAGATTCCGGAAGTAAAAGCAGCTTAAGCAGTGACCAGGGTGACATGAGATAACCGCTGAAGGTATTGTATTGGTCGATGGCAACACCGGTGTTCCAGTTTAATGTGGAAAAGGTTCCGTTCTTGATGCTGTTAGCAATACCGGAATAACCGTTGACACCCTGGATATATCCGTCACCAACTAAAGTGGAGCGATCTCCGAAGGGCATGCTGCTTGTATACATCTGCATAACAAGGAAGACTAGTGTGATGATAGCAAAGGTCAAAACATAAACATAGTTTTCCTGTAACCAGGAGGATATGGTGTGAATCCAATTTGAGCCGGCACGGATAGTGATACGATCTTTTACGGCCAAAAGAATCAAAAGTGCCAGTACAGCGATGCTGATAATGATTCCGATAATAAAGAGAGTGGGGCGGTAGGACAGAGTAAACCCATTGGCTCCTTCAGTGACAGGAAGAAGAAGAGCCTGGTCTCTAAAGGAAAGAGGGGTAACCGAAGCACCATCAGAAGTCCTGATGTCCCACCCATTCAGAGAGGAATATGGAATCAGAAGATACCCTTCTTCCGGTGCATCCACTGCAAACTTTGCAGATCCTTCAGTGATGGCAGTGCTCCCTGCGATTTCAAGTGCATCACAGAAATTAAGGAATTCCTGATTATTAAAGAATACATATTCGGATTGAAACGTGCGAGGAAGCTGTTCCCAGCTTGTGAATCTTCGCCGGAAGGAAATGGTATCCTCGGATTTTACATCACCCAAGCGTCGAAGGCCGTACAAAGAACTGTAAAGGTCTCCACTATCGGTAACTGTATATGCGAAGATATAATCCAGTCGACGGACATCTTCAATCTTTTCCTCATCTACAACAGGAGAATAACCTATGGATTGTTCCCCCGGAGCAGAGTAGAATACCTGCGCAGTTTGGTAGATGTTGACTGTCAGATCATTAATAGAGGAATAGGGACGGGAGGGTTCATACTGCCAATCTTTGATGGATGAAGGAACAAATGAACCGTTTGCCGAATAGTTATTCTCGAAGATTGCGATATCTTTATAATCCGTCATGTAGCGCAACGTGGAATCCACAGTTTCCACAGTTTTGGGCGCCAGAATAAAGTGATAATTTAAAAGTGTGGTAGTAACGGGTGTCTCATAATAGTCTTCCTGCGAGGGATCGTATACTCGTATCTGCGCCTCCGGCATGGCCTGATGCAGCAGTCTGGATGCTTCATAATACTGACTCTCCAGCGTATCTTCATACGCCTTCGACTTAGACCCTGCCAGTCGCAGGTCATCCACATATGTCATGCACACCTCTGCCAGCAGGATTACCGGCAGGATGGTGTAGAGCAGCCATTTCGTCATGCTGTTGGAACGGTAGAGCATGAGCAGCACGTAGTATCCGGCTGCGAATTCCACCGCATAGAGGAAGAGGGAGGAAGAGTCGTAAGCGTCGCAGAACTCGAAGGTGGTGATCACCAGGGTGACGATCAGGACAAATGCCACATGCAGCTGCCAGAAGGGCGTATGCTCCAGGTTCATGAATGCTTCGTATGCGAGGGACAGGAGCTGCGCCACGAAAAGGAAGCCGAACAGGCAGTGTGTCATCTCCGGGTGGGAGAAGCCGTTCAGCAGATAGTTCGGTGTTACAAGGAAGAGGCCCGTGTAGAGGACCACAAGAAGGCCTGCCTGGCGGAGCTTCCGCGACAGGTTGATATTCGGATTGCCGAGATACAGGATGAGCAGGAAGACGGCCAGGATGCCGCAGAATACATCGATTCCGTAGCTGTAGCCGCTGCTTGCGGAGGACTGGGCCGTGGGGAACAGTGCCTTTGCCGCATCGAAGAATGTAGTGACGGCGTCACCCATGGGGAACTTGATGGAGATCTGTTCCTTAAATACCGCGCTTCCGGCGCAGTTCAGAACGATCATGGCGCCCGCGCCTACGGCAAGAAGATCCGAGATCAGCTTCAGCAGCAGGTTTCGGATGGCATGGTGCAGGTCGCTGTAGTCAAAGAGCGCCGCATACAGGATGGAGAAAATGAAGACGATCAGTGCCATCTGGAAGCTGCAGAAGACGGACGCGGTCATCATGGCTGCGTAGAGCCTCCATTTGCCGGATTCCAGAAGCTGATCCAGCCCCATGAGAAGGATCGGGAAGAGCACAACTACCGAGAGGTGTGCCGTGTTCAGCCCGTGTCCGAGCATATAGGTTGAGAGTGCAAATGCAACGGAGAACCCGAGGATCGGAAGATCCAGGTGCGAGATAAATGCGCCGATTCCCCCTTTTGGTTCCTCGGAACCGCCAAGCACCAGGTCGGTCTTTGCTTTCTTACCGGCAGCCTCGGCCTTCTCAAGGGCCTTTGCCTTCTTTGCTGCCTTTCGGTCTGCGATTTCCTGAATTGCGTCAGCACGCTGAGCTTCCATGGCCAGCTTCTGTGCAAGAACCCGCTTCTTCCGGTGAGTCAGAAAGATGGAGAAGAGAAGACCGGCCAGACCGATCTTTACGGCATACAGGAGGTTGATCACCGCCAGGATCGCCGTCCGCGGGAAGATCAGGATCAGCAGGTTCAGCGGATCAGAGAGGTAGTAGGTGAAAATGGTGGTAAAGTCATACCCTGTGCCGGTGGTCATGCTGTACACCAGGCTCTTTCCCTCATGCACCCGGTCGTAGAGCTCGTAGTAGTAGGTAAGGTGCTCCGACATACCGCCGGAGGTCATGACATCCTTTCCGCCGAAGGGGGCAAAGGACCCTGCCAGCATTCCCAGCAGAACCGCAATGAACGGGATCAGGAAAGCAAGGATCCGCACGGTCCTCACATACTTTTGATCCACACCGATGGCCTTCACCGCGGCGGAGCTTTTTTTGCTGCTTCCGGCTGATTTCGCTCCAGACTTTGAGCCTGTGCCGACTTTCGTGGATTTCTCCTTAGTGTTCAATGTATCGTTCGAAGAGTTCGCTGCCTGTGAACTCTTTGTATTTGTTCCTTTGGTACCCTGCTTTGCCATGATGTTCCTCCGTATCATTTTCAGACAAAATAACAACTTATTATATCATATTTAAAATGTGCATGCCATAGTTTCATGGACCGAAATCGGGTCTTTCCTGTCTTTTATTTCCGATGAGAGTGTGATATAATCTAGGGGATTATGAGAACATGGACTTACTGGGGGTATTTAAAATGAGTCAGACAAGGACAGACAGTAAGGAAACTGCAAAGAAACCGATGAAACGGGAGGAAGGGAAGAAAAGAAAGCCTTCCCGTACCGTGGCCGGTGTGCTGGCCATCTTCACCGGGGCTATCGGTGTGCATAAGTTTTATCAGGGGCAGTGGAAGAAGGGAATCTTCTATCTGCTGTTTTTCTGGACGGGCATTCCCGGAATGCTGGGTCTGCTGGAGGGGGCACATCTCCTCGGCAGTGACGCGGAGCCGGAGCGGAAGCCGTCAGACCATGTGACAGTGAAGGCATAATACACGTTGGAAGTCGGGTGGGAATCGCCATAGAATCTGACCGTGAAAGCATTAATACATCGGATCAGGGAAAATGCCACCCACGGGATGTGACTGTAAAGAATTATACTGTGTCGGAGGCATGGGAAATGCCTTTGGATGTCAGAGGTAGAAGGAGAAGATTATGGAAGAAGAGAAGAAGGTTGCACTTACCATTCGGGATGATGAGGGGATTGGATTCATCCGGATCGCAGATGATGTGGTTTCCAACATCGCCGGGCTTGCAGTGACCGAGGTGGATGGCGTGGCGCGGCTGACGGGCAACATCCCCAACGAGTTGGTTGCGAAGCTCGGGAAGAAGAACCTGTCCAAGGGCGTGCGGGTTACCTACGCGGATCGTACATTTACGGTGGATGTGTCTGTGGTTGTGAAGTTCGGATTCAATATCGTTGAGGTGTCGCAGGCCATCCAGGAGAAGGTGAAGCAGGCGCTGTTCACCATGACCGGGCTTACGGTTTCCAAGGTAAATGTGCGTGTATCCGGCATTGACTTCTCCGGAAGGTAGAGATTGTGTTGAGATCCTTCGGCATGAGATGCCTCAGGATGACAGGCTTTAGGACAATATATGGAGTGACATATGACAAGAACAGAAGCAAGAGACAGCATCTTTCGGATCGTGTTCCGCGAGGCATTTTTGCCGGAGGACGGAATGGAAGGACAGACAGAGGAGTACCTCGCCCAGTTGGGTGAGGAGCCGGAGACCTTCCTTCCGGGTATGAAGCATGAGATCGAGCCGAAGGATGAGGAGTATATCCGCACCAAGGTGGATGCGATCCTGGAGAAGGCAGCGGAGCTGGACAGCCTGCTGGAGTCGGCCAGCAAGGACTGGAAGATGAACCGCGTGGGCAAGGCTGAGCTGGCCATCCTGCGTGTGGCTGCCTATGAGATCCGCTATGATGAGGACATCCCCGACAAGGTGGCCATCAACGAGGCACTGGAGCTGGCGAAGAAGTACTGTGATGAGAAGGCTGCGCCCTTCATCAACGGAGTGCTGAACCAGCTGCTGGAGCGTGAGGATTCCAAGGAAAGTGACTGACATAGCGATGTCATGCTGAGCGAAGCGGGCGTATACGTGCCGGTGGCACGTATATTTGCGCCGAGCACGACCAAGCGGCAGCGCGAAGAATCCCCAGATCCATCGTCGTAAACGATTCAGGATGACAGGGGAAAGTGATGGGATCCATCGTCATAAACGACTCAGGATGACAAGGGAAAGTGATGGGATCCTTCACCGCCTGTGGCGGTTCAGGATGACATGGAGAAAACACGAGGACAATATGAAGGTATACACGGTAGGACAGGTGAATCATTATCTGGCAGATTTGGTGGGCAGTGATTACCTGTTGCAGCGTATCCTTATAAAGGGCGAGATATCGAATTGCAAATACCATAGTATGGGACACATTTACTTCACCCTGAAGGACGAGAGCGGCTCCATGCCCTGCGTCATGTTCAAGGGGAATCAGGCAGCGGGCCTTTCCTTCCGTCTGGAGGACGGGCAGGCCGTGCTGGTGGAGGGTTCCGTACGTGTTTATGAAAAGGATGCCCGCGTCAGTCTGTATGCCAGAAAGGTGCAAATGGACGGTGACGGAACCGGGCGTCTTCGTGTGCTGTACGAACAGCTAAAGCAGCGGCTGTTCGACGAGGGACTCTTTGATTTTGAGAAGAAGAAACCTATCCCGGCGTATCCGAAGCGGGTGGGGATCGTGACCGCTTCCACGGGTGCTGCGATCCGCGATATCTGCAACGTGGCGAACCGGAGAAACCCTTACGTGGAGCTGATCCTTTACCCTGCAAAGGTGCAGGGAGAGGGTGCGGCAGCCAACATCGCGGAGGGCATCCGGACCCTGGACCGGATGGGGCTGGACACCATCATCATCGGGCGCGGCGGCGGATCCATCGAGGACCTCTGGGCCTTCAATGAGGAGATCGTTGCCCGGGCCATTTATGAAGCAAAGACGCCCATCATTTCCGGGACGGGGCATGAAACAGATAATACCATCGCGGATTACGCGGCGGACCGGCGTGCGCCAACGCCCTCGGCAGCAGCGGAGCTGGCCATCCCGGATGTGATGACCACTCTTCGCAGGATCAGGGAAATGCGTGACACTCTGGACCGTCAGATCCTCAGCCGGAAGCGGCTTCTGGATGCGAAGCTGGACAACCTGAAGAATCGTCTGGAGCATGCGGGCCCGAATGGTCGGCTGAAGGACCAGAGGCAGCGGATGCTGATCCTGCAGGACCGTCTGCACCGGGCCATCCGGCAGTCCTACGAGGCATCGAGCCTTACGCAGGAGCGACTGGCGGAGCGGCTTCGAAGGGATATGGACAGCAAGCTGCAAATGACGCGCCAGCGGGCAGCAATCCTTACCGAGCGTTTGAACGGTCTTTCCCCCACGGCGAAGCTTCGGGGCGGGTTCGGATATATCAGCAGGGACGGGGCAGCGGTCCGGTCCGTGCAGGATGTAAATGCGAAGGATCTGCTGGAGATCGTGCTGCATGACGGAACGATTGAGGCAGAAGTTGTAGGAAAGAACGAACAAACTATATGATATGAGATTCTTCGGCTCTCAGCCTCAGGATGTCCTGGGGTGACGCGGGATGACATGGATTGACAAGGGATGACAGGATGTCATTCTGAGCCTGCGCAGACTACGCGCCGAAGGCGCTCGCCTCGTGTGGGGAAGAATCTCGAGAAGGAGGCACAGTATGCCTGCAAAGAAGAAAGCAGAAGCGATAGAGAATACGGAGAAGAAGGAACTCTCCATCGAGGAAGCCTTCGCGCGTCTGGAGGAGATCATTCAGACACTGGAATCCCCGGAGACCGGTCTACAGGATTCCATGAAGCTTTACACCGAGGGTGTGGAGCTTCTGAATAACTGCCAGAATACGCTGGAGGGTGTGGAGCAGCAGCTGAAGATCCTGCAGCCTGAGACGGACAGTCCATATGACGAATAGATTGACAGGATTCTTCATGCTTCGCATTCAGAATGACAAGGAGAAGCGATGAATAAAAATGATCGAATCATAGAAATAGAAGCAGCTCTGAAGCGGTTCCTTCCGAAGGAGGCCGGCCTGGCCAATCCTGTCCGGGAGGCCATGGAGTATGCCCTGATGGCAGGAGGAAAGCGGATCCGTCCGCAGCTTCTAATGATGTGCTATGACGCATTCCGCGTGAAAAGCGCAAGCCGGGTGAAGGATGCCGTAGAACAGGCAAAGAAGGAGGATTCTCCCATCGCAGCACTGTTAGTCTCTGCGACGATCGGACAGGCTGCTTCGGACGCAAAGGAAGGGGTAGAGGATCGGGACGTCCCGCTGGCTTTCGCGTCAGCGCTGGAAATGATCCACACCTATTCCCTGATCCATGACGATCTTCCTGCCATGGATGATGATTCCCTGCGCCGCGGTCGTCCCACGGTGCATGTGGCTTACGGCGAGGATATCGCAATCCTGGCCGGTGACGGGCTGCTGAATATTGCCTACGAGGTGGCGTCCGATACCTTTGATCTGGCACCGGGCAACCGGAGCGTGGAGCAGGCTCTTCGGATCCTGGCAAGGAAGCCGGGACTTTTCGGCATGCTGGGCGGACAGACAGCGGATGTAACTCTGGCCGGAACGAAGCTAAGCGATGATCAGTTGGAATACATTTATGCAAATAAAACCGCAGCACTTCTGGAATGCGCCATGCAGATCGGCGCGGTTCTCGGAGGAGCCACCGCGGAGGAGGCGGAGGTGATCCGTCAGGCGGCCTATGACGCAGGCATCGCATTTCAGGTGCAGGATGATATCCTGGACATGACCGGAAGTGCGGAGGAGCTGGGCAAGGAGGTCGGACAGGACGAACGGAACGAGAAGACCACCTACGTGACGCTGCACGGCATGGAAGCCGCTGAGGCGTACGTGCAGGAGAAGACGGATGCGGCCGCAAATGCACTTGCCACCCTGTTTGCTTCGGATGCGTCGGAGAATGCGCCTGCGAAGGAACTGATCGACCTGCTGCAGAGCCTGGTGGGAAGAAGGGCATAATCGACGGGATTCTTCGGCACGCTGTGTCTCAGAATGACAAGAGAGTGAAGTTATAATGAAACTACTGGATCAGATCAAAAAAGAGAATGATATAAAGAATATCCGTCCTGCGGATTTTCCGAAGCTTGCTGAGGAGATCCGTGAATTTCTGTTGGACAAAGTCTCACTCACCGGAGGCCATGTGGCGTCCAATCTGGGAGCGGTGGAACTCACCATGGCGCTGCATCTTTGCATGGAGCTTCCCGAGGATAAGATCATCTTCGACGTCGGACATCAGAGCTATACCCATAAGCTTCTGACCGGCCGGAGAGAGGGCTTCGATACCCTGCGCCAGCTGGACGGTATGAGCGGCTTCCCGAAGAGCTGTGAGAGTGACTGCGATGCCTTCAACACCGGGCATAGCTCCACATCCATCTCCGCAGCGCTTGGGATTGTTACCGCTGCCCGGCTGAAGGCAGCTGCGGATCCGAGCTACGACATCCCCAGGGTGGCAGCCGTGATCGGTGACGGCTCCATGACCGGGGGCTTAGCCTACGAGGCTCTGGACGCTGCGTCACAGCTGAAGGCTCCCATGGTGATCGTACTGAATGACAATGAAATGTCCATCGGCAAGAACGTGGGCGGGCTTTCCAAGGCCATGAACCGCATCCGTGCGGGCAAGTCTTACAACGAGCTGAAGTCCGACGTGGAAAATGCGCTGATGACCGTCCCCAGTGTGGGACCGAAGCTGGCGAAGAGCATCAAGCGGTCCAAGGATTCCATCAAGAACCTGCTGGTTCCCGGCATGTTCTTTGAGGAAATGGGCATCACATACATCGGCCCGGTGGACGGCCACAATGTCCAGGAAATGGTGGAGACCTTCGAGCGTGCATTCCGCCTGAAGAAGCCCATCATCGTGCATGTAAAGACAAAGAAGGGCAAGGGCTATATCCCTGCCGAGCGCCATCCGGAGCGCTTCCACGGCATCGGTTCCTTTAACCGGCTGACGGGAGAGCCTACGGCGGCAAGATATAAGACATTTACGGATGTGTTTGCGAAAACCCTGCTGGAGCTGGGACGGGAGAATCCGAAGCTGGTTGCCATCACGGCAGCCATGGCAAGGGGCACCGGTGTCCGGGCCTTCCAGAGAGAATGGCCGGAGCGGGCCTTCGACGTGGGGATCGCGGAAGCACATGCCGTTACATTTGCGGCGGGCCTTGCAAAGGAGGGGATGCTTCCGGTGGTTGCGATCTACAGCTCCTTCCTGCAGCGGGCCTACGACCAGATTCTGCATGATGTCTGCCTTCAGAAGCTGCACGTGATCTTCGCCATGGACCGGTCCGGTCTGGTGGGGGAGGACGGCGAGACCCATCACGGGATCTATGATACCGCGTATCTGGATGAAATGCCGGGCCTCACGGTGATGGCTCCCCGCAACGGTGCGGAGCTGGCAGCCATGCTGCGTTATGCCGTGACCCTGGAGGGACCGGTTGCCATCAAATATCCGAAGGGCTCGGCTCAGGATGTGCCGGGGCAGAGGCCGGAGCAGCTAAGACTCGGGAAGTCGGAGGTTGTATATGAGACTCCGAAGGCAGAAGGACCCAGAAGGATCAGTCTGTCGGAGCTCACGTCGGGTTCTCCGGAATCAGTTGAAGAAACCGCGAATAAAGAGACCACAAATATAGAAACCGCCGGCAAGCGTGTCACCATCCTCTCGGTTGGTGCCATGGTAGGACAGGCGGAGACCGCCGGCAAGATCCTGGAGCGGGAGGACGGCCTCTTAATGCGGGTGGTAAATGCCCGTTTCATCAAGCCCATCGACGTGGATCAGCTCCGGGAATCCGCAGAGCAAAGTGACCTGCTGGTGATCCTGGAGGAGGCAGTGCAGCACGGAAGCTACGGCGAGGCAGCGGCCTACATCCTTCAGAAGGAAGGCTGCAGAGCGAAATTCCTGCATCTTTGCATCGAGGATGAGGCAGTGCAGCACGGTACCGTGGCGTCTCTTCGAAAGCGTCTCGGTCTGGATGTTGATTCCATCGTTGAACGGATCCGGAAGGCGGTGCAAAGTTGAAGAAGCGACTGGATATCCTGCTGACGGAGCAGGGGCTGGCTCCTTCCCGTGAGAAGGCAAAGGCCCTGATCCTTGCGGGCATCGTCTATGTGAATAATCAGAAGGAAGATAAGGCGGGAAGCGTCTTTGAAGAAGAAACCAGTACCATCGAGGTGCGAGGAAAGACTCTCAAATATGTAAGCCGTGGAGGGCTGAAGCTGGAGAAGGCCATGCAGACCTTCCCCATAACCCTTACGGACGCGGTGTGCATGGACGTGGGAGCTTCCACCGGAGGCTTCACCGACTGCATGCTGCAGAGCGGTGCGTCCAGGGTATTTGCCGTGGACGTGGGGCATGGACAGCTGGACTGGAAGCTTCGAAATGATCCGCGGGTGGTATGCATGGAGAAGACCAACATCCGCTACGTGACGCCCGAAACCATCGGAAATGAACCTCTGGACTTTGCGTCCATCGACGTCTCCTTTATCTCCCTTACCAAGGTGCTTCCGCCGGTGTACGAGTTGCTCCGGGAGGGCGCTGAGGTGGTAGCTCTGATCAAGCCCCAGTTTGAAGCAGGGCGTGAGAAGGTAGGAAAGAAGGGCGTGGTCCGGGACCGGAAGGTGCATCTTGAGGTGATCGAGAAGGTGCTGGAGTTTGCACCCACCCTTGGCTTTACGGTGCAGGGACTTACCTTTTCTCCGGTCAAGGGACCGGAAGGAAATATCGAGTATCTGGTATGGCTCCGGAAGGGCGGAGAACCCGCGGATCCGGCAACCATTTCTCCCGCGGGTATCGTGGAAGAGAGCCACGCGACGCTGGATACCGGTGCCGGAGAGTAGTCCGGAACGAATTATAGTTTGTCAGTAAGAAGGAGAGACAGCGATGCATTTTCTGCTGTTTTCAAATGTGAATAAGGACCCGGACCAGAAGGTGACGGAGCGTCTGGAGCGTCTGATCCTGGACCGCGGACACGCGGTGACGAAGGTGCTGGAGGGGGACGAAGCCCCGGAGGAGGGAATCCCGCTGGATACCCTGGCGCCCATCGACGTTGTGATCGTGCTGGGCGGGGACGGGACCATGCTCCGCGCAAGTCACGCCATCGGGGCCGGAGAGGTGCCGATGATCGGTCTTAACCTCGGGACCACGGGCTTCCTTACGGAGGTGGAGTGCTCTGCCATGGAGGATATGGTGGACCGGCTGATCCGCGGGGAGTACGAGGTTGAGGAGCGGATGATGCTGACCGGTAGGATCCGGAAGGAGGGGCAGGAGAGCGAAGCTCCCATTTCCTTCTCGGCCTTAAATGATGTGGTGATCATCCGTGAGGGTGTGCTCCGCCTTATCGCACTTCGGATCTACGTAAATGATGTTTTCTTTGATACCTACGAGGCGGATGGCGTGATCATTTCCACACCCACCGGCTCCACGGGATATAATCTTTCGGCGGGAGGGCCCATCGTCTCTCCGAAGACCAGAGCCATCGTGCTGACCCCCATTTCACCCCACTCCCTTTCCAAGAAGAGTATCGTGTTCGATGCGGGAGACCGGATCCGGATCACGCTTACCGAGAAGCGGAAGACTCAGGTGAATGAAGGAATCGTATCCTTTGACGGATACAAGAACTACGAGATCTCCGTGGGAGATCAGGTGGAGGTCATGGCCTCCTCCGTACCCCTTCGGCTGATCCGTCTTGAACAACGCAGCTTCTTTGAGGTGATCTCCCGGAAGCTGGACCGCCCTGCAGTGCAGCAGGAGATAAGCAATGAAGAAAGATAAACGTCAGAAGAAAATACTGGAGCTCATCGCGGAACGCCCCATCGGGACTCAGGAGGAGCTGACTCAGGCCCTGGCAGAGGCCGGATTCCCGGCAACCCAGGCGACAGTGTCCCGGGACATCCGGGAGCTGGGCCTTCGGAAGCAGTCCGGCGAAGGACGGGGCAGCCGGTATATGGCCGGAAATGCAGGAAGCAGCACCACCTATCGCCAGATCCTGGCCAGCGGCATCCTTTCCGTGGAGCCCGCAGGGAACCTCCTTGTGATCCGCACAGTGTCCGGAGCAGCCATGGCTGTGGGTGCGGCGCTGGATCATATGAACCTGCCCGGGCTGGTGGGCTGTATCGCAGGGGATGACACCCTGTTTCTTGCGGTGCGCACCTTAGAAGAGGTGGAGCCTCTCCGGAAGGAGCTGCAGGTATTCCTGGCGTGATCGATATGCAGAGTATCCTCAGCATTTGCGTTGGTTTACGCAAATGATCCATCGAGGAGGATTTATGTTAGTCAGTTTAAGAATAAAGAATATTGCGTTGATCGACCAGCTGGAGGTCACATTTTCGGACGGGTTAAATGTCCTTACCGGGGAAACCGGTGCAGGAAAGTCCGTGGTGATCGGAGCCGTGGGAATCGCGCTTGGCGGACGGTTTGACCGTACCCTTCTTCGAAATGAAGAGGAGGACGGTCTTGTTGAGGTTCTCTTCACACTGACACCGGCCATCCGGGAGAGGCTGCTGGAGACGGAGACTCTGCCGGAGGATCTTTTATCCGACGGGGAGATCCTGATCACGAGGAAGCTTTCGAAGAACCGTGTGGTGAACCGGATCAACGGAGAAACCGTGCCCCTGGCACAGCTTCGGAACACTGCGGAGCTTCTCATCAATCTGCATGCGCAGCATGAGCAGACCACGCTTCTGAAGCCGTCACGGCATATGGAGATCCTGGATGCCAGTGATGCTTCGGTGCAGGAAAAGAAGGCGAGCGTCCGGACCCTGTATCAGAAGGTGCAGGAGATCCGGCGGAGGCTGGAGCAGTTGGATGTGGATCCGGGAGAGCGGGCGAAGCGTGCGGACTTCCTGGAGTTTCAGGTGCGGGAGATCCGTGAGGCGAAGCTTCGGGACGGAGAGGACGAGGAGCTGGAGGAAGCCTTCCGGCGTATGTCCCATGCCGAGGATTTCTGCAAAGCGTATGCAGGAAATGTGCCGCTATGAAGAGTCTTCGGAGCTTCCGGGACAGCTTTCTGAGATAGAGAATCTGCTTTCGGACTTTAATCAGAGTCTTTCTGCCTACATGGATGAAATGACCTATGATCCGGAGGAGTTAAAAAGGATCGGAGACCGTCTGGACCTGATCAACAACCTGAAGGCCAAGTACGGACGGACCCTGGAGGATGTACGGACTACGGCGGATACGCTGGAGCAGGAGCTGGAGGAGCTGACGAAGGCGGACGAGGAGATCGGAAGACTCCGCGGGGAGCTGGAGGATGCGGACAAAGACCTGCGAAAGGAAGCGGATGCTCTGACCAAGCTTCGGAAGAAGGCGGCAGAGCCGCTGGCTGCGGAGGTACGGACCGCACTTCTGGATATGAACTTTACCCATGTGGAGTTTTATGCAAAGATTGAGCCTCTGGCGGAGGTTACCGCAGAGGGACAGGACAGCGTCATTTTCTGTCTTTCCACGAATCTCGGAGAGGAGCCGAAGCCGCTGCATAAGGTGGCTTCCGGCGGTGAGCTATCCCGTGTCATGCTGGCCCTAAAGGCCACGCTTTCGGATGCGGCAGATACACCGACCCTGGTCTTCGATGAGATCGATGTGGGCATCAGCGGTATCACGGCACAGAAGATCGGAGAACTGCTGCAGCGTCTGGCAAAGACACGGCAGATCCTGGTGATCACTCACCTTCCGCAGATCGCTGCGGTGGGAGATACTGCTTACCGGATCGATAAGCAGGTGGTGGGAGAGAAGACCATAACATCCATCACCGAATTGGATCAGGAAGGACGTGTCACGGAGCTGGCACGGCTTCTCGGTGGAGATAAGATCACGGATGCGATCCTGCAGAGCGCCAGAGAGTTACTTGCAAAGTGACGGGATCCTTCACCGCCTATGGCGGTTCAGGATGACAGAAGATATAGAGGAATCGACATGATTGAAACAGTAGCTGCCGTCAATCTGATGGTAGAAGAGGTTTTAAAGATCAAAAAGAACCGTCTGGCACCGGATGTGCTGACGGGAAAAGAGAAGCGGATCTGTATCGTCTCCGGAATCTACGGAGATGAGCTGCAGGGGCAGTACGTCTGCTACGAGCTGATCCGCCGGATCAAGGAGGATTACGGGAGCCTTACCGGGATCGTGGACATTTATCCGACCCTGAATCCCCTTGGCATGGAGGCAAGAACCCGTGAGATCCCGGGGCCGGAGCTGGAAATGAACGGCCTCTTCCCGGGCTCTCCCAGTGGTGTCATGGGCGAGTACGCAGCCTACTGTGTATTCGAGGATATCCGTGGTGCGGATTTCTGTCTGGATGTGCACGGTAGTAACATGTATCTCCATGAGATCCTGCAGATCCGGATGAACGACGACTGCGTGGAGGAGCTGATGCCCTATGCCCGTGCGCTGAATACGGACATGATCTGGATCCATCCCTCCAATCAGGTAAAGAGCGGAAGCCTTGCCTACGAGCTGAATAAGATCGGAGTGAAGTGCTTCGTCACCGAGTCCAGCTATGCCTATAAGATCGATCAGGATTACGGCAATCAGCTGGTGGACGGCATCTTTGCGCTGATGAAGGAGATGGGCATCTGGAAGGGTGAGACCATCGTCCCCCGGGAGCCTCTGGTTACCAATGATGCGGAAATGGCCTACATCAACTCGGAGTCCAGCGGTATCTTTATCCCGGACGTGACGGTAAGTACATTTGTAAGACAGGGTGCCCGGATCGGAACGGTGGTGGATGTGATCACCGGTTCCGTGGAGGAGATCGTCACCGCACCGAAGGACGGCGTGATCTCCGCCATGCGCGAGTATCCGGCCATCGAAGAAGGGTCGCTTCTGGCCCGGATCGTGGGAGGTGAGCGGACATGACGAAGGAAACGTTATTCTCCATGAACACCGCCTTTCGCGGGACCTATAACATTTACGGATATCACTACGGCATGGGCGAAAATGCGGCGTGCATCGTCGGAGCCATGCGCGGAAATGAATATCAGCAGCTGTATATCTGCTCCCTGCTGTCCCAGAAGATGGCAGAGCTGGAGGCAAGAGGCGAGATCGTTCCGGATAAGTCTATCCTGATCATTCCGTCCCTGAATTACAGCGCCATGAATGCCAGCCATAAGTTCTGGCTGTCGGACGATACGGATATCAACCGGGTGTTCCCGGGAAATCCCAGCGGTACCGCAACCAGCCGGATCGCCCATGCGATCCTCTGCATCGCGAAGGAGTACCGGTTCGGGATCCAGTTCCCCAGCTTCTATCTGCAGGGGCGCTACATCCCCCATGTCCGGATGATCCAGACCGGTCATGAGAGCCGGAATCTGGCGAACCTCTTCGGACTGCCTTATGTGATCACCAGCGACGTCCGGTCCTTTGACTCCACGACGCTGAACTATAACTGGCAGATGTCCGGAACCGAGGCCTTCTCCATCTACTCCGGAGGAACCGAGCGGATCAATCAGAAGGATGCGGAGATCGCGGTTTCCAGCGTTCTCCGGTTCCTGTCCCGCATGGGCATTATCCGTTACAACTGCCAGGGCGGATACATTTCCACCGTTATGCAGGAAGAGGAAATGCTCAGCATTAAGGCGGATGACGCAGGATTTTTCCATCAGCTGGTGGGAACCAACGAGGAAGTGCACCGCGGTCAGAAGCTGGCGGACATCATCGACCCCATGGACGGACGCGTCGTCTCGGAGGTCATCGCCCCCACTGACGGAATCATCTTCTTCGTCCAGGAGCAGCCGATGATCTACCAGAATGTAGTAATCTATAAAATGATCAAGAAGCTGCATTTGTAAATTGATCGAATAATTGGAAGGAGCATACATCATGAGCAAGGTAAGAAGAATCTACGTAGAAAAGCGAACCTCCTATGCCGTTCGCGCAAATGAGCTGGAGAAGGAGTTCAAGGACTACCTCGGCTTAAAGAACATCCATGTCAGAGAACTGGTTCGTTACGACATCGAGAACCTGTCCGAGGACGTGTTCCGGAAGGCCCTGGTGACCGTGTTCTCCGAGCCGCCGGTAGACATTGTCTATGAGGAGGAATTCCCGAAGGAGGAGGGCGACTTTGTCTTCTCCATGGAGTACCTGCCCGGACAGTTCGATCAGCGTGCGGATTCCGCAGAGCAGTGCGTTAAGCTGCTTTCCGATGAGGCAGAGCCCATCATCCGTTCCGGCGTTACCTACGTAGTGTCCGGAGAGCTTTCCGATACCGCAAAGGAAGAGATCGAGAAGTACGTGGTAAACCCGGTGGACTCCCGTATCACGGATGAGACCAAGCCGGAGACTCTGGTGATGGAATTCCCGGAGCCCGCAGACGTTAAGATCTTCGACGGCTTCACATCCCTTTCCGAAGCGGATTTAAAGGCACTTTACGATTCCCTCGGCCTTGCCATGACCTTCAAGGATTTCCAGCATATTCAGAACTATTTCGGTGGCGAAGAGCACCGGGATCCTACCATGACGGAGATCCGTGTGCTGGATACCTACTGGTCCGATCACTGCCGTCATACCACATTTGCAACGGAGCTTACGGATGTTTCCTTCGATGAGGGCGCATACACCGCACCCATCAAGGCAACCTTCGATATGTACAAGGCTGACGCTGCGAAGATCAATGCAGGCCGGAGCGACAAGTTCACCTGCCTCATGGATATCGCACTGATGGGCATGAAGCGCCTTCGCGCAGAGGGTAAGCTGCAGGATCTGGACGTTTCCGACGAGATCAACGCCTGCACCATCGTGGTTCCGGTGGAGATCGACGGAAAGACCGAGGACTGGCTCATCAGCTTCAAGAACGAGACCCACAACCATCCGACGGAGATCGAGCCCTTCGGTGGGGCTGCAACCTGTCTCGGTGGTGCCATCCGTGACCCGCTGTCAGGTCGTACCTACGTGTACCAGGCTATGCGTGTCACCGGTGCGGCTGACCCGACCAAGTCTCTGAAGGAGACCATGGCCAACAAGCTTCCCCAGCGGAAGATCGTTACCACGGCAGCAGAGGGCTACTCCTCCTACGGTAACCAGATCGGTCTTGCCACCGGTCTTGTAAATGAGATCTATCATCCGAATTATGTGGCAAAGCGTATGGAGATCGGTGCCGTGATCGGTGCTGCTCCGAAGGAAAATGTCATGCGTCTTACCTCCGATCCCGGGGATGTGATCATCCTGATGGGCGGACGGACCGGCCGTGACGGCTGCGGCGGAGCAACCGGCTCCTCCAAGGCACATAACTCCGAGTCCCTGGAAAGCTGTGGCGCAGAGGTACAGAAGGGAAATCCTCCCACCGAGCGTAAGCTGCAGCGTCTCTTCCGTCGCCCGGAGGTTGCAAAGCTGATCAAGAAATGTAATGACTTCGGTGCAGGCGGTGTCTCCGTAGCCATCGGCGAGCTGGCTGACGGTCTGGACATCAACCTGGATCTGGTTCCGAAGAAGTACGCAGGTCTGGACGGCACGGAGCTTGCCATCTCCGAGTCTCAGGAGCGTATGGCCCTTGTAGTTGATAAGAAGGACGTGGATACCATGATCGGCTATGCACGGGAGGAGAATCTGGAGGCAGTAGCGGTAGCGACCGTAACCGAGGAGCCCCGGATGATCCTTCGCTGGAGAGGTAAGGAGGTTGTAAACCTTTCCCGTGCATTTATCAATACCAACGGTGCACATCAGGAGACTACGGCCCGTGTGGAGCAGCCGGAGGCAAAGAGCTACTTCGAAGTAGAGGAGCCGGCGGATCTGGAGGAGACCTGGAAGAAGACCCTGTCCGACCTGAATGTCTGCTCACAGCGTGGTCTGGTGGAAATGTTCGACTCCACCATCGGTGCAGGTACCGTTACCATGCCTTACGGCGGTAAGTACCAGCTGACTCCGATCCAGACCATGACGGCGAAGCTGCCCCTGGGTACACAGAAGTGCGATACCGTTACCATGATGAGCTACGGCTATGATCCGTATCTTTCCTCCTGGAGTCCGTATCACGGCTCCAGCTACGCAGTCCTGGATTCGGTTGCGAAGATCGCGGCAGCCGGCGGTGATGTATCCAAGATCCGCCTTACCTTCCAGGAATACTTCGAGCGTATGAACGAGGATCCCACCCGCTGGGGTAAGCCGCTGGCAGCCCTGCTTGGCTCCTATGCGGCACAGATCGGCCTCGGACTTCCGTCCATCGGAGGAAAGGACTCCATGTCCGGCTCCTTCAATGAGATCGACGTTCCCCCGACTCTGGTTTCCTTCGCAGTGGATGTGGACAGCTACCTGAATATCGTGACTCCGGAATTAAAGACCCCCGGAAATGTACTGGTTCTTATGAAGGTGGACCGGGATTCCTATGACCTTCCGGTTTACAGTGATGCACTGGAGAAGTATGCGGCTCTGAAGAAGGCCGTGGACCTCGGCCTGATCGTCAGCGCTTATGCGGTTGGCTTCGGTGGTGTGATCGAAGCTGTCAGCAAGATGGCCTTCGGTAACAAGCTGGGTGTTGCACTGGATGAGAAGAGCATTTCCAAAAAGGAACTGGTGGAGAAGGCCTACGGCGCGATCCTCTGCGAGGTACGTCCGGACAGCCTGTCCGAGCTGGGACTTCCGGCAGTTGTGATCGGTTCCGTAACCGAGGAGCCTTACTTCACCTACGGCAGCATGAAGCTCTACGTAGATGATGCCGTAGAGGCGTGGACGAAGCCGCTGAAGAAGGTATTCCCCACAGATTCCGGCATCGAGAAGAAAACCCTGGATACAGGCATTTACGAGGAGAAGAATATCTACATCTGCAAGCACAAGGTGGCCCGTCCGAGAGTCTTCATCCCGGTGTTCCCCGGAACCAACTGCGAGGATGATACGGCACGTGCCTTTGAGCGTGCAGGCGCAGAGGTGCATACCGTTGTGCTGAACAATATGGATGCAGAGGGTATCCGCGCATCCGTGGATGCATTTGCGAAAGAGATCAGCCAGGCGCAGATCGTGATGATCCCCGGCGGTTTCTCCGGTGGTGATGAGCCGGATGGCTCCGCGAAGTTCATCGCAACCACCTTCCGGAACGAGAAGATCAAGGAAGAGATGCAAAGACTCCTTTACGAGAGAGATGGTCTGGCACTGGGTATCTGCAACGGATTCCAGGCACTGATCAAGCTGGGACTTCTTCCCTACGGAGAGATCCGTCCGCAGAGCGAGAATTCACCGACTCTGGCACGGAACTCCATCGGACGTCACCAGTCCCGTATCGCCTATACGAAGGTGGTTTCCAACAAGTCCCCGTGGCTGCAGAAGGCAGAGCTGGGCGGCGTATACGCTATCCCCATGTCTCACGGCGAGGGCCGCTTCGTAGCCAACGACAAGTGGCTGGAGAAGCTGTTCGCAGAGGGCATGGTGGCTACACAGTACGTGGATCTTACCGGAACACCCACCATGGATGAGGACTACAACGTCAACGGATCCTACATGGCCATCGAGGGTATCACCAGTCCGGACGGACGTGTCCTCGGAAAGATGGGTCACTCCGAGCGCCGCGCCGACGGAGACTACATCAACATCTACGGAGACAAGAACCAGCTCATTATGGAGTCGGGTGTTGAGTACTTCAAGTAGGATTAAGTGACGGATTTGGCATCGTGATCATCTGCCGTGTTCCCACGGCGACAGCCGTTGTGCCACCCCGTGCTGTGCACGTGGTGCATCTGCTGCGCAGATGTTCTGTGCTTCGCACAGAGCACCCTCGCGTTGCTCGGGTCATAAGGTTCCACCGCCTTCGGCGGTCCTCCTTATGACTGTCGCACTCCATTTTCGCGACGTAGCGGCTTCCGGGTCGCGAATTATGTGTAATCAGCTCCTTCGGATGCTTCTTACTCATAATTCGCTACACTAGGGCGCTGCTATTCGCTTCGCTCATGCACCGCCCAAGTGCCGACGTCGCGAAATGGTCGCCTTAGGGAACAGGCAGATGCTCTGTACGATGCGCAAATCCTGCCTGGTGTTAATGATCATTGATATGTAACTGCTTACCTAGTAGTTCAGGAGAATTGGTATGAATTTGAATGAAGTAAGGAAGTTGTATACAGACGTTCTGGGGAATGTGCAGAAGGTGATCGTCGGACAGGAGGAAGTTTTTACGCTTCTGTTTACTGCGGTTCTGTCGCGGGGGCATGTCTTGCTGGAGGACACACCGGGAACCGGTAAGACTTCTCTGGCAAAGGCGTTTGCGAAAAGCGTCAGCGGTATATTTCATCGGGTGCAGTTCACCCCGGACCTGCTTCCGCAGGACATCACGGGACTTTCCGTATACAACCAGAAGGAGCAGGAGTTCCGTCTGATGAAGGGCCCGGTGTTTACGAATCTGCTGCTTGCGGACGAGATCAATCGTGCGACACCCCGAACCCAGAGCGCACTTCTGGAGGCCATGGAGGAACGTCACGTCACCATCGACGGGGAGACCCTTCCTCTGGAGAAGCCATTCCTGGTCATCGCTACGGAGAACCCTATTGAAACTACCGGCACCTATCCCCTTCCGGAGGCCCAGCTGGACCGCTTCCTGATGAAGCTTTCCATGAAGCAGCTTTCGAAGGAGCAGGAGGGGGATATGCTGCAGCGGTTTATGCAGGAGAGTCCCATGGACAGCCTGTCGGCGGTTGCCTCCGTGCAGCAGCTGGAGGAGGCTGCGGATGCGGTTACTCACGTGACCGTGAAGGATGAGGTGCGGGAGTATCTTCTGGCCATTGCCGAATCCACAAGAAATACCGGAAAGCTTCTGCTGGGTGTCAGCCCGCGTGCATCTTTGGCCCTGCTTCGTGCCGCCATGAGCTTTGCAGCGGTTTCCGGCAGAGACTATGTGATGCCGGATGATGTCCGGTATCTGGCACCCTATGTCTTCGGACACCGCGTCATGACGGCGGTGGGAGTGACCAACGGTGCACAGCAGATCCGCGAGCTGACCCGCGGGGTTGCAGTACCTGTCGAAAGCTGGAACTGACAGGAGGTTCTTATGCACTTAATTCTGATTGTCAGTCTGATCGGAATTATATACTTTATTCAGGAGCGCCTTTACCGGAAATACTGGAAGAAGGGGCTCCGGACCGGCCTTACCTTCAGCAGGGAGTACATGGAATGCGGGGAGGAGGCGGAGCTTGCCCTCGAGATCGAGAATGATAAGGCTCTGCCCCTGCCCGTTTTTCATTATAAGTTCTCGGTGGACCGGGCCCTTCGGTTCCGGGATATGGAGAACTCGGTGGTAACGGACTTCTATCACAGAAATGATGTGTTCTCCATCCTGGGACACCAGAAGATCCGGCGGACTTTGGAGTTTTCCGGGTCCGAGCGGGGACATTTTCGTGTGGAATCGGTTAATATCATGGTGCGGGATTTCTTTATGCTGCGCCTCTTTGCCATGAACAAAAAAGAAGACGTGGGTATCTACGTCTTCCCGAAGAAGATCGACGTGGAGCGCCTGATGTCCCTGACCCGCGGACGGGTGGGAGAGATGACGGCACGGCGCAGTCTGATCGAGGATCCCCTGACCTTCCGGGGACTTCGGGATTATCAGTCGGGAGATCCCTACCACGCCATTAACTGGAAGCAGTCTGCCCGGACGGGAGAGTGGAAGGTGAATCTTTACGAAGCAACCCAGGACGCACAGGTTCGGATCCTTCTGAACCTGGACACGGATTCCATGATCCGTGCCGACCGTCTGCTGGAGGAGGCAATCTCTCTGGCAAGCTCCCTGGCCAGAGCGCATTTGCAGAAAAAGGAACGGGTGTCTGCCTGGGCAAATGGACTGACCGAGGAGGGAGACACCCTGGATGCCCCGGGGCTTGGCTCCGAGCTTTCCCACGGGATCACCATCGATAAGTATCTTACCATGATCCGGGGCTCCGAGGGAAAGGATGCATTTTTGGGCATACTGGATTCGGAGATTACCTCCATTAACCGGAATACCCTGTATCTCGTGGTTTCTCCGTATTACAAGGAGGATCTGCTGCAGCGGCTGGACCGTCTGCAGAAGGAGGATGCTACGGTGCTCTGCGTGGTTCCGTATTACAGGCGGCTCGGTTTTACGCCCCGTCGCTCCTATCTTGTGGGATGGGAGGTGAACGAGTTTGCGGACTGAGAAAGCACGCCGGATCTTCCGGGCACTTTACGGTTATACCTTCTATTTGCTGTTCATGGAGACCTTCCTGTTTTCCACGAAACAGCCTGCGGTCACATGGATTTCATGGATTGCCATGGGAGTTCTGTTCCTTTGCAGCTATCTGCTTCGGGACCTGGTGCTCCATGTCTGGCCCGTCATTCTTTATTCGGTTCTTGCAGGCGTGATCCTCTGGTTCATGCCCATTTCGAATCATGAAACCTGGCTTCTGATCGGGCTGGATGTGGGGCTTATGTTCACGTCCTGCCATTATATCCGAAGAGGCGGGATTCTTTCCGACCCTCAGGATATTCCTTGGCCTATCTTCGTTATGGGACTCCTGGCAACGGTGTTCGGTCTGGTCTATAACATCGAGGGCCTTCCATGGATCGCAGCAATCCTCACCGGCGTGGGGCTGATCTTCTTCCTGTTGATCCTCTATGCGGACGGAACCCAGAAGTATATCGATTCCACCAGGGATGTGCGTGGAATCCCAATAAGGCAGATTCTGAAGGTGAACTCCTGGATCATTGTGGGTATCTTTCTATGCATGATCGTAGTCATTCTGCTGGGAGAAGCGGTGAACCTTCCGGATGCCTTTGTGGGATTCCTGCAGGCTGCTCTCGGAATCCTGAAGATCATTTTCTATGGTCTGCTTCTTGCCATCAAATGGTTTGGCCAACTGTTCGGCTTTACCTCCAGTCAGTCGGTAAATAAGACAGCCCAGCAGCTGAAGCAGTCCGCCTCCAACCCTTCCACCTACATCAACGTGCTGGAGTTTGTGCTGAAGGGTGCGCTTCTTATCCTTGCAGTGGTTGTGATCCTGAAGTTGATCGCATGGCTGATCCGTACCATTTCCGCCAAGTATCATCGGAAGACCGGCGCGGAGCAGGTGGTGGAAATGAAGCGCTCGGACGTAAGAGAGCGGATCGACCATCCGTCACTCTTAAAGCGGATGCGGGATTATATGTCCATGGAGGAGCGGGCCCGAAGGATCTACCGAAATCGGATTATGGATCTGGTGAAACAGGATCTGCCGAGAGACTACGAAACCACGGCGGATATCGAAGCCAGGATCCGCGAGCAGGCAGGGGTTGCGCTTCCGGAGCTGACTCAGCTGTATAACCGGGTGCGTTACGGGTCGGTGACCATCGATAAGGAGTACCTGGCGCGGATGAAGCATGCAGACGGAGGTTGACGGGAGAGCCATTCCCTGTTAGGGGTTGACGTCGGAGTCCTTTCGTGTTAGGATGTGTGTCAGTAAGAGGAAAGGCGCACTTAAGGTGTGTAGGTGAACCAATGAGGAATCGATAAGACGAGAGGTAGATACGAACAGGAAGTAAGATGACCTTGCAGAAGGTCTGTTTGTGTATGCCGGATCGGATTATCGTATTCACTGGAACCACCCCTGGAAAGGCTGTATGGTCTTGTTCGGCGTACCTTTCGTTTGAATCAGGGATATTCTTTTGAACTATGAAATCCGCTTCCGGCATGGAGGCGGATTTTATTTTTGCGCGTTCCCCCGAGGCAGGCACATGTATCTGCCGAGGGGCGCGACATCGACGGATACGAAGTATCCGGAGAGCGCAAACGGAGGATTCTGATGGGTAAGAAGAAACGGGAGCATATCGTTTTTGACGGGATGCATAAGGTGAAAAAGCGTATTCCGATTTCTATGGTGAATAGGAATGTCGGAAAGAAGATAAAGGTGGTGAGAGTAAATGGCACAAATAAAAGTAAGTGACCTCACATTCTCCTACGAGGGCACGGCGGATACCGTGCTGGAGGGAGTGAATTTCAATATTGATACGGACTGGAAGCTGGGACTGATCGGCAGGAACGGCAAGGGGAAGACCACACTGCTCCGGCTGCTGAAGGGAGACTATCAGGCAGAGGGAAGTATAACCGCAAGTACGAAATGTGATTATTTCCCCTATGAGGTTCCGGCGGAGGATCTGACGCGAGCGGCGGATGAGCTGATGGGTGTCTGGAAGCCGGGGATCGAATCCTGGCAGGTACTGATCCAGATGAATCAGATCGGTATGGATGCGGAGTGTCTCTATCGCCCCTTCGGGACCCTCAGCTTCGGGGAGCGGACCCGGGTGATGCTGGCAGTGCTCTTTGCAGCGGAAAATGAATTCCTGCTGATCGATGAGCCCACCAACCATCTGGACCGGGAGGCGCGGGATATCGTAAAGGACTATCTTTCGAAAAAGAAGGGCTTTCTTCTGGTATCCCATGACCGGGATCTTCTGGACGGAGTATGCGACCACGTGCTAGTGCTGAACCGGAAGACGGTGGAGGTGCAGGCCGGAAACTTCTCCTCCTGGTGGGAGAATAAGGAGCGGAGTGACGCCTTCGCGGAGGCCGAAAATGATAAGCATAAGAAGGAAATCGGAAAGCTTCGTGCTGCGGCGGACCGGAGCAGCCGTTGGGCGGAGAAAAACGAGAATACCAAGATCGGTTTTGATCCGGTGAAGGAGCCGGAGCGGAATATCTCCACCCGCTCCTATATCGGTGCAAAGACAAAGAAGATGCAGTCCAGAGTTAAGAACTATGAGAAGCGGATCGACCGGGAGATCGAAGAGAAGGAAGGCCTGCTGCAGGATGTGGAGCGGGTTGTGGATCTGAAGCTTTGTCCCCTTCGGTTTCATAAGGAGGTGCTGATCCACGCAAAGGATCTTGCCCTTCGCTATGAGGGTGCGGACCGGGAGCTTTTTTCGCCGCTTCGCTTTCAGGTACGACGAGGAAGCCGGGTGGTGCTTTCCGGCCCCAACGGATGCGGGAAGTCCAGTATCATAGCTGCGATCCTGCAGCAGGCCGGCTGGAAGCCGGAGGACCACAGTGCGGGGGAGAAGGATGCTGCCATGCAGAGCAGCCTCATCACCGCAGGCACGCTGGATGTTGCAACCGGAATGACCATATCCTATGTGAATCAGGATACCTCCTTCCTGCAGGGAACTCTTCGCGACTACTGCAAGGCGAAGGGCCTCAGTGAGAGCCTGATGCTGGCGGTGCTCCGGCAGCTGGATTTCGGACGGGAGCAGTTCGGAAAGCCCATGGAGGACTTCTCCGAGGGGCAGAAGAAGAAGGTGCTCATCGCGGCAAGCCTTATTACACCGGCCCATCTTTATATCTGGGATGAGCCCCTCAACTTTATCGATGTATTCTCACGGATGCAGATCGAGAAGCTGATCCGGGATTTCCAGCCCACCATGCTGCTGGTGGAGCATGATGTACGCTTCCGGGAGCAGGTGGATGCGGAGGTTGTGGAGATTCGCGGTCTATGAAATCCGGTGCGGATATGATACACTTGAAGCAGTAGGATCCGGGGAAGATTTTTCCCGAAGGATAGATACAGAAGTTCTTATGGAAGAAAGGAAGGTGATCCCATGAATCGATATATGGAAGTGGCTGACCGGCTGGCAGCGGAGAATCTTCGGACCAATAACGGAGGGCCCTTCGGTGCCGTGGTTGTCCGGGACGGTGAGATCATCGGACGGGGGAACAACCATGTGCTGGCGAATAACGACCCGACGGCCCATGCCGAGGTGATGGCGATCCGGGATGCATGTAAGAACATTTCCAATTATGATCTTTCAGGCTGTGAGCTTTACACCTCCTGTTATCCCTGCCCCATGTGCCTTTCGGCCATTATCTGGTCGAACATCCGGCGGGTGTATTACGGGAATACCAAGGAGGATGCGGCAGCCATCGGTTTCCGGGATGACTTTATCTATCAGTATCTGGGAAGCCTGCCGGGAGTCGCACCAAAGAAGGATGAGGGACCCGAGGATGCCGGGGAAGAATCCGCTCTGCTGCAGGATACCCTGGAGCTGATCCCCATGGACCGGGAGCAGACGATCCTCACCTTTGAGCGATTTGCAGCCAAGGAAGATAAGACCATATATTAGAGACAATGTGAGATGCCTTACGCCTGTACGGCGCGGAGGAACTTTTGCAAAGATGCACTGGGCCGGCGCTGCTGGTTGGTACAGAAGCCCACGGTCCGCGGCGGAACTGCCTCGGACAGGGGAAGCTCCACCAGTGTGCCGTCCCGGAGGGCATCGGATGCAAATTCCTTTACAACCGAAGAAACCCCCATGCCGATCTTCGCAAAGTCGATCAGAAGATCCATGTTATTCACATCCAGCACCTGACCGGGCTGGATGTTTTGCTGGAAGAAGTAATGCTCCAGATGGTTGCGGGTGACATTTCCCTGCTCCAGGAGCATCAGGTTGCATCGCTCCAGTATCTCCGCCGTGGGAAGGCGGTGCATAAGGGAGTCTATACTTTCACTGTCGGTTTTTCCGGCTTCCTTCTTTGCGGACGTGGTTCCGCGTTTTTTCGTATTAGAGGTCTTCGGAGTACCGGAGAGGAGACTGGTTACATTTCCGGCAAAGAGCCAGGGGTTATCCACGCTTCGCTCTGCAGCCTGCTCCCGGACATAGAGATTCTCCAGATAGGAGGGGTTCACCACGAAGACATCATGGATCTCCTGCAGAGGACGGTACAATAGCCGCTCCGGCAGAGTGGTCTCGCAGATGAGGCCCAGGTCGATCTTACCCTCCTCCAGCTTCCGTATGGTGGTAAGGGTGGAGTGGCAGGTGATGGAAACCTTGATGTGAGGATAGTCGCGGATAAAGTCGGAAAGATACCCGAGAAGGATGTTCCGGCAGAGGGAGGTGGAGGCGCCGATCCGTAGCTCACCAATCCCCAGCTCGCTTACCTGCTTTAAGTCCTCCTCCGCATCCCGGATCCGGTCGAAGGCGGGGCACAGCTGTTCGTAGAGCAGCTTTCCCTCCTCGGTAAGAATGATGCCCCGGGCGGAGCGCTCGATCAGATGGACGGAGAGGGCATCCTCCAGATTGCGGATGGATTTGCTGACGGCCGGCTGGGAAATGAACAGAGTCTCTGCAGCCCGGCTGACGCTTCCGGTTTCAGCTACGGCAAGGAATACACGGTAATAATTCAGATTATCGATCATGGGAACCTCCCTGTACGTCTGAGCCCTGCATGGGTGAAGAATCTCACGGTATGTTTGAGGAATGAGATCCTTCGCGTTGCTCAGGATGACATATAACCAAAAGTTATATAGATTATCAATAATATATATTTTCATTATACATTATTCTATGGTAGAATCAAGCTCATACCATGGGAGAAATGAAAGTTTTTCAAGATTTTTACAAGGAGGAAAAAGCTATGGGTATGACGATGACACAGAAGATCCTTGCAGCACACGCAGGACTCCCGTCCGTAAAGGCCGGGGATCTGATCGAGGCAAGTCTGGATCTGGTGCTCGGAAATGATGTTACCACACCGGTGGCCATCAACGAGCTCTCAAAATTCAAGAAGAAGACCGTGTTTGATAACACGAAGATCGCACTGGTGATGGACCATTTCACACCGAACAAGGACATCAAGAGTGCGGAGCATGTAAAGCAGGTGCGGGACTTCTCAAGAGAAAACAACATCGTGAACTATTTCGATGTCGGACAGATGGGAATCGAGCATGCCCTGCTTCCTGAGAAAGGTCTGATCGTTGCAGGAAACACCTGTATCGGTGCAGACTCTCATACATGTACCTACGGTGCCCTCGGAGCCTTCTCCACCGGTGTCGGGAGTACGGATATGGCAGCCGGCATGGTAACTGGCAAGGCATGGTTCAAGGTGCCTGCAGCCATCAAGTTCGTGATCACGGGCAAGAAGCCGGAGTGGATCAGCGGTAAGGATCTGATCCTTCACATCATCGGTAAGATCGGTGTGGACGGTGCGCGTTACAAGTCCATGGAGTTCGTGGGTGACGGGATCGCAGAGCTTTCCATGGATGACCGTTTCACCATCGCAAACATGGCCATCGAGGCCGGTGCGAAGAACGGTATCTTCCCGGTGGATGAAAAGACCATCGAGTATATGAAGGAGCATGCTCCGAACAAGGAATATACGGTATATGAGGCAGATGCGGATGCAGAGTATGATGAAGTGATCGAGATCGATCTTGCAACCCTTCGTCCGACAGTCTCCTTCCCGCATCTTCCGGAGAATACAAAGACCATCGATGAGATCGGTGATCTTCCCATCGATCAGGTTGTGATCGGTTCCTGTACCAACGGACGGATCTCTGACATGCGGATCGCAGCGGATATCATGAACGGCCGGAAATGTGCGGACGGCCTCCGGGTGATCATCATTCCGGGAACCCAGGAGATCTATCTCCAGATGATCCGCGAGGGCCTTGCCGAGATCTTTATCGAAGCAGGAGCCATCGTATCCACACCGACCTGCGGACCGTGTCTTGGCGGACATATGGGAATCCTCGCTCACGGCGAGCGTGCGGTATCCACCACCAACCGGAACTTCGTCGGACGTATGGGTGCCATTGATTCCGAGATCTATCTTGCAAGCCCGGCGGTAGCAGCAGCGTCTGCAATCCTGGGACGCATCGCATCCCCGGAGGAGCTGTAGAAAGGAGAACTATATGAACGCAAAAGGAACAGTACATAAATACGGTGACAACGTCGATACCGACGTGATCATCCCCGCCAGATACCTCAATACCGCCGATCCGAAGGAGCTGGCAAAGAATTGTATGGAGGATATCGACAAGGAATTCGTAAACCGCGTGAAGGAAGGAGATATCATGGTGGCCGGAAAGAACTTCGGCTGCGGCTCCTCCCGTGAGCATGCACCCATCGCCATCAAGGCTTCCGGCATCAGCTGCGTGATCGCGGATACATTTGCACGGATCTTCTACCGGAATTCCATTAATATCGGCCTTCCGATCATCGAGTGCCCGGCAGCGGCAGCAGAGATCAGTGCCGGCGATGTGGTGTCCATCAACTTTGATTCCGGTGAGATCACGGACGAGACCACGGGCAAGACCTATCAGGGTCAGGCATTTCCGCCGTTCATGCAGAACATCATTCAGAGCGGAGGGTTGATCAACTCCATTAATTCAAAGAGTGAGTGACATTATTACAGGAGGAACAGATAAATGAATATGAACATCGGCCTGATCAAGGGCGACGGTATCGGCCCGGAGGTTGTAAATGAGGCGGTTAAGGTCCTCGAAGCCGTAGGAAAGAAGTACGGACATACATTTCAGTATGAAGATATCCTGATGGGAGGCTGCTCTATAGACGCAACAGGCGAGCCCCTGACGGATGAGGCAGTGGCTGTGGCAAAGACCAAGGATGCGATCCTGCAGGGCTCCATCGGCGGGAATACACAGACCTCACCATGGTATAAGCTTCCCCCGAACAAGCGGCCGGAAGCAGGCCTCTTAAAGATCCGGAAGGAGCTGGGACTCTTCGCAAACCTGCGCCCCGCCTACCTCTATCCGGAGCTGAAGGAAGCGTGCCCCTTAAAGGAGAGTGTGGCAGAGAAGGGCTTCGACATGATGATCATGCGGGAACTGACCGGCGGTCTTTACTTCGGTGAGAGATACACCAAGGAGGTTGAGGGTAAGACGGTTGCCGTGGATACCCTGGTTTATTCGGAGGATGAGATCCGGAGGATCGCCATTAAGGGCTTTGATATCGCCATGAAGCGCCGTAAGAAGGTGACGCTGGTGGATAAGGCAAATGTGCTGGATTCCTCCCGCCTCTGGAGAAAGATCACGGAGGAAGTGGCAAAGGACTATCCGGAGGTAACCTATGAGACCATGCTGGTGGACAATGCAGCCATGCAGCTGGTAAAGGATCCGGCCCAGTTCGACGTGATGCTGACGGAGAACATGTTCGGTGACATCCTGTCGGATGAAGCCTCCATGATCACAGGTTCCATCGGTATGCTGGCTTCGGCTTCCCTGAACGAGACGAAGTTCGGTCTCTATGAACCCTCCGGCGGATCTGCTCCGGATATCGCAGGAAAGAATATCGCCAACCCCATCGCAACCATTCTTTCCGCAGCCATGATGCTCCGCTACAGCTTTGATCTGGATAAGGAAGCGGATGCCATCGAGAATGCGGTAAAGAAGGTGCTGGAGGAAGGTTATCGCACCATCGATATCGCCAAGCCGGGGGAGCCCCGGGTGAAGACCGATGAGATGGGTACACTGATCGCAGAGAGAGTATAATATGGAATGTCATCCTGAGGAGCGCGGGCGCGACGAAGGATCTTATAATCTGGAAGGAGAAGAAACTATGAAGAGTGACAACATGAAATGTGGTCTTCAGCATGCACCGGCCCGTTCACTTCTGAACGCACTGGGTTATACGCATGAAGAGATCAAGAAGCCCATGGTCGGAATCGTTTGTTCCTACAACGAGATCGTACCCGGTCATATGAATCTGGATAAGATCGCCGAGGCAGTAAAGCTCGGCGTTGCCGAAGCCGGCGGAACTCCGGTTATGTTCCCGGCCATCGCGGTCTGCGACGGTATCGCCATGGGACATATCGGCATGAAGTACAGCCTGGTAACCCGTGACCTGATCGCGGATTCCACCGAGGCTATGGCCATCGCCCATCAGTTTGATGCGCTGGTCATGATCCCCAACTGTGACAAGAACGTTCCCGGTCTGCTGATGGCAGCAGCCCGCGTAAATGTACCTACCGTATTCGTATCCGGCGGCCCCATGCTGGCCGGTCACGTAAAGGGCAGAAAGCGCAGCCTTTCCTCCATGTTCGAGGCGGTTGGCGAGTATACTGCCGGCAAGATCACGGAAGAGGATGTAACCGCATTTGAGGAAAATGTATGTCCCACCTGCGGTTCCTGCTCCGGTATGTACACCGCAAACTCCATGAACTGCCTGACTGAGGTTCTCGGTATGGGGCTTCCCGGAAACGGAACCATCCCGGCAGTTTACTCCGAGCGTCTGCGCCTTGCAAAGAAGGCAGGCTATGCGGTTATGGATATGCTGGCAAAGAATATCCGTCCGCGGGATATCATCACAAAGGAAGCCATCCTGAACGCACTGACCGTAGATATGGCACTGGGCTGCTCCACAAACTCCATGCTGCATCTTCCGGCCATCGCACATGAGATCGGCTTTGATTTCGACATTTCCTTTGCAAATCCCATCAGTGAGAAGACACCGAACCTCTGCCATCTGGCACCGGCAGGCCCTACCTACATGGAGGACCTGAACGAGGCGGGCGGAGTGTATGCCGTAATTAAGGAGCTCTGTGATCTGGGTCTTATCAATGAGGACTGCATGACCGTAACCGGAAAGACCATCGGTGAGGCTGTAAAGCACTCCATGAACCGGAATCCGGAGGTCATCCGCACCACGGATAATCCCTACTCCAAGACCGGCGGTCTGGCAGTACTGAAGGGGAACCTGGCTCCGGACGGCTCTGTTGTAAAGCGTTCCGCAGTGGTTCCGGAGATGCTGAAGCACGAAGGACCTGCAAGAGTCTTTGATTCCGAAGAGGATGCCATCGAGGCAATCCTGGGCGGCAAGATCGTAGCCGGTGACGTGGTTGTCATCCGTTACGAGGGACCGAAGGGCGGCCCGGGCATGCGTGAGATGCTGAACCCCACATCTGCCATTGCAGGTATGGGCCTTGGCTCCACCGTAGCCCTGATCACCGACGGACGTTTCTCGGGAGCCAGCCGTGGTGCTTCCATCGGCCATGTTTCCCCGGAGGCAGCCGTAGGCGGACCTATCGCCCTGGTAGAAGAGGGAGACCTGATCGAGATCGACATCAACAATTATTCCATCACCCTGAAGGTAAGCGAGGAGGAGCTTGCAAAGCGTAAAGCAGCATGGACTCCGCGGGAGCCGAAGGTGACCACAGGATATCTTGCAAGATACGCATCCATGGTAACCAGCGGTAACCGTGGCGCAATCCTTGAGATTCCGAAAAACTAGTCTTGCCAGAAAACAACATTAGTGCTATATTATAACCATTTTAATGAGAGTAAGGAGGCCCTATGAAACAGTTAACAGGTTCAGAGATCGTGATCGAATGTCTGAAGGAGCAGGGCGTAGATACCGTTTTCGGTTATCCGGGAGGAACGATTCTGAATATCTACGATGAGCTCTACAAGCATTCCGACGAGATTCATCATATCCTGACCAGTCATGAGCAGGGTGCTGCCCATGCGGCTGACGGCTATGCAAGAGCGACCGGTAAGGTCGGTGTCTGTATGGCAACCAGCGGCCCGGGTGCAACAAACCTCGTGACCGGAATCGCAACCGCTTACATGGATTCTGTTCCGCTGGTAGCGATCACCGCAAATGTCGGTGTTGCCATGCTCGGAAAGGACAGCTTCCAGGAGATCGATATAGCCGGCGTGGTTATGCCGATCACAAAGCACAGCTTCATCGTAAAGGATGTACACCAGCTGGCTGACACCATCCGCAGAGCATTTACCATCGCAAAGAGCGGACGTCCCGGTCCGGTGCTTGTGGACATCACAAAGGATGTAACGGCTGCCAAGGCTGATTACACCCCGAAGAAGCCTGCAGCTATCAAGAAGGTAACCGACACCATCAAGGCAGAGGATATCGAGACGGCTGTTTCCATGATCAAGGCTTCCAAGCGTCCCTTCGTACTGGTGGGCGGCGGTGCCACCATCGCAGGTGCTTCCGCAGAACTGAAGACCTTTGTCGATCTGATCGACGCTCCGGTCTGCGATACCCTGATGGGCAAGGGCGCATTTGACGGAACCAGCACCCGTTATACCGGAATGATCGGTATGCACGGAACCAAGGCTTCCAACTTCGGCGTAAATAAGGCGGACCTGCTGATCGTTGTCGGAGCACGTTTCTCTGACCGCGTGATCGGAAATGCAGCAAAGTTCGCAACCGGCGCAAAGATCCTTCATATCGATATCGATGCTGCCGAGATCAACAAGAATATTATCGTAGATGCTTCCGTGATCGGTGATGCTAAGGAGATCCTGAAGCGGATCAACGCGCTGCTGACTCCGTCCAAGAAGGCTTCCTGGATGAAGGAGATCCGGACTCTGGTAAAGGATTATCCGCTGGAGTACGACATGAAGCATCTGACCGGCCCGGCCATCATCAGCAAGATTTACGAGGCAACCAAGGGCAAGGCCATCATCACAACGGATGTAGGACAGCATCAGATGTGGGCTGCTCAGTATTATAAATATGAGAAGCCAAGACAGTTCCTTTCTTCCGGCGGTCTGGGTACCATGGGCTTTGGTCTGGGTGCAGCCATCGGTGCAAAGGAAGGTCAGCCCACCAAGACAGTCATCAATATCGCAGGTGACGGATGCTTCCGTATGAACCTGCAGGAGCTGGCAACCGCATCCCGTGAGGGCATCCGCGTGATCGAGATCATCATCAACAATCACGTTCTGGGTATGGTTCGTCAGTGGCAGACCCTGTTCTACGGCAAGCGCTATTCCAACACCATGCTGAATGACAAGGTAAGCTTCCAGAAGGTTTCCGAGGGTCTTGGCGCAACGGCCTACACCGTAAAGAACCTGGCGGAGTTTGACCAGGCATTGGCTGCAGCACTGAAGGGCAAGGGCCCGCAGGTCATCGACTGCCAAATCGGCATGGATGACAAGGTATGGCCCATGGTAGCACCGGGTGCAGCCATCGAAACCTGCTTTGCAAGTGAAGATGAGTTAAAAAAGTAAATATAGCGATGGGATCCTTCGCCTGTCGGCTCAGGATGACATGTCATTCTGAGTGACCGAAGGGAGCGAAGAATCTAATAACGAATATCTTTGAAAATTAATATGGAGGATATATAAAATGGCACGAGTTTACAATTTTTCCGCAGGACCTTCCGTACTTCCGGAGGTAGTTCTGAAGCAGGCAGCAGAAGAGATGATGGACTATAAGGGAAGCGGCATGAGCGTTATGGAAATGAGCCACCGTTCCAAGGTCTATGACAACATCATCAAGGAAGCAGAGCAGGATCTTCGGGATCTTATGAACATCCCGGATAACTACAAGGTTCTCTTCCTGCAGGGTGGTGCATCTCAGCAGTTCGCAGCAGTTCCCATGAACCTGATGAAGAACGGTGTAGCTGACTACATCATCACAGGTCAGTGGGCGAAGAAGGCATATCAGGAAGGAAAGAAGTACGGCAAGGCAGTTGCCATCGCTTCATCCGAGGATAAGACCTTCTCCTACATCCCGGACTGCTCCGATCTTCCGATCGATGAGGATGCTGACTACGTATACATCTGTCACAACAATACCATTTACGGTACCGCATTCCATGAGCTTCCGAACACCAAGGGCAAGATCCTGGTAGCAGATATGTCCTCCGACATTCTGTCCCAGCCGGTAAATGTATCCGATTACGGCCTCATTTACTTCGGTGTACAGAAGAACGTAGGTCCGGCCGGCGTTGTTGTTGTGATCATCCGTGAGGACCTGATCCGTGACGATCTTCCGGAGTTCGTTCCCACCATGCTGAAGTATAAGACACAGGCAGACGCTGAGTCTCTTTACAACACACCTCCGTGCTACGGTATCTACATCTGCGGTCTTGTGTTCAAGTGGGTAAAGGACATGGGCGGTCTGAAGGCCATGAAGGAGCATAACGAGAAGAAGGCTAAGATCCTGTATGATTTCCTGGATCAGAGCAAGATGTTCAAGGGTACCGTTGAGAAGAAGGATCGTTCTCTGATGAATGTTCCCTTCGTAACCGGAAATGATGAGCTGGATGCAAAGTTCGTTAAGGAAGCAACCAACCGCAGCAGGCTTCGTAAACCTGAAGGGCCACAGATCCGTAGGCGGTATGCGCGCATCCATCTACAACGCTATGCCCATCGAGGGCGTAGAGAAGCTTGTTGCTTTCATGAAGGATTTCGAAGAGAAGAATTCATAAGAATTGACCGTATATAGTGTATGTCATCCTGAGCGAAGCGAAGGATCCCGATAATATTAAACCCATAGAAATAGGAGAATGATCATGACAAAGGTAAAGTGCCTGAACCCCATTGCAGCCTGTGGACTGGATCTGCTGGGAGAGAATTATACTGTAACTGAGGATGCTGACGCAGAGGCCATTCTGGTCCGCAGCGCATCTATGCATGAGATGGAGCTGTCCGACAAGCTCCTTGCCGTAGCACGTGCAGGTGCCGGCGTAAACAACATCCCGCTGGACAAGTGTGCAGAGCAGGGTATCGTAGTCTTCAATACTCCGGGTGCCAACGCAAACGGCGTTAAGGAGCTGGTGGTTGCAGGTATGCTGCTGGCAGCCCGCGACATCATCGGCGGTGCAAACTGGGTATCCGCAAATGCATCCGATGAGAACATCGGCAAGACCGCTGAGAAGGAGAAGAAGAACTTCGCAGGAACCGAGATCCTCGGCAAGAAGCTGGGTGTTATCGGTCTGGGTGCCATCGGTGCCAAGGTTGCGAATATCGGCGTTCGTCTCGGTATGGAGGTATATGGCTATGATCCCTTTGTATCCGTAGATGCAGCATGGGGTCTGTCCCGTTCCGTAAAGCACATCACAAATGTGAATGACATTTACGCAAACTGCGATTACATCACCATCCATGTTCCGCTTCTGGATTCTACCAAGGGCATGATCAATGAGGAAGCCATCAGCCAGATGAAGGACGGCGTTGTGATCCTGAACTTTGCAAGAGATATCCTCTGCGATGAGACAGCAGTTCTTGCAGGCATCGAGTCCGGCAAGGTTGCAAAGTATGTAACGGACTTCGCAAACCCGACGGTTGCAGGTAAGAAGAACGTGATCGTAACTCCGCATCTGGGTGCTTCCACCGAGGAGTCCGAGGACAACTGCGCAGTTATGGCAGTAAAAGAGATCAAGGACTTTATCGAGAACGGAAATGTACGGAACTCCGTAAACTATCCGGCATGTGATGCAGGAATCTGCCAGGATGCAGGCCGTCTTACCGTTTGCCATAAGAACATCCCCAACATGCTGACACAGTTCACGGGCCTGTTCGCATCCAAGGGTGTCAATGTATCCGAGATGGTAAGTAAGTCCCGTGGTGACTATGCATACACGATCCTTGATATCAGTGTTGCAGCTACCCGGGATGTGGCAGATGCCATCGCAGCCATCGACGGCGTGGTACGTGTACGTATCATCAAATAACGTGAGGCGGGACATTTATCAAAATATTTGAACGTTCGATTCGTTATTATCAATTTGCATAATGCATAAAATCGGGTTATACTATGCGCAAAGCCAAGGCTGATCAGCATAGTATAACCTGTTGTTTCGAGATATTTGAGAAGAAGGAGTGCTTGGATCATGGAAAAAAAGCTCAAAGTTGGTATTTTAGGCGCTACCGGTATGGTAGGCCAGAGATTTATCTCCCTTCTGGAGAATCATCCCTGGTATGAGGTGGTAACGGTTGCTGCATCCCCGCGGAGCGCAGGCAAGACCTACGCTGAGGCAGTTGAGGGACGCTGGAAGATGGATACCCCCATCCCGGAAGCTGTAAAGAATCTGGTTCTTTACAACGTCAATGAAGTAGAGAAGGTTGCCTCAACGGTAGATTTCGTCTTCAGTGCGGTTGATATGACCAAGGACGAGATCAAGGCCATCGAGGAAGCCTATGCCAAGACCGAGACTCCCGTTGTTTCCAACAACAGCGCGCACCGCTGGACTCCGGATGTCCCCATGGTAGTTCCGGAACTGAACCCGGAGCACTATGAGGTGATCAAGTACCAGAGAGAGCGTCTCGGAACTAAGAAGGGCTTTATCGCTGTTAAGCCGAACTGCTCCATCCAGAGCTACGCGCCGGCTCTCTTCGCACTGAAGGAGTTTGAGCCCCAGGAAGTGGTTGTATCCACCTACCAGGCAATCTCCGGTGCAGGCAAGACCTTCAAGGACTGGCCGGAAATGGTGGAGAACGTGATCCCCTATATCGGCGGTGAGGAAGAGAAGAGTGAGCAGGAGCCCCTTCGGATCTGGGGTAAGGTTGAGGACGGCGTGATCAAGAAGTGCGAGAACGGCCCGAAGATCACCAGCCAGTGCATCCGCGTACCGGTCCTGAACGGACATACCGCAACAGTATTCGTAAACTTCAAGAAGAAGCCGACGAAGGAAGAGATCATCGAGCGCTGGAGAAGCTTTAAGGGCGAGCCTCAGGAGCTGGACCTTCCCTCCGCACCGAAGCAGTTTATCCAGTACCTGGAGGAGGACAACCGTCCGCAGGTAAAGCTGGATGTGGACTTCGAGCACGGTATGGGCGTCTCCATGGGACGTCTTCGTGAGGATACCCTCTTTGATTACAAGTTTGTGGGCCTTTCCCACAACACCGTAAGAGGCGCAGCCGGCGGAGCAGTACTTTCCGCAGAGCTGCTGACCGCAAAGGGTTATATTACCGCTAAAGAAGTATAGCTAGTATGGGTGCCTGTCACCGTGACAGGCACCCTTATTTTGTCGGAAATTTTGCAAAAATCAAAAAATATTACTACCATTTTCACGAAAAATGGGTTATAATACCGATTAGATTTGTGAACAATCCAATGGAAAGGTATTTTAACCGGCAATGAAGAAGAAAAAACTGATTCTGGTAACGTCTCCTCCGGCTTGCGGGAAGACATTTATATCAAAGAAGCTTGCAAAGGCACTGACCAACTGCGTATACCTGGACAAGGACACTCTGATCGTTCTTTCCAAGCAGATCTTCAAGGTTGCAAACGAGGAGTACAACCGTTCCTCCGATTTCTTCCAGAGAGAGATCCGTGACTATGAGTACTATGCAGTCCTGGACCTTGCATTTGATGCGCTGGAATACAATGACACGGTGCTGATCAACGCACCGTTCACCGATGAGATCCGTGATGATGATTATCTGGATCGCCTTCGTCATAAGCTGGCAGAGAAGAATGCCGAGCTTTGCGTGATCTGGGTACACACGGATGTGGAGGTTGCTCATCAGCGTATGATCAACCGGAATTCCGATCGGGACGTATGGAAGCTGGAGCATTGGGATGAGTATATCGCAACCCAGAACTTCAATAAGCCCGGTAATATTCCGGAGCTGTTTGTATTCAACAATTCATCGGAAGAGGACTTCAAGAAGTCACTTGATAGCGCGGTGAAGTATATTCGCGGAGAGTAACGACAGGGAGGCCGGGTTTTTACCCGGCCTATTCGTTTCATAAAGAAGAAGTTTCAAAAAAGAGTATGAGGTAAGTATTATGGCAGTGATTCGCCCTTTTGCAGCGTATCGCCCGGATCCCGAAGTGGTTTCCGAGGTGGCAGCGCTCCCCTATGATGTATATAACCGGAAGGAAGCAAAGGTGGTTGTGGAGGCTAACCCGAAGACATTTCTTCGGATCGACCGCCCGGAGACCGTGCATCCGGATGATTTTGACATGTACAGCGATGAGGCCTATGCAACCGCACGCCGCATGCTGGACGAGGCCATGGAGGACGGAACCTACGTGGCAGAGGAAGCACCGGCTTATTACATCTACGAGCTGGTAATGGACGGACGGAGCCAGACCGGTCTGGTAGCCTGTGCCTCCATCGATGACTATGTAAATGAGGTCATCAAGAAGCATGAGAATACCCGGGAAGAGAAGGAGCAGGACCGGATCCGTCATATCGATACCTGTGACGCCCAGACCGGACCGATCTTCCTGGCTTATCGGGAGCAGGAGGAGATCTCCGTGATCATCCGCTGCATCCAGCAGGAGGATGAACCGCTGTATGATTTCACCGCAGAGGACGGTGTGACCCACCGGGTTTGGATCGTGGATGATCCGGCGGATATCGAGGCTCTGAAGAAGGAGTTTGCGGCACTGGATCAGATCTATATCGCCGACGGTCATCACAGAGCTGCTTCTGCCGTAAAGGTAGGGCTGAAGCGCCGGGCGGAGCATCCGGATTATAACGGGACGGAGGAGTTCAACTTCTTCCTGTCGGTTCTTTTCCCGGACAGCGAGCTGGCGATCCTTCCCTATAACCGTGTGGTAAAGGATTGGAACGGAAAGTCGGAGGAGGATTTCCTTGGCTTCCTTGCAGGACTCGGAACCCTGGAAAAGAAGGACGCTCCGGTACAGCCGGAGGAGAAGGGCACCGTGGGTGTCTATGTGAAGGATCAGTGGTACAGCTTTACATTTGCAGACAGCTACCGGAATGATGATCCGGTGGAGGGACTGGATGTCTCCCTGCTGCAGAACCATGTACTTGCTCCTTACTTCGGGATCGATGATCCGAGAACCAGTGACCGTATCGATTTCGTCGGCGGGATCCGGGGACTGAAGGAGCTGGAGAGAAGAGTGTCGGAGGATGCAGTGATCGCATTTTCCATGTACCCCACATCCATCGGAGAGCTGTTCTCCGTAGCGGATGCGGGACTGCTCATGCCGCCGAAGTCCACCTGGTTTGAGCCGAAGCTTCGAAGCGGTATATTTATCCATAAATTGTCATAATTGTTGGGCATACTTTGGGAAGGATTGGTAGAGCATATGGCAAGAAAAGCGGTATTTGCGATCAACTGGATGGAAGTCGACGCTCTGGTACAGGCCAGACATGAGAATCCGCATCATATACTCGGAATGCATGAATGCATCGATGACGTCTATATCAACATTTACCTGCCGGATGCAAAGGTGGTAAAGGTAAAGAATCTGGATACAAGAAAGAGCTATTCCCTGGTTTCGGACCGGGTGAAGGGCTTCTTCTCCGTTGTCCTGAAGGACACAAAGACCTTCCCCTACGAGGTGAAGGCAAAGTTCGAGGACGGGCACGAGGAGACCTATATCGACCCGTACATCTTCGAGCCGGTGATCGATCCCATTGACATCAGCCTCTTCAACGAGGGGCAGCATTATCAGATCTATGAGAAGCTGGGTGCACATCCCATGACCGTGGACGGTGTGGCGGGAACTCTTTTTGCAGTATGGGCACCGAATGCGGAGCGTGTCTCCGTGGTGGGTAATTTCAACGGATGGGACGGCCGCCGCTATCCCATGCGGAAGCTGGACTATTCCGGCATCTTTGAGCTGTTTATTCCGGGAGATTTCCTGGATGAGATCTATAAGTATGAGATCCGTTCCAAGACCGGACAGGTCTTCATGAAGAGCGATCCTTACGGCTTCTCCTCCGAGGTTCGTCCTGCAAATGCATCCCGTGTTACGGAGCTGCACTACACCTGGCAGGATAAGGCGTGGATGGAAGCCAGAGACAAGCAGGCATTGGACAAAAAGCCCATGAACATCTACGAGGTTCATATGGGCTCCTGGAAGCGCCCGAAGGACGGAAGAGAGTTCTTTAACTACAAAGAGATCGCTCTGCAGATGGCAGAGTACATGAAGGAAATGGGCTACAATTACGTGGAGCTGATGCCGGTTATGGAGCACCCCTACGATCCCTCCTGGGGATATCAGGTGACCGGATACTATGCACCCACCTCCCGTTACGGAGCACCGGTGGACTTCATGGGCTTCGTGGATTATATGCATGCACAGGGTATCGGTGTCATCATCGACTGGGTGCCGGCACATTTCCCGAAGGACGGACACGGCCTCGGCCGGTTCGACGGCACGCCTCTCTATGAGAGCGCTGATCCGCAGCGCGGAGAGCATCCGCACTGGGGAACCTATATCTTTGATTATGCGAAAAATGAAGTGCGGAACTTCCTGGTATCCAATGCCCTTTACTGGGCAGACAAGTACCATGTGGACGGAATCCGGATGGATGCGGTGGCATCCATGCTGTATCTGGATTACGGCCGCGGCCCCGGTGAGTGGCGTCCCAACAAGGACGGCGGAAATGAGAATCTCGAGGCCATCGCATTCATCAAGGAAGTGAACGAGAAGATGGCAGAGTACCATCCGGGCGTCATGATGATTGCTGAGGAATCCACGGCATGGCCGATGATGACGCAGCCCACCACGGCAGGCGGCATGGGCTTTGACTATAAGTGGAACATGGGCTGGATGAATGACTTCCTCCAGTACATGAAGCTGGATCCGCTGTACCGGAAGTATCATCACAGCGACCTTACCTTCAGCATGGTATATGCGTACAGCGAGAAGTTCGTTCTCGTGCTGTCCCATGATGAGGTGGTACATGAGAAGGGCTCCATGATCGAGAAGATGCCGGGTGGTTACGAGGATAAGTTCTCCAACCTCCGTACGGCCTTCGGTTTCATGATGACCCACCCGGGCAAGAAGCTGCTCTTTATGGGACAGGAGTTTGCCCAGTTCAAGGAGTTCAACGAATCGGATGAACTGGACTGGTCCCTCTTCGAATTCGATGCACATACCTACCTGCACAGCTACATGAAGGCTCTGAACAAGCTGTATCAGACAGAGCCGGCACTGTATCAGCTGGATTCCGATCCGGCAGGCTTTGCATGGATCCAGGAGTCGGATGCAAACCACTCCCTGCTTTCCTTCGAACGCCACGGAGCATCGGAGAAGGATACACTCCTTGTGATCTGCAACTTCACACCCATCGCCTACAAGAACTACAAGCTGGCAGTTCCCTCCGCAGGACGCTGGAAGGAGGTCTTCTCCAGTGATGCGGCTAAGTACGGTGGTGACGGTATGAACAACAAGACCGCGAAGGACTCCAAGCCCGGCAAGGTGGACGGTCGTAAGGATTATATCCAGATCATCGTTCCCGGCCTCTCCATCTCCGTCTTCAAGAAGATGGCGGTGAAGAAAACGGCTGCGAAGCCTGTGGCCGAAATAAAGGAGACTCCGAAGGAGGAAGCTCCGAAGAAGGCAGCACCGAAGAAGGCTGCGCCGAAGAAGGCGGCTGCCGAAGAAAAGAAAACCGGGGAAGAATAAGCAACCGGTAAGTTAACATTGGAGGCATTATCGTGGCAAAAGTAGATATTATTTCAGGCTTCCTGGGTGCAGGCAAGACCACACTCATCAAGAAGCTGATCAAGGAAGCATTCTCCGGCGAGCAGCTGGTTCTGATCGAGAACGAGTTCGGTGAGATTGGCGTGGACGGCGACTTCATGAAGGATGCCGGCATTCAGGTAAATGAGTTGAACTCCGGCTGTATCTGCTGTTCTCTCGTGGGTGACTTCGGGGTAGCTCTGCAGCAGGTGGTTGATCAGTATCATCCGGACCGGATCATCATCGAGCCCTCCGGCGTCGGTAAGCTGTCGGATGTGATCAAGGCAATCCAGAAGGCAGCCGAGACCGTGGACTTGCAGCTGAACAGCGCAACCACCGTTGTGGATGTGACCAAGGCGAAGGTTTACATGAAGAACTTCGGAGAGTTCTTCCTGAATCAGATCGAAGCAGCAGGCACCGTGGTTCTGAGCCGGACACAGAATGTGGCGGAAGAGAAGCTGACGGATGCGGTTGCAAGGATTCATGAGCATAATGCGGAGGCAAGAGTGATCACAACGGCCTGGGACGACATTTCCGGCGTAAAGATCCTGGAAGCCATCGAGCACTCCACAAATGTGGAAGACATCATGAAGAACTTCAAGTACGATCCGGAAGACGAGGAGCATGAGCATCATCACCACCATCACGATGACGATGATGATGAGGAGCATGAGTGCTGCCATCACCACCATCACGATGACAACGATGACGAGGAGCATGAGTGCTGCCATCACCACCATCACGATGACGATGATGAGGAGCATGAGTGCTGCCATCACCACCATCACGATGACGACGACGAGGAGCATGAGCACCACCATCATCACCATCATGAAGAGGATGAGGGCGAGGGACATCACCATCATCACTATGATGAGAATGGTGTCTGCAGCTGCGGACATCATCACCATCACCACCACGGACATGATGCGGATGAGATCTTTACCAGCTGGGGTAAGGAGACCGCGGTACGTTACGACCGCGATGCACTCCGGGGCATCCTGGAGCAGCTGGCAAAGGAGGAGAACCCCTACGGTATCATTCTCCGTGCCAAGGGAATCGTTCCGGATAAGGACCAGAAGTGGATGGAGTTCGACCTGGTACCCGGTGAGTTTGAGATCCGTGACGGTGCCGCCGATTACACCGGAAAGCTTTGCGTGATCGGCAGTCAGCTGAAGGAAGAGAAGCTGGCAGAATTGTTCGGATTATAAGAATTATTTGAAATAAGACCACGGCCGATGATCGTTTCTTCGGCCGTGACTCTACTAAGAGGATAACCATGAAGAAGGAAGAAGTAAAAGAGATCCCCGTATATGTCTTTATGGGCTTTTTGGGCAGCGGAAAGACCCAGTTCGCCAAGGATACCCTGATCAGGCAGGACTTTACCGAGGGACAAAAGACCCTTCTTCTCATCTGCGAGGATGGAGAGGAAGAGTATGATATCGATGCGCTGAAGAAAAAGAATATATTCCCGGAGTTCATCACCGAGGAAACCCTGACCACGGATCATCTGCTGGAGCTTTCCCGGAAGTATGAGCCGGAAAATGTAATGATCGAGTACAACGGCATGTGGGAGCTGGATCGGATCTTTAATATCCGGGTTCCGAAGGGATGGACCGTGGTACAGATCATTTCCTTCGTGGATGCGACCACATTTGATGTCTATGTGAACAACATGAAGAAGGTGATGATGGATCAGCTTCGGAATGCGGACATGGTCATCTTCAACCGCTGTGACGAGAATACCCGGAAGGCAGAGTATCGGAGAAGCATCCGTGCCGTGAACCGGAGAGCGCAGATTATTTTTGAAAATGTAAATGGCGAGTCCGACACCGGCGTGGACGGGGAGATCGAGCTTCCCTTCGACACCACGGGTCCGAAGATCACACTGGCAGAGGAGGACTTCGGTCTCTTCTATGCGGATGCTGCGGATAACCCGGACAAGTATGTGGGGAAGGAGATCCATTTCAAGGCACAGGTTCACCGTCCCAGCACCTACAGCGACGACACCTTTGTACCCGGACGCTTTGCCATGACCTGCTGCGCGGAAGACATCGCATTTGTGGGCTTCAAGACCTATTATAAGGGCTCCAAAGTGCTGACGGACCGGGAGTGGGTGATCGTGGACGGAACCATAGATAAAGAGTTTTATCCGGAATTCGGCGGAGAGGGTCCGGTGATCCGCGCCAACAGCGTGGCAAAGACCAGTCCGGCTGCTGACGAACTTGTATACTTTACCTATTGATGTCATTCTGAGCGAAGCGAAGAATCTTATGAATATGAGGAGAAAAGTATGTCACGTGAGACATGGAAACCGGGAAATATGCTGTATCCCGTACCGGCAGTGATGGTAAGCTGCGGGAGACCGGGGGAAAAACCGAATATCCTGACCGTTGCATGGGCAGGCACCATCTGCTCGGATCCGGTCATGGTCTCCATCTCCGTACGTCCGGAGCGGTATTCCTATCCGATCATCAAAGAGACGGGAGAGTTTGCCATCAATCTGGTGACAAAGGACCTGACCTTTGCCACGGATTACTGCGGCGTGAAGTCCGGCCGTGACGTGGATAAGTTTGAGGAAATGCACCTGACACCGGTTCCGGTGGAGGGCATCAGCGCTCCGGGAATCGGAGAGAGTCCGCTGATCCTGGCATGTAAGGTAACGGAGGTAAAGCCTCTCGGAACCCATGACATGTTCCTGGCAGAGGTGGTTTCCGTCTCCGTAAACCGTGATTTTATGGATGAGGCCGGGAAGTTCCATTTGAACGATACGGACCTTATGGCCTATTCCCACGGAGAGTATTTCCGTCTGGGCGAGAAGCTGGGAAAGTTCGGCTATTCCGTTCAGAAGAAGAAATGAAACTGACACATGAGGTGACCTGATGTTTGAAGCTATCATTCAGTGGGATGCGGATGTCCTGATGTATTTCCAGGAGAATATACGGACAGACTGGCTGGATCCGATCATGAAGGGGATCTCGATCCTTGGGCATAAGGGGATATTCCCCATCCTGCTTTGTCTTATCCTTCTGATCCTGAAGGATACAAGGAGAGTCGGGATCGTTGCGTCCATGGCGCTTTTGTTCAGCTTCCTGTTCAATAATCTGCTACTGAAGAATCTGGTGGGACGTATCCGCCCCTACGAAGCAATCGATGAATTGGACCGGCTCATGCCGGCGGAAATCGATGCCTCCTTCCCCTCCGGACATACGGCATGTGCCGTGGCGATAGGCGTGGCACTGCTCCTTGCTGCGAAGAATAAACTCCCGGGAATCCTGATGCTTGTTTTCAGCGTACTGATGGGGGTCTCCAGACTTTATGTGGGGGCGCACTATCCGACAGACGTGATCGTGGCTTTCTTTACGGCAGGAGGGATGGCGGTCCTCGCGTATTGTCTCTTCCTTTTCCTCGAGAAGAAGTACTATGCACGTAAGAAGGTAAAGACGATAGAGGCAGGAGCCGGTCCGGGAGAGAGTCCCGGGGAACAACCGGAAATAACGGATCAGAATTGATTCTTTGAAATGGATGAATCTACGCAATGTGCGTTGATCATAAAAGACTGTATGTGCTCCCGAAGAGGCGAAAGGAGAGCTTATGTACAGTCAGGTAAACAGCGGAAGCCCGCTGGGGATTGACGGGATGCTGGTATCCGTGGAAGCGGATATCAGTCTGGGACTCCCGTCGCTGTCTCTGGTAGGGTATCTGTCCTCCTCCGTTCGTGAGGCGGGCGATCGGGTGCGTACAGCACTGAAAAATGCGGGATATGGTCTTCCTCCCAGAAGGATCACCGTAAGTCTTTCTCCGGCGGATGTAAGGAAGGAGGGCGCTGGCTATGATCTGGCCATCGCCGTGGCACTTCTTTGCTCCATGGAGATCCTTTCCCATGAAGGATTGGAAAAAACCATATTGTTAGGCGAGCTGGGACTGGACGGAAGCGTCCGGGGGATACCCGGCGTTCTTGCCGTGGCACATTTTGCTGCCCGGCAGGGCTTCGAGCGTCTGATCGTGCCGAAATGTAACGCGCTGGAGGCATCCTGTATCGACGGCATCCGCATTTTCGGCGTGGAAAGCCTCTCTGAGGTGGTAGGCTTCCTTGCAGGAGAGACGGAGCTTACGCCCACGCCCAAGGACCTGTCCCAGCCGGCGTTGCAGGGTGAGGTGCATGACATCGCGGAGATCCACGGCCAGCACAGCATGAAGCGTGGGATGGAGATCGCGGTGGCAGGCTTTCATAACATCATCCTGACGGGGGCTGCCGGCAGCGGCAAGTCCATGATGGCCAAGTGCCTGCCGGGACTGATGCCGGCCATGACCTACGAAGAGCAGCTGGAGCTGACGAAGATCTACAGCGTAGCGGGCCTGCTGAAGGGAGGAACCGGGCTGATCAAACACCGTCCCTTCCGCAGTCCCCATACAAATGTATCCGCAGCTGCGCTCCTCGGCGGAGGGGCCATCCCGAAGCCCGGGGAAGTATCCCTTGCCAACTCCGGGGTGCTCTTTCTGGATGAGTTTCCGCACTTCGGCCGGGGTGTCATCGAAAGCCTCCGGGCTCCCATGGAGGATCAGGAGGTATCCATCTCCAGGGTGAAGGCATCCTACCGGTTTCCCTCCAGATTCATGCTGGTGGCTGCAAGAAATCACTGTCCCTGCGGCTTCTTTCCGGACCGGAGTCGCTGCAGATGTACGGAGAAGCAGATCATTGATTATCGGAACCGGATCAGTCATCCCATCATGGACCGGATCGATATCCGGATCGAGGTCTGTCCCGTGGACCTGGAGGACCTCTTCGGAGAGTCCGGGGAGGAAAGCAGTGCCACCGTCCGTGCAAGGATCGAGGAAGCGAGAGCACGCCAGATCCATAGGTACCAGGGGGAAGACTTCCGGTTTAACTCCTCGGTGCCCCAGCGAAGGATCCAGGAGTTCATTCGCCTCGGAAAGAAGGAAGAAAGTATGCTCCGGGATGTGTACCGGCAGGGAGACCTCTCTGCCCGCGGATACTTCAAGGTGCTGCGTCTGGCAAGGACCATCGCGGATCTGGCGGGAGAAGAGGAGCTAAAAGATGTCCATCTGGCAGAAGCCCTGTACTTTCGAAATGCAGGAACCGGCGGAGAAGGGAAGGAGGAGCTATGATCGAAGAACGTCTTGCATATCTTTGGCTCGGAGGCCTCAGGACCCCCGGGTCCCTTACCAAACATACACTGATCGAAACCCTGGGGGGACCCTCCGAGGTGATGCAGGCCTCGGAGAAAACACTGATGTCCCTGGTGGCGGATGACCTGATCAAGCAGGAAAGCTTTGAGGAAATCTGTACCACCAGGCAGGAAGACAGTGTTTGTGCAAAGGCAGAGGAGCTGGAAAAGAAAGGCTTTCCCTTCCTTACCCCTGCAGATCCGGACTATCCGGAGCTGCTACGGGAGATTCCCGATCCTCCGGTTACCCTGTTCTACCGGGGACATATCCGGCTTCTTTCGGAAACCACCTGCCTTGGCGTGGTGGGGACCCGTACCCCCAGCTTCTACGGAAAGGAAGTTGCGGCACGCTTCGTAACGCCCCTGGCTGCGGGAGGCGTTACCATCGTCAGCGGCCTTGCCATGGGCATTGATACCGAAGCCCACCGCCTGGCCATTCAGGCGGGAGGCAGTACCGTGGGAGTCCTGGGCGGAGGCATCGACATCTGCTATCCCCAGAGAAACTACAGCATTTACAGGGAAATGTGCGAGAACCATCTGGTGATTTCCGAGTATGCTCCGGGGGTTGCACCCCTGGCCATCCAGTTTCCCATGCGGAACCGGATCATCAGCGGACTTTCCTGCGGCCTCCTGGTACTGGAAGCCAGAAAACGCTCCGGAACCCTCATCACCGCCGACGCTGCCCTGGACCAGGGCCGCAACGTCTACGCCATCCCCGGCCGCCTCGGCGACCCCCTCAGCGAAGGAACCAACAACCTGATCCGTCAGGGTGCCATGTGCGTCCAGGACCCCGAAGAAATCCTGGAAGACCTTGGCCTCCTCAAGAAGAAACGAAAAAAACGTGGCAACAAGGCGACCCCGGCAGACCTGTCCGAGGAAGAACGAAAGCTCCTTGCCAAACTCTCCATGATCCCAACCCACGTCGACGAACTCCTCGCCGACGGAGACGGAACCCTGCAGGATACGCTATCGCTTCTCCTTTCGCTGGAACACCGGGCACTCATCCACCAGCCAATCCGTGGATACTATACGAAGTCGCAATAAATCATATTGTTTCACTGCCCGTTCTTACACTATAACCATGTTACCATTCGAGGCGCGTCATGTCCGGCCGCGGCTCGAGCGAAGCGAGAGGGCGCGAGCCGGGCCCCGAAAACAGCATCCGTGGCGAAGGACCAAGCGCCGTCTCTTAGGCATTCGGGCGCGTTGACACGATGCGGATACTGTGCTAGAATGACGCTGACAATTCAATCATTCGGATCAGGGTGCCTCCGACTGTCGCTTTCGTCAGGGCCGGAGGGTAAAAGGGAAACAGGTGTAAATCCTGTGCGATCTCGTCACTGTGACAGAGGAGTCGTTCGGCAACGCAGCCAAGCAGTCACTGGGTAACCCCGGGAAGACCGCCGAAGGACGTTGATCCTCCAGCCAGGAAACCTGCCTTGGACCGGGTACAAAAGATCACGAGGAATTGGTCGTACCGATAAGGCGTTTATCGCCTTTCTTTTGGTGCCCGTTACCCTTTGGTGATGGGCCCTCTTGCTTTTCGTGCGCCATTTCCCGGAAACACTAACTTCAAAGGAGAACATGACATGAGAAAGAAACTTGCAACAGGTCTGATCGCATCATTGCTCTGCGCATCCATGCTGAGCGGCTGCGGATCAAGTGACAACGGAACAACCACAGAGAAGGCTGCAGATACAACAGCTGCAACTGAGGCAGTTACTACGGAAACAAAGGATACCACCGCAACCACCGGTGCCACCGAGGAGATCGTCACCGAGGCTGTGGAGGATGATAAGGCAAAGGCAGATGCCGTGGCAGCGCTGATCGACAAGATCTATGTTCAGGAGCGGACCGATACCACGGATGCAGATTGCAAGGCTGCAAAGGAAGCGTGGGATGCCCTGACGGATGCACAGAAGGAACTGGTAGAGGGAGAAAATGCAGACCCGGATTATTTCGGAAGAGATACCGGCGATGCGTCCAAGGATGATCCGCTGAATGCTGACAATATCGGTGAAAATGAGATTCTGGTGGTCAGCTTCGGTACCTCCTTCAACGATAGCCGCGCTGAGGATATCGGCGGTATCGAGAAGGCAATCCAGAAGGCTTATCCGGATTGGTCCGTAAGACGTGCATTTACCGCTCAGATCATCATCAACCACGTTCAGGCAAGAGACGGTGAAGTGATCGACAACATGGAGCAGGCCATGGATCGTGCCGTTGCAAACGGCGTAAAGAATCTGGTGATCCAGCCCACCCATCTCATGCATGGAGCAGAGTACGATGAGATGAAGGCAGTTGCGGATAAGTATGCTGACAAGATCGAATCCATCAAGATCTCCGAACCTCTTCTGGGTGAAGTGGGTGCGGATGCATCGACTGTGAATGAAGATAAGAAGGCCGTTGCCGGCTATGTGGTAAATGCGGCGGTTGCAGCTTCTGATTATGATACGCTGGATGCCGCAAAGGCAGACGGAACGGCCATAGTCCTTATGGGACACGGAACCTCCCATGCAGCAAAGATAACCTACTCCCAGATGCAGACACAGATGAAGGAGCTGGGCTATGAAAATGTCTGGGTCGGTACCGTGGAAGGTGAGCCGGAGGACACATCCTGTGAGAATGTGCTTAAGGCGGTTCATGATGCCGGTTATAAGAAGGTAATCCTTCGCCCCTTCATGGTCGTTGCAGGCGATCATGCAAACAATGATATGGCCGGAGATGACGAGGATTCATGGAAGTCAAAGTTCATTGCTTCGGAATTCTTTGATAAGGTGGAGACAGAGATCGCCGGTATGGGACGGATCGAAGACGTTGAGCAGATCTATGTGAAACATCTGAAGGATGTGATCAAATAAATTCTCAATATCATATTTCATGACTTATCAGGCGGCTCATTGATGAAAAAATCGATACCATGATCGATATGGGAAAAGAGAGGAGATTATGAGAAAGAAAGGATATACATTGCTTGCTGCAGCGGCGATCATGCTGCTCTGTGGGTGCGGAAACAAGGAACAGGCATCTACGGAGAACGTGGCGGCCGGAACAACGGCTGCGGATTCCGTTGTAAATACAGAGGCTGAGGATAGAACAGCGAAGGATACGGAACAGGTAACGGAAGAGACTTCCGCATCGGCTTCGACGGAGGGTGCGGCTGCAGCCAGTCTTTCAGATGGAACCTATATGGCCAGGTTTGAAACGGATGGCAGTATGTTTCATGTAAATGAGACCATGAACGGAAAAGGCATACTTACCGTGTCTGGCGGGAAGATGATGATACACCTTGTCATGCCGTCCAAAAATACGGTGAACCTTTTCGTCGGTCTGGCGGATGATGCCAAAAAGGACGGGGCTGAACTTCTTCAGCCGACAGTAGAAAAGGTAACCTACAGTGACGGAACGACCGAAGAAGTAAATGCCTTTGATCTTCCGGTTCCCGTGTTGGAGCAGGAGTACGATGTGGCACTGATCGGTACAAAGGGGAAATGGTATGACCATAAGGTAAAGGTTACGGATCCGGAGCCATATGAGGGAAGCAGGGAAGACGCCGGTGAGATCCGGGACGGTGAGTATACGATCGAAGCGTCCGTGGAGGGCGGAACCGGAAAAGCAGCCATTTCCTCCCCGGCCAAGCTTTCCATTGCCGGCGGCAGGATGACACTGCAAGTTGAATGGAGCAGCCCGCATTATGATTATATGATCGTGGATGGAGAGAAATACCTTCCTGTAAATAAAGAGGGTAACTCTGTATTCCTGATCCCCGTAAAGGATGTGGAAAAGGATATGACGGTGATCGCAGATACGACGGCCATGAGCGAGCCTCATGAGATCGAGTATGTATTACATCTGAACCCCGGGACATTAAAGTAAAGGATAAGCCCGCAGTCAGGAAAACTGGCTGTGGGCTGTTTGAAATTATGATGAAGCATCGGGAGAGGCTCTTTTTCGTGCTTTCATTGCTGCTTATCATGTGTATGGCAGCTCTGACAGGATGCGGAAAGGGATCTGAAGAGAAGAAAACTTCATATGAGATCACCGGAGAGCTTGCCCTGGATCATGCAGATCAGTTCTCCGTGGAGTATTACGAGGGTGGTTATAAGCATGTACACATTGCAGACGGCACAGACTATGTTCTGATCCCCGAGGGGGCAGCGAGGACGGATCTGGGAATCAGCGGTGCGGTGATCCTGCAGCAGCCCTTCAAAAATATCTATCTGGCAGCCTCCTCAGCCATGGATCTCTTCGTACGTCTGGACAGTCTGGACCGGATCGGTACGGTGTCCACCAGGGCGCAGGATTATTCCATCGAAGAGGCAAGGGCGGCGATTGAAGCAGGAACGATCCGGTACGTGGGAAAATACAGCGCTCCGGACTATGAGACCGTTCTGAATTCCGGCTGCAACCTTGCGATCGAATCCACCATGATCACTCACAGCCCCCAGATCAGAGAGGAACTGGAACGACTTGGGATCCCGGTGCTGGTGGAACGCTCCAGCTATGAGAGCAGTCCCCTGGGACGACTGGAGTGGATCAAGCTGTACGGAGTGCTTCTGGACCGGCAGGAAGAAGCGGAGAAGTTCTACGAAGCGGAGAAGCAGAAACTGACAAAGGTGACGGAGGGGCTTTCCGCTGCGGCAAAGAAGGAACGCCCCACGGTCGCATTTTTCTATATCTCATCCAATGGCTATGTCAATGTCCGGAAGCCGGGGGATTATATCAGTACCATGATCGATATGGCCGGAGGCAGCTACTGCCTTTCGGAGCTGAAGGATGAGAGTCAGAATGCCCTGTCCACAATGAACATCAACTGGGAGAAGTTCTATCAGTATGCGGTGCATGCGGACATCCTGATCTACAATTCCACCATCGAGGGAGAACTGGATTCGGTGGCGGATCTGACGGAGAAGAACGGTCTTTTCCGGGATTTCAAGGCAGTGAAGGAAGGCAGGGTTTACTGTACACACGCGAATATGTTCCAGGAGAGCAGTGCGGTTTGTGATGTGGTGGTTGATCTTTACAGGATCATGTATGAGGACGGGGACGAACCCCTGACCTATTTATTCTTACTGAAGGATTCGGAGAGCAAATGAAGCGAAGAACCATCTGTTTTGTCATTCTCTGCATAGCGATCCTTGCGCTGATCATCGTAAATATCTGCGTGGGCAGTGTATCCATCGCCCCCGGAGATATCTGGCGGATCATAACCGGCGGGGATCATGACAGTGTGTCCGGCAGGATCCTGCTGGATATCCGGCTTCCCAGAGTGGTGGAAACCCTCTTCCTGGGAGGCGGTCTTGCGCTGTCCGGATATCTGCTTCAGTCCTTCTTTTCGAATCCCATTGCGGGACCCTACATCCTGGGAATCTCCTCGGGAGCCAAGCTGGTGGTGGCACTGCTGATGGTGGCATCCATGAATGCCGGCTTTGTCATGAGCTCCTGGATGATGGTGCTTGCAGCCTTTGTCGGAGCCCTTGTGGCAACAGGACTTGTAATCGGTGTATCCGCAAAGGTCCGGTCCATGTCAATCCTGATTGTCTGCGGAGTCATGATCGGGTATATCTGCTCCGCGGTGACGGAGCTGGTGGTGGCATTTGCGGATGATTCCAACATCGTGAATCTGCATAACTGGTCTCTCGGAACCTTCTCCGCAGCAGCCTGGGAGGATGCCTGTTATTATATTCCCATCGTAAGCCTCTCCCTGGTGGCGGCGCTGATGCTGGGAAAGACCATCGAGGCTTACAGCTTCGGAGAAACCTATGCAACCACCGTGGGAATCCGCGTGAAGCGGTTCCGGGTTCTGCTGATCCTGGTTTCCAGCGTGCTTTCGGCAACGGTGACTGCATTTGCAGGACCGGTATCCTTCGTTGGGATCGCCATGCCGCATGTGGCAAGGACACTGTTTCGTTCAACGAAGCCCAGGGTGGTGATCCCGGCTTCCTTCCTTCTGGGAAGCGGCTTCTGCCTTCTGTCGGACCTTCTGGCAAGAAGTCTTTTCTCACCCACAGAGCTTTCCATCAGTACCGTTACGGCAGTTTTCGGTGCGCCCATTGTGATATCCATGTTGCTGAGGAGGCGGAAGAATGGCTGAATTATCATTTGAACATGTATCCGTGGGCTACAATGGAACACCGCTGATCGAGGATGTGACGCTGGAGGTGGACCGGGGAGAGATCGTTGCCCTGGTGGGACCGAACGGAGCAGGAAAGTCCACCATCTTAAAGACGGCTGCGGGGCTTCTCCGGCCCGTGAAGGGAAGCGTGCTTCTCGGAGAGCGGAGGCTTTCAGAGTACAGCCTCTCCGAGAAGGCAAAGCGGATGTCCGTGATGATGACGGAGCGGACGGGTACGGAATATATGACCTGTTTTGATGTGGTGCGGATCGGAAGATATCAGTACACCAATCTGATGGGGTCTCTGTCCGACCATGACAGAGAGGTGATCCTGGACAGCATGCAGCGGATCGGGGTAGACACCCTGGCGGATACGGATTATTCCACGCTGAGCGACGGACAGAAGCAGCGGGTTTTACTTGCGCGGGCCATCGTTTCCGAACCGGACATCCTGATCCTGGATGAGCCCACCAGCTATCTGGATATGGGCTATAAGACGGAATTCTTTGATGTCCTCCGTCAGCTTGTGGAGGAGCGGCAGATCGCGGTGCTGATCTCCATGCATGAGCTGGAGCTGGTGAAGCGGGTGGCTGACCGGGTGGTCTGCATTTCCAAAGAGAACCGGGTGGATCGGACCGGAGTGCCGGGAGAGATCCTTACCGCAGAGTATATGGAGAAGCTTTTCTCCATGAAGCCCGGAAAGTATCAGGAGTATTACGGGGTAGAATGACCATGGAACAAAAGGGACGAAGGATAAAGTGCATCATGGTACAGGGAACCATGTCAAATGCAGGGAAGAGCCTGGTGGTAGCCGGACTCTGCCGTCTGCTGCGGCAGGACGGGTACCGCGTGGCTCCCTTCAAGTCCCAGAACATGGCGCTTAATTCCTATATCACCGAAGAGGGCCTGGAAATGGGAAGGGCGCAGGTGATGCAGGCTGAGGCGGCAGGAATCCGTCCCTCGGTCTATATGAATCCGATCCTTCTTAAGCCCACCAGCAACGTGGGAAGTCAGGTGATCGTGAACGGACGCGCCATAGGGAACATGCCTGCCAGAGAGTATTTCGAGTATAAGAAGCAGCTGTTGCCGGAGATTCTTGCGGCAGTGGAGAAGCTTTCGGAGGACTATGAGATCCTGGTGATCGAGGGCGCGGGATCCCCGGCGGAGATCAATCTTAAGGAAAATGATATCGTAAATATGGGTATGGCAGAGCTGGTGGATGCGCCGGTGCTGCTGGTGGGAGATATAGACCGCGGAGGAGTCTTTGCCCAGCTTTACGGAACCGTGGAGCTGCTGGAGCCCGGGGAGCGTTCCAGAATCCGGGGGCTAATCATCAACAAGTTCCGGGGAGATAAGTCCATCCTGGATCCCGGTATCGGGATGATCGAGGAAAAAAGCGGGATCCCGGTGGTGGGCGTTCTTCCCTATATGGATATCCGGCTGGATGATGAGGATTCCCTGTCCGGTCGGTTCGAAGAGAGAAAAGAGGGAATCATCGATATCGCGGTGATCCGGCATCCCTTTATCTCCAACTTCACGGATTTCAATGTGTTCGATGCATTTCCGGAGGCAGGAGTACGGTACGTGACAAAGGTGCGTGAGCTGGGAGCTCCGGACCTTCTTATCCTTCCCGGAAGCAAGAGCACGGTACAGGATATGCGGTGGCTGAAAGAGCGCGGGCTGGATGCTGCCATCCTTCAATATGCAGAGCAGGGAGGCATCGTATTCGGGATCTGCGGAGGCTATCAGATGCTGGGCCGCAGGATCATGGATCCGAACCGGGTGGAAACCGGCGGAGAGACGGAGGGCCTTTCCCTCCTTCCCGTGGAAACGGTGCTGGAGCCGGAGAAGGTAACGGATCAGAGGACGGGAACCTTCGGCAGGGTATCCGGCCCGCTGGAGGAGCTGACCGGGCTTTCGTACCGAGGCTACGAAATCCACATGGGAAAGACGATTCCGCAGGAACCGACGGATGACTTCACGGAGGCCGGAATCGGGTGCTCCAGGGGAAATGTCTACGGAACCTATATCCACGGAATCTTTGATGAGAGTCCGGTGGCAGGGAAACTGCTTTCCATCCTTGCAAAACGTAAGGGGCTTTCGGAGACGGTGGGAACCGGAGAGGACTTTTCAACATTTAAGGAACGGCAGTATGACCGGCTGGCTGATATGCTCCGTCAGCATATGGATATGGACCGGATCCGGGAAATGATGGGACTGCCATCAGAACGGAAATGATCGGAATAACAGGACAGAGTAAGATGAGGAAAGAAGAACTGTTTCATATGGAGGCAGCTAAGCCTGATCCGAAGATCTACAAAGAGGTGAAGGAACACTGGGACCGGCTGCTTAAGCCCATCGACGGACTGGGAGCCTTTGAGGAAGCCATCTGCAGGATCGGTTCGATCCGCGGGACCGTGCAGCCGACACTCCGGGACCGGCGGGTTCTGATCTTTTGTGCGGATAACGGGATCGTTTCGGAGGGAGTGTCCCAGTCGGGACCGGAGGTGACCCTTCTGGTGGCAAAGCTTCTCGGAGAGGGAAGGAGCACCGCCAGTGTTATGGCGAAAAAGGCCGGGGCTACGGTAATTCCCGTGGATATCGGGATCGACAGTGACGAGTGTCCTGCGGGAGTAAGAAGCTGCAGGGTACAGCGGGGAACCGGGAACTTCCTGCAGGGGCCTGCCATGACGGAAGAGGCAGCGCTCCGGGCCGTGGAAACCGGTATACAGCTGGTTCACGAAATGGCGGATACCGGTGCGGAGCTGATCGCCACGGGAGAGATGGGGATCGGAAATACAACCACCAGTGCGGCACTGCTTTCCCTTCTGACCGGGGAACCGGCAGAGCGATATGTGGGAAGAGGCGCAGGCCTGGATGATCTGGGTCTTGCCCGGAAGCGGGAGGTTGTAAGACGGGCGGAGGAGCTTTACGGAGCTTTGCGGTATTCGGACGTGCGGGAGGCTGCATTTGCAAGACTCTGTCAGGTGGGTGGACTGGATATCGCGGCTCTGACCGGAGTTTATCTCGGAGGCGCACTGTATCGGCTTCCCATCGTGATCGACGGAGTGATCTCCGCCGTGGCAGCTCTGATCGCGGCAACGATCCTGCCGGTCTGCAGGGAGTATATGCTTCCCTCCCATGCAGGAAGAGAACCGGGGCTCGGAAGGGTTCTGGAGCTTCTTGATCTTAGTCCGTTCCTGCAGGGGGATATGGCCCTCGGTGAGGGAACCGGAGCCATAATGCTGCTTCCCCTGCTGGATGTGGCGCTGGAGCTGTATCATTCCGGAGGAACCTTTGAACAGGGCGGCTTAAAGGAGTATGAAAGATACGTATGATGATTCTGGTAAAGGGCAGGCCGGACAGCGGAAAATCCGTGCTTGCGGAGAAGATCGCCATGGAGCTGCCCGGGAAGCGGCTTTACCTGGCAACTATGATCCCTTACGGGGAGGAAGGTGCCGCAAGAGTAAAAAAGCACCGGGCCATGCGGGAGGGGAAGGGCTTTCACACGCTGGAAATCCCTTCGGAGCTTCCGAAGGCGGAAGAGAAGCTGCAGCCCTTCTTCGGAGGTGTCTGTCTTTTGGAATGCGTGGCGAATCTGGCCGGAAATGAGATGCATGCAAAGGAGCATGCAGGAACGTCTCCGGAAGAGGTGGCAGAGGTCGTGCTGCAGGAGATCCGCTGGCTCAAAATGAGGATGGAGCATCTGGTGGTAGTGACCAACCATTTCGAAGTGGAAGCGGCTATGGATGGGGAAACCAGAGATTATATCCGTCTTATGGAGCTGATCAACCGGGTACTGGAGACTGAGGCTGACAGAGTGGAAGGAACCGATGAGAGTATTTAAAAGCTTTGCAATTGCATTTTCGATCTACTCCCGGATCCCCATGCCAAGATTTTCCTGGGAAGAGGAGGATATGCGGATGCATCTGGTTTTCTTTCCCTGGGTGGGACTGGTGATCGGAGGACTGGAGTATCTGTTGCTGCAGGTGCTGACGGGTGCTGAGCTTCCCCTGCTGTTTCGGGCAGCCTGTGCAGGGGTGATCCCCCTTCTTGTCACCGGAGGCTTTCATGTGGATGGCTTCATGGATGTGCAGGATGCACTCCGGTCCTACAAGCCGAAGGAAGAGAAGCTGGCAATCCTGAAGGACCCCCATGTGGGAGCCTTTTCGATCATTTCCCTGCTGACCTACGTCCTGCTCTTTGGCGGAGCGGTATCGCTGCTTCTTACCTACGGAGGCGCGCGGGAGATCCTTCTTTTCTCTCTATGCTTTCCCATGAGCCGTGCCATCGCGGCACTGCTTATGCTGAAGCTTCGGAAGGCAAGGCCGGACGGAATGCTGCAGCGGGAAACCAGGGATGCGGGAAATGTGACAACCATTCTTCTGGCAGCGGAGCTGCTGATCCTTCTTTGCTGCATGCTCTGCATCGAGCCGTTGGAGACGCTTATGCTCCTCGGAGCAGCCTCTTTGTTTGTATTCTATTATCGTTGGAAGATGTATAAGGAGTTCGGCGGTGTGACCGGAGATACCACCGGGTATTTCATCACCGTTTCGGAGCTTCTCGGACTGATGGCCATAACGGCATGGAGTATGATATGCAGGTAGAAAGAACGTATCGGATCCTTCTTATCCGGCACGGGATCACGGCAGGGAACCTGGAGAAACGGTTTAACGGGTGCAGGACAGATGAGCCCCTCACCTTGATGGGGCGGGAAGCCCTTCTGGAGCGGGGAGCACCGGAGCCTTTCGTGCAGAAGATTTTCAGTGGCCCCATGAAGCGCTGTGTGGAAACCGCAGAGTGTCTTTATCCCGGACGGGATATCACGATCCTTCCCGGCATGAAGGAACTGGATTTCGGGCGGTTCGAAGGAAAGAATCATGCGGAGCTGGACGGGGATCCTGACTATCAGGCCTGGCTGGACAGCGGCGGAAGGATGGTGATCCCGGAGGGGGATTCACCGGAGGAGTTTCTCGGTCGGACCCGGCGCATTTTCATGGAAATGCTGCAGCGCCTGCCCGGAACCGGGGCGAGCCCTGCAACGGCGGCTCTCATCTGTCATGGCGGAAATATCATGTCCATCATGAGCAGTCTTACCGGCGGCGACTATTTTAGTTTTCTTGTGAAGAACGGAGAGGGTTACGATCTGACCTTTTCCATGACGGGAGAAACGATCCATGATCTATCATATCACGGCCTTTATACTGGGGAGTCTGCTGGACCTGATCATCGGGGATCCGCAGTGGATGCCGCATCCCGTGCGTCTGATGGGACGTCTGATCGGATGGCTTGACCGAAAGCTTTTTGTTCCCGGGAAGGATGAGAAGGAGCAGCGAAGAAGAGGACGATGTCTTTGCATCCTTACACTGCTTCCGACGCTCCTTATCACGGCAGCAATCCTGATCGGGGGGTATCTTATCCACCCGTTGCTGGGACTGGCAGTGGAAGCAGTCCTTACCTGCTATACCCTTGCTGCAAGGAGTCTTCGGGATGAGAGCATGAAGGTGTTCCGGGCACTGGCAAAGGGTGATATTCCGGAAGCCAGAAGGGCGGTCTCCATGATCGTCGGAAGGGATACGGAAGCACTGGATGCAGCAGGCATCACACGGGCTGCGGTGGAGACTGTGGCAGAGAATACCTCGGACGGTGTGATCGCACCCATGCTTTATACCTGTATCGGAGGCCCGATCCTCGGAATGCTTTATAAGGCAGTGAATACCATGGATTCCATGGTGGGTTATCACAATGAACGATATGAGAATTACGGTCGTGCAGCTGCCCGGCTGGATGATCTGGTAAACCGGATCCCTGCCCGGCTCAGTGCCCGGCTGATGATCCTGGCAGCGGCACTGCTCGGACCGGAGTATGATGCAACGAGGGCAAAGCGGATCTATCTTCGGGATCGGTACAATCATAAGAGTCCGAATTCCGCTCATACGGAAAGTGTTTGTGCCGGAGCGCTGGGGATCCGGCTGGCGGGAGATGCCAGCTACTTCGGAAGGCTTGTAAGAAAGCCCTATATCGGAGATGATGTCCGTCCGGTGGAAGCAAAGGATATCCCAAGAGCAAACCGGCTGATGTTTCTTACGGCAGGACTGATGCTTCTTATCTCGGCAGCGGTATGGCTGATCCCGGGCATGCTTCTTTTGTAACGGAGGATACGCTTTCATCCGGCTCTGCCCGGGCATTTTCGGATCATGGAGGGTGCTTTGATGAAGATCACGCACGGTGGTGACATTTACAGAAACAAAATACGACTGGACTTCTCCGTGAATACCAATCCTCTCGGTTGTCCCGGGGAGGTGCGGGATGCCCTTCGGGAAGCCATGGAACGGATCGGAGTGTATCCGGATCTGATGCAGACCCGGGTGCGGGAGGCACTGGCAAAGCTCCACGGCCTGGAGCCGGAGGAGGTGCTTCCCGGAAACGGAGCATCGGAGCTGATCCTTGCAGTGGTTCGTTCCGTCCGTCCGAAGCGGGTGCTCCTTACGGCACCTTCCTTCTATGGATATGAACGGGCAGCAGCGGGGGATGCAGGGTGCGAGATCCGCTGGCATCAGCTTCGGGAGGAGGATGGCTTCCAGCTTAAGGAAGAGTTTCTTTCCGATCTTACGCCGGATACGGATCTATGCTTTCTCTGCAATCCGAACAATCCCACCGGTGTGGAGATCGAGGAGGGGCTTCTCGGCAGGATCATCGACCGGTGTGAGGAGCAGGGGATTGCTCTGGTGGTGGATGAGTGCTTCTTTGAACTGGCTGCAAAGGCTTCTTCGGTTCTTCCGAGGATCCGGGACTGCAGGGGGCTTTATGTGCTGAAGGCATTTACCAAGCTGCTGGCAGTTCCCGGGGTGCGTCTTGGCTACCTTCTTTCCACGAAGGAGAATATCCGCGGACCGGAAGGGATGCTTCCGGAGTGGAATCTCTCCGTTTTTGCAGAGGCAGCGGCCATTTCCGGGTGCAGGGTGCTGCAGGACGGAAGCTATGCAGAGCGAACGCGGCAGCTGATCGAAGAGGAGCGGAGGTTCCTCACCGGGGAACTGGAACGGCTCTCCATCCGGGTGATCCCGGGATGCGCGAACTATCTTTTCCTTCATTCAGAGAAGGATCTTTACCGGAGGCTTCTGGAGCGGGGGATCCTGATCCGGGACTGCGAGGGCTTTCACGGTCTGGCGAAGGGATATTACAGGCTGGCGGTTCGAACCCATGCGGAAAATGAGACGCTGATCCGGACCCTTAGAGAAGTGCTATAGAGAGGTGCAGGAATTGAAACCGGACTATATACAACCAAAGGATATCGAAAAACGAAGCTTTGAGATCATCGAAGCGGAGCTTTCAACCCGGGGGATCCTGCTTCCGGAGGAAAGCGCATTTATCATAAAACGGGCCATTCATACAACGGCGGATTTTGACTACGCGAAGACGCTGACCTTCTCTGCCGGAGCAGTGGGCCGCGCGCTGGAGCTGCTGCGTGGCGGAGCGGATATCGTTACGGATACGAACATGGCGCTGGCGGGCGTCAGCAAAGCCACGCTGGAGCAGCTGGGAGGACAGGCGGTCTGCTACATGGCGGATGCCTCCGTGGCAGAGGAAGCGCGGGAGCGGGGGCTCACCCGGGCAGCGGTCAGCATGGAGCGGGCAGCAAAGCGGGAGAAGCCGGTGATCTTTGCCATCGGAAATGCGCCCACAGCCCTGATCACCCTCCGGGAGATGTATGACAGCGGTGTGTACCGCCCGGCCTTCGTGATCGGAGTACCGGTGGGCTTTGTAAATGTGGAAGCTGCGAAGGAGCTGATCCTGGAAACGGACATCCCCTGCATCATCAATCGGGGACGGAAGGGCGGAAGCAATGTGGCGGCAGCCATCTGCAATGCGCTGTTGTACCGGATCACAAGGGATGCGTGACCTGAAACGTTCGGAACGAAAGGGTCGGGATAATAGATTGGAACCGCAGATTGGATTCATAGATTGGAATAGGGTATGAGATACGGGTTTACCACCGGGAGCTGCAGTGCGGCAGCGGCCAAGGCAGCGGCCTACATGCTTCTCTCCGGAACAGAAAAACAGGATATAGTGATCCGCACACCGAAGGGGATCGACTATCAGGCGAAGATCCTGGAGATCACGCGGGAGGAGGAGGTTGTTTCCTGCTGCGTGGAGAAGGACGGAGGGGATGATCCGGATATCACTACGGGAGCGAAGGTGTTCGCAACGGTGCGGCTTCTTTACGACCGGCAGGGAGAAATCCTGGTGGACGGTGGAGAGGGGGTCGGAAGAGTCACGGAGCCCGGGCTGGATCAGCCCGTGGGTGCGGCAGCCATCAACTCTGTCCCCCGGAGCATGATCCTTCGTGAGGTCCGGGAGGTGATGGAGCTCTTTGACTGGCAGGGAGGCCTTTCGGTGATCATTTCCGTGCCGGGGGGAGAAGCCATGGCGGAAAAGACCTTCAATCCGAAGCTGGGGATCAGGGGAGGCATCTCCATCCTCGGAACCAGCGGGATCGTCGAGCCCATGAGCACTCAGGCCATCAGGGATACCATCCGGGTGGAGCTTCGTCAGAAGGTGGCCCAGGGGAACCGGAGAGTGGTGATCGCTCCCGGGAATTACGGTCTGGATTTTATGCGGGAAACCTATGCCTATGACCTGGACCGTGCCGTAAAATGCGCCAACTACATCGGAGATACCATCGACATGGCAGCTGAGCTGGGTGTGGAGGAACTGCTGCTGATCGGGCATCTCGGAAAGCTGATCAAGGTGTCGGGCGGGATCATGAATACCCACTCTGCCGTTGCGGATTGCAGGATGGAGCTGATGGCGGCTGCGGTGCTCCGGATCGGAGGAAGCTCAGAGCTTGCCCGGCAGATTCTTTCCTGTACGAATACCACTCAGGGCTACGGCCTGGTGGAAGCGGCGGGACTGACGGAGCCCTTTATGAAATGTGTTATGGAGCGGATCGCGGAGCATCTGAACCGCCGGGCGAAGGGAAGGCTACGGATCGAGTGTATCGTATTCCTGAGTGAGGTCGGACTTCTCGGGCGCACGGAGGGAGCAGAGGCACTGCTGGACAGGATCAAAGAAAACCGCTAGAAGGATCGGAGGATACAGGGATGGCAAAGGACGTGAAGGTACATTTTGTGGGAGCCGGCCCCGGAGCGGAGGACCTGATCACGGTGCGCGGGATGCGGCTTCTTGCAGAGGCGGATGTGGTGATCTATGCAGGCTCGCTGGTGAATCCGAAGCTGCTGGAGTATGCACCGGAGGCGAAGGTCTTCAACAGTGCCGAGATGACGCTGGATGAGGTGGTAAGAGAGATATGTACTGCCGTATCACAGGGGAAGACTGTGGTCCGTCTGCACACGGGAGATCCCAGTCTGTATGGCGCAGTGCAGGAGCAGATGCGGGAGCTGGACCGGCGGGGGATCGGATATGACTCCTGTCCGGGAGTCAGTGCCTGCTTCGGAGCAGCAGCCTCCATGGATCTGGAATACACCCTTCCCGGCATTTCCCAGTCCCTCATCATTACCCGGATGCAGGGAAGGACGGCGGTGCCTGAAAGGGAGAGCATCCGAAGCTTTGCGGCCCATGGGGCCAGCATGGCCATCTATCTTAGTACATCGCTTCTTACGGAGCTGACGGAGGAGCTTCTGGCGGGAGGCTTTATGGAGGAGACTCCGGCAGCCATCGTTTATAAGGCAACCTGGCCGGAGGAACGGATCTGCCGCTGTACGGTGGGAACGCTGGCGAAGACCGCGGAGGAGGCTTGCATCAAAAAGACGGCAGTGATCCTGGTGGGAGATGTGATCGGTGCAAAGAGCTTTGAGGAATCCAGGTTGTATTCCCCGGATTTTTCGACGGAGTTTAGAAAGGCGAAGCTATGAAAATGGTGGCCATCTGTTTTTCAGACGAGGGAGCCGAAAGGATCCGGCAGATCATGGAGCGTGATACTAAGCTGCGAGTAACCGGCTTCTACAAGACGGAGCGGGAGCAGGAAGGTCTGCTTCGGATTTCGGGTAGCACGGAGGAGCTTGTGGCGCAGTGCTTCCGGGAGCAGACCCCCCTTCTTTTCGTGGGGGCCTCCGGCATCGCGGTACGGATGATCGCCCCCTTTGTAAAGGATAAGCTTACGGATATTCCGGTGCTTGTGATGGACGAGGCCGGAAGGTTTCTGATCCCCCTCCTTTCCGGACATGTGGGAGGTGCCAACCGGCTGGCGGAGCACCTGGCCCGGGTGATGGGAGCAACGCCTGTCATTACAACCGCAACAGATGTGCAGGGAGTTTTCTCCGTGGACAGCTTTGCCACGGAGCACCGTCTTACCATTGAAACAAGAGATGGGATAAGGGAAGTGTCCGCAAAGGCGCTCCGGGGAGAACCGATCCGTATCCATATTACGGAGGATGCACAGAAAGCGGATGTGCTGATCGGAGAGCAAAGGATCGTGGATGCCCCACTCTGGCTTTCTCCGAAGCGGTATGTGCTGGGAATCGGCTGCAAGAAGGGAATGGATGTGGAAAAGATCGAGGCTCTGGCGGAGCGAGTCATGCAGGAGCTGGGGATCGGATATCCGGATATCTATGCCTTTGGATCCGTGGACCTGAAGGCGGAGGAGCCGGGGCTTCTTTCCTTCTCTGCAAGACACAGGATCCCATTTGTTACATTTTCGGCGGAACGGCTCAGCTGCGTGGAGGGAGAGTTCACGGCGTCCGAATTCGTGCAGAGCACGGTGGGCGTGGATAATGTCTGCGAGCGGGCAGCAGTACTCCTTTCCGGGGGAGGCGAGCCGGTGGTACGAAAGCAGGCGGAAAACGGAGTGACCATCGCGGTGGCAAAAAGAAGAGGACTTTGATATGGGCAAGATCTATGTGGTAGGCATGGGGCCCGGACGGGAAGAGGGAATGACTCTGGAGGCAAGGAAGGCCCTTTCCGTCTCGGAGGTTCTGATCGGATATACGGTATATATTGATCTTCTTCGGGAGCAGTATCCCGAAAAGACGCTTCTTACCACGGGAATGAAGCAGGAAGTGGAGCGCTGCCGGCTCTGCCTGGAGCAGGCAGAGAGCGGGAAAACGGTGAGTCTGATCTGCAGTGGGGACGCTGGGGTGTACGGAATGGCATCCCTTATGCTGGAAGTGGCAGAGAAGGCGCCCGGGATCGAGATCGAGATCGTGGCAGGCGTCACTGCGGCTCTTAGCGGAAGTGCTCTTCTCGGAGCTCCGGTGGGCCATGATTTCTGCGTGATCAGTCTGAGTGACCTGCTTACTCCCCGGGAGGTGATCGAGCAAAGACTCCGTGCTGCTGCAGCGGGAGACTTCGTGATGGTGATCTACAATCCCCGCAGTCGTTCCAGAGCGGATCACCTGCGGCGGGCATGTGAGATCCTTCTGGAAACCCTTCCCGGAAGCCGGCCCTGCGGACTGGCAAGGAACATCGGAAGGGACGGAGAGGCTCGGGAGCTTTGCACCCTGGAGGAGCTGAAGGATAAGGATGCGGATATGTTCACCACGGTCTTTATCGGGAACTCCATGACGAAGGAAGTAAACGGAAGACTGGTTACACCGAGAGGGTATCGAAGGGATGAATGACGAAAGAGGAAGGATCGCTGTTTTCTCAGGAACCACGGAGGGAAGGCTCCTGTCCGAGGCTCTTGCGGAGCTTGGAATTCCGCACACGGTATTCGTTGCGACGGAATACGGAGAGGTGCTTCAGAAAAAGAGTGATCTGATACGGATCGAAGAGGGAAGAAAAACAAGAGAGGATATGGAAGCTCTGTTTTCTTCCGGTGTGGAATGTGTTGCGGACGCAACCCATCCCTTTGCCACCGAGGTTACTTCCAATATCCGGGCTGCCCTGCAGGGAACGGGGGTCCGTTATCTTCGTGTGCTTCGGGAGACGGAGAGCAGGAGTACGGAGGGTGTCTCCTTCTTTGATTCTCCGGTGGCCTGTGCGATAGCCTGTGAGACGCTGCAGGGAAACCTTCTTTTTACCACCGGAAGCCGGGATCTTTCGGTCATGTGCGAAAGGATCCGGGAGAAGGACCGGATCTTTGTAAGGGTGCTTCCTTCCGTGGAAAGCATTCGCCTGGCAGAGCAGGCGGGGATCCGTCAGGATCATATCCTTGCCATGCAGGGTCCCTTTACGGAGGAAATGAATCTGGCGGTGATCCGTCAGTATGGGATCGCAGCACTGATCACCAAGGAGAGCGGAGTGACCGGCGGAGTGGATCAGAAGCTTTCTGCCTGCAAGGCAGCGGGAATTCCCTGCCTCTGCATCCGAAGACCCGTGGCTGAGGAGGGAATCTCCGTGGAAGCGGCAACGACAGAGATTTCCCGGATTTATAAAAGCAGCGGGACAGGAGAACCGGAGGTTGTTACATTTCATCTGATCGGAATGGGCATGGGAGATCCGAAGGGCCTTACCATAGAAGCGGATCAGGCACTCCGGCGGGCGGACGTCTGCTTTGGTGCAGCGCGGCTTCTTTCCGGGGTATCCTGTAAAGAGAAGCATCCGTACTTTCGGGCGAGAGAGGTTCTGGAGAAGACGGCAGAGCTCCTGGCAAAGGGGAGTCGGATCAAAGAGGCTGCGGTTCTTTTCTCCGGAGATACCGGCTTTTACAGCGGAGCCACCGGCTTCGAGAAGGAGCTTACGGAAGGAGCAGAGGGATTACGGGACCGCTTTCTTGTAAGAGCAAAACGGTATCCCGGCATATCCTGTATCTCAGCGCTTTCCGCAAGGCTTTCCGAGTCCTACTCGGATGCGGAGATCGTGAGTCTTCACGGACGCTCGGATCCGGAGCATCTTTCGGATGCGGTGGGAAGGATCACCCGTTCGGATAAAAGCTATGTTCTTTTTTCCTCCGGGGATGAGGTGGCAGAGCTTTCCCGGCAGTTGATCCGTGAAGGCTTTTCGGCAACCATCACCCTCGGCAAGGACCTTTCCTATCCGGAAGAGCAGCTGGAAACCTATACTCTGGAGGAGGCGGCGGAGCGTATATCCGGAAGGGGACTTTATACGGGACTGATCCGAAGGAGTGAGAAATCCGTTTCCCCCGAAATAAGGACTTCAGGAACAGAGGCTGCAAGGACAGAGGTCGAAACGACGGAGGCTTCCGGGATAAAGCCCCCCGAAGCTTCGGTCCGCAGGCTTTTGATCGCGGCCCCAAAGAGCGGAAGCGGGAAGACCCTTATCACCTGCGGCCTGCTGCAGCTGTTGCTGCAAAGAGGCCTGGATGTTACCTCCTTCAAATGCGGTCCCGATTATATCGATCCCATGTTCCATGACAGGGTTCTGGGCGTGGGAGGTGGAAATCTGGATACCTTCTTTTCAGGAAGGGAAGGGACTGTAAGACTGCTTTCGGACTGCGGACATTCCCATGCGGTTCTGGAAGGAGTGATGGGGATCTATGACGGACTGGGAGGGCTGCAGCTTACGGCCTCCTGTTATGAGGTGGCAGAGGCCACCGGTACCCCGATCCTGCTGGTAGCGGACGGCAGGGGCGTGGGACGGACACTGATCTCGGAAATCCTGGGAATCCTGAAGGACGATACGGAGCATCTGATCCGTGGAATCCTTCTTAACCGTGTGAGCGAGGGCTTCTATGATAGACTCCGGAGGGCTCTGGAGGAGGAACTTCGTAAACAGGGCTATGATATTGCCGTGGTGGGCTTCCTTCCGACGCTGAAGGATGTGAAGCTGGAAAGCAGACACCTGGGGCTGCTTCGGCCCGAGGAGATTCCGGGCATCCGTGAAATGCTGGAAACCGTGGCGGGAGCTTTGGAACGCTGTGCAGATATCCCGACCATTCTCCGGATCATGGAATCTGCAGAGGCTCTTCCGGAGAGAGAGAAGACCGCTTCCGACCCGGAGCAAATCGGACAGGGACTCCGGCTGGCGGTAGCAAGGGATGAGGCCTTCTGCTTTTATTACCGGGAGAATCTTCGATGTCTGGAGCGTCTCGGCGTAGAGATCGTTTCCTTCTCACCGCTTCATGATGCGGCACTTCCGGAGGGGATCCACGGAATCTATCTCGGAGGCGGATATCCGGAGCTTTATCTAAGGGAGCTGTCCGGGAATACCTCCATGAGGGAGGAGATCGGAGAGCGTATTCGTGCCGGACTTCCTTCAATCGCGGAGTGCGGCGGCTTTATGTATCTTCATCAGAGCATTTCCGATGAAGAGGGAGAGCCCCATCCCATGGTCGGAGTGATCCCGGGAAGCTGCAGGAAGACCGGCCGCCTGCAACGGTTCGGATATGTGGAGCTGCATACCGTAAAGCAGGGAAGGCTGTCGGAAGCCCTGGAGGGTATGCGGGGCCATGAGTTCCATTACTATGAAAGCACGGATTGCGGTGCGGATATGCTGGCAGTGAAGGCGGGGGATGAAAGAGAGTGGCATGCCATGCATGCGGAAGGAGCCCACGTCTGGGGCTTTCCACATTTATTCTTTGATTCCTGTCCGGGATTCGCAGAGCATTTTACGGAGGTGATGCGTGATGGATGCAAGGTATGAGCCGGGAAGCCGGTATTTTGAAAACCGTGCCTGTAAGTACTATCCCTGTCATGAGGGAACGGAGCATATCAACTGTCTTTTCTGTTACTGTCCCCTCTACACCCTGGAACATTGCCCGGGGAATCCGGTCATGAAGGAAAAGGACGGACGGAGGATCAAGAGCTGTATCGACTGTACATTTCCCCATGATCCGGAAAACTATGAGACGGTTGCGCGTCTTGCGGCGGGTTTCTGTACCGGGAATACTTGACAAGCAGGTTGCTTTCGGCTAATGTTATAGGGTGATTCGGAAGTCGGAAAACTTTCGCTGAAACCAGAAACCGAGGCATGGCTTATGAAGTTTTCGGAGTATTATAAAGAACAGATCAAAGTTATCCGGGAGCGGGACCCCTCGATCCATAGCGACCGGGAGGCTTTGTTATACCCGTTTTTCTGGGCTATGTGGTCCTATCAGAAGGCCCATAGGGAGTACCTGAAGGGGAACTTCTACAAGGCAAGGAAGATCTCCCAGAAGGCAGCCAGAAAGACCGGGATCGAGATCCATCCGGGGGCCGAGATCGGGGAAGGCTTCTTTATCGACCACGGCCATGGGGTTGTGATCGGGGAAACCACCATTATCGGGAAAAATGTAACGTTGTACCAGGGAGTTACTCTGGGTGGTACCGGAAAGGAACACGGGAAGCGTCATCCCACGCTGGAGGACGGCGTGATGGTCAGTGCCGGTGCCAAGGTGCTTGGCTCCATCACCGTCGGGGAGAATTCCAAGATCGGTGCGGGCTCCGTGGTGATCCGTGATGTTCCGCCGAACTCCACGGTGGTCGGTATACCGGGACGGATCGCAAAGCAGGATGATGTGCACGTGCCGCGTCTGGATCTGAACCAGGTAGATCTGCCGGATCCGATTGCCAATATGATCGAGCTTCTGAAGGATGAGAACGAGACACTGAAGCAGACCCTTCGGATCCTTGAGAAGCAGCAGGAGGATGACCGTGTTCGGATCGACCGGAACAGTCAGGCTGTCAGCGAACTGGAAAGTCGTCTGCAGCTGACCGACGGTGCGGGGATCTGATGCCATGTCATTCTGAAGGCGCAGCCTGAAGAAAACTTAGTATTGAAACAGCAAACACGAGAGGTTTACATAATATGAAAATCTTTAATACACTCACCAGACAGAAGGAAGAGTTCAAGCCGGTGACCCCGGGTAAGGCAGGCATCTATGTCTGCGGCCCCACGGTCTATGATTTTATCCATATCGGAAATGCACGTCCCATGATCGTCTTTGATACCCTGCGGAGATATCTGGAATTCCGCGGCTATGACGTGAATTACGTGTCCAACTTTACGGACGTGGATGATAAGATCATCCGCCGGGCCAATGAGGACGGCGTGGATTCTCTGGTGATCTCCGAGCGGTATATCGCAGAGTGCAAAAAGGATATGGAGGCGCTGAATGTACGTCCGGCCACCACACATCCCCAGGCCACAAAGGAAATCCCGGATATGATCGAGATGGTACAGCAGCTGATCGATAAGGGACATGCCTATGCCGTAAATGGTACGGTTTATTTCCGGACCAGAAGCTTCCCGGGCTACGGAAAGCTTTCTCATAAGAATATCGATGATCTGGAGAGCGGACACCGGGACGAGGCACATCAGCTGAAGGTAAGCGGTGAGGACGAGAAGGAGGATCCGCTGGATTTCGTGCTCTGGAAGCCGAAGAAGGAGGGAGAGCCCTCCTGGGAGTCTCCCTGGAGCGAGGGCCGTCCGGGCTGGCACCTGGAGTGCTCCGTCATGTCCCGGAAGTATATCGGCGGAACCCTGGACATCCATGCAGGTGGTGAGGATCTGATCTTCCCCCACCATGAAAATGAGATCGCCCAGAGCGAGGCAGCCAATGACCAGACCTTCTCCAACTACTGGATGCATAACGGTTTTCTGAAGATCGACAACGAGAAGATGTCCAAGTCCCTCGGGAACTTCTTTACGGTCCGTGAGATCTGCGAGAAGTACGATCCCCAGGTGATCCGGTTCTTCATGCTGTCCGCACAGTACCGGAGCCCCTTAAACTTCTCCGCGGAGCTGATCGAGTCCGCAAAGAACGGTCTAGAGCGGATCCTGAACGGCGGAAAGAAGCTGGAGGAGATCGTTGCGAAGGAGAACGGAAAGGAGATCTCGGAGGCTGAGCAGCAGCTGCTGGATACGGAGCTCCCGAAGTACGTAGAACGCTTCGATGCAGCCATGGATGATGACCTTAACACGGCGGATGCCATTTCCGTGATCTTTGAGCTGATCCGTTTCACAAATGCAAATACGGATGAGAATTCCTCCTCTGCATTTGCTAAGAAGCTGTATGATACGCTCTTCACCCTGTCGGATACCGTACTGGGCATCCATATCACCCGGGAGGAAGCAGCGGTTTCGGATGACGAGGCAGCAAAGATCGAAGCACTGATCGCGGAGCGTACCGCAGCGAAGAAGGAGAAGAACTTCGCACGGGCGGATGAGATCCGGGATGAGCTGAAGGCTATGGGAATCGAGATCAAGGATACCCGGGAGGGTGTTAAATGGCAGAGGATTTAGCCAAGATGGATAGAACGGACTATGAGGGCGGTGAGGATTCATCCGCCCTCGTCCCGCATCCCGAGCAATATTCGCCCCTGGCTCTGGCGTATCTCGGCGATGCGGTTCTGGAGCTTGCCGTCCGGGAGTTTTACGTGAAGCGGGCGAATAAGCAGGCACAGAAGTATCATAAGGAAGTAACGGGGGTTGTGTCCGCAATCAGTCAGGCTGAGTTTATGGACGCCATCGAGGAGACGCTTTCGGAGGATGAGGCAGCGGTGTATCACCGTGGCCGGAACACCTCGGTGCATTCCAAGGCAAAGCATGCTTCCATGGCAGAGTATAAGAAGGCTACCGGCTTCGAGGCGCTGATCGGATACCTTTACCTTTCGGGGCAGAGGGCACGGATGGAGGAGCTGATCGGGAAGCTTCTGGAACGACACACGGAGGCGTGAGAGGTGGCATGCCATGGCACATGGCAGCGCTGATTCATAAGAGAATAAGAGGTAGGAACATGGCAGCACAGGATAAATACAGTACGGAAATGACAGAGCTTCTTCCGGAGGAACCGGAGGAGGAGGGACTGAAGGTTCCCGCGCAGGATCCAATCGATAAGAAGCATGTACGTTCCGGCATCGTAGAGGGACGGAACGCGGTCCAGGAGGCACTCCGTGCCGGCAAAACGGCAGACCGCCTGTATATTCAGGATGGACTTCGGGATCCGGTCATCGGACAGATCCTGTCCAAGGTGAAGAAGCAGGGTGCCACCGTCAGCTTCGTGAAGAAGCAGCAGCTGGATCAGATGTCGGAGACCGGACGCCATCAGGGTGTGATCCTGCAGTGCTCCGCGTATGAATATGCGGATCTGGAGGAGATCTTCCGTCTGGCAGAGGAGCGGGGAGAAGCCCCATTTGTCTTCCTTCTGGATGAGATCGAGGACCCCCACAATCTGGGCGCCATCATCCGGACCGCAAACCTTTGCGGTGCTCACGGGGTCATCATCCCGAAGCATCGCGCCGTCGGACTTACGGCCACGGTGGTCAAGGCTTCCGCCGGGGCCATCAACTATACGCCGGTGGTGAAGGTGACGAATATCGCCAAGACCATCGATGAACTGAAGGAACGGGGGCTCTGGTTCGCCTGTGCGGATATGGGAGGAGAGGTCATGTACAACAGCGACCTCACCGGACCCATCGGACTTGTCATCGGAAATGAAGGCTCCGGCGTGTCCCGTCTGGTCCGTGAGAAATGTGATTATATCGTATCCGTTCCCATGAAGGGAAATATCGATTCTCTGAATGCATCCGTAGCAGCCGGCGTTCTGGCCTATGAGATCGTTCGGCAAAGGATGCTGAAGCAGGGGTAACAGGGGAAGTATGGAATCAAAGGAATTGGATGAAGTAAGGGATGAGGAGCTGGCAGCCCAGGCAAAGGCAGGAGATATCGAGGCCGAGGAGGTGCTGCTGAAGCGTTACGGCGAGGTGGTGAAGCGCGAGGTGCGTTTCCTATTTCTGGTGGGCGCTGAGACGGAGGACCTGACCCAGGAGGCCATGATCGGACTGGTGAAGGCCATCCGGGACTACACACCGGAGCGGGAAGCAGCCTTTCGGACCTACGCCATCACCTGTATCCGGAATCAGATCCGTTCAGCCATCCGGGCAGCGGGACGAAAGAAGCATCAGCCCTTAAACTCCTATATCTCCATCTACACGGATGCAGAGGAGCAGGGAGAGGGACTTCCTGCCGGACTCTTTGCCACCGGGGATGCAGGAAATCCGGAAACCATCGTCCTTATGCAGGAGCGGGCGGATGAGCAGCGGCAGGCCATCGAGGAGAGGCTTAGTCCCATGGAGCGTCTGGTGGCAGAGCTTTATCTGGAGGGACGAAGCCATGCGGAGATCGCAGCGGCCATCGGAAAGCCGGAGCGGTCGGTGAACAACGCCCTTACCCGGATCCGGAACAAGCTCAGGGATTAAGCGTAAGGATCAACTGAACGAAAAGAAAGACAGGACACGAAATCTCGTGTCCTGTCTTTATGAGCCGTCAACCGGAGTCGAACCGGCGACCTCAGCACTACCAATGCTGCGCTCTACCTACTGAGCTATGGCGGCAAAAATCACATTTGCTATAATAATAAATAAACCTTCGTTTGTCAATACCAAATATTTTTTGAATTCAAAGCCGGTTTATGGTATAATCCTACCAGATATGCCCGCACGCAGGGACAGAAACCATATATTTTGAGGTTTTCGCAAATAATCGTAGGAGAGGCGGTTTGAATATGAAACACAGGATTAGAATCGTGAGTCTTATTCTGGGGCTGGTCATGCTGCTCGGACTCGGAGTCTGGCTTCCCGAAAGGGCGGCTGAGGCAGAGGAGGTGGATGTCTATCTTTCCCTGTCTGCAAATGAGATCAAGACGGGTGAATCCGTTACAGTGACCATTCATGCA
>CACWHK010000016.1 GCA_902760755.1 uncultured Lachnospiraceae bacterium | reverse complement strand
TTCATCGTACTGGAGCCGGGCATCGATGCACTGCTTCATGTATCCCAGATCTCCAACGTTCATGTTGAGAAGCCGTCTGACGTACTGAAGACAGGTGAGACCATCACTGCTAAGGTTGTAGATTTCAAGGGACCCGAGAAGAAGATCAGCCTTTCCATCAAGGCACTTCTGAAGGACGTAGAGCCGGAAGAGGAAGAAGCTGCTGCAGCACCGGAAGAAGAGACCGTAGCTACCACAGAGGATGCTCCGGAGACTCTCGAGGTTCCGACTGAGGTTGCTGATGCCGTTGAGGAAGCACCGGCAGATGCTGAGTAATCAATAAGATGTACATTTCAGGGGATGGTTCCTACGGATCATCCCCTGTTTTTTTCTCCGATCCAAAGAGTGAAAAAAGGCTTGCTTTTTTTTCAACGGTATGCTAAACTATCGGAGTTGTAATCGTGGCGGTCCGCTGTATCATGTTTATTTCAGCCGGATTCACATCCGGACATTGTATCGATAGAATGAACGCCTGATTCTTATTATCTATATTTGGAGGTAGCTATGAACAGCGTAGAAATCATGAAGAGCATCGAGGATGCTCAGGTCCGCAAGGAAGAACTGAAGTTCAATGTCGGTGATACCGTTCGTGTATCTGCCATGATCAAGGAAGGTAACCGTTCCCGTATCCAGGTATTCGAGGGTACCGTGATCAAGAAGCAGGGAACAGGCGCTCGCAAGACCTTTACCGTACGGAAGAATTCCAACGGTGTCGGTGTTGAGAAGACATGGCCGATGAATTCTCCTCTGATCGAGAAGGTAGAGGTTGTTCGTCTTGGTAAGGCAAGAAGAGCTAAGCTTTACTATCTGCGTGACAGAGTAGGAAAGAGAGCTAAGGTTAAGGAACTTGTAAAATAATTCATGAACACCGGAGTTTTCAAAACTCCGGTGTCTTTGTATGGAGTACGGTTCATGAAACGGAAGCATATCAGCGGTCAGGACTTCACGCTTCAGAAGAAGGAAACCGCAAATGAACTGAAAAAACGCAGGAAGAAGCTGTTCGGAGAGATCCGGACAACGCTGCTGATCATTTTTGCAGCTGCGGTCCTCGGATATGCCTTTATCACCTGGGGGTTCCAGACCCTAAAGGTGCAGGGTCCGTCCATGGAACCGCTTCTTTCCGATGGAGAAACGGTGGTCGTGAATAAGCTTTCCTACATGTTCGGCTCCATAGAGGCCGGAGATATCGTTGCCATCCGCGCCATGGGCTCGGATTCTTATTTCGATATCAAACGGGTGATCGGACTGCCGGGAGATAAGATCAGTATCGTGGGCGGTAAGCTTTTTGTAAATGACCGGCAGGTGAGCGATACTTACCATCTGGATGTGATCCAGTCCCCGGGAAGACTGTCTACCCCCGTAACCCTGGGGGAGAAGGAATACTTCGTGATCGGAGACAACCTCGCCAGCAGCGAGGATTCCAGATTCTCGACCTACGGAAATGTACAGCAGTCCGAGATCCGCGGGAAGGTCTTTTATCGGCTAACGAAAGGGAAGCGGGGGAAGATCGATGGCTGAGATCACAAACATCGTTAACTGGTATCCGGGACATATGACCAGTGCCAGGCGAATGATGCAGGAGAATATCAAACTGATCGATATCGTGATCGAGCTTCTGGATGCCCGGGTTCCGGGAGCCAGCAAGAATCCGGATATCGATACCCTGGCAAAGGGGAAGTACCGGCTTCTCATCCTGAACAAGACGGATCTTGCGGATCCCCAGATGACGAAACGCTGGAAGTCCTATTACGAGGAACAGGGCTATGCGGTGCTTCTGATGGATTCAAGGAACCGGAAGGAGGCCACCTCCGTCGGGAAGGTGGTGCAGGAGGTCTGCAGGGAAAAGATCGAGAGAGACCGAAGGCGCGGCATCGTGGGGCGTCCCATCAAGGCCATGATCGTCGGGATCCCCAACGTGGGAAAGTCCACATTTATCAATTCCTTTGCGGGAAAAGCCGCTGCAAAGACCGGCAATAAGCCGGGAGTTACCAAGGGAAAGCAGTGGATCCGGATATCAAAGGATATGGATCTTCTGGATACTCCCGGAATCCTCTGGCCGAAGTTCGAAAACCCGGCTGTGGGGACGGCTCTTGGCTGGATCGGCTCCATCAATGACGATATTCTGGAAAAGATCAGTCTGGCGTCGGATCTTCTGGTTTTTTTGCAAAAATACTATTGCAATCTACTGCTTGAAAGGTATAAAATTGAAGATGGTGTGTCGCCTGCGGAAGGACTTGCAAGGATCGCAGACGTACGCAAATGTATAAAAAAAGGAAATGAGCCGGACCTGGACAAGGCTGCCAAGTGTCTTCTGGATGACCTTAGAAGCGGAAGACTTGGACGGGTGACGCTTGAGTACCCGGAGGGGTAATATGGGTTATTTTGACGAAAACGAAGAAAAAAAGACAGAAGAAGGCATCGAGGCACTGGCAGGAGAGGTTTCTTCCAAGGAGGAAAAGCGTCTGGAGAAGGAACGTCGGAAGGAAGAAAAGCGTCTTCTGAAGGAGCAAAAGAAGCAGGAAAAGCTGGAACGGAAGATGGAAAAGGAAGGAGCCTACGCGGACCTTCCGGAGGTCAGCATGGCTGACCTGAAGAAGGCTGCAGCCGATGCAGCCGAGGAGTCCAGAAAAGCTCTGGAAGAGGTAGAGCAGGAAGAACAAAACCGGAATCGGAAGGATGCGCCTTCGGAAGCAGAGAATGCCACTGAGACTGAGACTGAGGCTAAGGATGAAGTGGCAGAGGCTGCTGAATCTGCAGAAGAAGAACCGGAATCCAAAAAGGAAAAGAAGAAAAAGAAGAAGAAATCAAGGAAGGAACGTCCCGAGGATGTGAATATCGTAAAGGATCTTCTTACGCTGATCCCTTATATCGGCGTTGTGATCCTCATCTGCTTCCTTATCGTTACCTTTGTGGGACGGAGAACCACGGTACACGGAGACTCCATGAATCCCACGCTTCAGTCCGGAGACAGTCTCTGGGTAAATATGCTGGCTTACAAGTTCGGTGATCCGCAGCGCTATGATATCATCGTGTTCCCGTATCAGGATGATGTACACTATATCAAGAGGATCATAGGTCTGCCGGGTGAGACCGTACAGATCACAGATACCGGTGATATTCTGATCAACGGGGAGGTGCTTGTTGAGCCGAAGAAGTTCGACCGGATCCGAAGCAACGGAATCGCTTCTTCCCCCATTACCCTGGGTGAGGATGAGTATTTCGTTCTCGGAGATAACCGAAATAACAGTCGTGACAGCCGCTGGGCGGATGTAGGAAATATCAAACGTGATAAGATCATCGGCAGGGCAGCGTTCCGGCTGACACCACTGAAAAAGTTCGGAAGTATAGATTGACGTTGCGAAGGACCGTGAGGAGACTACGGTCCTTCTTTCCTTAAAGCCAAGAAGCGGAGGTAAGCCCCCTTGAATATATGTGAACTGCGTGCGAAGTACCGGGATATCCTGGATATGCCCCTTATGAAATATGATACCATGCGTGCGGCCCTGCACCAGATGATCGCCGAAAACGAATCCGACGGAAGAAAGGGGATCGTGCAGGTTCTGGATCAGGCACGGAAGAAGATCGACTCCATCGACGCAGAGATCGAACGGGTCCGCGGCATGATGTATTTTGAAAATAAATACCCTGATGCGGAGCTGATCGCGGGCATCGATGAGGTGGGAAGAGGCCCTCTGGCCGGACCGGTGCTTACCGCAGCGGTGATCCTTCCGAAGGGGCTGGTGATCCCCATGCTGAATGATTCGAAGCAGGTATCGAAGAAGCACCGGGAGGAGCTCTACGACGTGATCCTCAGCAATGCGGTTGCCGTGGGTGTGGGAATGAACACCGCAGCCGTGATCGACGAGAAGGGGATCGAGTTTGCAAATAAGGATGCCATGCGTCAGGCTATCCGGAATCTGGGTGTTACGCCGGATCTGCTTCTGGTGGATGCCGTGCATATTCCGGAGGTGGATATCCGACAGGTTTCCATCATCAAGGGGGATGCAAAGTCTGTCTCCATCGCGGCTGCCAGTATCGTGGCCAAGGTGACCAGGGACCGTATGATGCAGGAGTTTGATGAACAGTATCCGGGCTACGGCTTTAAGGATAATGTGGGGTACGGCAGTGCGGCACATATCGAGGCATTAAGGACCCTCGGCCCCTGTCCGATCCATAGACGAAGCTACATCAGAAACATCCTGGAGCAATAGAAAGAGGGACTATGCCGGAGAATAAAAGAGAGCTTGGGACCAGGAAGGAGAAGATCGCCGGAGCCTATCTGGAAGAGAAGGGACACCGGATTCTTGAATATAACTTCCGTACCCGTATGGCAGAGGCGGATCTGATCAGCCTGGACGGGGACACCTATGTTTTTACGGAGGTCAAGTATCGAAGGGATGCTTCCCAGGGACATCCGCTGGAGGCTGTGACATCCGGGAAGCAGCGAAAGATCCGAATGGCTGCACTTTACTATCTGGAGGATCATGATTTAAGTCCGGATATGACGAAGATCCGGTTTGATGTGGTCGGGATCCTGGGAGAGGAACTGACCCATGTGGAGAATGCATTTTAAGGAGTACGCATGCACGAGCATAAGATTGTGAGTGTGAATAAGGGAAGCCCGGCAGATCTGGCCGGGATCCGTGCCGGAGACCTGCTCATCCGCCTGAACGGAGAAGAAGTCGGAGATGTATTCGACTATCATTATCAGGCGGAGGAGGTCTCTGTTTCCGTGACCGTTCGAAGAGAGGACGGCTCGGAGCAGACCCTTACCATCGAGAAGGGAGAGGATGATGACCTGGGCCTGGTCTTTGCCGAATCCCTGATGGATGATTACAGGTCCTGCAGGAACAAATGCATCTTCTGCTTTATCGATCAGAATCCCCCTGGGATGCGGGACACCATATATTTTAAGGATGATGATTCCCGGCTTTCCTTCCTGCAGGGGAACTATATCACCATGACGAATATGAAGGAGTCGGAGATTGACCGGATCATCCGGTACAAGCTGGCTCCCATCAATATCTCCGTCCACACCACGAATCCGGAGCTTCGGGTGGAAATGCTGCACAACCGTTTTGCGGGAAACATCCTCACCCATATCGAGAAGCTCTACAAGGCGGAGATCCCCATGAACGGTCAGATTGTGCTCTGCAAGGGATGGAATGACGGGGATGAGCTAAGAAGGACCATCCGGGACCTGCTGAACTTTGCCCCGGTCATGGAGAGCCTTTCGGTGGTTCCCGTGGGGCTTTCCAAGTTTCGGGATGCCCTCTGTCAGCTGGAGCCCTTCAGCAGGGAGGAATCCGCAGAGGTGATCGATATCATCGAGGGCTTTCAGAAGGAAGCCATGGAACGCTATGGGATCCATTTTGTGCATGCCAGCGATGAGTGGTATATCGTTGCGGAGCGGGAATTCCCGGCAGAGGAAACCTATGACGGCTACCTGCAGATCGAAAACGGCGTGGGTATGACCCGGCTTCTATACGAGGAGTTCCGCGCAGCAGTGGATCAGGTCCGGGATGCAGGGGAGTACCACGGCCTTCGGGCACTCCGGATGCCGAAGGAGCTTCGGCCGTACCGGAAGCTTATGACCATGAATCCGGGAAGAACGGTTTCTTCCATCACAGGAACTCTGGCGGTCCGGAATCTGGAATATATCCGCGGGGAGCTGGAGCGGATCCGCCCGGATATCAATTATCAGGTGTTCCCCATCGTAAACGATTATTTCGGTCACGGAATAACCGTTACAGGTCTTCTTACGGGGCAGGATATCGTGGCACAGCTCTCCGGAAAGGACCTGGGAGAAGCGCTTCTTATCCCGAAATGTTGCCTTAAGGCGGACGAGAACATTTTTCTTGATGATATGCACTTATCAGAGCTTGAAAATGCTTTACAAGTAAAAACGGTTATTGTAGAATCGTATGGTATGGACTTTTTAAAGGCAATCATAGGAGTGGTAGAATGAGTAAGCCCATCGTAGCCGTTGTCGGCCGGCCGAACGTCGGGAAATCCACGTTGTTTAACGCACTGGCAGGCGAACGGATCTCAATCGTAAAGGATACCCCGGGAGTTACCCGGGATCGTATATACGCAGACGTGACCTGGCTGGATTATCAGTTTACGCTGGTGGATACCGGCGGAATCGAGCCGGAGTCAGACGATCTGCTTCTTCGTCGTATGCGGGAACAGGCTGAGATCGCCATCGAGACCGCGGATGTGATCCTGTTCCTTACGGATGTAAGGGAGGGGCTTACGGCCTCGGATGTCGCCTGTGCGGATCTGCTGCGCCGTTCGAAGAAGCCGATCATTCTTGTAGTGAATAAGGTAGATAACTTTGATAAATTCATGGGAGATGTTTATGAGTTCTACAATCTGGGACTCGGAGATCCCCATCCCGTTTCTGCAGCATCCCTGCTTGGCTTCGGTGATCTGCTGGACGAGGTGGTGGCACATTTCCCGAATGCAAAGGTGACAGAGGAGGAGACGGATGACCGTCCGAAGATTGCCATCATCGGTAAGCCGAATGTAGGCAAGTCCTCCATGATCAACCGTCTGCTGGGAGAAGAGCGTCTCATCGTGTCGGATATCGCGGGAACCACCCGGGATGCCGTGGATACGGTGGTGAAGCATAATAAGACGGAATATGTCTTTATCGATACGGCAGGCCTTCGCCGTAAGAGCAAGGTGAAGGACGAGATCGAGCGGTACTCCATCATCCGTACGGTGGCAGCCGTGGAGCGGTGTGATGTGGCTGTGCTTGTGATCGATGCCCAGGAAGGGGTTACGGACCAGGATACGAAGATTGCCGGCATCGCCCATGAGAGCGGTAAGGGCATGATCATCGTAGTGAATAAGTGGGATCTGATCGAGAAGGATGACCGGACCATGAATCAGTTCCGGAAGGATATCCGGAACAAGTTGTCCTTCATGCCCTATGCGGAGCTGATGTTTATCTCTGCGCTTACGGGCCAGCGGCTTCCGAAACTGTTCGATGAGATCGATATGGTGGTAAACTATCACTCCATGCGGGTTGCAACCGGTGTCATCAATGAGATCCTTGCTTCCGCAACCGCAGAGGTGGAACCGCCCCAGGATAAGGGCAAGCGCCTTCGTCTATATTATATGACTCAGGTGGCCGTAAAACCGCCCACCTTCGTGATCTTTGTCAATGACAAGGAGCTGGCGCATTTCTCCTATATCCGTTATATCGAGAACAAGGTCCGGGAGGCCTTCCTGTTCAAGGGAACACCTCTACGTTTTATCATCAGAGAAAGGAAAGAGGATCGGTGAACATATTTCTTCGTGTTCTTTGTCTTATCATCGGCTACATGTTCGGCCTGATCGAGACAGGGGTACTCTATGGAAAACTGAAGGGTGTGGATATCCGTAAGCACGGGAGCGGAAATCTCGGAATGACAAATGCACTCCGGGTTCTCGGTCCGAAGGCCGGTCTTGTGGTATTTATCGGAGACCTGCTGAAGGCGTTTATTCCCTGTCTTATCGTAAATATCGTGTTCCGGAACATTTATGAAGACACCTATATGCTATATGTGCTTTATACGGGTCTCGGAGCCGTGCTCGGACATAACTTCCCTTTCTACCTGAAGTTTAAGGGCGGAAAGGGGATTTCCTCCTCGGCAGGTGCCATCATCGGACTCCTGAATCCCTGGATGTGCCTGATCCTGCTTTGCATCTTCACGATAGCAGTTCTGATCACGAAGTATGTATCCGTAGGTTCCATCGTTCTGATGATTTCCTTTATCACGGTATACGTGATCTTTGCACTGAATGGTCTGCTCTGCTTTGACCGGGCGATCCCCGATTCCTGCGCGGCCATGTATGAAAGCTTTGTTCCGGCAGCCCTTCTTACGATCCTTGCCATCATCCGGCATAAGGATAATATCAAACGGCTGATCCATCATAGTGAAAACAAGCTTTCCTTCCATAAACACTAAAGGAGTTAATTCGAATGAAAATAGCAATCTTAGGTGCAGGCAGCTGGGGCGTGGCCCTGGCCAAGCTGCTTTCCTGTAATCAGCATGAGATCACCATGTGGTCTATCGATCCGGAAGAGGTTGCCATGCTTACGGAGTACTGCGAGCATAAGCAGAAGCTCCCCGGCGTGATCCTGCCCGGAACGGTACACTATACCTGCGACCCGGAAACTGCATTAAAGGATGCGGAAATGGTGGTTATGGCAGTTCCGTCTCCCTTCGTTCGCAGCACGGCAAAAGCAGTGGCTCCCCTGATCCCGGACGGAACCACCATTGTTAGTGTGTCCAAGGGCCTTGAGGAGGAGACGCTGCTTCGTCTTTCTCAGGTGATCAAGGAAGAGATTCCGAAGGCGGATGTTGCGGTTCTTTCCGGACCCAGCCATGCGGAGGAAGTGGGCAAGTGCCTCGGCACCACCGTGGTTGTGGGTGCAGAGAGCCAGGATACGGCTCACAGAATCCAGGACACCTTCATGACGGATTTCTTCCGGGTTTACACCAGCCCCGATATGGTGGGGATCGAGCTGGGCGGAGCTTTAAAGAATGTGATCGCACTGGCAGCCGGTATTGCTGACGGTCTTGGCTGCGGAGATAATATGAAGGCAGCCATCATTACCCGGGGTATCGTGGAGATCACCAGCCTCGGAACCAAAATGGGCGGTCATATAGAAACCATCACCGGTCTTTCCGGAATCGGAGATCTGATCGTTACCTGCGCATCCCGTCACAGCCGGAACCGGAGAGCCGGATTCCTGATCGGACAGGGCATGAGCTATCATGAGGCCATGAATGAGGTGAAGATGGTGGTGGAGGGCGTATATTCCGCAAAGGCAGCTCTTGCTCTGGCGGAGAAGTACGGCGTCACCATGCCCATCGTGGAAACCGTGAATCAGGTGCTCTTTGAAGGCATGACCGCGCAGGAAGCACTGACCTCCCTTATGACGAGAGGACGGAAGGCGGAAGTGTTCGGTCTTTCCTGGGATAAATAGTTAGAAGGCGGCAGAACTATGAGCAGTCTGAATCTGAAGCTGAATGTGTTCGAAGGTCCTCTGGACCTTCTGCTTCATTTGATTGAAAAGAATAAATATAACATATTTGACATCCCCATCGTGGAGATCACGGATCAGTATATCGCTTATCTGGACCAGCTGGACGAGACGGATATGGACACCATGAGTGAATTCCTGGTGATGGCTGCCCAGCTGATCAGTATCAAGGCAAAGATGCTTCTTCCGAAGGAAGAGGAAGTAGAGGATGAGGAAGAGGATCCCCGGGCAGAGCTGGTTCGAAGCCTTCTGGAATATAAGATGTATAAGTATGCATCCTATGAGCTGAAGGATATGGAGCTGGATGCGGATAAGACCTTCTATAAGGAGGCCTCCATCCCGAAGGAGGTTCGTGACCATAAGGAGGAGATCGATCCCGCCGAGGTTGTGGGGGATGTGACGCTGGCGAAGCTGAATGAGATCTTTCAGCAGCTGATGCGTAGAGAGGTCTTCCGTGTGGATCCGGTCCGAAGTAAGTTCGGCACCATCAGCAGGGAAGAGATCAAGCTTGAGGACCGGATGATCGAGATCCGGAAGGAGATCCAGGGACTCCGGAGCATTAACTTCCGGACACTTCTGGGCAGCAAGCGGGGAAGACTGAATATCATCGTTTCCTTCCTTGCGATCCTTGAACTGATGAAGACCGGCATTATTACCATACGACAGGACGGGCTCTTCGGAGAGATCCTGATCGACTCTCTGGAATGATGCTTCGGAAAGGCAGGAAGAGATAATTGGACGAGAATAAGAATCGATACGCGGCTCTGGAAGCAGTTCTGTTTGCCATCGGCGGAGCCGTATCCTTTTCGGACTTAAAAACGGCACTGGAGATTGAGGACGCAGAATTAAAGACCCTTCTTTCGGAAATGATGGAGCAGTATAATAGTCCGGAGCGGGGAATTCGCATGATCGAGCTGGACGGAAAGTATCAGCTCTGTACGAAGAATGATTATTACGAGGAGCTGGTTCGGCTGGTGAACACCCCGAAGAAGCATGTGCTGACGGATGTTCTGCTGGAGACCCTCTCCATCGTGGCCTATAAACAGCCGGTAACACGGCAGGAGATCGAGAAGATCCGCGGGGTGTCCTGTTCCCATGCGGTAAACCGTCTTGTGGAGTACAATCTGATCCAGGAGGTGGGTCGTCTGGATGCGCCGGGACATCCGATCCTGTTCGGAACCACGGATGATTTCCTCCGGAGCTTCGGCATATCCTCCATGGATGATCTTCCGGTGATCTCACCGGACCGGATGGAGGACTTCCGGAGAGAGGCTGAGGAAGAGGCCGGCGTGATCAACGTCGAGACCTGATGATCCTTTGAGCATGAAGAGGAAGCTATATGAAGATATGGAAACTACTGGGAATCCTGGCAGGAATCTGCACCCTCGGGCTTGCAGTGCTGTTTCTGGAATCCTACCGGGAGCTGCATAAGTTCCGGGTTCGGAGGATTGCGAGGTCTCTTCCCGGTGTGAAGGGACGGATCCTGTTCCTTACGGACTATCATGAGGCAGTGGGTGGAGCCATGAATGAAAAGCTCCTGAAGGCTGCTGCAGAGGAAAAGCCGGATCTGATCCTGATCGGCGGAGATATGGTGAACGGAAACCATATCGATGAAGACTATGCCCCGGCAGTATCGCTGATCAACGGGCTGGCGAAGATTGCCCCCACGGTCTATGCCTACGGAAATCATGAAAAGAAAATGATCCGTTATTCCAAGGATGCAGGATTCCACTGGGCTGACTATATGGCAGCGCTGGATCCGGAAGTAAAGATTCTTACAAATGACTATACGGATTGCAAACTGAAGCAGGGAAGCATCCATGTCTACGGACTGGACATGGATCACTCCTTCTTCGTCGGAAAGGATGACAAGCTGACGAAGGAAGCCCTGGATCAGTATCTGGGAAAGCCAAGAAGAGACCTGCCGGTACTTCTCCTTGCACATGATCCCGGCTGGGCACCTGCCTACGGTGCATGGGGAGCGGATCTGATCCTGTCCGGGCATTATCACGGAGGTATCATCCGTCTGCCGCTGCTGGGCGGACTGGTTTCTCCGAAGCTGAAACCCTTCCCGCATTTTGACTACGGCGTATATGACGAGGGAGATATACATATGCTGGTGAGCTCCGGACTCGGGCAGCATACGATCCCGGTGAGATTCAACAATCTCCCGGAAATGGTACTACTTGAACTGAAGTAGGAAAGAGGTTTGTTCCATGGGTGATGAGAGAGAAAACCCTGAGGTCGTTGACCTTGTGATCGAGGATGAGGCGGAAAAGGACGTTGAGAAGGATGGCGAGAAGGATATCGAAAACGAAGCAAAGACTGCCGCTGAATCCCTGACTGAGAATAAAACTGAAGAAAAAAACGAGGCAGAGTCTTCCGAAACAGAATCTGAGGAGGAAAAAGCGAAGACGTCTGAAGAGACCACGGAGGAGAAGCCCGCTGAGACCACAGAGGAGCAACCTGCAGAATCGACCGAAGAGAAGCCGGAGGTTAGTACCGCGGATCTCTCAGGCATCGGACATCAGGAAGCGTTTATCGATCAGAAGGCATTTCTGAAGAAGAGAAAGCTTCGCCGTGTCCTGATCGCAGCCCTGATCACCCTGGGGACTCTCTTTGTCGCCGGGTATTTTACCATGGTGATCCTCAGCTATAAATACTTCCAGCCGAATACCGTGATCAACGGCGTGGATTATTCCTTCCGTTCCGCAGAGGACGTGCAGGAGGAGATCGATTCGAAGAAGCAGGGTTATCAGATCCATGTAAAGCTTCGGAACGGAGAGTTCACCATACAGCCCGAGGATATCGGCCTCGTGATCACAACTCAAAATGACATTAAGAAAATTAAAGAGAAGCAGAATCCGTTCCTCTGGTTCATGGCATTCTTTGATCATCCCAGTGAGGCTTCCTATGTGATCAGCTATAATAAGGATCTGGTGGGATCCTTCCTGGACCGGCAGAAGGCCTTTCAGCCGGAGAATATGAAGGCACCGGAGAATCCGCGGATCGTTCTTTCGGACGGAAAGCCGGAGATTATTCCGGGAGACCAGGGAACCACCATCGACCGTGACAAGGTTGTGGATCTGATCGAGGACCGGATCCGGACGCTGAATACGGAGCTGGACCTTGAAAAGGAAGGCTGCTATGTGAAGCCGGATTATGAAGCGGATTCGGAAAAGGTTGTCCGCTGCCGGGATGCCATCGAAACCTACACTTCCCTTAAGATCACCTATCTCTACGGAGAGAACCAGGCGCGGTTTACCCTGCGTCCCGAGGATATCTACAACATGATGGAGATCGATCAGGAGAAGTATTACTGTGCAGTTTCCAAGCGGAAGGTTCAGAACTTTGTGGAAACCTTTGCTTATGAGCATGATACCTACGGGAAGCAACGGCTGTTCCGGACACATTTCGGCAAGGTGGTCCGTCTTTCCAGTCCCACCATGGGATGGGAGATCGATCAGGAGAAGGAAGTGGATGAGCTGATCCAGAACCTTGTCCGGAAGGAGAATATCGAGCGTCAGCCCATGTTTACCCATGAGGGACATGTATATACCCAGGACGGATCGGATATCGGGAATTCTTACGTGGAGCTGGACCTTACGGTACAAAGGGTCTACTTCTACATGGATGGACAGCTGGTTCTGGAGGATGATATCATTTCCGGAAATCCCAACAAATATCAGGATACTCCCGGAGGCCTCTACGAGATCTACGGCATGCGCCAGAATGTGGTTCTGACCGGTCCGGGCTATGCCTCCCATGTGGATTACTGGATGCCCTTCAACGGGGAGATCGGTCTGCATGACGCTTACTGGCAGTCCAAGTTCGGCGGGAATCTTTATCTGACCCGCGGCTCCCACGGCTGCGTAAATCTTCCGCACACCACGGCACAGACCATCTATGAAATGGGATACCGCGGACTACCCGTGGTATGCTACTGGAGAACGGATGATTTTCTCGTTCGTTGATACAGGGAGGTGCGGTCATGACGAAGTCATGACATATGAATCGCACTGACCGAAGCGCCGCCGAGCGTAGGCGAGGGGGCAATACATATCCGGGAGAGGGACCCTATGGAGCAAGTAACACTGTATACGGATGGTTCCGCAAGGGCAAATCCGGACGGACCCGGCGGCTACGGCGCGGTGCTTTCCGTAACGGATTCCGCAGGAAAAGAGCATAAGCTGGAGCTGTCCCAGGGGTATGAACGTACCACCAATAACCGAATGGAGTTGATGGCTGTGATCGTGGGTCTGGAGCATCTGGTGCGTCCCTGTGCGGTTACGGTCTGGTCCGATTCCCAGTATGTGGTGAAGGCGTTCAATGAGCACTGGATCGATAAATGGATCGCCCATAACTGGAAACGGGGAAAAGACCCGGTGAAGAATGTGGACCTCTGGAAACGGCTTCTTAAGGCCAAGGAACCCCATGAGGTAACCTTTCGCTGGGTAAAGGGACATGACGGAAATCCCGGCAACGAACGCTGTGATCAGCTGGCAACTGCTGCAGCTGATGACGGTCCGTGGCTGGTGGATCAGGTATATATGGACTCTTTGAAAGAAGAGGCATAGTTTTTTAGATAACAGGGAATCAGAGTTTCATGAAAAGAGAAGATTTTGCAAGACTGCTTAAGAATCGCATCCTATGTCTGGATGGTGCAACAGGGACCAATCTTATGGCTGCCGGCATGCCCCTCGGGGTATGTCCGGAGCAGTGGATCCTGGAGCACCCGGAGACACTGATCGATCTGCAGGTTCGTTTTTTGGAGGCGGGTACCAATATTGTGTACGCGCCTACATTTACGTGTAACCGGATCAAGCTGAAGGAGTACCATCTTGAGTCAAAGACCAAAGAAATGAACGAAAGGCTGGTGGCTCTTTCAAGGGAGGCTGTGCGCCGCTGCAACGGACGGGGATATGTGGCAGGAGATATGACCATGACCGGACGGCAGCTCTTCCCCATCGGAGATCTGCAGTTTGAGGAGCTGGTGGATGTATATAAGGAGCAGGCTGCGGCACTGCTTTCGGCCGGCGTGGATCTTTTCGTTGTGGAGACCATGATGAGTCTTCAGGAAACCCGGGCCGCAGTCATCGCGATCCGTGAGCTTTCCGAGGATATTCCGGTGATCGCAAGTCTTACCTTCCGTGAAGACGGAAAGACCCTCTTTGGTTCCACACCCGAGGTGTCCGTTATCGTGCTTCAGGGACTGGGTGCCGACGCCGTGGGACTCAACTGTTCCACGGGACCGGAGGAAATGACCGAACTATTGGAGCGGATGAAGCGTTATGCCACCGTTCCCGTATTTGCAAAGCCGAATGCAGGCATGCCGGAGCTGGAGAATGGTGTGTCCGTATATAAGATGACGCCGAAATATTTTGCAGACTGCATCAGTGACCTTGTGGATGCAGGGGCCAATCTGGTTGGAGGCTGCTGCGGAAGCTCCGTGGAGCATATCCGTGCCGTAAAGCAGCGGGTTCGCGGACTTTCACCCGTGGCACCGCTGGAGCATCCGGTTCGGGTTCTTACGTCGGAACGGGCCCTGCAGGAGATCCGTACGGACGGACCCTTCCTGGTGGTGGGAGAACGTATCAATCCCACGGGAAAGAAGAAGCTGCAGGCATCCCTTCGGGAAGGAAGTCTGGACCTTGTCAGTGAGATGGCCGTTTCCCAGGAGGAAAACCATGCACACGTCCTGGACATCAATATGGGGCTGAACGGCATCGATGAGAAGGAAATGATGCTTCGTGCCATCAATGAGGTGACACAGCTGGTTTCCCTTCCGCTCTGTATCGATTCCAGTCATGTGGATATCATTGAAGCCGCACTCCGGATCTATCCCGGACGTGCGCTGATCAACTCCGTTTCCCTGGAAAGTGCCAAGACACGGCCCCTGTTTCGGATCGCAAAGAAGTACGGTGCCATGTGTATCCTGCTTCCGGTATCCGACGAGGGTCTTCCGGCCACTGCAGAGGAGCGTCGTGCAAATGTGGATCAGCTCGTGAAGATTGCCCTGGAGGAGGGCCTTTGTATGGAGGACCTCTGTGTGGACGGACTGGTTTCCACCGTGGGCGCAGATCCCATGGCCGCAAGAAATACGCTGGATACCATCCGGTACAGTCATGATGAGCTGGGGCTGCCCACGATCTGCGGGCTTTCCAACATTTCCTTCGGACTGCCGGAACGAATTAATGTAAATGCAGCCTTCCTGACCATGGCTATATCCAAGGGACTTACCATGGCCATCGCCAATCCCGGCCAGGAGCAGCTGATGAATGCAGCCTATGCTTCGGACCTTCTGCTGGCGAAGGAAGGAACCGATAAGATCTATGTGGAACGGGTACGGCCCATTACGGGCAGTGCCACAGCCGCGTCGGCTGCAAAGCCTGAGGATAAGCAGGCGGGAGAGCCCTCCCGGGGACCGGTGTATGACTGCGTGTTAAACGGAAGCAAGGGCCGGATCGTTGAAGAAGTAAAAAAACAGATGGAAGCAGGCCGGGAGGCAAAGCAGATCATCGATGATGACCTGATCCCCGCCATTACCCGGGTGGGTGAGCTCTTTGAAGAGAAACGCTTCTTCCTTCCACAGCTGATCCAGGGCGCCAATGCCATGGATGCAGCCATCGCCTATCTGGCGCCTTTCCTTCCCTCCAGTGAAGGAAAGGAGCCGAAGGGGACTATCGTTTTTGCTTCGGTGGAGGGAGATGTCCATGAGATCGGAAAGAATCTCTGCGTGCTGATGCTCCGAAACTACGGCTATACCGTGATCGATCTCGGAAAGGATGTGCCTGCGGAGGATATTCTTAAGGCCGCGGCAGAGCATAAGGCAGACATTATCGCACTTTCCGCCCTGATGACCACCACCATGATGAAGATGAAGGAAGTTGTGGAGCTTGCAAAGGAGAAAAAATGCAGGGCCAAGGTCATCATCGGCGGGGCTGTGATCTCCCAGAGCTTTGCGGATGAGATCCATGCTGACGGGTACTCCGCAGATGCAAATGAGTGTGTAAAGCTGGTGGACCGTCTTCTTGGCGTAAAATAGGTCATTAATTTTACAGAAAGTCCCGAGAATCGTTTGACATTAACGTGAACAATTGCTAAAATGTTTGTTATGAATTTTGAAAGGTGGTTGATCCTATGAAGACGAAGGTACTGTCCTTACTAGTTGATAATACGTCCGGAGTACTTTCCAGAGTGTCCGGCATGTTCAGCCGCAGAGGCTATAATATTGACAGCCTGTCCGTCGGTGTGACCGAGAATCCGAAGTATTCCCGTATGACCGTTGCAGTCAGCGGTGATGACCGGATCCTTTCCCAGATCAAGAACCAGCTGAACAAGCTGGAGGATGTGGTTGAGGTGATCGAGCTGGAGGATGGTGCTTCTGTTTGTCGTGAGCTTGTACTTGTAAAGGTGAAGGCAGATCAGACCCAGCGTCAGGCAATCATTGCGATCACGGATGTGTTCCGTGCAAAGATCGTGGATGTATCTCCGGAGACCATCATGATCGAGATCACAGGAAACAACACGAAGATCGATGCATTTATCGGACTTCTGGATGGCTTTGAGATCCAGGAGCTGGTTCGTACGGGCCTCACCGGACTTGCAAGACGATAAAAGACGGCTATAACCTCCGGAGAAGTCCGGACCTTATGCATATATTTCAATTTTAGGAGGAAACGAAACATGTCAGATCTGAAGATTTTCTACGAGAAGGATTGTAACTTCTCCCTTCTGGACGGAAAGACGATCGCTATCATCGGCTACGGCAGCCAGGGCCATGCACATGCTCTGAACTTGAAGGATTCCGGCGCACACGTGATCATCGGTCTTTATGAGGGCTCCAAGTCCTGGAAGAGAGCTGAGGAGCAGGGCTTCGAGGTATTTACCGCGGCTGAGGCTGCAAAGAAGGCTGATATCATCATGATCCTGATCAATGATGAGCTGCAGGCTGCTCTTTACAAGAAGGATATCGAGCCGAACCTTGAGGCAGGAAATATGCTGATGTTCGCACATGGTTTCAATATTCATTTCAACCAGATCATCCCGCCGAAGGATGTAGACGTTACCATGATCGCTCCGAAGGCACCGGGTCATACCGTACGTTCCGAGTATCAGGCAGGCAAGGGTACACCGTGTCTGATCGCTGTGTACCAGGATGCAACAGGTCATGCTCAGGATATGGCTCTTGCTTACGGTGCAGGTATCGGCGGCGCAAGAGCAGGTCTTCTGGAGACAACCTTCCGCATCGAAACTGAGACAGACCTCTTCGGTGAGCAGGCCGTTCTTTGCGGCGGTGTCTGCGCTCTGATGCAGGCTGGTTTCGAGACTCTGACCGAGGCTGGTTATGATCCGAGAAACGCTTACTTCGAGTGCATCCACGAGATGAAGCTGATCGTAGACCTCATCTATCAGAGTGGTTTCGCAGGAATGCGTTACTCCATCTCCAATACAGCTGAGTACGGTGATTACATCACAGGCCCGAAGATCATCACTGATGAGACCAAGAAGGCTATGAAGAAGATCCTGTCCGACATTCAGGACGGAACCTTCGCAAAGGACTTCCTTCTGGATATGTCCTCTGCAGGCGGTCAGGCACACTTCAAGGCACTTCGTAAGCTGAAAGCAGAGCATCCGTCAGAGAAGATCGGCGCAGAGATCCGTTCTCTGTACAGCTGGAGCGACGAAGATAAGCTGATTAACAACTAACGAAACCGAGTTACGGTTCAAGATAGACAACAAAGAACACGGTCCTGCATGCATGCAAGTGGCTGTGTTCTTTTTATTTCTAAACCTTTTGTTATAATCTGAGGGTAAGGTAAAAACCTCGGCGCTGCAGTCCTGTGCCACCGATGCTTTTTCGAGGACCAAGCGCCGTCTCATATACCAGAATAGAATTTGATGCAAGGCTAAGTTTTGCAGTGGTTTTTAATAGAGCGCATCAACGTCGGTAACTGTATCCAGAATCGCGAATCTCATGGTTTTAAAGTGCGGTTTCGTTTGACATATATCCCGGGTAAATCTATAATTAAGAGTGGTGGTTTACATCGAATTTGAATCAACAGGAGGAGAAGGTAATGATTCAGTACAACAACGTTTTTAACAATCCGAACATCAAGTGCATCGCTCAGGGTGGCCAGTACTTCATCTACGAGCATCAGGAGGATATGTCCGTATCTCCCGGAAGTGCAAATATGGCTTATTTCATGAAGGAAATGAACGTGAAGAAGCGTCAGGTTCTGGTACAGCTGAACGGAACAGCAACCAAGATCCAGGCAGGTGCCATGCAGTGGACCTCCGGAAATGTGCATATGGAAACCGGCGTTTCCGGCGTCGGCAACTTCCTGGGCAAGATGGTAAAGGGCGCCGTAACCGGCGAATCCGCTGCAAAGCCGATCTACTCCGGCCAGGGATATCTTATGCTGGAGCCTACATTTAACCATCTTCTGATCGAAGACATCAGCACCTGGGGTCCGGGCGTTGTTCTCGATGACGGTCTGTTCCTTTGCTGCGATAACAATATCCAGGAATCCATCACAAAGAGAACCGGTCTTACATCTGCCATGTTCGGCGGTGAGGGACTTTTCAACCTGTGCCTGTCCGGTCAGGGCTACGCCGTTCTGGAGTGCCCGGTTCCGAGAGAAGAGCTGTTCGAGTTCATTCTGCAGGATGATGAGCTGAAGATCGACGGAAATATGGCGATCGCATGGTCATCCTCCCTTAACTTCACGGTAGAGAAGGCTGCCAAGTCTCTGATGGGCTCTGCAGTTTCCGGTGAAGGCTTCGTCAATGTATATCGCGGAACCGGTAAGGTTCTCATGGCTCCGACACTTCCGGGAACCGGAATGAGCAACTGGAATGGACCGGAGCAGACATCTGCAACCAAGTAAACAAACTCTGAGGAAATTATGAATCATCTGGAAGCGCAATCGTATATCATGCCCTTCATAGAGGGCAAGCTGCCGGACGCCAAGCGGCTGGAGTTTGTCATGCATATGAAGAACTGCAAGGGCTGCCATGATGAGCTGGAGATCTACTACACACTGATGACCGGGATGCAGATCCTGTCGGATGATGTGGAGCCTTCGGGGAATTTCAGGAAAGACCTCGAAATGAAGCTGAAGAAGGTAGAGCATAAGGCTAAGAATCGGCGGGGCATACGGGTGTCCATGTTTACCGTGGTCACCATAGCGATTGCGCTTTTCATGATCCTGTTCTACGGAAAATGTCTGACCGCGGTCTATGCATTTGAGCAGGATACAAAACAATCTGCCCAGGGAGAGTACTATTTCTATAGCAGATGGAATCGAATCCTTCTTCCCATTGAGGACCGTTACAAGGCCTCACTGGAAAGTGAATCTGAAGAAACTAAGACGGAAACGCCGGAGCTCTTCAGCAAGATACGGAGTGTCCATGAGCTGAAGGAATATGAGACATTTATTCTGCGTTTGGGAGGAACGATCGCACATGAAAAAACTACTGCTGATTGACGGTAATTCCATCATGAACCGGGGATTCTACGCTCTGCCGGCAGATCTGACAAACCAGGAGGGACTTCACACGAATGCCCTCCTGGGTTTTTTAAATATCTTCTTCCGGATCTACGAGGAAGAGCATCCGACCAACATCTGCGTTGCATTTGACGTGCATGCACCCACCTTCCGGCACGAGCAGTATAAGGAGTATAAGGGCACGCGTCATCCCATGCCGGAGGAGTTAAAGGAGCAGATGCCCGTGATCAAGGAGCTTCTGCACACCATGAAGATCCCCACCATGGAGCTGGCCGGCTATGAGGCGGATGATCTTCTCGGGACCATGTCCCGGATGGGAGAGTCCGCAGGGATGGAAGTGACCATTCTTTCCGGAGACCGGGATCTGCTGCAGCTGGCTACGGATGCAGTCATGATCCGGATTCCCAAGACAAGGGCCGGCAAGACCACCGTGGAGGACTACCATGCCTCCGAGGTGGAATCCACCTATGGTGTGACACCGGTGGAGTTTATAGAAATGAAGGGCCTGATGGGGGATACCTCCGACAATATCCCCGGAGTTCCGGGCATCGGTCCGAAGACGGCGGAGAAGCTGATCCGGACCTATCATACCGTGGAATCCGTGATGGAGCACCTGTCGGATATGCCCCAAAATAAAATGCGGGCAGCCCTGGAGGAAAACCGGGAGATGGCCATCTTCTCCAGAGATCTGTCCAGGATCCTTCTTACCGCTCCGGTACCGGTGACGCTGTCAGAGACCGAGGTAGGGCGGGACGAAATCCTTTCCGAGGATGTGAAGGCACATTTCCTGAAACTGGAATTAAAGAGCCTGATGAAGCATTTCGCAAGCTACGAGGAAGAAAAAAAGCCCTTCGAGCTTTCCTTCCGTGACGGAAAGCTTTCGGAGGTGAAGGCCTTCACCGAGCCCGGAAGTGTGGTTGGCTTCTATCCCGTCTTTTCGGGAAATCTGCTGCTCGGAACTGCATTTTCCATGGGCGGAAATGTGATCCTTACCCAGACCGATGCCATCGCATCCGTCTATGAGCTGCTTTCCTGGATGCTTGCAAACCGTGTTACCATAGCGGCCCCGAGCTTAAAGCCGCTGATCCGGCCCTTCCATATCAATCCGGAGGAGCAGTGGTTTAATACTGAGGTTGCAGCCTATCTGATCGACCCGCTGGCAGGAGAGTATCCGTATCACGTACTCCTGCAGAAATATCTGGATATCGAGGTTAAGAGTGAAAAGGATCTGGTGGGGAAGCAGGAGCTCTCCGTCTTCTCCTTTGCCATGCCTGAAATGCGGGAAGCCTTCGCCATGTGGGCTTATACCGCGGAGGTTCTGTACCCAGTGCTTACAAAGAAGCTGGAGCAGCTGGATATGAAGGAGCTCTATGACACCATGGAGCATCCGGCAACCTTTGTGCTGCAGGATATGGAGCAGTACGGAATCCGTGTGAATAAGGATGCTCTGGAGGAGTACGGCCTCCGTCTGGACAGCCGGATCGATACCCTGACGAAGGAAATCTACGCGGATGCGGGAGAGGCCTTCAATATCAATTCCACCAGGCAGCTGGGGCAGATCCTTTTTGAGAAGCTGGAGCTGCAGAGCGGAAAGAAAACAAAGAGCGGTTACTCCACAAATGTGGATGTCTTAACGAAGATCAGGGATTCCCATCCCATCATTCCGAGGATCCTGGAGTACCGTCAGCTGACAAAGCTTCGTTCCACCTACGTGGAAGGGCTGCTTACCGCCATCGGTCCCGACGGAAGGATCCACAGCCGGTTCCATCAGACCGTCACAGCCACCGGACGGATCAGCTCCTCCGAACCGAACCTGCAGAATATTCCCATGCGGAGCGAGCTGGGACGGGAGCTTCGGAAGATCTTTATCCCCGAGGAGGGCTTCCTCTTTGTGGATGCCGATTATTCCCAGATCGAGCTTCGGGTGATGGCAGCCATGTCCGGGGACGAGAATCTGATCGAAGCCTTTCGTCAGTCCCAGGATATCCATGCGGCTACGGCATCCAGGGTGTTCCACGTCCCGCTGGAGGAGGTGGACAGCGGACTTCGCCGGAAGGCCAAGGCCGTGAACTTCGGAATCATTTACGGCATCAGCTCCTTTGGCCTGGGACAGGATCTGGATATCTCCAGGCAGGAGGCCCAGGAGTATATCGATCAGTATTTTGAAACCTACAGGGGTGTAAAGCAGTTCCTGGATCTTCTGGTGGAGACCGGGAAGACCGCGGGAGCGGTACGGACTCTTTATAAGCGGCTTCGTCCCATTCCGGAGCTTGCATCCTCCAACTTTATGACCAGACAGTTCGGGGAGCGGGTTGCCATGAACAGCCCCATCCAGGGAACGGCTGCGGATATCATCAAGCTTGCCATGATCGCAGTACGGGAAGAGTTGAAAAAACGGGGCATGCGGTCCAGACTGATCCTTCAGATCCATGATGAGCTTCTGATCGAAGCAGCGAAGGAGGAGGTGGAGGAAGTGGAGAAGCTTCTGGAAGAGAAAATGGTGCACGCCGCAGAGCTTGCCGTTCCTCTCTATGTGGATCTGCATACGGGAGAAAACCTTTATGACACAAAGTAAGGCCTGTAAAAAGAATGATATGAAGCTCCTGGGGATCACCGGAGGGATCGGATCCGGAAAGAGTCTTGTGCTTTCGATCCTTTCGGAGGAGCCCGGGGCATATATTGTGGAAGCGGACCGTCTGGCCCATACCCTGATGAAGCCGGGACATACCTGTTACCGGAGGATCGTCGACTGCTTCGGAGAGGAGATCCTTGGTCCGGACGGAACCATTGACCGGGAACGTCTCGGAAGGAAGGTATTTCAGGATGAGGAAGCTCTGGCCTGTCTTAATCGGATCGTTCATCCTTCGGTAAAGCGCTGTATCCGTGCCAGGATCCGGAGAGCACGGGAACGGGGTGTCCGTCTCTTTGTGATCGAGGCGGCGCTGCTGATCCAGGACGGGTATCGGAGCATCTGTGACGCCCTCTGGTACATCCACGTGGACCGGGAGCTTCGGATACACCGGCTTCTGGAGAGCAGAGGCGGAACCCGTGAGAAGTGGGAAGCCGTGCTTTCCAGTCAGCCGGAGGATCATTTTTTTTCGTCGAATACGGATGTGACCATAGAAAATGACGGAGCAGTGGAGGAGTTAAGGGAAAAAACATCAAAGGAACTGCAAAGGCTTTTCTTGATGTGAGACATAATAAGTGATATAATATCATAGGTAAAATTTGCTCGTGGGAGAAGGGTATCATGCCGGAGCAGTATAAAACGATCTACATGTCACGACACTTCAAGCTGCATAGAGCTTTCTATGTGGTTTTGTTTAGTGTCGTTTTAATGTGCTATTTCTGCAAGGTTTCTCCCGAGCCCACAACCCTGGCATACTATCTGATCGCGATCCTTCTTTGCGCGGTTATGGATGAATATCTTCTCTGGAGGAAGTTCAACGTGCCGAAGAAGTTCTTCAGCGTCCGGGCATTTCTGGCGATACTTTTCCTGTCCGGCGGAACCCTCTTCGGACCTCCGCATCCCATGGAGTTTATCCCGTTCCTGATCTACGATATCCTGATCATTTATGAGGATATGATCCTGAATGATATCTTCGATGACTTCGGTATCTTTATCCGCCGGGTTCTGTATCTCTTCCTGGTGATGGTCAGCATGGCCCTTTGCTTCCGGAACATCCTGAGCGGTGTCTGGATCCTTCTGGAGATCCTGATCGGAGCCGTGATCGTGGGCGTCTGCTATATCATGTTCCATAGCTTTCTTGAAGGTATAAGGATGTATGAAAAGAAGGCAACGGATACCCATTTCAAGTACATCAACCTGGAGGAGGAGCGGAACAAGCTCTTAAAGTATCAGGACCGTGTGGAGCAGGTCAACAGCGAGATCAACTTCCAGAAGCTGAACCTGGTAAAGGCCAACCGGGAGCTGGAAAGCAAGAACGAAGAGGTTCGTTCCCTGATCGAGATGATGAAGGGCTTCTCATCCACCTTCGATGTGGAGGAGAATGCAAAGCACATGATGGAGAACATCATGGAGCTGAAGAGTCCTACCGCCGTAGGTCTTTATATCCGTGAGAAGGTCTTTCTGAACAATGACCCCTACTGTGCCGTGATCACCGGAAATGAAACCTACCGGGATGCCATGGAGCGGGACTTCTTTACGATCTATGACATGACTCAGAGAAGAAAGAATCCGGACCCGCTGGTGCTTTGCGATAACGGCGATTTCCTGACGGGGATCCTAAGCGATACCAGTGTGGTAAATGCGGTAGCGATCCCGGCCTACGTGAATGAGGACTACTACGGTGTCATGGTGGTTATGTCCGGTGCCTATGACTTCTTTCAAGCCGGATACTCCTTCTATGAGTCGGCGCTGGTTGATTTCACCAGCTCCGTGCAGAGTACGAAGCTGTATCTGCAGATGAAGGACATGGCCGTAAAGGACGGCCTTACCGGCGTATACAACCGGGCCTACTTCAACGAGATCTTCCCCAGCATCTGTGCAAAATGTATTGTGGACGGCAGAAGTCTCTCCATGGCTCTGCTGGATATCGATAAGTTTAAATCCATCAACGATACCTACGGGCATCTGGCCGGTGACGAGGTGATCCGTATGGTGGCTGCAGTGGACCGGAAGTACGCAGACATGTATCACGGGTATGCGGTTCGCTACGGCGGTGAGGAGTTCCTACTGATCCTTCCCGGCTATTCCGTGGATGAGTTCCGGAAGATCCTGCAGAAGGTGCATGATGATATCGTGAATACGGTAGTCCGTTACGAGAAGGAAGAGATCCATGTGAACTCCAGTATCGGTATGTCCAACTACCCGGAGATCGCTACGGAGATCGTGGATGTTCTGGATCAGTCCGACCGTGCCATGTACTTCAGTAAGGAAAACGGCCGCGGCATGATCGTAATCTTCGGAAGGGAAGAGGAAGCACTTTCGCAGGTGGAAGGAAACCGGCCGGATATCCGGATCGTAAAGGATACATCTGACATAAAGGATGTTCAGGAGTCTACGCAGGAGTTCCCGGACGATACGCAAAAAAAAACGAAACTGGCATAATGAATGACAAAATAAGCGGAGGCAGAAAGATGAAGATACTTGTAATTAACTGTGGTTCCACAACCCTGAAATATCAGCTGATCGATTCCGAAAGCGAGCAGGTGCTTGCCAAGGGACTCTGCGAGCGGATCTTCCTGGACGGACAGATCAAGTTTGATCATCCGAAAACAGGAGAGAAGATCCTGATCAAGGAGGATATGCCCGATCACGGAACAGCTCTGAAGATCGTGATCCGCGAGCTTCTGGATCCGGAGCACGGTTCCCTTAAGTCCCTGGACGAGATTGATGCGGTGGGTCACCGTGTGGTTCACGGCGGAGAGACCTTCTCCACCTCGGTTCGCGTTACGGACAAGGTACTGGAAGAGATCGAGGCGGTGAGCGGACTGGCTCCGCTGCATAACCCCGCAAACCTGCTGGGCATCCGTGCCTGCATGGAGCTGATGCCGGGAGTCCCGAATGTGGCGGTATTTGATACGGCATTTCATCAGACCATGCCGGAGAAGGCATATATTTACGGTATTCCGTATCGTTACTATGAGAAGTATAAGATCCGGAAGTACGGCTTCCACGGAACCAGCCACAGCTTTGTATCCAAGGAAGCAGCCAAGCTTCTTTCCAAGCCCATCGAGGATACGAAGATCATCGTATGTCACCTGGGCGGCGGTGCCAGCGTAACCGCAGTCAGCGGCGGAAAATCCGTGGATACCTCCATGGGACTTACTCCGCTGGAGGGTCTGATCATGGGCACCCGCAGCGGAAGTCTGGATCCTGCAGTGCTTCAGTACATGGCAGCACAGGAGGGGCTTTCCATGGATGAGGTACTGACTGTCCTTAACAAGGAGTCCGGTCTCTTCGGAATCTCAGGCATCTCCAGCGACATGCGTGATATCGATGCAGGCGTAGCATCCGGGGATCCGAAGGCAACCCTGGCCTTCCATGCATTCTGCTATCATATCATTAAGACCATCGGGGCATATGTTGCAGCAATGAACGGTGTGGATCTCATCGCATTTACTGCCGGCATCGGAGAGTGGGACGGGGATGTCCGTAAGGAGATCGTAAGCTCCCTTACCTATCTCGGCATCACTCTGGATGAAGAGGCCAATAAGAAGAGCGGTACCAAGACCATCATTTCCACCCCGGATTCCAAGGTGATGTGTGCCATCATCCCCACAAATGAGGAGCTGGCCATCGCAAGAGAAACCCTGAAATATGCCTTTGAATAAAATATCTTAATTTCTTGAAATTATGTGTTGACAATACACGCTTTCATCTGTATAATAACGAAAGTGTGATTTTTGGTAAGGAGGTGTGATCGGTATGTCAATCTGCCCGAAGGGAAAAATATCAAAAGCTAGACGTGATAAGAGAAGAGCAAACTGGAAGATGTCTGCTCCGAACCTGGTAAAGTGCAGCAAGTGCGGCTCTCTTATGATGCCTCACCGCGTTTGCAAGAACTGTGGTTCTTACAACCAGAAGGAAATCGTGTCTGTAGATTAATCTATACGAAATGACAAGCCTGTGCCGTCGGCATGGGCTTTTTTTCGTTGCATTTTCGGCGCTTTGATCCTTAAAAGAATCCGTCCGAATTGCTCACGGTAGGCTTGCATTCAGGACCGTTTTCATATAAAATAATGTAGTCTATGTGCACCTTTCGGATTCTTTGTTTCGGAGGGTGAAAAGCGGAAGGACCAAAAGGAGAGAAGCCATGAGTGTGAATATCGTCATCGATACCCTCGGAGGAGATAATGGTGCTCCGGCAGCCGTAAAAGGAGCCGTGAACGGATTGCAGCAGAATAAGGACGTGAAGCTGATTCTGACCGGAAGGAAAAAGGAGCTGGATCAGCTGCTGTCGGAATATACTTATGATAAGGATCGTCTGGAGGTGATCGACTGTGCCGAAGAGATCACCTGTCATGATGCACCGGTGGAGGCGATCAAGACGAAGAAGGATTCCTCTCTTGTAGTAGGTCTTAATCTGGTGAAGGAAGGAAAGGCAGATGCCTTTATCTCTGCGGGCAGCTCCGGTGCGGTACTGGCCGGCGGAAGCCTGATCATCGGACGTGCCAAGGGCGTAAAGCGGACACCGCTGGCTCCCCTGCTTCCCACCACGGAGGGCATGAAGCTTCTGATCGACTGCGGTGCAAATGTGGATGCAAAGCCGGAGGTCCTGGTGCAGTTTGCAAAGATGGGATCCATTTACATGCAGAATGTTATGGGCATCAAAAAGCCCCGGGTTGCCATCGTGAATATCGGAACGGAAGAGGAGAAGGGAAATGCCCTGGTGAAGGAAACCTTCCCGCTGCTGAAGGCCTGCAAGTCCATCAATTTCGTCGGAAGCATCGAATCCCGGGAGATTCCCTTCGGTAAGGCGGATGTGATCCTGACCGAGGCCTTCGTGGGAAATGTGGTCCTGAAGCTTTACGAGGGCCTTTCCAAGATGATCCTGAAGGAGATCAAGAAGGCCATGATGAGTACCGTGAAGAGTAAGATCGGTGCCCTTATGATCAAAAAATCCCTGAAGAAGACCTTAAGCAACTTCAATGCCAGCAACAAGGGCGGTGCGCCGCTGCTGGGCCTGAAGCACGGACTTCTGGTGAAGGTGCATGGCAATTCGAAGGATGAAGAGTTTTCCTCTGCGGTCCTTCAGTGTAAAAACTTCGTAAATACAAATGTCAGCGGAAAGATCATCGAAGGCCTGGCAGAAGAAGGGACCGTTACCGAATAATATGAATTACGAATCTATGGAGTTCGGACCCCTTGAGGAACGGATCGGATACCGGTTTCAGGATCCCACCCTGCTCCGCACGGCCCTGACCCACAAATCATTTGCAGCTGAATATCATATTCGTGAGATTCCCCAGTATGAGCGAATGGAATTCCTGGGGGATTCCATCCTGGAGTATATCTCCAGTGAGGCACTTTATCAGAAGTATCCGGAGCTTTCGGAAGGGGAGCTTACCAAGAAGCGGGCAAGCCTTGTCTGTGAGTATACGCTGTCCCAGATCACGAAGGGTCTGGGCTACGGAGACTATGTGATCCTGGGAAAGGGAGAGGAGCTGACGGGAGGAAGAGAGCGTTCCTCCATCCTCTGTGATCTTTTTGAAAGCGTGCTGGGTGCCATCTATCTGGATGGAGGCATGGAGCCTGCCAGGGAATACGTGGAGCGTCATCTTCTTACGGATATGGAGCATAAAACTCTCTTTACGGATGCCAAGACCATCCTGCAGGAGTATGCCCAGAGTCAGGGGCTGGAGCTTACCTATGAGCTCCTGGATCAGTCCGGACCGGATCACCTTCGGGTTTATACCTCACAGGTAATAATCGGCGGAACCCCGTATGAGATCGGGCAGGCCCACTCCATCAAGGGAGCCCAGATGGAGGCGGCACATAAGACCCTGCGTAAGCTTGGGCTTTCCTAAAGCGTTTCGCAAATAAGCATAAATGTAAGACAGAAATGGAATTCGAAAACTATGTATCTGAAAAGTATTGAAGTCAATGGATTTAAGTCCTTTGCCAATCGGATGACCTTTAAGTTCAACGAAGGGATCACTGCCATCGTCGGACCCAACGGCTCCGGAAAGAGTAATATCGGTGATGCGGTCCGCTGGGTGCTGGGTGAACAGAGTGCCTTAAAGCTCCGTGGTTCCAAGATGGAGGATGTTATCTTCGCCGGAACCGAGCTTCGGAAGCCCCAGAGCTTCGCCTATGTAGCCATCACCCTGGACAACTCGGACCATAGCCTTCCGGTGGATTTTACGGAAGTAACGGTCGCCCGTCGTGTGTATCGTTCCGGTGAGAGTGAGTATCTGATCAACGGAAATGTCACCCGTCTTAAGGATGTTGCAGCCCTCTTCTTTGATACCGGTATCGGTAAGGAAGGCTATTCCATCATCGGTCAGGGCCAGATCGAACGGATCCTGTCCGGAAAGCCGGATGACCGCCGGGACCTTTTTGACGAGGCTGCCGGTATCGTAAAGTATAAGAAGAATAAGCAGGCAACGGAGAAGGCGCTGGAGCAGGAGCATAACAACCTGAACCGTGTCAATGATATTCTGAGCGGTCTGGAGGACCGTGTGGGCCCTCTGGAGAAGCAGTCTGAGAAGGCAAAGCAGTATCTGAAGCTGAAAGAGGAGCAGAAGCGCCTGGATATCAATCTCTTCAACCTGGAGATCGACCAGATCGAGGATAAGATCCATAAGACCAAAGAAAAGCTGGATATCACCGAGGCAGAGCGGGCACGCCTGCAGTCGGAGTTTGACCATACCAAGGAAGAGTACGATCGCCTTGAATCGGAGTTGGAAGCCCTGACCGAGCGGATGCAGGAGCTGGCAGACGATTCCCACAGGATCTCTCTGGAAAATGAGCATGCAGAGGGTGAGATCCGTGTCCTGCAGGAGAAGATCTCCGCAGCAAAGAACTCCGAGCAGGAGCTCCTTCTTCAGATGGAGCGGATCAACGGAGAGATCCAGCGTCTTTCCGATGAGAAGGCGGCCGTGGAAAAGACCCGCAGCACCCTTTCCTCGGAGTTAAAGGAGAAGAAGCAGGCAGTACGGACCCTGGAGGAATCTCTTACGGAGAAGACGGAGCAGCGTCATGACGTTTCCGTAAGGATCGAGCAGGCCAAGGGTGCCATCATCGATTACATGAACCTGGGCGGAACCGTAAAGGAGAAGGTTGCCCGGTACGATACCATGCTGGAGAATATCACTCTCCGGAGATCAGAGCTTCGTCAGAAGTACCTGTCCGAAAAGAGTGAGGAGCAGAAGGCAAAGGAAGAGGAGAAAATCCTTTCCGAGCAGAAAACCTCCGTATCCGACAGCCTGTCGGATAACCAGAAGCGGATGGATCGTCTGGAGGCGGACCTTCGTGCCAAGACGGACCGGAGCGGAACCGTTCGCGGTGAGATGAACCGTTACAGCCAGGAGCTGATCCGGCTTAAATCCAGATTCGAAAGCCTCCGGAACCTGTCCGAACGCTATGAAGGCTACGGAAACAGCATTAAGAAGGTGATGGAGCAAAAGGAGGAGAATCCGAAGATCGTCGGTGTGGTTGCCGATATCATAGAGGTGGATTCCAAGTATGAGACAGCCATCGAGACGGCTCTCGGCGGATCCATCCAGAACATCGTTACCGAGGACGAAGAGACTGCGAAGCGGATGATCGCCTTCCTTCGGGAAGGAAAGCTGGGACGTGCCACATTTCTCCCCATCTCTTCCGTGATGTCCAGAGGATCCGTGAATCCGGATGCCTTATCGGAAAACGGAGTGATCGGGATCGCCTCCGAGCTGGTAAAGACCGATCCGAAGTATAAGACCGTGATCGAGAGTCTGCTGGGCCGGACCATCGTGGCAAAGGATATCGATGCTGCCATCCGGATCGCAAGAAAGTATAAGCAGACCCTGCGTCTGGTAACCCCCAGCGGGGAGCTGGTAAGCCCCGGCGGTTCCATGACCGGTGGTGCCTTCCGGAACAACAGCAACCTTCTGGGAAGGAAGAGAGAGCTGGACGAGCTGACCTCCCAGATCGCGGATATGACAAAGAAGTATAACGAGGCGAAGAAGGAGGATGCTGAGCTCTCCATGCAGCGGGAATCCCTGAAGGAGCAGCGGATCCAGTATCAGTCCGTGATCCAGAAGCTGACGCTGGAGAAGAACTCGGTTTCCATCAATCTGGAGCAGGTGGAGCGAAAGGTCGCTGCCCTGGAAACCTCCTTTGCTTCCATTAAGCGCGAAAATGATGAGCTGGATCAGCAGGTCCGTGACATCGAAAAGAATAAATCCGAGCTCTTCGATACCGAAAAGCAGCAGCAGGAAGCCATCCGGCTGCAGGAGGAGTCCATCAAAGGACTGGAAAAGGAAGGTGAGGAGATCGACCGGGAGCGTCGTTCTCTGGAGGAACAGCTGGCCGAGGCACAGCTGTCTCTCGGTACCGTAACCCAAAGAGACGAGTTCTATCAGAATGACATCTCCCGTCTTGCCGCGGATCTTGCCCGTCAGGAGGAGGAGAAGGCATCGCTGCAGGGACGCTGTGGCGAGCGTGTCCGTGAGGTAACGGAGCTTTCCGACCGGATCAGTGAGAGTAAGAAGCTGATCGAATCCAACCAGGCGAAGCTGGAGGAGATCAGGGCTGAGCAGGCAAAGAAGCAGGAAGAAAAGGAAGTCATCAATAAGACCCATAAGGAGTTCTTCGGAAAGCGGGAAGCCCTGACCACGGATATGACCGGTCTTGAGAAGGAAGCCTTCAAGCTCACCACGGCCATGGAGAAGCTGGAGGAAAGCAAGGAAAGTCTTACCACCTACATGTGGGAGGAGTATGAGCTTACCTACAGTGAAACTGAAAAGCTCCGGGATGAGGAAGAGCTTAGCCCTGCGGAGATGAAGAAGGAGATCTCTGCCGTTAAGCAAAGGATCAAGGCACTGGGTGAGGTAAATGTAGGTGCCATTGAGGAATATAAGGAGGTATTCGAGCGGTATACCTTCCTGAAGACACAGCATGACGATATCATCAAGGCAGAGGAGAACCTGCGCAGCGTTATCGCCGAGCTGGATAAGGCCATGAAGGAAACCTTTGCTTCCAAGTTCGGAGAGATCCGGGCCATGTTCAGCAAGGTTTTCCGGGAGCTCTTCGGCGGTGGTAAGGCAGATCTGGAGCTGGTGGATGAGGAGAATCTGCTGGAGACCGGTATCGTGATCAACGCACAGCCCCCCGGAAAGAAGCTGCAGAACATGATGCAGCTCTCCGGTGGTGAGAAGAGTCTTACCGCCATCGCACTTCTTTTTGCGATCCAGAGTCTGAAGCCGTCGCCCTTCTGTCTTCTGGACGAGATCGAGGCTGCGTTGGATGATTCGAATGTAACCAGATTTGCAAAGTATCTTAAGAAGCTGACCAAGGATACACAGTTTATCGTCATCACACACAGAAAGGGAACCATGGAGTGCGCGGATATCCTGTACGGTATCACCATGCAGGAGAAGGGTGTCTCCACCCTGGTATCCGTGAACCTGATCGAGGATAAGCTGGACGATTAAGGGAGGAACACTATGGGATTTTTCCAGAGACTGAAGGAAGGTCTGAAGAAGACCAGTGCCAGTATCGCAAATGTATTTAAAGCAACCGAGATCACGGACGAGTTCTATGACGAGCTCGAGGAAACCCTGATCGAAGCCGATATGGGCTTTGAGACCACGGAGCGCGTGATCGAGGACCTGAAGAAGCAGGTGAAGGAGCAGAAGCTGAAGAGTGCGGAAATGACCAAGGATCTGGTCATGAACAATCTCCGGGATCAGATGTCCGTGGACGAATCTGCCTATGATTTCGAGGATAAGAAGTCGGTGGTATTCGTGATCGGCGTAAACGGTGTTGGAAAAACCACCTCCATCGGAAAGCTGGCTGCCAAGTATCATGCCCGGGGCAAGAAGGTCCTGATCGCAGCAGGCGATACCTTCCGTGCGGGAGCCGTGGAGCAGATCCGTACCTGGGCCAACCGCGCAGGCGTGGAGCTGATCGCACAGGGCGAGGGCGGAGATCCCTCTGCCGTTGTATTTGATGCCGTTTCCGCTGCCAAGGCCCGGGGAACGGATATCCTGCTGATCGATACGGCGGGACGTCTTCATAATAAAAAGAATCTTATGGATGAGCTGGCGAAGATGCGGCGCATCATTTCCAGAGAATATCCGGAGGCATATGTGGAGTCCCTGATCGTACTGGACGGCTCCACCGGCCAGAATGCCCTGGAACAGGCCCGTCAGTTCTCCAATGTTACCGAGATCAACGGTATCATCCTGACCAAGCTGGACGGAACCGCCAAGGGCGGTATCGCCGTAGCCATCGAAGCCGAGTTGAATGTGCCCGTCAAATATATCGGTGTGGGCGAGAAGGTGGAGGATATGGAGCGTTTCGATCCGGATCAGTACATCACGGCACTGTTCTCGGGCTTCAGCATGCCCTCCGATACGGAGCGGATCCTTGAAAACGATTCTGAAGACTATAATCAGAGTGGAGAGTAGAAGATGTATAATGACAATCTGGTCAATCTCATAAAAGACAGATTCCATGAATGCATGAAGAATGAAAACGGCGGGTTTCAGCCGGAGTACTATCCGAATATCCCCGAAAAACATGAGGAAAAGGTACTGAAGCATTTTGTGGATAAAAGGAATGCGGAAGAAACAATCCTCATGATCTATGACACATCCTTGTTCAGCAAGGGGAAGAACGGGCTTGTGATCACGGATCAGGCTGTATATTTCAAGGACACTATGACGAAGACTGCCATCGTCCTGTTGAAGAACTGGGATCCGGTGCGGGATCAGACGGAGAAGCTTCTGGGTATATCAGAGAACAATGCATTTCTGCTGGCACCGTTCCTGGATAAACTGATCAGTGATATCATTACCCTTAAGAAATATGAGGGTCTCTTTGAGTTAGAAGAGTCGAATGCTGCAGAGAAGGCGGCTGCAGAGAAGGCGGCTGCAGAAAAGGCGGCTGAAGAAAAAGCGGCTGAAGAAAAAGCGGCTGCCGAAGTGAAGGCTGAAGATAAGGATAATGATGATAATGACGAAGACGATAATGATGAAGACGTTGGGTTACTGAATCTTCTTGGTGTTGTTCTGGATGTCGTCTCAGATCCGACATATGAAAAATGATCAGCCGGGGAATCCTATGGCTGTGTACCCAAATAAGTAAAGAGGACAGATTTATGGATAAGATCACAAGAGAAAAATGTGAACAGGCATATGAGATCGTATCGAAGGTGGTTCGTCCCACGAACCTGATCGAAAGCGAATTTCTCAGTAATCTTACGGGGAATAAGGTCTATCTGAAGCCTGAAAATATGCAGGTGACCGGAGCCTATAAGATCCGGGGTGCCTATTATAAGATCAGCCAGCTCTCCGATGAGGAACGGGCCAAGGGTCTTATTACCGCGTCCGCAGGAAACCATGCCCAGGGTGTGGCATATGCGGCACAGGCCTACGGAGTGAAGGCAACCATCGTTATGCCCACCTCTACACCTCTCATCAAGGTGAACCGCACCAAGTCCTACGGGGCAGAGGTGATCCTGTACGGAGATGTGTATGATGATTCCTGTGCCTATGCGCTGGAGCTGGCAGAGGAGAAGGGCTATACCTTCATCCATCCCTTTGATGACCTGGAGGTTGCCACCGGACAGAGTACCGTAGCCATGGAGATCCTGAAGGAGCTTCCCTTCGTGGATATCATTCTGGTACCCATCGGCGGCGGCGGACTGGCTACCGGTGTTTCCACTCTGGCCAAGATGCTGAATCAGGATATCAAAGTGATCGGCGTGGAGCCGGCGGGAGCCAACTGCATGCAGGAATCCCTGAAGCTTGGGGCAGTCACAACCCTTCCGGGGGTAAATACCATAGCCGACGGCACTGCAGTTCGTACTCCGGGAACCAATATCTTCCCGTATATCAAGGAGAATCTGGACGATATCATTACCGTTGAGGATAGTGAGCTGATCGTCAGCTTCCTGGATATGATCGAGAATCATAAAATGATCGTTGAGAACAGCGGACTTCTGACGGTAGCTGCGTTAAAGCATCTGCCGAAGGAAGGAAAGAAGGTTGTCAGCATCCTGTCCGGCGGAAATATGGATGTGATCACCCTTTCCTCCGTGGTTCAGCACGGCCTCATTGCAAGAAGCAGGATCTTTACGGTATCCGTACTGCTTCCGGATAAGCCGGGGCAGCTGATGGAGGTTTCCCGCATCATTGCGGAGCTGCAGGGCAATATCATCAAGCTGGAGCATAACCAGTTCGTATCCCTGAACCGGAATGCGGCGGTTGAGCTTGTGATCACCATCGAAGCTTTCGGACCGGAGCATAAGGAAAAGATCATGGAGGTCCTGAAGGAGAAGGGCTACCGACCGCTGGATAAGAGCCCGAAGGCGGCTCTCTAAATACGAAGGAGCATCTATGGGGGATTTCTACGCTGCAATCGATCTGGGTACAACCTCTGTCGAAGTATCGTTGCTTCGGACGGATGGATCCGTTACGGCCAAATCCGGATTTGCCAACCCGCAAAGCAGGTTTGGTTCGGATGTGATCTCCCGTATGACCTATCAGCAAAAGCATCCCGGTGATACTGCCATGCAGGATTGTCTTAAGAATGAACTCCGGGATACCCTCTCGAAGATGCTTTCCTGGAATAAGGCAGCATTTCCGGTGGATCTTAATCGGATCCTTGTTACCTGCAATACGGTCATGGGCTCCCTGTTCCTCGGATACGATACGGGCATGCTGGGACAGGCACCCTTTGGCATGCCCTTTTCCAAGAATGAAGAAACGAACCTTTTCGGAGTCCCCATGACGATCCCGGTAGGGGCTTCCGCATTCTTAGGCAGTGATGCCTGCGGAGGCGCGTGGGTTCTCGGACTCGGAGAAGGAGAGGTCCTGATGGACCTTGGAACCAACGGGGAAATGATCGTCTGCCATGACGGGATCTTCCACGGGGCCAGCGCAGCCTGCGGACCGGCTTTTGAAAACTGTACCAGATCCCGGGGAATCTACGGGTCTACCACCATTTCCGTGCTGGCGAACCTGCTCCGGCAGGGGAAGCTCCGGGAGGACGGAGTATTAACGGAGGAACAGGCAAGAGACGGGATCGAATTCCGCGGCATAAGGATCACAGCGAAGATCCTCCATGAGATCCAGCTGGCTTCGGCTGCCATCTATGCAACCTATGCCATGCTCCTCAAACGTGCGGGACTTGCTGCAGGGGATGTGAAAAAGATCTGTCTGGCAGGAGGCTTCGGCTTCCACCTGTCTCTTCGGGATGCCGTAACCATCGGTCTTATTCCGGAGGAGATGTTGGACCGGGTAACCATAGCCGGGAATACCTCCCTTCTTGCATCCGAACGGATGGTGACAGAGGGAACGGATTCCTATGACGCCTTCCGAAGAAAGGTGCATACACAGCAGCTTGCCGGGGATCCGGACTACGAAGGGCTGCTTTACAGTTCTATGATACTGGGAAAAAGAAACCTATGAAAATGATGAATCTCGTCAGCGGAAGCAGCGGGAACAGTACCCTTATCGGAACCGATCGGGTGACGGTCCTCTGTGATGCCGGCGTCAGTATGAAAAAAATAGAAGAGTGTCTTAATACGGCAGACTATACCGGAAGTGATATCGACGCGATCCTGATCACTCATGAGCATATCGATCATGTAAGGGGCCTGGGGGTGCTTTCCAGAAAGTATCATATGCCCGTCTATGCCACGGACCGGACCATCGATTCGATCTTTCGCATGAATCTCGGGAAGCTGGACCGGGAGCTGTTCCGACCCTTTCGGGCAGGGGACAGCATCCAGCTGAAGGATCTGGAGATCCGGACGCATGCGGTGTCCCATGATGCTGCGGATCCGGTATGCTACAGCTTTACGGACGGAGAGAAGAAGTGCTGTATCGCTACGGACCTGGGGTACGTTCCGGATGCACTGATCCGGGAGCTGCAGGGCTGTGACATGATGCTGATCGAAGCAAATCATGATATCCGCATGCTGGAGGTGGGTCCCTATCCCTATCCTCTGAAGCAGAGGATCCTGAGCAACCGGGGACATCTTTCCAATGAGGCAGGCGGGGCATTTATCCGTGCCCTTCTGAATGATCATGTAAAGGAGATCCGCCTCGGGCATCTCTCAAAGGAGAACAATTTCCCCGAGCTGGCCTATGAAACCGTACTTCAGGAGCTTCTGGGAAATCCTTTCGCACCGGACCCGAAGGATCTGAATATTAAGATCGCTGCCAGGGATACGGCGGATCCGATCATTGAATTTTAAAATAAACCCATAAAAATCATTATGGAATCAGTATAGTATGATAGATAGCTCAAAACGAGCATTGAATATACGACAGGAGGAAACGTTTATGAGAAAGAAGATTACGGCAGCTGTGCTGATCGCAGCTATGGCTATGATGATGGTAGGATGCGGTAAGGATGACAAGGCCACAACAGCATCCACCGTAGAGATGGTCGAGAAGGTGGAAAATACCCAGAAGGCAACAGTTGCAGAGAATACGTCCGAGGACGTAGTTTCTGAGGTGGCTTCTGAAGTGACTCCGGATGGCGGAGAGCAGATCTCCGGCGGCTGGGAGAAGCCGGCTTCTCCGGTGATCACACCGGAGATCAAGAGTCTGGTGGAAAAGGCAAGTGAGACACTGACCGGTGCTATCTATGAGCCGGTAGCAGTGCTTGGAACCCAGGTGGTTGCGGGAACCAACTACTGCCTGCTCTGCAAGGAGACTACCGTGGTTCCGGATGCAAAGCCGGTATATTCCATCGTAACTCTGTATGCGGATCTTCAGGGAAATGCAGAGTTCACCAACTTCCTTACATCCACGGTTCAGGCTCCCACGGAGCAGCTGGCAGGCGGTATTACGGAAGCAGGTCCCGAGATGACGGCTGAGGCAACGACTGCATTTAACAATGCAACTGCCGAGCTGGAGGGTGCAACCTATACTCCGTTGGCACTGATGGGTACCCAGGTGGTTGCGGGAACAAATTACATCATTCTGGCAGAGGAGACTCTTTCGGATCAGAATGCAACAACCTGTTATGCGATCCTGACCGTATATGCAGGGGTTGACGGAACCTATTCCATTGTTGATGTAACCGATATTAAGTAGTTTCATATTCAAAGAATTTAAGGATTGAAACGGAAGGCGGGAGTCGCTATAATATGAGGAGCGATTTCCGCCTTTTACAGTTCCGGCGGAAGACGAGTGAAAGGAGCAAAAGAAGCTGATGTCAAGAACAATTATCACCGTGATCGGAAAAGATACCGTAGGAATCATCGCAAAGGTCTGCAATTATCTGGCCAGCAACAACATTAATATCTGTGATATCACACAGACCACCATGCAGGGCTATTTTAACATGATGATGATCGTGGATACGGATAAGGCAGTGAAGTCTCATGAGGAGCTTGCCCGTGAACTTACCTCCGTAGGCCACGAGATCGGAGTACAGATCAAGACCCAGAAAGAGGAAATCTTTGACATGATGCACAGAATTTAGTTTTCTGATGAAAACCTATATTCTGTATTATCCTGATTCCGGAGGTATGCAATGATCACTTTAAACGAAGTATTAGAGACAAATGAAATGATATCCCGTATGAACCTGGATGTCCGTACCATCACCATGGGCATCAGTCTTTTGGACTGTGTCGGTTCCGATGTGGCAGAGACCTGCGAGAAGATCTATACGAAGATCACCACCTCGGCAAAGGATCTGGTGAAGACAGGAAAGTCCATCACGGAAATGTATGGTATTCCCATCGTTCATAAGCGGATCTCCGTAACACCCATCGCACTGGTAGGCGGTTCTGTCTGCAAGACTCCCGAGGATTTCGTGGAGATCGCAAAGACCCTGAACCGGGCAGGCCTGGATGTGGGAGTAAACTTCCTCGGAGGATATTCCGCTCTGGTATCTAAGCATATGACAACGGCAGATGAGCTTCTGATCCGTTCCATCCCCCGGGCTCTGGCGGAGACGGATGTGGTCTGCAGCTCCGTGAACCTGGGCTCCACCAAGACCGGGATCAACATGGATGCAGTCCGCCTTATGGGAGAGATCATTAAGGAAGCTGCTGAATATACAAAGGCAAAGGATTCCATCGGCTGTGCCAAGCTGGTGGTGTTCTGCAATGCGCCGGATGACAATCCGTTCATGGCAGGCGCCTTCCACGGTGTAACCGAGGGTGACTGTGTCATCAATGTGGGCGTCAGCGGCCCCGGTGTTATGCGCAGTGTGCTTTCCGAAATCCGCGGAGAATCCTTCGAGGTTCTCTGTGAGACCATCAAGAAAACAGCATTTAAGATTACCCGTGTGGGACAGCTGGTGGCGAAGGAGGCTTCCAGGCGTTTGGGTGTTCCCTTCGGTATCGTGGACCTGTCTCTGGCACCGACTCCGGCCATCGGTGATTCCGTTGCGGATATCCTGCAGGAGATCGGTGTGGATATGGCCGGAGCTCCGGGAACCACCGCTGCACTGGCACTGCTGAACGATCAGGTAAAGAAGGGCGGTATCATGGCATCCTCCTATGTGGGAGGTCTGTCCGGAGCATTTATTCCCGTCAGCGAGGATCAGGGCATGATCGATGCTGCCAAGGCAGGGTCCCTTTCCATCGAGAAGCTGGAGGCCATGACCTGTGTCTGCTCCGTGGGACTGGATATGATCGCCATCCCCGGAGATACGAAGGCCACCACCATTTCCGGTATCATTGCCGACGAGATGGCCATCGGTATGATCAACCAGAAGACCACCGCAGTCCGCGTCATTCCCGTGGTCGGAAAGGGTGTGGGCGACACCGTGGAATTCGGAGGTCTGCTGGGAAGCGCTCCCATTATGGCTGTGAATCCCTATGGATGTGACGCACTCATCAGCCGGACCGGTCGGATCCCCGCTCCGGTGCATAGCTTCAAAAACTAAGGGTACTTCC